>CAZVGZ010000063.1:0-7468 GCA_964627605.1 uncultured bacterium | reverse complement strand
TCTCCGTCTGACCGCCATAAGGGCGTCTCCTTCCGTCCCTCAGGCAAACTACAACATACATACGCTTTCTGTCCAGACCAGGGGGTGCATTCCAGGTACGCACGAGCGAATTTCCATTGAACTCATTGGAGTACACCCCAGAGCCGGTATCGGACCAAAGATACGCGAATTTATAGTAGGGAGGTTTTGGCGGAGAAAGGACGAGCGGGGCCAAATGAACTGGGGGGATCAGAACTCTTCTTAGCTGGTTTCTGGAGAGGAATCCTCATGGCGCCAAGCTCCTTGCTATCGGTCGAGGACTCTGCCTTCGGCGTGAGCCAGTGACCGAATATCAAGAGTGCCACACCCACCACGACCGCCACATCGGCCACATTGAAGGCTGGCCATCTGACAGTAGCACTCAGCCCAACATCCAGAAAATCTACAACATAGCCCAAGGAGATCCGGTCGATGAGATTGCCCACCGCGCCGCCAACAATCAACCCAAACCCCCACCGCGCCATCCATTCGTCTTCTGGCGTTCGCCACGCCACCCACCCAAGCAACCCCAGAGCCAACAGAGATAGAGCGATATGCACAGCCGGGCCGCCTAGCGTCATTCCAAACGCCGCACCTTTGTTGCCCCAATACACCAGGCGAAATTGCTCGCCAAACACCTCCACTATCGCGCGGAAAACCAGATAGTCTCTTATCACCCATTTGGTCAGCTGATCGGCGACTACCACCCCTAGAGCCGCACTCGCGGGGACTGACATCATCCGAATTCGGGCCTTTGGATTGAGTTCGACTGACACCCTAGTCCCGCGCCGATTTGCAGACGAAACACTCCGTGGCGTTGGGCACCGCTTCCAACCTTTTGTCAGCAATATCCTTCCCACACGTCTTACAGGTACCGAACGTACCTTCGTCGATTCGGGCGAGCGCTTCGTCTAAATGCTTTATGTATTTGCCTTCACGACTCGCCATGAGAAAACCCATTTCCCTCTCCATCGCGTCACTGCCATGGTCTGCCATATGAACACCATAGGCGCTCAAGTCACCTGCGGCTTCTTTGGGTGTCGTGCCCATCACGCCATCTCCCAACGCCGTAATCTGCTCCAGAGCTTTGCGACGTTTTTCCCCTATCAACTCTCGGAAATGGTCCATCTGTTTTTGATCCATATCTCGGTCCTTCTCACGCAGTTGTCTCTCGACACAACGTCACACCCGCTTTACACCAATTTCTGCAGGCTCGTCGTTTATCGACCACTCGCGCTTCAGTTCCCAGTCTGCTCCCACATCGTTCTGCGTAATATCGATGGCGAGCGTCTCATTGATGATGTACTCCCGATGGGCATCTATCGCCTGCTCCAACCTTGGTGACGATTCAATCGCGACATCAATCCGATCAGACACGTTGAAACCGGCGTCTTTGCGCATGTTCTGTATCTTGTTTACCAACTCTCGTGCGAACCCTTCATCCCTAAGATCGTCCGTTAGCTCCACGCTCAAAGCCACCATTAGCGAATCATCGCCGCTGACCGCAAAACCTTCTCTGTCACGCCTTTCCACTAGTAGCTCATCGCCTGAGAATGTCAATGGCGCTCCGCCCATCTGGACTGCTAAAACCCCGTCCTGAGCGAACGTCGCCAAAGCACTTTGGTCAAGCGCTTTGACTATCTCCGTAACCGCCCTCATCTCTTTGCCAAATCTGGGCCCCAACACTGGCAGGTTGGGTTTCGCCACCAGCTCAACCATTTCGCCTAAATCATCCACGAACTCGACACACTTGACATTCATTTCATCGCATATTAGCACATCAAACCGCTCAACCGCACGCTTTTGCGCTTCTGTTGAGACTGCTATTTGAAGCGCTCCAAGCGGCTGGCGAATCTTTATGGCCGCTTTGTTTCGCGTTGCCCTGGCGCGCTCTACAGTCTCTATCGCCACACCCATGTCGTCGAGCAATTCGTCGTCGCGCCACTCATCTGACGGCTCCGGGAACTCTGTCAGATGAACACTCTCAGGAGCGTCTGGCAAACCGGCGGCAATGTTGCCCCAGATGGACTCGGTCAGAAACGGCACAACAGGCGCCAAGAGCTTGCAGATCGTCGTCAGCGCGGTGTAGAGCGTGAAGTAGGCAGCGTTCTGGTCGTCTACGTCACTGCTTTTCCAGAAGCGCGAGCGGCTTCGGCGGACATACCAGTTGGACAGCTCGTCGATGCCCTGATCAAGATGGCGAACAGCGGCGGACACGTTGTAGTCGTCTAAAAACCTGCGACAGTCGCGGATCAGTACATCAAGCCGCGCGAACATCCACCTGTCCATATCTTTCAACGCAGCGGTACCATGATCGTGCTCCGACGGATCGAAACCATCGAGAGATGCATATGTGACGTAGAACTTGTAGGTGTTCCAGAGGGTCATCAATCTGCGCCGGACTTCGTTGCCAGCGTCATAGCCGAAATTGATGTTGGTAAAAGGATTCTGCCAGGCGAACATCCAGCGCATTGTGTCCGCGCCCATCTTCTCAGCAGCCTCCTCAAACGGGATGGAGTTGCCTTTACTTTTGTGCATCTCCTCGCCGTTATCATCGCGCACCAGAGCGTGTCCCAAAACCCTCTTGAAAGGCGGCTCATTCTCCATCACCGTGCTCATAGCCAGAAGGCTGTAGAACCAGTTGCGGAACTGACCTGGCATCGACTCGGTGATGAAATCCGCCGGGAACCACGAGCTCCAGTGATCCCTGTTGCTGCGGTAATCAAGTGTGGAATAGGGTACAATCCCGGCATCAAGCCACGGGTTGCCCACATCCGGTATCCTACGTGACGAAACACCACAGGACGAACAGGCGATGGTCACATCGTCGATGTAGGGCCTGTGAGGGCTGTTGGCCTCCACAGTCTCCCAACCGGCAAGCGCCCTCTCTTTCAACTCATCCTCAGAACCCACCACATCGAACCTGCCACACTCGCCACACTCAAAGATTGGCAGCGCTAGACCCCAATATCGCTTTTTCGAGATGCACCAGTCGTGCATATTCTCGAGCCAGTCGAGTTCTCTGGCCAACCCGTCGTCAGGCATCCAGACAATCTGCCTCGTTACCTCCTTTATCGGCTCTCTCAACTCATCCATCGCGATGAACCACTCATCGACCAGCCGGTATACCAGCCCGGTGCTGCATCGCCAACAGACCGGGTATCGGTGGACATAAGGGTCCGAACGGTATAGCAGTTCTTTTTTGGATAGGTCAACGAAGACATCTGGCGACACCTCCGAAGCGCTGCGCCCAGTCAGCCAGTCAAACCCGTCAACGTAGATGCCGTTCTCATCCAACGGCGCGATCACCGACAGGTCGTGCTCTTTGCTCAGCATAAAATCTTCTGCGCCACACCCCGGCGCTATATGGACAATCCCTGTGCCTTCATCTTCACTCACCTCACCCCAAGGGATCACCGTGTGAATGACACCTTCCTGCGCAGGCAGTTCATCAAACGGACCACGATATTCCAGCCCTACCAGTGCCTCGCCTGGCAGCTCTCCCAATATCTCATATTCGCCCTTGATCACTCTGGATAGCGCTGATTTTTCAAGGAGATATGAGTGATCCTCCTGCCTGACCTTGACGTAGGTCAGCTCGAGATTGACCGCAGCGGCGACATTGGACGAAAGCGTCCACGGTGTGGTGGTCCAAACAAGGAGCGACTGGTCAGGTTGGTCGCTGAGAGGCAACCGAACGACCACGGTGTCGTGTGTGACTTCCTGGTAACCCTCGGTGACGATCTCGTGCTGGCTTATCGCCGTCCCGCACCTGGGACACCAGGGCATCACATCGTTGCCCTTGTAGATCCACCCCTTCTCATGACAACGCTTAAGAAATCCCCAGATCGTATAGTTGTTCTCGTCAGACATCGTGAAGTACGAGTCGTCCCAATCCATCCAGTAGCCCAATCTCTTGGACTGCTCAGTCTGAATGTGGGCAAAGTGCCGGACGCGATCTTTGCACGCCTCGACGAATTGGGCTATCCCAAACTCCTCAATGTCGCGTTTCGACTTGAACTTTTTCTCTTTTTCAACCTCCACTTCCACCCAGAGGCCCTGACAATCAAACCCGTTCTGATAGCGGGTTTGATGACCGAGCATAGCGTGGTAGCGGTGGAAAACATCCTTGTAGGTGCGGCCCCAGACGTGATGCACACCCATCGGATTGTTAGCTGTGATGGGGCCGTCGATGAACGACCATTGGGGGCCGCTAGTGTTCTTTTGGCGAAGCTTGTCGAAGATTTTATTTTCTTCCCACCACACCAACAGCTCCCGCTCGGAAGCGGGTAGGTCTGGGTCGCCAGGAACGTCTTTGTATCGTGGAACCATTAGGTCGGCATCAGTTCTAGACTATCGGACAACCGTGGGCAACAGTGCCGCCCCCGGTGCCGCGTGCGTTTGAAGGTGGGTCTACAGTTGGCGAATCACTTCGCACATGATTGTGGTAAGTTTCGGCTCTGCCCGATTGGCGGTGGCGATAATTCGCTCGAAATCAACCGCTTCAAGTGCGTCTGGCAATCCCATATCGGTCACCACCGACAACCCTAAGACCTCCATACCGCCGTGAACCGCCACGATCACTTCCGGCACAGTGGACATACCGACAACATCGGCACCGATCGCTCTAAGAAACCGGTACTCCGCAGCGGTCTCAAGGTTTGGCCCAGCAAAGGCGACGTATACGCCTTTTTGAACCGGTACCTTTTTTTCGAGCGCCACACTCACTGCCAGGTCTGACAGACGGGGCGTGTAGGGGGCTGACATATCTGGGAATCGAACTCCCAATGTGTCGTCATTGGGACCAATCAACGGGTTATCGCCCAAAAGATTGATGTGGTCGGTTATCACCATGACATCGCCTGACTCGAACTGCGGATTCAGGCCGCCACACGCGTTGGAAATCACCAAAATGGAAGCCCCCAAAGCGGACATCACCCTCACCGGGAAGGTGATCTGCTGCATAGTGTGGCCTTCGTAGTAGTGAAAGCGCCCCTGCATAGCCACCACAAGCGTTCCGTTCAGACGCCCCAACAGCAGCTTTCCGTGATGGCTCTCCACCGTGGAAACTGGAAAGTGAGGCAGGTCTTCGTAGGAGATCGAAGCCTCCACCTCAATTTTGTCCGCCAGCGCGCCCAAGCCAGAGCCCAGGATGATCCCGGCTTTGGGAGTCAACGCGCTGTGCTCTCTGATCGCGGCGACCGTCTCGTCTATCTGACTCCTAAGATTATTCATATCCCATCCGTCGTGGTTTTGGCGCTAAATCAAACCCCAGCTAAAATCCGTTTTCGGGCGTCCTGACCGTTCACCCCGATCAACTCTACGATCTTGCTCCTCGATCTCATTCCTGTGACAACACCCACTGAAGCTTTTGGCACTCCGAAAAACCTCGCCAGGAGGTCACATACAGCTTTATTTGCCCTACCTTCCGTCGGCGGCGCATTCACGCGCACTTTCAGCCGATCGGCATCATCGTAGCCGACCACCTCATTGCGCCCTGCGCAGGGCTGAACCCTGACGACAATTCGACAGCGGGCATCCACAAGCTCACGCTGTTTCGCCGTCCATCGCGACAGCCTCCTTCTCTTCGAGCGGGTCGTCACCAGACTGTTCTGGCTCAACCGCCTCACCGTTGTCGCTTTTCTTGGATCTCTTGGACGATTTCTTGCTTTGCGCCGACGATTTACCCTCGCCAACCTCCTTGTTCAACTCATCAAGGCTGGGCGTGCTGACAAAAACCTCCACCCTCTCCCAAAGCTCATCCAGAGCGTGCCTAAGACGGGTGACGAAATCTTCGCGGTGTCCGGCCAGATTTTTTAGCTGCCCATGGATATCTGCAACTTCACGTCGGGCCGTATCAAGCTGTTCTTCTGCCTGCTTTCGCGCTGTATCAAGCTGGCCCTGCGCTTTTCGCCGGGCATGCTCCTGAATCTGTTCAGCCCTGAGTTCGGCCTCTTTAAGAGTCAACTCAGCTTGACGCGTTGAGTTGTCTTTCTGCTCTTCGCTGTTCTTCTGCGCGGAAACCAGGGTCTGCATCAATGTTCGTTCTAGACCCCTGTACTCTTCGATCTCCTGCTCCATATCCGCCTGCCGGCGTTTTAGCTCCGAGAGCTGTTGGGTGACCTCTTCCACCTCTTCAGCCACCGCCTCCAGAAAACTGTCCACCTCCACAGTGGAGTAGCCACGGAGCGCTTTGGTGAATTCCTGCTTGCGGATGTCAAGCGGTGTCAACGGCATGACCGTCTCCCTCTCGTTTGACTCATCGACGCGGTTCAGGTTTAGCTAATCAAAACTCAACACGATTTAAGAATGTGGTAAGGATCAACAGGGCCAAAGCCGCTATTAGCGCTGAAAAATCCATTCCTGTAGACATCAGCGAACGGGGCAACCTCCGCCTGATCGCAGAGAAAAGCGGATCGGTCATTCTAGAGACGACCCTCATTATCGGCCCACTGCTGTCGATACCCGACCACGATACAACCACCCTAACCAGAATGATCATGAGATACAGGAAAATCAACTTGTCGAACATGCCTATCAGATCGTTCAAAAACCCCTGCCAATCGAATGTCATCGCCGACCTTTATCGATCAATATCACTAAACCGCACGGGGCCCAAAAAGAGCTGTCCCGACACGCACGATAGTGGCCCCAGCCTCAATGGCTACCTCAAAGTCGCCGCTCATACCCATGGACAGTTCGCCAAGCGAGTGCGGCTCATTGACCAATGGTGCCAGACGATCCCTCATCTCTTTAAGCTGGTCGAACGCGGGCCTCGCATCCTCTGGATCAGCCGCTAGAGCTCCTATGGTCATCAGACCGGTCAACGCTAGTGAACTTTGAGAGACTACTCCAGCCAACAGCTCCTCGGCACGGTCTGGAGCCACACCAAACTTCGTTTCTTCACCTGATGTGTTGACCTGTACCATCACTCTAGCGCACCGATCCATCTGTTCGGCTCTTCGACTCAACTCTTGAACCAATCGGATCGAGTCCACCGAATGAACGCTATCAAATATCCCCAGTGCCGCCTTTGCTTTGTTCCGCTGAAGATGGCCCACTAGATGCCATTCGGCGTCCAGACTCACGTTTGGCCGTTTTTCATTGGCCTCTTGTACTCTGTTCTCCCCAACCAGCGTCACTCCTGCCCTAATCACTGCATCTACTTCCGCAGCGCTCCGGTTCTTTGTTACTGCCATTAACCTAACGCTGTCAGGGTCTCGACCAGAGCGAAAAGCCGCCTTTTCAATCGCTTCTCGTACTATTGCAACATTCTGCGCAATCGTCTCCTGGAGAACCTGATCTCCACCACTCTCATATCGGCTGACCTGAAGCATAGGATAAGACTGAATATACCCATTTTCTCCAATATCGGAAACACCCACGATTTCCAACGTGGAGTGCACCCTTCAAGCTGGAAAGATTTGATATGAGTGGTGCAGGCTGTCCT
>CAZVGZ010000062.1:0-8014 GCA_964627605.1 uncultured bacterium | reverse complement strand
GATGTTTGAGGGAAATCCTTGACACTGCGACCAGCACAATGAGACCTCCGAACACAGGCACCAGCTGATCGAACATGAGCATCAACAGCCCCATACTAGCGCCAGTACGGGCGGCGTGAAGGCTTGGAAATGACGACGCATCCAGCCGCTCTATGGTGTTGGTGTGTCCTCGTTTCTTTGGACGGTTCCGAAAAAACACCGATCGGATTATGTATGTCACGAGATGCGCAGCGACGAATCCGGCCATCAGCGCTTTCCATCCCGGATGCCTCGATCGCCAGAACACCACCACCAAAAGCCCCTGGATCACCAGCCCACCTATAGCGCTGGCGTCCTCCATAACCACATCCACCACTTTCCCAAAAATGTTTGGCATTACAACCCCTTCTATATTTCCACCACCAATGTGCAACTGAGGCTATTGAGGACCTTGCGAAAAACGCCCTACCGTCCCATCATTTATAGCAGACATGTCGTCACTTAATCACTCTTGGAAACAAAAAAAATGTGGTTCTCCAGCAGCCGTCGCAATAAGCTGATTCCCACCTGGCTTCCCTGGTTCGTAGGGATCGGCGTAAGCATAGTAGCCTCTATCTTGGCGCTCGTACAGTTGTGGCGCAAGCTGAACGTCCCCAGGAGCATGCCACTACCGCCGCCGTTCGACGCGCCATCCAGAGTCCAGACATCAAAATACGGCCATGTGACCTATCAGGTCATCGGCAAGGAAGGCCCCCCAGTCTTGGTGCTCCACGGCCTTCACGCCGGCGCTTCATCTTTTGAGATGCGCAGAGTGGTCGAAACGCTCAAAGAGACCCACACAGTCTATTCGGTCGATCTGCTTGGATTTGGCCGCTCAGACAGACCCGACCTGCAATACTCAGGAGGTCTCTATGTTGATCTTATCAGGTCGTTCATTGAAGAGGTGATCGCTCGCCCGGTTATCTTGATCGGCCGATCTCTCAGTGCGGTCTACGGTGCCAGTGTTGCCATCAGACGTCCAGACCTTGTCCATACGTTGGTACTGATAAACCCAGCGCAGGTGGATGGTGTCTACACACCAACAAACGTTATTGACAGAATATTGGCACCACTTACCCGCCTACCGGTATTGGGAAAAGCCTATTTCGAGTGGTCGGTGTCGCTCCCAAGGATCAAGAAACATCTGGGCCGAAACCTTTTCTCCAAATCTGAAGCGATGGTTGACGAGTTTCTCAAAGCCGCCTATGCCACCAGCCACCAGACCGGTGCCTCACACGCGCCAGCTCATCTCGCCACTGGTCGCCTGGCTCTTCCAGGAGGTTTGAGCGATTTCAGCCGCATCAATCAGCCAACACTTGTAATCTGGGGACCGCGGACCCCTTCAAACAACCCGCCTGAGGCGGCGTGGCTTTCAGATCACCCGTCAGTCGAAGTGGCGATTATGCACGACTGCGGCGCACTCCCCCATGAAGAAGACCCCGCCGGCTTCGCCACGATTCTCCACGAGTTTCTGGCCAAACAGCAGACCATCAGCCGCTCTGATGACACCAACTCGGCCTGATTCAGCGCTCACGTAGCCCTTCGGCTCATGCAGCGTGAATATGACAGGCCACCTGGTCCAGCGCTCCGGTCTGTGCTGGCAACGTGATCAGCGTTGACGCTTTCAGCCGCAACCGTGTCGTCTATTCACACACCCTAGCAAGCTCGCTAACCGCCAATAAGTAGTAATCGTTGTGCGGCAGCCACGGCTCGTTGCACTCATATCGCGGCGTACCCTGGGGAATCAGGTCCAACAGCGGGATGTCGTGCGACTGATCGAACCTTACGATCCCGTTCACAACAGAGCCGGGGACCGCTCCACGGTGCCTGCCAGGGATCATGTTATAGCGGTGGTGCTGAGTCGGCAGATTGTGCGTGCCCTGCCCTTCCATCATGCTGATCCCGTAAGGGTTGACCCCCAACACCCAGTTAAGATGGTTGAGACCCGACTCCAGGTGATTGCGCTCGCCGGTTATCTGATAGGTAAGGAAGGCTGCCCACGCTTCGCTTAAGTACTGGCTATTCTGTCCAACATGCCAGTCGCCGCGCTGTTTGTATGCGAAGAACCAGCTCTCCTGACCGACTCTCTGATACGATTTCATAATCCCAAATGGGTTGTTCGATAGCGCTTTTACAAACTCCATGTAGCCACAGAGCGCCTCTTTGACAGGTGTGGCTTCGCTAGGGTATGTCAACGCAAACAGTGCCAACGACGCCGCAGTGTCGCCTGATGATGTGATACTGACCGACAAGTCACCGTCTGGGCTTGCAGCGAAAAAGCCGCTGTAGTCGTCGTTCTTCGACTGGCACGCCAATATCCGCTCCACCGCCGACCTGATGCGATCCATCCATACCTCATCACCGGTCGCTCTGTGAATATCAATGAGCGCACACAGTCGCTGCGCCTGATATGAGCTGCTGAGACTTTCGGGCTGATCAATCGCCACCAGATGAGTTTTGGCACAACCCAGAAAATCCGGTCGCCTGGCCAACACACTCAACCGCGCCATCGCCCCTACCATCCAGAGGCTAGCAGAGGTCTCTTCGCTGGCAGTCCGTTTCCCGTCGCTGCCTATGACATTGTCGGTCTCATCCTCCGGCAGCCCCCAGTGTCCGTAGCCGGTGGATATCCTGTCCCTAAGAAGCCCGGTGTTTCCGTCAAACATCTTGATAAGCCACTCCGCACCCCATATCGCTTCATCCAACACGTCTGAGTGCTCACATCGCCTTTGATCCATAAACAGATCGGAGTTCATCCCGCTGGCATACGCCAGAGCCCAGACAGAATGGGGTGTCCATCCGTTGTACTTGTTGTAATCTCCAGCGTCATGCCACGCACCAGCCGCCCCGATAAGCCTTCCGTCCGATGCAACTACGCAGTCGTCCATGTGGCACGCCTCGTGCCAACCTGGGACCGCCTGCCCACACCGCTGATACCAGTAGAACCGTTGAGACGCATCAAGGGTCTCCCGCGCAACCCAGTTGGGCGCCAGAGTAAACATCGCAGATTCTGCAATAAGCCCACCCAAAGTCACTTCGACGTAGTAGTTGCCAACCTCCTGTAGCTTCGAAAAATCGCCGCGCCAGTAGTGACGACCCCACGGATCAATCTGTCCGGCTGAACTCAACCGCCCTTCAAATACCGTCTCAAACTCTCGCCCAGGTCCGGCGATCGGGGCGACTACGCGAAATTCGCCATCCCCAAAATCCGCATTGCCCTGAACGGTCACGGTTTTTGGATGGCTGGGGTCATAGCCAACCTGATTGACCAATACACTGATCTCCCTAGTAACGTCGCCCTGAAGCTCGTTCAGCTCGCCCTCTGCAACTCCATCCTGGGATGTGATTTCCACGACAAAATGAAACGACGCGATGGATTGGGGAGACGGGCCCGAGGCAATCTCAAACGAATCGCCATCCATTGTCGCCCAAACTATCGCATGATATTTGCCGCGTTTTGCGTGGCACCATTCAATACCCACGCGAGCGCCTCTGATCGTCCCGTGAGCCCCCACTGTTACGCTCGACTGATTAGGGGCCAACACCACCGGCGGACCTATAACCACATCGCCTTCTGAGAGCTTCAGATCTATCTGCGAACCAGGACTGGTCACCACGACCTCGTCGTGCGTTGCGAGCCACGATTCTCTGGCCATCCACTCGTTTCCAGAAGCGACAAAAGGCAAGAGGTCGATCGTAATGGGGGTCATTAGGTGCTCCGGCGTTATTGGGAAGACTCAGGAGGGTTTTTCTCTTTAGAATGCCAGGTTAGCGAACGATAGCATGGGATACAGCAGCCAGAAAGCAACAGCGAAACCTACAACGAGAGTGGCAGCCGGGCCGATCATATCCAACCACGGAAAATCAGCCTCGAAGCCCTGCCTTATGGAGCGGACAACTGCCATTGGCCCCCCGACCACACCCGCTGCGACACCGATCAGCCCCAGGATAAGCCATGGCTCTTGAGCCAACATCTGCGCCCTCAACGCTGGCGGCAGAGTGTCGAACAGCACCGCAGCAGCAGCAGCAATCGCGGCGGTCGCCGCGTACTGAAGCGGAACGCGAGTTCCTGCGGCAAACATCCCAGCGGCCACTATGACACCCATACCCACATCAAGCGGCCAGTCCATCGAACGCCACGCCCCGCCTATCATCACACCAACGATGCCAGCCACCAACGGCCCCACGGGGTCAGCCTCAAGCGGATTCGTGCGTCTTTTGGACTCTACCGGCAGCACCGCTATCCACCAACCGAGCGCCCCTGACTGTCCGAGCGCCAACGCCACGCACGCCAGCCTGGACAGGTTCAAGCTCACCGCGTCGGACACCCCGGTCCTCAGACCCACCATCACGATAATTAGGGTCAACACTCCAGCAATCCCTATCCCGGCCCAAACAGCGCCCCAAACGCTCGAACCAAGCCACGACGGCCAGTCAGACACTTCCTCCTCGTCGCCGACAAACAGATAGTCGGCGTCAGGGGCGTGGCTTTCTGCTGAAGGATCGGAAAGTTTAGACAACTGGGAGTCCATATCTGACGGGTAGCCACTGAGCAAACATGAGTGACCAGAATCGTGTTCTGTCAATCGGGGTCATTGGCCACCATCAAGTGTTGACACCACTCCCGGGCGGCGTCAAGGCGAATTTGACCAGCGCGCGCAAACGGACTCTTCTCACCACAATTTTCACCACAGGCGATGGGATGGCGACAGGCCGGTCGAATCAGTCAACGTCGTTAAGCTCTTCGGTCATCTCTTTGACCTGATGGTCGGCATACGCTTTCCAACGACGATTCCTTGCGGCCATCTGAAACTCTGAGATAGCCTGGCGACTCTTACCCTGGCATCGCAGCGCCTCACCCAACGCAACACGCGAAGACGCGTCGGTCCTTACTATCCCAAGTGAGCTCCGCGCCGCGCTTTCTGCTTGCGGGCAGCGACCCAATGCGTTGTAACTCTCAGCAAGTTTGCGGTAGGCACCAGCCGCAGCCCGACTGTTGCTATCCATCGCCACCGCGCGCTGGAGAACCTCAGTCGCTTCCTGATATCGGCGCAGTTTGACGTACAAATCGCCCGCATTAATCAGAGCGGCTTTCGATTTGCTCTCCAAAGCCAAGGAGCGAGTGTAGTAGCCAAGAGCCGTACGCCATTTGCGTCGTGCTCTCTCCTGCCGCTTTGCCTTGGCGGCGGCGTAGCCCTGCTTTCTTGCGACATCGCCCAAACCTTGCAGGCTGGCAGCACTGTCTCTGGCTGTGTGGGCGACGCTCCCGGCCTGCTCAAACATCTGCGCGGCCTGTGTCAGATGCTGGGAGGTTCGCTGAGCTAGATGCGCCTTGCCCGCCAGGATGTAAGCTTTCGATAGATTGGGGTTAAGGACGATCGCCTGCTCTGTGCGGGTGATCGTCTCGCCATACCGCTTTCGCCTGAGTGCGTTGTTCGCCGCTTTCAGATGCTTGGTCGCAACACTCAGCAACCCATGTTCGCACTGGCTGACTATCTTGTCGTCCTCGGTGGCTAATGTTTTGGTCTCCTGATACTTAGCTCCGGCCAGATCGAGCGCGCCTGAGCGTAGCAACGCGTTAGCGATATTAAGACGGGCGTTCATGTGGGACGGGTCAAGCTCGACCGCCTTGCCGAGGGCGTCTATCGCCTCTTCGGTTCTGCTGAGCCTGCTGTACGCCAATCCAGCGTTGTAGAACGTCGCAGCATCGCACGGATAGGCGGTGATGGCGACCTCGTAACTTGTGACCGCATCGCTGTACCTGCGTGCGCCGAAAAGCCGCTTGCCTTCCTGCCGGGCGGCGTTGACCTGTTCTATCACTTCTGGGTCGGTCAGCTCAGTACACTCTGCACCCGCAGCTTGTGCCCCCACAGGAACGACAGCAGCGCCAAACACCAAAATCAGTGTGACTGGAACTAGCCAGATCATCTGCAATCTTATTCGCACTATTGACAAACACACCATGTCGTTGGCCACACGTTCCTCCTTGTACGGTCTTGAATACACCATTTCGCGTTGTAAAACAACCGGAAGGAAAATATCGGTCAGCGCTCGGATGTCAAGGTCATCTGGGGATGATCAACAACGACACACACAGGCACATCCGCATGAAAACTGTTCAATGTGGCACCGCGCGCCGCAGTATTATCTTGCCGGGCCGGTCCTACCAACCGACTTCGCACGCCATATTCATCCCGCTTGCTCCCCTCGTCCTACAGACTGACTTTCCGACGCAAACACAGCACCCCGCCAAAACAATCGACGAGGTGCGCATATTCTCACACTCTGAGAACATGGCAGCTTCAACACCTCACCCGACCAACCCATACCACCGCACAAGCTCAATCGGGTTGGAAGCTAAAAGTCTTGGTATACCAGATCCTCAAAGGTTGTCCGTTCAGAAGGGCTGGCGCAAACCTCATCTGCATAGCAGCGTCAATGGAGGGCTGATGGAATATCGTCGGCCCTGAGACCACTTCCACCTTTTCAGGAAGGCCTTCTTAGTTTACAAGAATCCGAACTATCACCCGCCCTTCCATCCCAGCCTGCCGCGCATTTTTAGGATAGACCGGAACCACATTGTGCGTGACAGTCGGAGGCTCGATGACCGCTTTGACCCCTGTGTCAGGGTCACACAAAATACATTCAATCGGTGCAGCAGGTGACTTCTGAGCGGCGAGCCTCGTCGCCCCACACCTTGTCATCGACAAAAAAAGAGCGCACCCAACGGTAGACAATAGGCGGGAATAGGTCATCGCTGCTCCTCTCCCTCAATTGTGGTGCCCAAACAAAACACCACACGAGGTTCAGCAACCTATTTGCGGTCGATAATCTGCGAATGCGGACAGCGGTCTACCATCACCTCATAACCGCTGCGCCACCATCCTAATCTAATTGAGCTGGAACCGAAAGGGCTTCGAAACCCAGACCCGTACCGGCCGTCCATTCTGTTTGGCTGGCGTAAATCTCATCTGTTTGGCTGCGTCGACTGTGGCCTGATAGAATATCTGGGGTCCAGCGAGCACCTCGACCCTCTCAACCTCGCCCTCTTTATTGACAAGAATCCGAACAGTCACACGGCCTTCCATCCCAGCTTGCCGCGCAATTTCAGGATAGACCGGGACCACCTGGTGGGTGATCGCGGGGAACTCCTCAACCGCCCAGAACTCGACAATCGGGTCGTCATCCTCAATCTCAGGGGCGATCATGTCAGGAGCTTCAAGCATCGCCAAATCATCAAGGTCTGTATCCATAATGGTCACATCCTCGATATCCATATCGTCATCAGCCTCAATGGGCACCTGAGGCCGCATCGGCGGCGGTGGTTCCTGCTCCTGCTGAGTGGGCGGAACCTCCACAATCTCAATGTTGACGACCTTGTCTCGAACATACTCTTTCTCTTTGGCAGGCCTCGGATTGGCGTAGTACAGCCCCAAATGAAGAGCTAACGAAAGCCCGATGCAGGCCAATAGAATTACGTTCTGCCACCGTCTGTAATCGATTTTCGCCATTGTCACTCCCATACGCGGTGGAGTGTATAAAACCTCTCCTCCACACGCGCCGTTGTCACTATATGGCGTCTAGCGTGATGTTATATTTCAACGCCTGCCAGACGTATGCATCGACTGGTCCGAGATTCTCGATCCCGCGCTATTTTAGTCGGAACGAGAACTTGCGAGAGATCCAAACTCTTACAGGTCGCCCGCTTTGGCTTGCTGGCGAGAAACGCATCTGCAAGGCGGCATAAATCGCCGCTGGCAGAAAATCCCCGGCCCTCTCAGTATTTCAACCTCTTGAACTGTCCCGTCCGTATCCACGAGTATTTTTACGAAAACGTCCCCTACCATGTTAGCCTGACGGGCGATTTCAGGGTAGGCGGGCGCAACTTCCGAGAGAATTTGAGGAGGCTCCTCCACCGCCCAGTACTCAACGCTTCCTCAATCTCCGGCGCGATCATCTCCGGCGCTTCCAACATGGCCAACTCGTCGAGGTTGGT
>CAZVGZ010000061.1:8667-11529 GCA_964627605.1 uncultured bacterium | reverse complement strand
CTCCGACTATCACATATTCAACAAGCTCAAGAAGACCCGGCAGCAGGCGTTTGACGACTATCTTGAGGTGGTGGAGGCGGCATGGGAAGCTGGAGTGCGTCCCAGATGCCATTTAGAAGACGTGACCCGCGCGGACATTGACGGTTTTGTGATGCCGTTTGTCGTCGAGCTGATGAAACGCTCTGAGCAGGTTCCTGAGCATCTGACAGCCAAAGTCAGGCTCTGTGACACCATGGGGTTTGGACTGCCATATCCTGGCGCAACGCTACCAAGGTCGATCCCCAAACTTGTGCTTCGTATGGTAAACGACGCAGGGCTGCCTCCTGATCGGTTGGAATGGCACGGTCACAACGATTTCCATAAAGTACTCATCAACGGTTCCACCGCCTGGCTGTATGGCTGCAACGCTTTGAACGGCACGCTCTTCGGGTTTGGTGAACGGACAGGGAACCCGCCTGTCGAGGGTGCGATTATCGAGTACATCGGGCTTAAAGGCGAACTGAACGGGATCAATCCTGGTGCCATCACCGAGATAGCGGAGTACATCCAGTCCATTGGCGTCGAGATAACGCCCAATTATCCTTTCGTCGGCAAAGATTTCAATACCACACGTGCAGGGATTCACGCTGGTGGATTGAGGCAGGACGAACGGATCTACAATATTTTCGACACCACTGAGCTTTTGGGACGTCCCCCGAGAGTGGCGATCACCGACAAAACAGGAGTTGAGGGCGTCGCTCTGTGGGTCAATGAGTTCTTGGGGCTTACTGGCGATGATAGGTTGAGCAAAATCAAAATGTCCAAAATCGCTCGGTGGGTGCTGGACCAGTACGAAGTAGATGGGCGGCTTACCTCCATCAGCGATCAGGAGCTCGAGGAGCAGGTCAAGCAGCATCTACCCAATCAGTACGCCGCACAGAAGGGATGATCACAGGACGTGTCTTCTGTACACGGCATCGGAGTTGATCTGGTGGATGTGGGCCGGATTCGCCAGAGTATTGAGGAGTTTGGCGAGCGGTTTCTCCACAGAGTGTTTACCGAATCAGAGCGTACGTACTGCGATGCGCGCGCTCGAAGATTTGAACACTATGCCGGGCGTTTTGCGGCTAAAGAGGCGGTTCTAAAAGCGTTGGGAACCGGATGGAACCACCAGACACATTTTTTGGAGGTGGAGATCATCCCTGCCGACGGCGGCCCGCCTGGCGTCCAACTTGGCGAACGGATGGAGAGTCTTCTTCCGGCAGGCGGGTGTCACTGGCTGCTGTCGATCTCCCACACCGAGGACACTGCGATGGCGCAGGCTATGTTGGTCAGCGACTGATTTTGTATTTCTGTCAAAAAAACCCACCAACCTAAAGGAACGACCCGGATGTTGAAATCCATTGTCACCTCGCCAGACGAAGCTAACCTCGCCAAAATCAAGGCTACTGGTTTCGCGGCGGTAGAGTTTGTTACGAGTGAAGATGGCGAATTGGGGCTGGATGCCACTGAGGAGCAGGTAGGCAAGGTCAGGGAGAGGGTACAGAATCAGGGGTTGTCGGTGGCAAGTCTGTTGACGGGTCTCAACTGGCAATACCCGCTTACTGACAACGATCCGGCCGTTCGACAGAAGGGCAAGCAGGGCGTCATCAAAGCGTTGGAGATTGCGCAGATTATGGGAACCGACGCGATCTTGGTGGTCCCTGGCGTTGTCAACGACGATGTGGCTTACGATGTGGCTCACCAGCGGGTGCTCGAAGGCGTCGACGAACTGGTGCCGGAAGCGGAGAAGCGCGGCGTGGCGATCTGTCTGGAGAACGTCTGGAACAAGCTGTATCTGAGCCCGCTTGAGATGGCGTCCACCATCGACCACTTCAATAGCGATTTCGTCGCGGCCTATTTTGATGTAGGCAATGTGCTGGTGAGCGGATACCCGGAGCAGTGGATAAACATATTGGGTAAACGTGTCAAAAGAATCCACCTAAAAGACTGGAAGCGGTCGATTGGCAACATCACCGGCTTCGTGGGGCTGCTTGAGGGCGATGTAAACTGGCCAGCTGTGATGGGTGCCCTTTCGGATATTGGTTACGATGGGCCTTTGACAGCTGAAATGGGTGGCTATGAGCATCACAACGACGCCATGCTCCATCACACTTCATTGGCGATTGACTATTTGCTTGGCGACGTCTAGAACCGGACGCCCAAAAATTACATGACGGTTGGAGGGGCTTGTCTTGTGAGACCGATAATACTGTTGACATTCGTTGTATGGGTTGCTGGTTGTGGCGGAGGGTCACCTGGCGGTGCTGAGGGCGATCCTAGCCGATGGGTTGTGGCTGCCATCGACACAGAGCCAATAAGCGCGGTTGATCTAAATTCGGCCGTCGTTCGGTTGGCTCATGGTGTTGACACACTCAGCGCCGATGCCCTGCGCAGTCAAGCGCTTGATCTTTTGGTCGAGCAGCGACTGCTGGTTGCCGAGGCTGAGTTACGCGGCTTTAGTCGGGACTCATTAGTTTTGGAGAAGTTGGAGGATGTGGCCCGCAACCGACTCCACAAGGCTTATTGGAAGGGCGTCAAAGCCGACAACGCCCTTAGCGCCGGGGATATTCGCGAGTATTTCGCCGACACTGTGGTTGCTGTAAGAGGTCCGACGATCATGGTGCGGGACTACAAGATCGGATCGAGGCTTAGGCGGCGACTCGGTGTTGGAGAATCTTTTGCCGATGTGGCGCGTCGGGCACCAGTTGAGCCAGGTGCCAAGTACGCCCAAGGGGAGTCCAGGTTGTTCGCGTGGAGTGATGTTGGTGTTCACGCGATGCAGAACGTGATATTTCGGCACTCTGCTGGTGACATTGTCGGCCCGTTGCATGTTGGGCGCGG
>CAZVGZ010000061.1:0-8657 GCA_964627605.1 uncultured bacterium | reverse complement strand
CTAGTACAGCTGGACACACTGTACAGAGGGCCTGAAGCGGTAGAACGGCACTTTGTCAAACTTAGTCGGTGGCTCAAACGCCGCCACCAGACACAGGTGATGAGGCGGGCGCGGCGGGAGCTGTTTGACAGCTACGGTGTGAGTATCAACTCTCAAGCGATATCCCGATTGGCTAGAGACTACCCCAAGAGGACGATGCGCTGGTTGCGTCGCGCGCCGGGTGGTGCAGGTGATCTGCATCTGGCGCTAACCGCTGCGGGGCCACTTACCGCCAAGAAAATGGGGCAGTTAGCACTGACCTTGCCTCGGCGTCTGAGATCGACGTTGGACGACAAAGACGCGGTCGCCCAGGCCGCAAGATATCTTGCGGTGGAGTTTTTATGTTCCATTGCAGAGGCTCGTCGTTTGGGCATCCATCGTCGCCCATTGGAGGTCGAGGCTTTCACGAGCAGACAGCACCGATTTATGGTGGAGCGATTGGTTAGCGAGGCTGTGGATGGGGTGGCACAGAAACCGACAGACGAGGAGATTGCCCAAGCGGTTGAGGAGCATGGCGACAGGTTGTTGACGCTTGGCAAAGTCACTGTCCGAGAGATACTACTTCCCACACAGAAAGCTGCGGTGGATATCAAACGACGGATAGCACGAGGTGAGTCGTTCGGAGCGTTGGCGGACATATACTCACTTCGCCTGCGCTATGGCGAACGCCCTAAGGGTGGGATGGTAATGCTGACATCTGCCGATCAGAAGCCTTCGGTCGCGATCGTTCAGGCGGCGTTTGATGCCAAGCTAAGGAGAGTCACCGGCCCGATTACCACAGATGATGGTGTGTCGCTCCTGTACGTCGAGCGGCGTGAAGCGCCCACTAGGATGGATGCCAAGAGCGGGCGCGCTACCATCGTTGAGAGCCTTGTAAGGAACTTGGTTAACCAGAGATATACTGAGTTCACCGATTCGCTTCGAAGTGAGGCCGATCTGATCGTGTTCGACAGCGCGTTGAAGCTGGTGGACATCGGGAGGTAGATGAGCGTGTTCAGGAATGTCGCAGAATCATCTGTCAGGCAACCGAAGATCGATAGTGTATGGGTAACACGATGTCCCGGAAAATCTTATTGAGAGGTCTGATCGGTGGTCATTTACCGCATCCTATAAGAAAAAAATTAGGCAAGGCGGAGCGCGAAATGGTGGTAAATGGTTGTAATTACAGGGGTAACGTCTAAAAAAAAAACGCGCTTGACATTCTATAGGCTTTGTCGTATGTTTTCATTATCTCACGCCCAACCGCATCTGCGGTAGTCGAATTTTGGTTAGGAAAAGCACTCCATGACTCGTCGGCGTTGAGGGGTGCGGACCAGAACGCGGGTAGCTTTGAGAGGAGGTAGACCCGGAGTAACAGATCGACCCCCCCCATGGTGGGGAGTCCAAAAGAAGTTAGCGCTTTTGTGAACCCTGGGGTGGTTCACGAATGCGAACTACGAAATGAAAAGCGCTGGGAAGTCACATATGTGGTCTTTCTTGAACGCTATTTTTTGGAGGGTAACACGAAATGCGTAAAGCAATAGCATTAACCTTGCTCGCCATGCTGTCGGTCGCTGGGGTTGCCTCAGCTGGTATTATTACACTGGATGGCGATATTGATGATTGGGGAATGGGTGGTCCGTTCGCAGTAGCGGAAGATCCACCAGGCGACGTTTTTGGACAGGCCAGAGAAGAGGCTGTGTCTAGTGTGACGTTCCGTTCGCATATGGATATCGTGAGAACTCGTGCGGTGACCCAGGACGGGTGGCTGTATGTCCTGTTGGAGTATGCTGACGTTGTGTTCACAATTGCTGGCGACGAAGCCGCCTGCTGTGGCACCGAGGTGTTTATCTCCTCAGCCGAAGATGGTCTTTTCGGAATGTCCGGTGAGGACATTGGTGAAGACAAAGCGGAATACACGAAGTGGGATGAACCTGGCCAGGAATTGGCCACTGGTGCCACGACTCTATGGGCAGCTTTCCGCGCCATGGACGATGCGGAGCTCTCAGATCTGTCGACAGGTAATGTGGACTCCGTGGATTCAGCGCCCTACAATATCATCGACACCACAGGTGTGGATCCGGACACAACCGTGTCCACCAGGGTTCTCGTCGATGCAAAAGTGCAAGCCGCAGCTGATCTGCTCATTGAGTACTATACCGTTCCGAATGGAGTGGGCGGCGTCACGGCCCATGCACGTAACGTAGTTCCTGGTGCTGACTCTGGTTTCGTTACTTATTTGACAAGCAACGGTACCTCGTTAAAGAAGACTGACCGCTACTGGCGTCGGTATGACGATCTTGGCATCGATTGGGACAACGACGTGGAGACTGGCGACGACCCAACTATCCTCGAAGAGACCCCAATGACCGCCAATATTGGTGGCGTTGCTATCGGTGCTGACACCTTTTTTGCTGGACAGTTCAGAAGCGAGTCCGACGGCGCGTTCAGAGTCAAATCCAGCTATATTGATGGCCTGGGCGTCGATGTTCCGGTTATCAGGTTTGAAGACAACGACGACCCAGCTGGCCGCACAGGCGTTATCATTGATCGCCGTGTTGCTCTGGAAGCCTGGAAAGGCCACAACCGCGAGATCGGTATCCCGTTGGTCAACTTGGCTAGCTGGGCGAAACTCAACGGCTTTGACGCGCCGTCCGACGGCCAGGTTATTGGCATTCAGATGGGTAGTGATGGCACACCGTGGGATCGTGGCATGGAAGCCGCAGCTCCGGTTTATGTGACTCTGCACATTTCTGGGCCACTGCCAGTTGCTCCGTCGACTTGGGGATCAGTGAAGAGCTTGTTTAGCGAGTAAGCCTGTTTTTGCCGGGAGAGTGTTCCGGTATGTATACAGTGTTAAAAAAGGGGGGTGACGTTTGCGTCGCCCCCTCTTTTTTTACGGGGAGAGTTAGGTTGCCGGGAGGCGGGGGATGACGACGAAAACAAGCCACGTGGCGGCGCTGGCAATCGTGCTGACAATCAGTCGTGTTGCTGCGTTTAACCCCGGGTACATGGATCCCAGCTCAATCGAATATCTGATCGTCACGAGCGAGATTTTGGCACCGAGTTGGGTGGTTCTCGCGGAGTGGAAGACGTTGCGCGGAGTGCCCGCTGAGATCGTGACGATGGCCCACATCGATTCCACTAATCCGGGACGCGACCGCGCCGAGCGGCTGCGGGTATATCTGAAGCGGCGCTATTCCACCGGTGCGCTCAAGTGGGTGCTACTCGGAGGCGATGGCGATCATGTGCCGATTCGAATCGCCCACCAGATGAAGTATGAGGAGAACCCCTCCGTGGCTCCGGTGCCCACCGACATGTATTTCGCGGCTCTTGATGGCACCTGGGACACTGACGGGAACGACCAGTTTGGCGACACCCCTCCCGACAACGACCGCAATAACCTCCTATCTGAAGGAGCACTAACCGACGATATCTACGCCGATATTTTCGTTGGGAGAGTGCCTGCGACATTCACTAAGGAGGTGGATTACTTTGTCGCGAAGTTGCTAAGGTACGAACAGAATCCGCCTCTATCATATCTCAACGACGTGATGATTATGGCCGCCGCGCCTTTTAAGTCCGGCGAGAGCGCACCACCTATGACCACAATCCAAAGGTTGGGCCAGGATGTTCATAGGGATTTCCTGGATGGATGGGATATCGCGCGCCACTACTCCTTTTGTTCAGAAGCGAGTAGCCTGAAATTTTATGATTGGATTCCGTGCCAGGAGCTAAGGCAAACCTCGGCTCTATCTGGGCTAAAGGAAGGGCCACATATAGTCATTCACGGGGGGCATGCGGCAGCTGACCGGTTGGGTACCGGGTTCTGGATATATATCGACGGGAGATCTGGCGGCAGTCTCAAACTGTCCGACATAAATGGTTTGAGAAACGAACCTGCCTACAGCGTGGTTGTTTCCGGCTCCTGTCTACCAGGTGCTTTCGACAGAAACAGTATCGGAGAACGGTTTCTTTTCACCAGACTAGGCGGGGCGGTGGCGTTTGTAGGAAATAGCCGTTCGGTGGTTACCTGGGAGATTTTACATCAGATTTATGACCTGTTCCAGGCCATGTGGGGGTACGAGAACCCGACGTTTCCACTTCCGGGGGCATCGACCAGATTCCGGGAGCGTCACGGGTCGGCCGATGGGCATTTGGGGCAGGCGATTGCTGAGACGTGGTACGGTCTAAATGACCGATGGGCGGCCTACAATCTCAATCTGATGGGTGACCCGGAGATGCGGGTGTGGCACGGGGTCCCACAGGGGCCGATGGCGTTGGAGCATTCCGGCACGTTTCCAGGGGGATACACCGTGCCTGTCCATGTGATGAACCCCTTTGGCGACCCGGTGGAAGGAGCTCTGGTAACGGCGTGGATTGAGGGCCAGTTCTATGAACGTGGGTTCACCAGCCCTACCGGAGACGTGGTGATCCCAGCACTCCCGACCATTGAAGATCGGCTTTCCATCACTGCACACCACCCGTCGTTTCTGCCTGTGACCTATTATGACAGTACGTGGACCGGGTTGCGCGTTACCGCCGATTTCGCGCCAGGCGCACGTCTCGAAAGTGGACTGGAAACTCTTGTTGATCTAGTCGCCAAGAATGTCGCGCCGGACATGTTGGGTGATCTGACAGGTCGATTGTGGCCGCTAGATCCACTTAAGGCGTCGCTCACCAAAGACGATCGACTGGAATTTCTGGCAGTCGGGGCCACCCAATGGGCTCACGCTGAAAATCCGCTGACGATATTCCTGGATTCGTCTTTGACCGCCGGGCAGAGGATGGCGTTCGAGTTGGAGCTTACCCACGTTCTTTCTGGTCAGAGGGTGTTTCGAGGGACGCTGAGTCTGCCGGTGGTGTCATCGGATTTGCGGATTTCGGTGCGCAACGTACGAAGTACCACAGGTGGGCTTTTGCCTTGGCCGTTGGTGCAGCCCACCGAGGTGGTACCTACTATTGTCGTCAAGAATCTGGGCAACGGTCCTGCGAGGGATCTGCGTGTAAGGCTCGTGCCGGTGGTCGCGGGTTTGACGTTCGGCGAGATAGTGAGATCGATGGCGGTGTTGGAGGCGGGTGATTCGCTAGTGGTGGATGATCTGACCGCCACTGTGACGCAGTCTGGAATAGGAACCGATGTTCTACCGCTAAACGTCATAGTAGAAGAGGCCAGGAGGAGTCACGATCCGATCGCCGCTGACATCGTACCGCCGCCCGTACCATCGCCGCCTACATTTACCCCGGGCCAACGGAGTGCTCAGTTGGCGTGGTCGTCAGTGACTGCCGAGGATGTCAAGGCCTACCATGTCGAGACTGCGACAGACTTCCAAGGGGTGTGGCGTCGCGAAACTGTTGCAGGGCCGACACCGGCAACTAGCTATGAACTAAGTACCGATCCAGGTGGGGTGTGGGTGAGAATATCTGCCGTCGACCAGTTTGGGAACATCGGTCGTCCATCTACCCCGATCTACGTTCGAGCTAATCCACCATTTGCCGCCGGTTGGCCAGCCGACGTAAGCAGTGTCATCACCGTGGCCCCGTCGCTTGCGCCGACGTCTACCGGGGATGGCTACGCTGTGGTGGTTGGTGGTGCGGCTGGCGATCTTCAAAGGATCAACCCAGACGGTCAGACCGACACGGGGTGGCCGGTTTTTGTATTGGGGACCGTACACGGGACGGCGGTAGGGGACATTGACGGCGACAAGGAAGCTGATGTTGTTGCTGTGGTTAACGGTGCCAACACCGTCTATGCGCTCTCTGCCGATGGATCGTTCAAATCGGGATGGCCGAAATCGATCGGTCGCTCTGCATTTGGCACACCGGTGTTAGTGGAGATGAACGGTGATTCGATTCTGGATGTTCTGATGGGTTCGACTGAGGGTGGGCTTTTCGCGTGGCGAGGCGACGGAAAGCAACTTGCTGGTTGGCCGGTAGAGACCAGGGGAGGTGTTTTTGCGACCCCTTCGACAGGCGATCTGGATGGCGATGGCTACACTGAGATCGTCTACGCTTCCTGGTCTGGCGAGGTTGGTTGCCTTGAGATGGAAGGTACCATGTGCGAGGGATGGCCGGTGCTGGCCGATTCTCAGATTTTCAGTTCGCCGACTCTGGCAGCGCTTGTGGATGGGGATATGAGGTCGGTCTTGGTGGGAGACCTGTCAGGCAATGTGCACGTTTATGGCCCTGACGGTTTGCACCGTCCTGGGTGGCCGATGCGGTTGCCTGGCCCGGTCTACGGCTCGCCGATCGTTGCCGATCTAGACAGTGATGGCGACATGGAGATAGTGATCGGTTGCACCGATGGCAATGTCTATGTTTGGCATCACGACGGTGATTCGTTTGCTGGATGGGAGAGGGGTCTGCCCACGGGCGATGCGGTTCGTGGCGAGGCTATAGCTGTAGATCTGAATGGTGATGGGTTGCTGGATGTGGCGGTTTCGACGGTTGGGGGGCGGGTTCATGGGTGGGGGAGTGACGGTAAGGCGCTGGACGGATGGCCGCTTCAGACTTTGGCTACATGGGACGACATGGACGGGACGCTTGGGCCGTGGGCCGGGGATATAGATGGTGATGGTGACATTGATCTGATGATGGCTGGTCGGCAGCCGAGGATCTTTGTTTGGGACCTGCCCCATAGGGCGTCTGATATTCCGTCGCAGTGGCCTGGGTGGCGGGGCAACAGCTCGCGGCAGGGATCGCGAATGACTTCGGGGCGTTCTCCAGTGGCCGTGGCGCGAGATAGAGAAGCCGCTCTAGGCGCTCTGCCCAGACCTTTCGCAGTGACCGCTGCTCCCAACCCGTCGAACCCATCGGTGATGTTTACTGCGTGGCTGCCCCAAAGTGGTCATTTGACTGTGGAACTTTATTCAACCACAGGACAGATGATACGCAGGTGGGATATTAGAGGCGGCGCAGCTGGGAGCACAAAGATCGTCTGGCAGACCGACGATAATCAGGGACGTGCAGTGGCATCTGCGGTATACCTTTTTAGAGCTACGTTCACCGGCGATGCGAGCGTGTCTAAATGGGGACGTCTTACGGTGTTGCGGTAGATATGCGGCCTTGACTTGAACGCAACCAACGATATCTTTTGAGGGTATGTAGGACTTCCGACATGTCCGACGTCGATCTTAACGACCACTCAGCAATCGTGAGTTAACTGATAACGTGGAGGGGACTATGAAGCAGCAGCGACCGGTTTTGCAGTTCTTGGCAATCTGCGCGCTCATGGCGGTGGCTTCGAGCGCTAACGCTCAAAACTGGGACGGTTCCTGGAAAATCTGGCGCGGCCGTTTCACCGACAATACCAACGGTGGCGAGGGAACCTACCACTCAATGGCTATTGATGGCAATGGTAGAGTGTACATGACCTCGCATAACGGTATGATGTATCTTGAAGACAGCTATTGGAACCTGTTTCGGGGATTGGGTAATCAGGACCTCTATATGGGCGAACAGACACAGTGCAACGGAGTGGAGGAAGAAGGCGATCCCGCAACTGGTGACTGGGGCCTGAAATCTGGATACGAGTGCGAGGAGATCTGGCAGAACCACAGACAACGGTTCGCGCTGCCGTTTCTTGTCCATCAGGGCGGACCGGTCGGGCTAGGGCCCGAAGGTAACTTGTACGTCGCAGCTATTGAAGCGGGGAAATTTTCCATAATATACAACCCCACGACAAGCATACCGGGGATGTGGAACTCGAACGGGTCTCCAAGTTTTATCAGGTCTTTTTCGCATCCTAACAATGAAGAACTGACCGGTGGTACAACTGAAGCCGATTTCCTTCCCCACTACTCCAGCTATGCCGCTGGTACCCCGATGGCGTGGGCCGATGAGGGCAATCCGGTTGGAATCTTGGGCAATTTCGATTGGAACTCCTCTGGAACCGGCTACTTCTCCAGCAACGGCGACGGTGTAGTGCGTTTCAGAAACGGGCAGATGTCGTTCTTCAACCGTATGGGCCGCACAGACCCACCTTCGCACAAGGACATCAAGCTGCCGACCAACAGCATTGCGCGCGTGTTAGTCGATTCAGACAACAACATCTGGGTCGGCGGTAAACGCAAGGGCGTCAGCATGATCTCGGCGAATGAGCAGTCCATCGTGACGTACGAAGCAGAGCTGGTCGATCCTGCCAAAGCTGGGAATCAGGACGACGTTGTAGAAGCTATCACAGAGGATGGCGAGGGAAATATCTGGTGCGCGGTAGGTACCGCCACATTTGGCTACGGCGTTGCGGTGTACCATCGCAAAGCGGCGGAGCCGTATTGGGAGTTTCATAGTAAGGAGTCAACGAACGACACCATACCCACCACCGGAATTACCACTCTATTTACAGACTCCAGAGGCAATGTGTGGGTCGCCGGCACTTCGGGGTCTGGGACCGGTGTCGCTTACTACACCCCTGATGGTCACTGGATGATCCCAGATATCCAGATCAGAAACGTCCATATCAAAAGCATAGTAGAAGATGTGCCCAATGGGCGCATGTACTTTATGGGTGGCGGTTTTGTCGCCCGCTACGGTGATGTATGGACCGATCCTGATCCTGTGGTGGAGGTCAACTTTGGTGGCGGTCGAATACCGCCAAAACAGCTAGATTTCCGCTACTACGGGACACCCAATCAGTTCGA
>CAZVGZ010000060.1:0-11955 GCA_964627605.1 uncultured bacterium | reverse complement strand
ATCCAAACAGCTTGTGGCGGGTGGAGTCACTCTCAATAATATCGTCTGGTCGTGCCAGTTGGGTCAAAACGGTGGGATCTTTGGTAGGCTAGGAAGCGACGAGTATGGCCAGTTTCTCACCAGCGAAATGGACAGGTTTGGGATAGCAAGAGAGCATCTTACGGTTGTTGACGGTGAAGAGTCGCCCTACACCGACTTTTTTGTCGATCCGCAGCCTGAACGAACTCTTTTTATGTTTTTCGGTACCACCGCTGGCACCACCCCTCAATTCATACGCGAAAAGTGTACCGAGGCGATCAGGTCGGCGGATTATGTGGTGACTGAGATTTCGCAGTTGCCGCTGTCCACTGTGATCGAGATAGAAAAGATAGCCAAAGAGGTTGGGACACTGGTTGCGGTCGATCTCGATATTGCGCCGTCAAATGGCATCATGGAGTATATCGGTACTACAGAGCAGTACGAAGAGGTGACGCGCAAAGCGGACATCCTGAAGCCATGTGATGCCGCAGCGACAGAGCTGACCGGCAAGGATGACCTTGGTGAGGCGATAGAGGCTCTAGATCGCGATTTTGGTCCATATAGACTGACAGCGATTACGGGTGGTGCAGATGGCAGTGTGCTGTCGCGCGATGGGAGCGTGCATGTCGAACCGGTGACGCCGTTGGACAGTGTGGATTTGGAGGTCGTCGACCCAGGTGGCGCGGGAGATGCCTATTTCGGGGGACTCAACGCGGCGATTTTGAGGTTGGGGATTGAGGCGCCGTTGAGTGACTTAGGCACACTCGCCAATGCAACCGCTGCGGTATGCTGCTCTGAGTATGGCGCGTTCCCCATCGCCCCCTCTGGTCCTGCTGACACAATCAAGAAACTGATCGTCCGCACGCGAGACCAGGCGACAGCCGACCGTCTGATCGACTGACAACCCCAACATATGAAGGATTACTGTGGCGGTCTTTGTAGATAAAGTTCTCGAATCCCTTTCTGAGCAGTCGGGCGCACTTCGCGCACAAGCTGCGCACACCGCGCAGATAGGCGCACAGCAATATTTTGGCCCGATTTTTGAGGATATCGCAGCCGCTCCTTATCTCGTCGTCACCGCCCATGGTCGCACAGCACCACTGGCCGAGAAGATTTCGGCATCGTTGGCCAGCACCGGAACACCGTCATATTTTGAGCCTCTCTTAGGCGGTGGCGGAACATCTCTACAGCACATAGATCCCCCTGATCGCGTTCTTGCCGTAGTGACCGGATCCGATGCGTCTCAGAATCTGTTGCACCTTGATAGGACGGTACCACCATCCACATCCATTGATGTTATCGCGCCCACAGCCGTGACTGAAGCGGTGAGTTGGAGCCGCAATGGCTCGATGCTACCACTAGTGGGCGAACCGGAGAGCTCTGACGACTCGGCGCTTGATCTGCTTGCACTGGCGATGGGGGATGCTCTTCTCTCTGGCCTCGAAAGTTTTATGGGGTTCACAGCCTCAGATTTTGTCAAAGATCACCCCAAAGGCGCGCTTGGAAGCTCGATCGCCAAGCAGCAGAAAGCTGGCGATGCAGAGCAGATTAGCTATCTCGCGCCTGCCGAACAGGCGCTCGACTGCTTGGTGCGGGAGGGAGATGGGATTGACGCGTTGATTGAAGCGACAGTGAAAGATAGGGTTACATTGGAAAAGATGCTGACCGCGCTGTCCACAGCGCGACATCGGATCGTGACCACTGGAATGGGCAAGCCGGGGTACTGCTGTCGATATATGGCTGCGCTGTTGAATGAGAAGGGGATACCGGCTTTTGCGCTCGATCCGGCTGAAGGGGTTCATGGTGATCTTGGGCGTATTGTGGATGGCACTGTGACATTAGCATATTCCCACAGCGGCGAAACAGCGGAGATGATGGGGATTGTGCCACGAGCGTTGGAGAGGGGAACGACACTTCTTGCGCTTACAAACAACCCGGACTCATCTTTGGGCAGAGAGGCTGAGGTTGTGATGTTCTCTGGAGCTAGTGAGGTGGATCCTATTGGAAAGGCACCCACCGGCTCCACCACCGCCACAGTGGCGCTCATGAATAGTATTGTAAAGAGACTAACGTCATGAGCGTGGAGACAACTATACCACTGAAGGCGGTTTTCTGTTTACCTTTGATCTAAGGCACTTACGCCAAGTATGTGAGATGACGATATGGGGCTTCAATGTCGGTGAACGAGTCCAAACTAGCCCAATCGGTACTTTTCTTTATTGATCGGGCGAAGAATCAAAAGATAAACGTCACCTCCCTTTGGGCGTTGCTCTTCTATCTCGAAACCACCCATTCGGCTAAATACGGGCGTGTGCTGTTGGATGTGCCGTTGAAAAAGAACCATCACGGTCCCGAACCGTTGGATGCTGATTGGTGGGTCAAGCGCTGGACAGAGACTGGTCTGGTGCACGAGCGGGACATTCATAGGTTCAAAGAGATCCAGTAGGTGCTTGAGCCGGCCCAGGAGTTCGATCTGGCTGTGCTCGGGTTCAGCGGACGTGCGATTTTGGAGGAAGTGGCGTTGCATTGGCTCGGAACCATGGTAAGAGACATACACGCTGCTGTTCGCGAGCACGCCGCCTGGAAACATTCCAGTAAGGGCGGCCTGATAGATTTCAGCGTGGACAACGAGGCGTAAACACCCTCCAGTGACACCCATCGACCTACCTTCCATTTCAGACCGCCGCGTGACAGTGATGGGCCTTGGGCTTTTCGGCGGTGGCGTCGGCGTTACGCGGTACCTGGTCGATAATGGTGCTCAAGTAACCGTTACCGACCTTAGAGACAACCATCAACTAGCCGAATCGCTCGAAGCTTTGGGCGATCTTCCTGTCACACTGGTCCTAGGCGAACACCGCGACCAGGATTTTATAGACGCTGATCTGGTGGTGGTCAATCCTGCGGTAGTGCCACACTCAGAATATCTGGCGATGGCCAGGGGCGCTGGGGTGAAGTTGACCTCTGAGGTCGTCCTGTTCGTCGCGAAGTGTGCCGCGCCGGTAGTGGGCGTCACAGGCAGCAATGGCAAGACCACAACCACAGGGATCATCGGCGCTATCCTCAAAGCTCATGATCCCCGAACACTGGTCGGAGGGAACATCGGTGGCAGCCTGCTGAGTCGGTTGGACGAGATACGACCCGATGTCCCCGTTGTGCTCGAACTCTCCAGCTTTCAACTGACGTGGTTGGGCGAGGCTGGATGGTCACCCCAAATTGCGGTTGTCACTAACCTGACACCGAACCACCTGGATTGGCATGGCACTCTCGAGTCTTACTGCGACGCCAAGCGACAGATTCTCGCATATCAAACCTCAGGCGATTTGGCGGTATTGAACGCAAAAGACGAACGTGTAGGACGTTGGGACACTCAAACCAAAGCCGATGTTGTTTGGGCCGGTGGAACACCAGGGGCAGCAGTGGTTGATGGTTCCATCGTGGTTGACGGTGGCGGCGGCCCGGCGGAGGTGCTGGCGGTCGAGTATGTTCCGCTTCTCGGACCTCACAACGTTGAAAACACGCTGGCCGCAGTAGCTGCTACCTCCTCGTTAGGCGTTCCGATTGAGACTATTCGCCAGGCTATCAAAAGTTTTGAGCCGATTGAGCACCGGCTTGAGACGGTGGCGATAGTCAAAGGGGTCCGCTACGTGAACGACTCCATCGCAACGACGCCAGAGGCGACTATCATGGCGCTTAGGTCGTTCGACGCGCCGATAGTCTTGATCGCAGGCGGATACGACAAGAAGATCGAATTCAATGAGTTAGGGGTTGAGATTGCGGCCAAAAGCAAAGCGTTGATCGCACTGGGCGCTACAGCAGAAAAGATTGCACGGGCTGCTCGCATGGAAGGCATGACCGAAGATAGTATCCACGACGTATCGTCGATTGAATCGGCGGTGGAGTTGGCTTCTCATCTGGCGAACAGCGGCGATGTTGCTCTCCTCTCTCCGGCCTGCGCCAGCTACGACCAGTTTCGCCACTTTGCTGAGCGCGGTGAGATTTTTGCCGCCAGTGTCCTGGGTCTGTCGGACTCTACTTAGTCCTGTGTTGAGTCTACAAACACGCAGCTGACAAATGTCGCCAGACATCTTTGAGCATCGTTTCCCATACTGTGATGATTGCTGCCCGCATCCGCCATCACTGACAAGCCATCTTGCGTAGGGACATGGCAGAACGTTCAAGCCAGTTGAGCCGACTCCAGATGCATCGCGGAATGCGCCAGTATTGTGGCGCAGATGGTTGCCAAGGAGTTAGCAGCCAGCGACCTTAGCGTCTGCTCGGTTGCAGATGAAGGGCTTGGGGCGGTGAGGAATCTCGTCGTGTGGGACCACGATCTGGCAGCCAGCGACGTCGGATTGGCCTTCATGATCCTGACGATATCGCTGGTTGTCGATTCACTGGAACGCAAACATGTCGGTCACCTCGCTTGACTCGCACTTTCATTATGCGTAGTCTTATGGCTAAGCCATAACGGCGAGCCGTATGAAATGTGACGTAGAGAAAAACTCGTAAGGAGAACAACCTCACGTGGCCAACCACAAAGACGCAGTAAAGCGTAATCGCCAAAGCCTCGTAGCACGCCAGCGCAACCGTGGCAACCGTTCCCGCCTTAGAACCGCCATGAAAAACGTCCGCACCGCTGAAGCGGCTCCTGAAGCCCAGACAGCTTTGGACCAGGTGGTCTCGATAATAGATCGCGCTGCACGCCGGGGTATCATACACCCGAATGCTGCTGCACGTCACAAATCTCGATTGACTAAGCACGTCCGAGCGTTGTCAGTGGCCTAAGTGGACCGTCGCAACCAGTTTGGGACCATGTTTGGGTTCTTGGCACCTCGATAGTCATAGTAGGCTAGAGGGCTTGATAACTGCTCGCCAGCCTTCAGTCATTTCCCCTCGTGTAATTGACCCCACCTGACCCTCCCTGTACCCTGAGGTGCGTGAGGTTCTGGCGTGTTGCGCCAACAGATACGCTCGTCCAGAACAGAACAGCTCGTGTGTATGTCTCGGATCATGCTTGATGGCTCTCAGATATTCACCAAGCAATGATCCACCAGATCACTTCGGCCCAGATGAAGCGAAGCTGGCTCAGGACCAATAAAACTCCCGGGGGTGCGCCATGAAATGGCTAGTTAGGGTTCTAGGCGGAGTTGTAGTCCTGTTGGTCGTGGTTGTTATCGTGCAAAAAATCTTGTTCTCAGCGGACAAGCTGAGGGCGATGGTTGTCGATCAAACGGCAGGAGCAGTCAACAGGACGGTGGAGATTGCAGATATAGGGCTTGTGCTGTGGCCACCGTTGGGCGTGCGATTGGAGGGCGTCTCGCTGGGAAACAGCGCGGAACCCGGGTTTTCTCAAGAGCCGATGATAGAAATCGGCGCGTTCGAGCTCAAAGTCAACACCTGGGACTTGATCGCTGCGAGAACTGTGAATGTAGAGAGGATAATCATAAAAAATCCCTCAATTCTTCACGAGATCGACAGCGATGGGCGCACTAATCTGGACGATCTGACAGGCCCAACTGACACCAGTGAGGTAGTGGTGGAGGCTGCCGACGTTGATTCCGCTGATGGTGGGGCTGCGGGGTTGCCAGGTTTCATCAACCTTCAAGAGTTCAGGATCGTCGGAGGCTCAGTGCGGTTCAACGACGCCGCAGGAAATATGACGGTGGCGGCTGGTTTGGGAGGCACGGTGTCCACTGGAGATCTGATGGCTGCGCTTGACTCGCCGAATCATCTAAGGATAAACTTCCCGGTTACCGGCACGACGGACGACCCCTCGGTGGGAACGCCGAACGTGATGGGCGTGCTCACCCGCACCGATGGCCCGCAGAAGGACCGACGTTGCCGCTGCCAGGGCCACCGAAGCGGAAAAAAAAAGGGTTCGCGGACTCTTGGGGCGTTGAGCTATTACACCGAGCAAACACCCAGAGAATCCGAGGATTCAGGCTGACTTTCAGGGGATGATTAGAGAACGTGAGCGCGACGATCAAAAAAGGGTTATGGAACATCTATGACCATCTGGGCGGGCTGATTATCACCAATCTTGTCTGGTTTTTGGTGATGCTGCCCGTCTTCCTATTGGCGGCTGGATTCCTGATTGTTCCGGTAGCCCAGCTTGGACCTGCTGGGATAGTCTCATCTACCGCTGCTGCTACGGTGCTGATCTGGTTGTGTCCGCCAACTGTAGCTGTGTTGACCCGGACATGGGTCTGGGCCGAGTATGGGCGGATGTCGCTAACAGATATGTGGCCAGCATTCAAACTTAGGTGGTGGACATCTTTGATACTGATGGTGCTGTCCTCATTGACCATTTTGGTGTTAGGTGGTAATGCATGGTTCTATTTTGATCGGTTTCCAGAAAATCTGACATGGGTAGGTATGATGTTGGGAGGTCTGATGCTCTGGGGGGCGCTGTTTGTGGTGAGCGCGTCTTTTCATGCTGCGATCATAATTGCCCGGATGCCGGATTTGAGTGTAAAACAGGTTTTGCGCCAATCGATTGCGCTTGCGGTAGGTCGCCCGGTCAAGACGCTTCTTGTGTTGGCGATGACGATGGGGTTGGTTGTCGTTCTGGTGATCTCAAAATTTGGGCTTCTGCTGTTTTTTGTGACGATGCCGGCGATGTTTGCCTGCACAGCGCAGCGCGAATTGCTTAAAGATTGTAGAGATACAACCCCTGAAGATGTGGAAAACGACCGCCTTGAAGAGGTGAGAACCCTTCGTGATCTGATAAAGCCGTGGGAGTAGTGGTGCTACTATCATTTGGACAGAGGTTTCGCTCGTGTCGAATTGCTGGGAATGTGCGATGATCAAAGTCGTTATTTTTGACCTCGACAACACCCTCGTGGACTTTATGAGGATGAAAGAAGAGGCGGTCAACGCCGCTGTTTGGGCGATGGTGGACGCTGGTCTCGACATGACAATGGACCAAGCGCACGATGGCATCTATGAGATATATGAGACATATGGTATTGAATACCAGCATGTTTTTGAAGATTTCCTGATTCAGCAGATCGGTGAGGTTGACCACAAAGTATTGGCGGCGGGGATCGTGGCTTACCGCCGTGCCCGTGAAGCCGCGCTGGTGCCTTATCCGCACACCCGTGCGACTTTGGCGGCTTTGGCTAGAAGCGGAATGACCTTAGCGGTGCTCTCTGACGCCCCGACGAGAGAGGCGTGGCTTCGGCTTTGTCAACTTCAGCTTCATCATGTGTTCGACGAGGTCGTTACTTTTGACGATACAGGCGTCAGGAAACCCGCTCCTGAACCGTTTGAAAGAGTATTAGCGCTTACAGCCGTGGATCCGACGGATGCTCTGATGATCGGAGATTGGCCAGAGAGGGATGTGGTAGGTGCCAGGCAGATGGGGCTGCATACCGCGTTTGCGAGGTATGGTACTACCTCACAGGTTGCCGAAGGCGCGAGCGGCGCTGACTACGAGTTGTCGTCGATTAAAGAAATACCTGCGGTGGTGAGCATAATTGACACCAAGATGAAAACAGACTCGTAGGTTTGCGACAGTTGGAGAGTACGAGGAGGCAACCATACGCGTTTGAACTGTGGTGTATGCGTGAGCTAGAACCGCTGTGTGACAGCCAGTGTGACCGTATGTCGTGTGGACCACGAAGTCACTGCACCGGCACGCTCACGGTCGAGGTGGTACTCGCCGACTAGATCTAAGTTCGGACCGACATGGATGCGCGGTGCGAGAGCCGCAGACCACATGGGGTCCACCGCCCGCCCTGTTCGCGTGCTATCTTTGTCTTGGAAAACTTCGCCTCTGAAGCCAACCGACGCGTAGTTGGCGAACCGCCAGATCAGGTAGGCTTGACCACCAATCCAACTCGAAAATCCTGAGCGCCGATCAGCCTGCGGTGCGTCATCCTCCTGCCCGTAGGCCAGTTCACCTGCGATTATAATTTTGGACCACGTAGCTACCGCTTCAAACCCGACGCTCGTTCTCAAATTGTCTGTGTTCCCGGCTTGCTCTGGACCTGCAACAACCGCCACCGCGATGTGTGATGAGTCTGAAGGCAGCCACGAGATTCTGACCCCGGCTGTCGGCAGATCGTTGTTATCTTGCAAAATGTCCCATCCATTGGCTGCGAACACCTGACCTTCAATGTGTCCTGTGCGCGCACCGATATGTATCCCGGTAAGAGATGTCGGTGTGGCATAGATTGAGACCAGAGAGGTCGATAGGAACGGCCGCGAAACGAGGTCGGGATGGTCCAAGCCCAAAGGCGAGAGATAAGTGCCTGCCGTGGCGGTCGGGTGCCCCCTCCAATCGGGGCGCCAGGTGCCAAAGGCCTGTTGTATTGATATTTTTGCTGCACCAGGCGTCTCGCGAATCTCGACTTCGATGCGTCCCACGACGGTCTTAGCCTCAAATCGGACTTCTATCTGGGCTTCTGGGACGGCAAATTCACTGTGTTTTGCTTCACTGTCATATCTGGCCCAAGCCTGCAAGAAACCCCCAACGACCGGTTTCGGCACCGATCCGGCCACCCGTGCGGCCCACTCGTTCCTCATGCTGTCCAGAGCTGCCGAAGCGCGCCGATCGGTTCTCTCAAGAAGCGCATCAGTTAACTGGTCTTGATCGGCTTGTGGCACGAACAGCGTTCTATTCATGGCATGTTGATCGGCCAATCGTTCGGCCATCTCATGTTCGAGCCGCTCTTCGCTTTCGACCATCGCACGGTCGATCCGATTTCCAATCAACAACATCATGCTATCGAGCTGGGAGGCACGAAGTAGCGAGTCCGCCTTTGGCGGCGCAACAGTCGTGTCAGGGGAAGGTGCTGACGTTGTGGGGGTATCGTCGATCGCTTGAACGCGAAGTTCAGTATCGGGTACCTGTTTAATCCAGGAATCGTAACCAGCCTCACGCAGCCGCCCGCGCACATCCACTGCTTCCTGACGCGTGGCTACAACAGCTGCACGAACTCGATAGAATGTCCTTGTACCGACCTGGGCTTGGACATGGGTAGCATCAAGACCGAAACGCTTGATCTGCTCGACCTCGCGTTGGGAAGGACCGACGTCAACGAAGGATGAAGTGTAAACGCCCCATGCGGCCAATGTCTGGGAGACAAAGCCAAATAACAGAACGGCGCAAACGAGAAGATATTTCCGCCGGGTTGCTTGTCTATTCATATGCGGATCGCTGTGCAGCAGCGGTTCGCCTGACCTGCCCCTCATAGTCGGTCCACTTTGAAAGTTAGTATTGGGCCATCGTGAGTGTGTGGGGTCGGGGGGAACTCCCCCCATGCTATTGTCTCTGGCGCTGGCGGTCGATAGCCCAACGAACTGTGTGGACGGACCGTGTTGTATTCGTGCCGCCAACGCTCGATCTTCGCCTTCGCTTCCTTCATTAGGCACATACCAGGAGCGCGGGTAGCGCTTGCCCGCTATCGTCAGTGCCAACGACGAAGCCCGATCTCCACTTATTGTCCACTTTAAGCCGTCCCACACGCCCACACTGTGCCCCCACATAACCTTCGTTTGTGTCATCAGTCATCCAACCCTTCTCGCCTCGGCATCCGCAGCGTAAACTCAAAGTGCTCAGGGTCTTCAACCGCAAACGCGGCAGCGTCATCAAATAACCACTCAGACCCTAGTGCATTGACCTCTGTCTGTGCTGCGGTTAATGTGCCCTTTTTGTAGATTTTGCCTACATATTGCACATTTCTTCTCTAGTTCAGATCCGGCGAACAACTGTGTAACCCCGATTGCGGACGGTTCGCCCGCTTTGACAACAGATGCCCGATCAAGCGAAACATCCACCGCATTTATACTTACTATTTGCCAGAGGATCAATGCGGACGGGTCAATTGCGTTTCGACAGAGTCATGAATCTTCCTGTTGATATTGATCTTGTTCGCGGCCCCACGGTATTCTTGGCAACCTGTCAAGGAGCCTCCAAATCGACCATCCGCTAGTCACCTGAAACAGTAGAAGTAGTCCCACCGATCCAATTATCGCGTTCGCCATCCACATGGCGATCCAGGGAACCATTACACCGCGATCGGCGAGCTGCTCTCCACCGCTGAGCGCCATCCAGTACATCACGAAACAGAACAGGCTTAGTGTCACACTCAAGGCGGTGCTCCCTCGACGCACCCGCATCCCCAGCGGAACGCCGAGCAACACAAAAGCCAGGCACGCTGTCGCGATAGAATATTTTTTGTGAATCTCCACAAGATAGGCGTTTATGATCCTCTGTTTGCGTTTGATAAGCCGTTCCTGATGCTCTCTCTCCCGCTTTTTCTGCCGATCTCCCAGCTCGGTGTTCTCATTTAGTTTAGCGATCCGCTCCCTGGCTTGTCTGATGTGTTCTTCATGCCCTTCGACCCGTTTGCGCATTGCCGCCGATGAGAGCTCTCTGTCGTTGCGCCAGTCGCTCTGCCGTTTGACCCGCTTTTTGTCTGACTTTCGCTTGGGGTCGGTAACATAGATAACTTGTTTCTCAAAACTAGTGCGTAGGTAGCGCGACTGGTCTTCTGGGTCGGCGCGATGCAGTTCGCCCTGGTGGAGAATCAGCCTCATCTCTTCGCCCTCGCCCCATATCTCAACGGTGCCCCACTTGGCGGTAACGATAGACGGTGAACGTCGCCCAGCCGGGTCCAGTTCGTACAGCACAACTCCATCAACGCGCGACCCTTCATAAGGAGCCATTGGAGAGGGTGCGTCCAGCCGAACTCGATCGACTCTTAGTCGGTAGCCAGGGAAGTCATCAATAAACATCCCTTCGCGGCCTTTGAGGGTGATAGCAGGGCGCGCGCGATGGATGGCGGTCAGAATAAGCCGAGCACGATGGACAGCGTCAGGTATCACCTCGTTGTTAAACCACACCATCACCAGTGACAGTGCAGCTCCGACTAGGATGGGGCCACCCATCACCCTCAGTGGTCCGATCCCCGCAGCTTTCATGGCCACAATCTCGTTACTCTCGCTCATTCTGGTAAAGACCATCAGTACCGATATGAGCACGGCCATGGGGACCGCCAAAGCCGCCATCCACGAGAAACTGTAGCCAAAAAACGCGATGACGGTTAGGAACGGGAGACCGCTTTCAAGGACCGCATCAACTATGTGCAGAAGCTGGTCTAGCACGAACAGTATGAGTAGCACCACAAACGCCAAAGCAAACGGGGCTACGTGGCGACGGATGACATATTTGGTTAGTGTGCGATACTTCATCCTGTGAAGTTGCGGTCAACGCCGCTCCTTCTCCTCCTTGATATTATCGCTCAGACTCCCCTACCTTGTACCGCTTACGGACGACTTAATTTGGGCTTGGCCAGGTTCTTTGGGGATCAAAACTCAGGCCTCGCCCCTCATCCCCGCTGCCTTAGTTATAATGCAGCGATCCCACTATTTAAGGAATAGACTCATTCAGTCTGGCAGCTGTCGCCCATACGCTCATTCTCCGATCACATGGTGGGTGACGGTAACCCTTTGCGCACTGTCGCTTAACGCGTGGTCGCAGCCAGAATCTGAGGCGCTGATCGCCTCTGAGACGGACAGCAGCGCTGCGGCTTCTGTGGTTGTCGATTCCTCAGAAGTGCGTAGAGACTCCACATCTCACTGGTCGCCGCCAGATTCGGCGTTGTTCTATCCTGATTGGCGCGGCCTACCGACAGTATCGTTTCACACCACCCAACGCCAAGTCTACCTCGATCGAGGGGTAGTCTGGTCGGTGAAGACGGTCGGTGGTATTCCTGTGGGAACGCCACAGGTCGATTCGCTTTCAAAAGTGGTCGCCAAGCAGCTTGTGAGAGATCTGGCTAAGCGTTGGGATGAGAACTCACGCAGGGCGTATGCCTACGAAGCTGGGGAGGGAATCGGGCACCTTGACATCACAATCCCTGTGAAATTCCCTACTAGCGTCTCCAGAATTGTTGGAGGCGATCAGGTCGATCTTAGAATATCGGGCTA
>CAZVGZ010000059.1:0-12180 GCA_964627605.1 uncultured bacterium | reverse complement strand
AGCTGCGACCTTTGTTCGCGGAGTCGCGAAGGAAGTGGGGGTAGCGCTTTGAGCGCTGCAAAAAGGGTGGTCGCCACATCCACAGGGCGGGTTGATCTGCTTCCTCTGGGCGTTGGCTACCTCTGCATCGGTTTGGGCATCGGAAGTTATTGGATAGTCACAGCGATATTCTCCTACGATGGTACGATTGACGGACCCATATACGCGATAGCGATCGCTATTTGGAGCCTGGTTCTGGTGGCTTTGGGCTTATCGACCGCGAGGCGAGACCGTCATCTTCTGCGTGAAACCGCCGTTAATGTCGGCGTCGCGAGCGTGTCCCTGGTTTTTGCCCTTGCCATAGCAGAGTTGGGTTTAAGAGTGTTTCCTCCGGCGATTTTGGAGCCCACGATCCAAGCATCCATGATGATTGAGAACCCATATGGTACTGGTTCCTACCGGTTGGCCAGCAACCACAGGAGGTTGGGGCGCCAGGGCAGTCTCAGCATTGTGATGGACACCAACTCTAAGGCCATGCGGGGGCGCGAGGTGACTGTCGAAAAACCGACCAACAAGAAACGGATCGCTTTTTTAGGAGACTCCTTCACGTTTGGTAGCGCCGATTCCGTGCAAAACTCGTTCGTCGGAGTATTTGAGTCTTTGGTTGATACATCGCTCAACCAAGTTCTTAATTTTGGAGTGGGAGGGTATAGCACGCCAGATGAATTGCTCCAGCTTAAAGAACAGGTCATGCCCTTCCGCCCTGATGTTGTGTTCGTCTGTTTCTACGCGGGCAACGATATGTTTGAGTCGTATTTTGGTCTCCATCGAAAACAGTTCGTGGATGGTAGTTGGACGTTGGTGCGAGACTATTCGCGTATTCCTGAGACGCTAAGACCAGACCGCGCAAGACCAGAGCCATCGACAGATTCGTCGCTGCGATTGATGTCGCTGCTCGGTTATGGCAACAGAGCACTCTACGCCGACTTACGCCGCACCACTTCCCTCTACCAACAACGGCAATTGGATCTCACGGTCAGCGAGGATTTTACGGAAACGACTTTCTGGTGTTGGGCTGATTACCCACCAGTGGCCTTGGCCGCGGTTGACACGGTCCTCGCTGCGTTTGAGGGCATTCGCGAGGTGTGCGAAAAGGAAGGCATTCAGCTGTTAATCATTGGGTTGCCAGCCACACAGCAGGTATTCGCCAAACATCTGCGTGGTCCAGGATACGACGCAAATCGCCCTCAATCGTTCGTCGCACGTTACGCCAAGACCAAAGGAATACCATACTTGGACATGCTGCCGACAATGAGGTCCTACGCCCGGCGTTCCGACGAGAAGCTCTTCTGGGATGATGGGCACCTAGACAATCACGGCAACTTCATAATAGGAATGGCGTTGGCTACATTTTACCAGGCAGTTGCCAAAACCGAATTCGAGACGGATCAATGATGGGTAATGCCAAGCTGCCGTGTAGCTACGTCTTGCCGTTCATCGAACTCTTCACAGACGGAGTCATTTGATGGCTGAACAGGTGCGTATCGGTACGGTGCGCTGTGGGAGCTCCGCCTAGATGATGATCAAGGTCGCTTGAGGCGGCATATCCGATGGGACGAAGGCCGCGTTGTGTTCAGCAGGATTCCGCAAGTAACAGGCCGAATACAGCCCAGGAAATGGTTCAGGACAGACGGCGTGGGGAAGTGGGTCTACAACGCTGTGTTTACCAACCCGATCGGTCGATGGGTGACAAACCTGGGCTTCAAGAAGAAGCGGACCAGTAAAACCGATCTCACCCGCTCATTCGCGTTCGTCGATCATTTCGTCACCCACAACTATCTGAAAATCGATGGGGGACAGAAAAACCCTATGCGGCTCGCGCACCTGACCATACCGGTGGATTCAATTTACGGTGAGAACACATTTGGCGCAGTGAGAATATCCCAAAAAATATGGCAGGAGGTGTGGCCCCACGCGAGGACGTTGGAATTAAAGGGAGCGGGCCACCTACCGATTCAAGAGGCGACCGCTGATCTGGCGGGTATCGTTTTCTCGCAACCCTGACCTCATATTGCGATAGACGCAGTGCCGCAGGTCAACTCACGCCATCGGGTTGAGGTCCAGCGCTTCGAGCAGCGGGGTCAGCTTGGCGGTATTTTCCTCGGACAGCGGAGAGAGCGGCGGTCGTGGTTGACCTACACTCCAACCAAGCAGAGACATCGCGGCTTTGATGGGCCCAGGGTTCGTCTCCAGTCCCAAAAGCGCCTCTGCCACGCCGAACATTCGCCGATGAATTTTGAGCGCCCCTGCCGGGTCAGCTCCCAACCAAGCGGCGCAAAGCTCAGCCATCATCGCAGGGACGATATTCGCTATGACAGAGACAACCCCGACACCCCCGACAGACATTATTGGCAGTGTCAAAGCGTCATCACCAGACACAATCTGAAAATCTTCCCCACACGCCAGCGCTGTGGCTGAGGTTTGGAGTAGAGAGCCTGTCGCCTCTTTGACACCGATGATAGAGTCCAGTTTCGCCAGTTCGCCCATTGTTTCTGGAGTCATGTTGACGCTGGTGCGCCCAGGGATGTTGTATATCACGATCGGTAGACCGATCTCAGCTAGGCGGCAGTAGTGAGATATCTGGCCAGGGGGCGAAGGTTTGTTGTAGTAGGGCATCACAACCAGCGCGCCGTCGACTCCAACGTCTTTGGCGTGCTCGGTGAGCTTAATCGCTTCGCGTGTGGAGTTGCTGCCGGTTCCGGCGATAACCTTGATCTTGCCTGCTGCGGCCTTGACCACTGTCTCGACAACAGATTCGTGCTCTTGGTGCGACAGAGTGGGCGATTCGCCGGTGGTGCCGCACGGCACTACACCTGATGTACCTTGGCTTATGTGCCACTCAACCATTTCGCCAAGAACGTTGTGATCGACCTCGTCATCTGACGTGAACGGTGTAACCAACGCTACGAACGACCCTTTGAGCGATAGCACGTATTCCACCTTTGATCGACTGAGATCCGCTGCCCCAAGAAAAACCAGACTTCGCGCCTTATACTTGCACTAAGCGCAAGAGTTGAGGAAGGTACCGGGGTGGACCTCAAGCGTCAACAGAACCCGGGCTTTTTTTCGAGCGACGATAGTTCGGTGCATTGGCAATCAACTTTGGAATTTGGGAGGCAAGGTGATTCATAGATACATCATGCGTGTTTGCGTGTGTTTAGGAGTGCTGGCGATTGGGTGCGTACCGAACACTGTTGCTCCGCCTGCTGTATTGCAACCTAGGGCTGCCAAACACCCGGTACGGCCCCCTACCGAACTTTTTGTCCCGGAAATGATGGACTCCCTCGGGCCGACGCTGGACGACGCGCTGCGCAGTATCCACATGACCCGCAGCGACATGACACTTCCGCTGCCCACTAGCGACGACCCGTTCCGCCTGCCCGCTGTATCTGCGATGTTCGCCAACCCGATGTCCGTCGTCGGCGTTGTGGATAGCCTGGCGTGGATGGTGCGGAACAAGCGCAGGTCACCTTCGGGATTTGACGACGCGGTACTGCACAGTTTGGCTGTCCAAAGCAGCGAAACTACGGTGGATCATCAACCACTGACTCCGCTTTCTAAAAAGTTCGCCAGGGGGCTTCCGTTGTCTGTCTTGGCACCAACCACACGGCTCTATCAGTTGATGGATGGTGCACCGCAGGTTCTTGAAGAAGCCCTTTCCGAGGTCGCCGAAACAGAGCGTGACAGACTGATCTCCACGGCGCTTACGCTGTTTCTAAGGGAGCCTGGCGCAGAAAACGCGTCCCTGTTTGAGATGAAAGAGCAGGAGATACTGAGCCGCGAGGAGGCAAAGCTATTCGTTGAGCTGGCGGCCAAAGTTGACGTTGCGGCTCTAGTGCGGCTGGGCGTAGAGATCAACCGAGCTGCGACTGAGGTGGCACAAGCCTTCGCTGGGCTACCGAGTGGCGACAGGGACGGCATACAGCCTAGAAGTGTAGAAACACCGGTGGGTACGTTGGCGATAGGTGGCCCAAGACCTGACGAATATGGCGGAATCCTTCCGGTACTTCTGATAGAGCTAGGCGGTGATGACAGATATATCACAGACTCCCTGTCCGTCGATCTTGCGAGGCCTACAACCGTCCTCATCGACCTCAGCGGCGACGACACACATAGGGGCTTAGACCGTTGTCAGGGAGCCGGTTTTTTTGGATGGGGAGTGTTGATCGACATAGAGGGGCACGACACCTATCGGGCGCGCAACTTAAGCCAGGGGATGGGGCTGTTCGGAATCGGTGTGCTGGACGATTGGGATGGCGATGACCGATATGAGGGCGACAGCGGGGTGCAGGGGGCAGGAGCATTTGGGTGGGGGATGCTCGCCGACGGCTCAGGTCTGGACCACTACACCGCGCAGTACTCCTCGCAGGCGATAGGGTCCATCGGTGGACTGGGGATCATACATGACGCATCGGGCAACGACCTCTATATCTCTGGAGGTCGCTACGAAGATGTGCTGCGCTATGACGACCACTATACCACACTCACACAGGGCGTCGGACTTGGCTGGCGGCCCTACGCGTCAGGTGGCATCGGTCTCTTGGTGGATGATCACGGCAACGACACATATTCATGCGACATATACGGCCAGGGCGCGGCGTACTGGTACGGGATTGGAGGGCTCGTAGATGTAGGTGGTCACGATGTATATCTCTCGCACCAGTACGCCCAGGGATCGGGCATCCATCTCGCTGGTGGGGTGCTCATAGACGCCGATGGCGACGACACATACCGCGCCCACGGCGTTGCGCAAGGGTGCGGCCACGACCTGGCGATCGGGGCGCTGTTTGACAGGAGAGGCAACGATACCTACATCTGCGACGACCTCTCTCAAGGCGGCGGCAACGCAAACGCGATAAGTCTGTTGGCAGACTTAGGCGGCGCTGACAACTACGTCGCAAGGAAGTCAAACACCCAAGGATATTCAGACCGCCGCCGAGGATACGGGATGATCGGTGTCGCCATAGATCTGGGCGGACCGGACCGATATGCGTCACCTGTGGGACAGAACGACGGCTGGTGGACTCAGTCGACCTATGGCGTGGGGATGAACGTCGAACGCGCATCTGCACCCGATCCGTTGGGCCCGCCGCCTGACGGTAGTGTGGGGAAAACCGCCGAACAGATCAGATCCGAACTTGGAGGAACACCGGATTCGCTGTTTGTGCAGGCGTCAGCAGCGCCGCAGCGGTACCAATATCTCGTACAGCCAGCGCGGGACAGCCTGGTGGCTTTGCCGGATTCGGTCGTAGTGCCGTTTTTTGCGGACAGGCTTGGATCAGAAAGCGCCCGTGAGAGATGGGCGCTCATTCGGACGGCACCCAGGGTGGGCTCTGCGATGATCCCGATGCTCATCGACTCGCTGAATTCAGATAACAAACGGGCTCGAGGTATGAGCATCTATCTGCTGGGAAAAATGAAGAGTGCCGGAACGATCGAGCCGCTTGTGGCATTGATGCGTTCCGCTGACACTCTATTCTATGCATCAGCCGCCCGTTCTCTGGGCTGGATCGGTGACGAAGTCGCAGCGGATGTGCTGGTTGAGGGGCTATTGTCGGACATGGTCTCTGTGCGAAGAGAGGCCGCGAGGGCGCTTGGATCGTGCGGGCGTCCTCAAGACATGTTGTCGCTGGTGGATACTCTGAACGATACATCACAGATGGTTCGCTACGCTGCTCAAGGCGCGCTGTCACGACATGACGCCGCCGCAGGCTCAGAGTTTCTGGAGAGTCTGCCGTCGATGACCGACAGAGCGCTCGCCCATGCGCTTTTGGCGATCGCTGAGATGGATACAGTACCGAATAACATCGCAAACGATATAACCGCTTATCTCAACTCGAATTCGTGGCCCATACGCCACGCTGCGGCAACGGCTCTCAAGTCCCACGGCGGCAGCGAATCAGCGTCGGCACTGGACCATGCTCTGACCGATGAAAAACACGCGTTGGTACGGCAGGCGATGGTCTCCGCACGGGATGCCGCTAGTCAACGTTAGTGGCCTAGATCACAGGCAGCTCAAACTCGTCGCCGGTGTCGCTGATCCATCTGGCGAGCATCTCCTGAAGTCGCGTGCGCTCACGCCCAACGCTTGCGCACGGTGCTGATCGCCAAAAATTCAGATCACGTTCGAGCGTTCAGGAGTTTCCATCGGGCATCCGTTTATTTTGGAGGGAGAGATCGTATTGCGGGACCGGATGCCGGAAAGCTACGCGTGGATAGACACCGAGGCCTACCGCAGAAGAACCATCCGGCGCCAATGTGTCGTAGTTGACTTACGCAACGTGAAAATGTATACGCCGCTGTTGGCGAAACGTCCGTCGTCGTCGGTACCGTCCCAAACCAACGACTGACGACCAGCGGGCAGTGTGCCATCCACGAGCGTCCTAACATGCTGCCTCAGCATGTTGTGAATCACGACGGAGATCGGTTCGGTCGCGGCAAGATCGAAATCTATTGTGGTCGAACCGTTGAACGGATTCGGGTGATTTGAACCCAGCGATACAGCATCTACGACACTCGAAGAACCCTCAGGCTCCTCCGAATAGACGTAGCCGCCGCCATTTTCGGCAATCACGATATTGTTGCCGTCGATGGCGATGCTCTTCCCGAAATACCCCCAATCGCGGGGACGAGTTATTTTAATCCATTCCCCATGTACGGATGCAACCAAAATGGCGGTGAGGGAAACTGCCAATGACAATCTTGGAAACGGCATGGAACCTCTGGCGAAGCGTCGTGACGCATCATCATCCAGCTACTTACGCTACACTATAGACGGTTTCATTAGCCGGATTGATGACTCCAGATCGCATTTTCTTCAAAATAAATGAGGCGGCGTCCAAGGACCTGAGCCCACAGATCCTGGTAATCCGCCTCACAAAACACATTACGTAAAGGAGGTTAAGCCAACTCACTCAGGCCGTCAAAGCGTCCAAATTGCGTCGAAGGCGATCTTGCTGGCCGACTCCCGCAGTGAGTTTTTCGCGTTCGGCGTCCACCACTTCGGGAGGCGCTTTAGACAGGAACTGCTCGTTGGAGAGTTTTTTCTTGAGGCCTGTGACGTATTTCTCCTGTTTGCCAAGCTCTTTGGAGAGGCGCGCACGCTCCTGATCGACGTCGATGAGACCTTCCAGAGGCACGTAGACCTCAGTCATATCGCCGATGACCACAGTGCCAGAGTGGGCTGGTTTCTCCACATTCGCGCCGATTGTCAGGCTTTCGATCTTGGCGAGATCGGTGAGATAGTCGCTCAGGCAGTTCAGCGCATCGAGATGCGCTCCAGAGGTGCGGATCAAAGCTGGCGCATGTTTGCCAGGCGGCACATTCATCTCCGCACGGACATTTCTAATGCCAGCGATGACTTCTTGAACGAGGGATATCTGGCTCTCAGCGTTCTCGTCGATTAGCGCTTTGTCTCCAGTAGGAAACGGGCTGATCATGATGCTTTCGGCATCGTGGGGGATCGGCAGTTTCTGCCATATCTCTTCGGTGATAAACGGCGCGAATGGATGAAGAACACGCAGGCTCACATCAAGGGCATGCACCAGCGTCCTTTTGGTGGCTTCGCTCTTTGGAGAGTCTTCGCCAAATAGCTGCGGCTTTATCAGCTCTAAATACCAGTCACACAGCTCGTGCCAGAAAAAATGGTAAATTGTAAGCGCTGCGTCGCTGAACCGAAACTCAGCCAACTCACAATTGACCGACTCCACAGTGCGACTGAGGCGCGAGAGCAGCCAGCGATCAGCTGATGACAGGTCAAGTGTATCAGCATCGAACTCTCTTGGTTCAAGCTCTTGGACATGAGGCAACGCGAAACGGGCGGCGTTCCAGATTTTGTTGATAAAGTTGCGGTAACCCATCATCCGTTCTTGGTCGGCACGGACAACGTGTCCCTGCCCTGTGGCGGCGGCCATTGAGAAACGCAGAGCATCGGCCCCGATCTCCTCAACCACATCCAACGGATCGATAATATTGCCTTTGACCTTGGACATCTTCTGCCCATCAGCCGCGCAAACCATCCCATGGAGATACACCTCCTTAAACGGCACCTCATCCATAAAGTGCAGCCCCAATATCATCATCCTGGACACCCACAAGAATAGTATGTCGTAGCCGGTCTCCATGACCGCGGTGGGATAGAAGGTATTGAGCGCGTCGTTTGACTCAGTGTCAGGCCAACCCATCGTCGAAAACGGCCACAAGCCTGACGAAAACCAGGTATCGAGCACATCTGGATCACGCTCGATATTGGCGCTACCACACGATCCGCACGCCAATGGTTCATCCCGGGCAACGGTTATCTCGTTGCAAGCCTGGCAGAACCAAGCCGGAATCTGGTGTCCCCACCATAGCTGGCGAGAGATGCACCAGTCCTCAATGTTGTTCATCCAGTTGAGATACGTCTTTGTCCACGATTCCGGCCGAATCACGGTGTCGCCGTTCACCACCGCGTCAATCGCTGAACTGGCAAGCGACTTGATGTCCACAAACCACTGAAGCGACAGTCTCGGCTCAACCACGGTTTCGCACCTCTGGCAAGCTGCCAAGGGATGGGCGTGATCTTTGACTCCGCGCATCAAACCCAACGACTCGAGGTCGGAGACAATCTTCTCTCGTGCCTCAAACCTGTCCAACCCTTGATACTCGCCAGCATTTTCGTTGGCAACTCCGTCCTCATCAAGGATTGAGATCATCTCCAGGCTGTGGCGGACCCCAGTCTCAAAGTCGTTAAAATCGTGCGCAGAGGTGACCTTAACAGCTCCAGAGCCAAATTCCTTGTCCACCAGTATCTCGTCGGCGATGATGGGGATTTCTCGATCCATCAGAGGGAGAGTCACCGTCTGTCCGACGAGATCGGCGTATCTCTCGTCGTCTGGATGCACCGCCACTGCGGTGTCCCCTAGCATGGTCTCTGGGCGGGTGGTGGACACGACAAGATGTCGATCGGTGCCGGTGACCGGGTAGGCGATGTCCCAAAGGTGGCCCTGGTGGCCTTCGTCGTGCTCGACTTCAAGGTCGCTCAAAGCGGTGTGGCAACGCGGACACCAGTTAATCAGACGATTTGCGCGGTAGATTAGCCCTTCTTCGTAGAGCCTGACAAACGCCTCAACCACAGCCGAACACAGACCTTCATCCATCGTAAACCGCTCGCGGTCCCAATCGCACGAAGCTCCCATCACCCGCATCTGTTCAGTAATTCGCCCGCCATGCTCCTCTTTCCACTCCCACACCCGCTCGACAAACCCCTCTCGACCAAGGTCGTGGCGTGTGATCTTTTCCTCTTCCCACAGCTTGCGCTCGACAACCATATGCGTGGCGATACCGGCATGGTCCGTGCCAGGAAGCCAGAGCGCGTTGTCGCCTAACATTCGGTGCCACCTGGTCAGGATGTCCTGGAGCGTCACGAACAGCGCGTGGCCCATGTGGAGCGCACCGGTGACGTTTGGCGGCGGAATAACTATGCAGAACGGTGGCTTGTCCGAAGTGTCGTCGGCGCGGAAGTATGACGCCTGCTCCCACCGCTCATACCACCCTTTTTCCACTTCGTTATGGTCGTATTGAGGCGCCCATTCAGTCGCCGTAGTCATTGTTGCTCCTAATGTTGCAAATATCGAATCAGTCGTCGCTGCTGTTTTTTTTGGCGCGAGTACATAAAATAGACGGTCGGGCGCGCAATGCCGCCTGACCGCCAAAGAGCCTAAGCGCCTGGTACTAAACTACTGGCTCAGAATAAACTCCTCGATGGTCGTGCCCCCGATCTTAGGTGGTAGGAGTGCCAGCTCGCCCCTTATCTGCTGCGCGGCTTGGCTTGTCGGGTGCATGGATACCAACCGTTCCCAGGCGGCCCGCGCTCCGGCGGGGTCGTCCAGGTCGTACCTCCGTAATATTCCCAAATTGAGCCAACTATTTACGTGAGTCGGACTGAGCGTAGTCGCTCGGACAAATAGCTCCTCGGCCTTTTTGAAATTGCCCGCTCTACGGTGGCTGATGCCCAGATCGGTTACTACGTCGGCGTTCTCCGCACCAGCGGCGATCGCTTTTTCGTAAGCCTTTATCGCGTTCTGATAGGTCTCAACGCGTTGGGCTTCCAGGCCAGGAGCCGAAAAACCGATCCCCTGGTCGAAGTAGGTATTGCCCAACTGAACCAACAGCCCGGCGTCAGTCGGGTTCTGTCCAAGGCGTGCTTGAATGCTCACTAGTTCCGAAGTGAAATTGCGGTCGACAAGCTCCGGGTGATCGTGCTCATCCCCTTGAGGCGCACCGCCACCTGCTGCGCCCTGCCAAACCGCCGGTCCGCCACTGGCTGCACCGGAGTACCCGTTGGCCATCCAGCCCATCGCAAAACCCACCAGAAATATCCCACCTACAACCACCAAGGCCCGTGTGTCTAACACGATCCCCCGTTGCGATCGCTGCTGCGACTGTTGTTGGCGTCGTTGATTAGTCTTTTTTGAAGGCAATCTAGGCTCTCTCATGTTTCGGAGCTGAAAAATCCGGTTGAACAGCCTTAAAAATACCAAATGCACGGAAGACGTGTCAAGCGACGATAGGGATTGCCGCACCCATCTCACTACGATGGAACCTGTACGTCAGGTGCGGTGTTAGGGCGATCAGCGATTCTTGATCCTATCCTCCCCAAATTTCACATATAGGTGACGATGCGATGAGTAACGTAATTGTACTGCCCAAACGGGCGATCCCTGAGCGAGAGATCGCCTCTGAGTGCTACAGGTTCTGTTTTACGGACCCGAACGTTGATGTGGTGCTGACAGGGCCGAGGAGTGTGACAGAGTTGGACGAAAATGCTGGTGGTCTTGTAGACGTGTCGCTGAAGGACGAAAGATTAGGGGAAATCAAGAAATTTGGGGATGTGGTGCATGGGTGACTACATTCTCGGAAATTCGCCTTCCGGGTTGCCGCAGACTTCGTGGAGGAGCGTCATGAATTTGCAGAGATTGGGGAATGTCACCGGCGGCTGAATGCCGTGGTCGCCGTTGGGGAAGTAGCCACCCAACTTAAGAAGTGGCGGTACTTTGGACATAATCTCCCGCTCGATGTCGCCGTGATTGCCCTCGTTGACGGTCTCCTTTTCCAGACCACCGAATAGCAGGAATTTGGGGTGTTTTTCCCGCAACGCAAAAAGATCGTTGCCAGCCTTTACTTCGTTGGGGCATATGGCGTTTGTGCCGTGTGACTGGGCAACTCCTGTGAACTCCATCGCGTTGCCGTCGGTGTCCACGATTACAACCTCGGCACCATTCGCGTAGGCGCACCCGCTCACCGCGTCGTAGTATTTCCCAAAAAATTCGTGGAACTGTTGGGGCTTTATCAGCATCCCGTGATTGTAGCAGCAGTCCTCCGCCATCATGACGACCTCTGGCTTTAGCCGCTCTATCAGAGGAAACACCTCATTCTCGAGCTGTTGATAGAGCCAGTCCATCATCTCGTGGATCAGTTCGGGATCGTCGTAGAACATCAGGCTGGCTGCCTGTGGCCCCAGACGCCCTCTGATAAACCCATATGTTCCCCATGCCCCAACGCAGAGCGGTGTGTCACGGGTGTCCAACTCCCTGCACAGCGCCTCCATTTCGTCTCTGGGCATGTAGGTTTTTGGGGTGCTTCGATCCTTAAAAAACTCCCACGACTCTCTGTCTCTGACCGGAAAGCGGATGAATTCCGGCATTGAGTAGGTGATGTCGTTGTCGATCACCTGGCGGGTAATCGAACCGTTTTCGGATTCGATGATCTCGTGGCCGTCTTCTTCGCGGCAGGTGGTCTTGAACCCCTCTGCGCCCCCTGACAGACCAAACTCAGGATAGATCGCCCCGGCGGTACCCCAGTAGCGGCACCATCCATCGACTTTTCTCGGCTCGCCCAGACGGATGCACCCATCCACCTCTGCTGGCATTCCTGTCGCCACCAGACGGTCGTGGGTCTTTTTCATACAGCCGCCAGACATCCCCGGTGCACCGCTGAATGCAAATATCGGCACGTAGTCTGGCGTCTCGAAGCGGGCTACGGCTAGAAATCTTTCACGAGGAGTCATATACAGAAAATAGGTATATGAGCTTGGATCAGTTAGGGTCTGGAGTGCACCCTTCAAGCTGGAAAGATTTGATATGAGTGGTGCAGGCTGTCCTG
>CAZVGZ010000058.1:0-12330 GCA_964627605.1 uncultured bacterium | reverse complement strand
GAATACCGCCAAAACAGCTAGATTTCCGCTACTACGGGACACCCAATCAGTTCGACATTGATCTATCTGGTTTCGTCGCCTACGAGGTCGCCCTTCGTGCGGACGGTCCGCAGGGCAACTCTGTTGAAGAGATATGTAGTGACATCTACAACGGGCGGCTATATGATGGCAACCTGTGTTCGGCGGTCTATCCTGGAACGCTTGTAGCTTCTATGACGATTGCGCCATCGGCTGAAGGGTTTCAGGAGTTCGGATTCCTTAACTCTGACACCACTGGGCTGCTGGGCAAAGCGACCTTCAGCGGACGAACCGGTTGGATCCCTCGAATCTACTTCCAACCCCACATCGCAGGGGTTCGCACAGCGACGCTGGTGATAGAGACCAACGACACCAATGGCGACGATGTATACCACGAAGTATCGCTTATCGCTGAGGGAACAGCGTTTTCTTCGCCGGCCATAGGTGCGCCGATCCCGCAGACTGTTGGTGGTGGCTGGGCGCTTGAATACAGCGTTGGGGCGTCTGACCCTCTGGGCCGGTCTACCGCGATATCGCTGGACGCCGCGCCTGGGTGGCTTTCACTTGACGGTGACGTTCTTTCAGGCACCTCTCCTGTTGTGGTGACCAACGACACCGTGACCGTCACATTAACAGTGACAACAACTCCTGACAATGCGACATCGTCGAGGACCTACACGATCATTGTCAAACCAAACGCCACACCATCTTGGTCGGCTGTCACGCCGGCTGGTGCGACTGAGGATTTGGCTTATACAGTTTCGGTCTCCTCAAGCGATTCTGACGGCGACGCTCTGACGATCAGTGCCGATGGACCAGATTGGTTGGTGCTCACAGACAACCATGACGGTACAGGGACATTGGCTGGAACCCCGCTAGCCCCTGCGACCGACTCGGTATTTGTGTCTGTCACAGACGGTGGTTATGTCGTTATAGATACGCTGGTGATAACGACCGCCAACACCGCTGATTCTCCGGTGTTCTCAGAAGCGTCTGAAGCTGACCGGTTAGTAGCGGTCGGCGACCTTCTAACTCTTATTGTCCACGCCACAGATGCTGACACTGTTGTTGGCGATAGCCTGACTTTTACCGCTGACTTGAGCGGACTACCGGAAGGCAACACAGCGGCTTTCGACTCGTCCACACAGACGCTTACGTGGACGCCGGTGGTAGGTGAAGAAGGAAGTTATGTAGCGGTTTTTGTCGCCGCTGACACAGCTGGTGCGACCGATACCGCCAAGGTGAATATTGGTGTCGGCGCGGTCAACTTTGCGCCGGGATTTATTAACGCTTCCAAGCAGCCTGTGTTTGGCACAGAGTTCGCCGAGCTCACATTTACGTTGGTGGCCACGGACGTTAATGGCGACTCTGTGAACTATGGTGCTGTAGACCTGCCACCCGGTGCCCAGCTAGACCCGGTTAGCGGTGCGTTTACGTGGACACCGGATACACTTGATGCTGGTGAGTACAACGTGACATTCATAGCCCACGAGGTGAGTACAAATGAGCTGTTGGCGGACTCGGCAGTTGTGGTCGTCACGATCGCAAACGTCAACCTTGCACCGAAGATAGATGTGTACACTGCCCATGGTTGGGGGGACTACGTCCCCGGCACCGACCAGGCGGATGTCGACTCCATCTACGCCGACTCGCTCTCGACAGGCGTTTTTGCTGCTTTCGACTATGACAACGATAGTCTGGCGTGGGACTTCAGCGGGTTGCCGGTAGGCGCTACCCCGGTCGCCAGGGAGGTCGAATTGACGACAGAGGGGATCAAGGTTATCGGTTATGCGATAGAGTGGACCCCCAACAGCGCCGATGAAGGCACCCATATCTTTGACATCATTGTCAATGAGTTTGGCAGCACGGAGCTCTATTCAGACACGATATCGGTGACTCTTGTCGTGGAGCTGCCGGTGGGTATAATGGGTGGTGTACCTCTGGTAACGGAGTTGGGGCAGAATTTGCCTAACCCGTTCAACCCGACCACCACAATCCCATATTCGCTATCATCGGCAGGGCGTGTTCGACTGGTGATCTACAACATGATGGGCCAGGAGGTCCTTACGGTGATGGACGCTGTCCAGCCCGCCGGACACTACTTCATGCGCTGGAACGGGACAACGCGCAGCGGTCAGACCGCTGCCAGCGGCATCTACTGGTATCGCCTTATCACTGATGAGGTAAACCAGATCCGTCGGATGACTTTCATGCGCTAACGACGCGTGTAGTATCGGCAACAATTAACACAGGCGGCTGGCAGGATTGCCAGCCGCCTGTGTGTTGTAGCGGAGTGATGTTGACCTTAGGGCTACCGGTTGCCTACGTTCTTGGCTGGAATCCGTCGCTGTTGTTTTTAGTACGAACGGGCGGGCTTGCGCGTTCGTGATATCAGGTGGGCATTGGATATGCATTTTACTGAAGAGCTGATGGGGGACGTGCTAATCGTGCATGTCGGTGAGAAACACGCGACCCTTGAAGCTGGAGCGGATAAATTCCGTAACGATTTGTGTGACATGGTGGTAGAGCGCGAGGGTCGTCCGCTTTTGCTTGATATGTCGCAGGTCTTGGAGGTGGATTAGCACATGATCCAAGGGCTGATCATCGTGCGGGAGAACTCACGGCCGTGTAGGACCCTTGCCCCGACCATCCAGTTAGCAACAAGGAAGCCTGTTGCGCCTGACTCAAACTTGACCATTGCGTTGAATGCGTTGTCGTATGTGGCGTCAATAGTGCGGACATGGCTTACGACCTCGGCTACTTCGCCGCCCATCCACCGCAGCATGGACCGCATCACATCTCAGGATATCGACAGCACCTCTATAGCCAAATCGATTACGAGAACTTTTTGCTGCAACTCTCCCAGCTCCGCCGCCAGATTTACTGATGTCGTAGTCTTCCCTGACCCGCCCTTTTGATTCACAATAGCTAATAGTTCACATTATTCTCTCCGTATCCACTTCGCCAATTGACTGACACTGCCAACAATATAGCCCAATACCACAACACCATCAATGCTGCGTATGACATCAATACTCCCCTCTATGGTAAGGTTTACATAATATTTTTTATCGGTATCGAGTTGCTGGCAACGAGCGGATGAGATATTCTCAATATGCACGGATACGGGGTACAAAACATACAAAACCCTGATTACCGCGATCGTCACCTACCCAATCACTGGGGCAACCGCTACCCCTCGACTTTCGACCAGCGGTAATCCTTGTAGCAGAACATAGACGGGTGGTATTGTATTTTACCGCCCATTCGACGGTGTGTCGATGAGACAAGCAAATAGCTGACATCCCCCGGGCGTCGACAGATCGCCGTCCTGTGATCAATTGACCCGGTCGGGAATCAGATCAACATTACCCGCCACATTCACTTGATTGACCCCTACGTTCACCTGCGCGACAGGCTTCAGCAAGCGGCGCACCCTCGCCAATGATTCGATAGCCTTCAGATAACGCCGCTGCGATTGCGTCACACACCTGTTGTGGTACTCAGCTTGTGTAAAAGTGATGTTTTGTTTTGAACTGTGCCGTGAGTGTGCCATGGGGTATTTGAGGACAAAAGAAGAGGGGTCTACGGAAGACCGTAAACCTCTTAATTTACTAAGGTATGGCGCCCCCCAGAATTGAACTGGGGACACACGGATTTTCAGTCCGTTGCTCTACCAACTGAGCTAGGGCGCCTGATATGGTTAGAGGGCTGGTCGGCGACTAACCAAACTAAAAGAATAACCAGATTCCCTATTTTGGGTCAAGGCGCGCACCTGCTCAAAGTGCGGAACTCGTTTTGCTGTTTCAGCGATCGACTTGCGCAGTATTGAGCAGTTCGCTTGACCCTCTTACGCCCATTCGGTATTATGCCTCAGAGCGCGTCGTAATACCCACCACTCACGGAGGTTTGGGTGAGCGCCAATACCGATCGGAGAGCGGAGTTTGAGCGAGAGGCTGTCCCCCGCATGGACACGCTTTATGGCACCGCGCTGTCGATGGCCCGGGGCCGAAGCGAAGCCGACGATTTAGTGCAAGAGACATATCTTAAAGCGTGGCGCTTTTGGGACCAATACCAGTCGGGCACATTCTGTAAAGCCGGGCTTTTTACGATATTGACCAATACCTATATCAATCTGTACCGCAAGCGCTTACGCGAACCACATAAAGTGGACTACGACGAGTTGGCCGATTTCGGCGAAAAGTTCTTCGACAAGTCGGTAAAGGAGTTCAGCAACTCGGAAGCCGAAGTGTTTGATGGCCTGTTCGGCGATGAGATGCAGGCCGCAATCGAGACACTTCCTGAATATTTCCGCATTGTGCTTCTGTTGGCAGAAGTCCAGGGGCTGTCATACCAGGAGATCGGAGCTTCCCATAGGCACCGTGCGATCCCGCCTGTCTCGCGCCCGTGGGCAGCTACAAGCCCCTTTGCGGGAGTACGCTGCACAGCACGGGATTTCCCACTCCTCGGTTGAAGATGACCTGGGATTGGGTGACGTCTTTGAGTAACCGGATCAAAAGGGCCACTCTATTCATCTGTGTCCTGTTTGCAGCGTGCGGCGGCTCCACAAACTCCGGAAAACCAACCCCTAGCGTATTTGAAGATATCATCCCACTGCCCAGAATTGGCGGCGGCAGGCTGTCTGGAAGCGACTTTGATGGCAAAGTGGTTGTTCTTGATTTTTGGGCGTCGTGGTGCCAACCGTGTCTCGTGTCGCTACCGCGTCTAGTCGCCATGCAGGAAGAGTATAAGGCAGATGGGTTGTTAATTGTCGGAGTCACCATGCAGAGCGACCCAGTTCTGGTTCAGACCCTCATCGCAAAACATGGGATCAGCTATCCGCTAGTCGTGGGGAACAACAAGACCATAGAGACTTATGGGTTGACTGGGTTTCCCACCGTAGTTGTTGTTGGCCGAGACGGCGCTGTCGTGCAGGTTTTCGACGGAATGCCCCAACCAGGAGCACTTAGACAAACCATCGCCCCTCTATTAGCCGAACGCACCCCCGCTTGACACGCAAGGTGTAGGCCAAACAACCCGAAGCCCAAACCGTGGATTCAGCGTCCCAGAAAGGATCCAAGATGTCTGACCGCCAGTCCCGCGTAGTTTTCACCGACAACATATATCGCGACGGCAGCAGAGAGGCTGTTATTCTTTCCAAACACGGGATTGAGCTAGTCGATGCGCGCTGCCATGAACCAGAGGAGTTGCCCCCGTTTCTCGCTGACGCCGATGGGCTTATCAATCAACACGTCTACCTCTCCAAGCAGACTCTCGCGCAGGCACCAAACTTAAAGGCGATAGTACGCCAGGGCGTCGGCTTCGATACTGTCGATCTTCAGGGCGCTTCTGAACTTGGTGTTACGGTCTGCAACGTGCCGGACTACGGCAGCGAGGATGTTGCCAGCCACGCGTTTAGCTTGATGTTGGCGACCATTCGGCGAATTCCGCAGCAGAACGCGGCCATCCGTCGAGGTGTTTGGTCGTTCGAGATTGCTGTGCCTGCGCCGGATTTAATGGCCTCGACGGTCGGGATAGTCGGTCTTGGGCGTATTGGAAGTGCGTTCGCCAGAAAGGCACTTGGGTTTGGATTTACCGTAATAGCGTGCGATCCGTATATAAAAGGAACCGAACTTGATGTAGAGTTGGTGGGGCTTGATGACCTGCTGCGCACCTCAGATGCGGTTACAGTGCACGTTCCTCTAAATGATGAGACAAGACATCTTATCGGGCCGCCTCAGTTGGAGGTGATGAAACCCACTGCCCATCTCGTCAACACCTCCCGCGGACCTGTGGTCGATCTGGACGGGTTGGCGGTCTCAATGGAACAGAAGCAGATAGCCGGTGTTGCTTTGGATGTTCTCGATCCAGAACCATTTCCGGCAGAACATCCCCTCTGCAAACTGGACACCGTGATCCTCACACCCCACATGGCCTGGTATTCCGAAGGCTCCATCGTGAGGATGCGCGATCGCACCGCCGAGACTATGTCTCTGGCCCTCACCAATCAGCGCCCACCCAACGTCGTCAACGAAGACCTCCTAAAATCCCTCGGTACATGGCCGTGGCCTCCCGAATAGCGGCTCTGCCGATTTAGGTCTACGATTTGCCCGATCCAGGATATTTGGCATCGAATGCAGGCGAGGCTGTGTAGGGTCCCAAGAGAGGTGGGCACGTTGGCAATCCGCTATGACTACTGGTTGCAGAGCTGACTGATCGCCCCCGCATGTTGTTTGAGTATAGTTGCGGCATTCGCTGGTGCCAGCGACACCGATTGGGTGTGCGGGGTGGCAGAGACGACCGAGCTATCGGGCAAAATTGAGCAGGGCTGCGTTCCTAATCGTCGCACCGAAAGACTGCCGACGATATGCAGCGCGCCAGTGCTGGACGAGACCTATTCTGTTGACGGCGACGATATTCATTTCCTGGTCCACTACACCTCAACCCAACCAGATCACGCAGTTCCATCCTCTGATTCGCTCGACTCCAACCTACTTCCTTTGATCGGCGGGGATGGTGTTCCAGATGTTGCCGCAACTGAGGCGACTCACCTTTGGCACGTGGATCGACATACATCACCATATACTGCTCCCAGTCGGTGATGTGGGCGATAATGTCTTTGATCGACCAATGACCCTGAACACCCGGTTCTACCATTCAGGTACCGTCAGAGCAAATGTCTGTGTATCTCCCTCGCCTGAAATCTCCCCACGGATGGATGCCCCCACGGCAGCCACATCAGAAGATCTAGTAGGATCGCCGCCGCATCCAGCGACGATTGCTGTGATGAGGACTGTCAAGATGTAATGCATTTTCCCCTCCTGTTTTTCTCGTCCGGGCTGCGGTCCGGCAACCGCCGCCAACTATATCCGTCCATCCGGCGCACATCATAGACAAAGTGCCTGACGACATGCTGTTATCCGGTCGTTGATATGTTGCACGGTCCACGCCGTTCATCAAGATGGCGGCCAATATGTTGCGGCAAAGATGTTATTCGTTCGGTGCGACGTCCAAGGGATTAGCCTTCAATATTCGCCCCAGCCTGACGGTAGTCCGAAAGGCGTCCGGAATGTGTCCGGAACAAAACGTTAGATCGTTTATAACCTCTTAGGGCAGAAGTCTTTAACGTCTCGATTCGTGCACCCGGAACGATCACCGGCTTACACCTGTCAGATTCGGACAATCTCTCCGGTCGCCGGGTCAATTGCGGCTAAAAGCGAGTCGAGACCATCGCGCTCAAGGTCTATCATCTCCAACTTTCTTGCGCCGTTAGTGGGTTCTCTTCGATCAGTCCCTCCGTTTTCTTCTGTACTTGTGTCAGCGTATACTTCGGGTTCTGATAAAAGAGATTATGTCTACCAGGTGGATGCGAGCACGCCGTCCGGACCCTAGAACCGGAGTAATCTCGTAGACCATGCGGTCGTCCTTGTGTGATCCGACGCTCGCTCAGGCAGCGGCGCCGACTCCCAGAAATTGTCTGGCTTCAACATCCACAGACCGCCCCAGCCACCGCGGCCAAACCACCGATAATGACTCCATCGAGTACTTCCTCCCACTTAAAGCCAAGTGCGCCCCCGTATGCGCTCCCCAGTAAGTATTTCCACATTGCGCCGAAGCCAGCTGCATAGAACGCTCCGCTGATAGCCCTTTTGGCGGCACCTCGCAACGCGCTTCTTAGTATGGGTGCTCATGGACGATATACATCCAACCCTGTCACCCACGCTGTCGAAGCGGTGTATCGCGCCCCCTCCATGGCAATCCGCCAGATCACATTGTCTGCGTTGATCGTTTCAAGCACGCCGAGGGATGTGTCTGGCACCGAAGCGCCAGGGTGGTAAAAACGGACCCGCACACTATCTCCTGCGCCTATCGTGGGTTTGGCGAGACCCGTGGTGAGCGGTACCAGAACGAGCAGGATACTCGGAAACAGACGCATCTTCTTTACCTCTACCTGCCGTGCCCTGGGCACGCATGGGCTAGATGCTCGCCGGTATTTTAGAGGTCCACATGCTTGGCCCCATCAAAACATCACCTGAACCACGCGAATCTCGCGCCTGATAGCGCCACTCACTTTGCTGCGGCGACAGGAGACGGCTGGCACTCCGAACGCGACTTTTGGGCCTCGGATGATGATGAGTGCCATTTCGAGATTTTGGGCCGGCCGAGGCTTGTACCGATGTGTCATGTTGAATGCGATGGTTGAGCACACAGGCACAAGAAGCAGCGATGGCGCTTTCATGCGGCCGAACACCTTCGGGGCGGCGACGGCGCCTAACACGCCAGCGACGCTACCAATTCAGGCGACGCCAAAGGATCCCGTTTCGTCACCCCTATTGTCGACATGGTATACGCCGAGGGCGGTACCGACAGTAACACATACAGCCCCCCCCCTCCGACAACTCCTGGGATCCAACTCCAACTGTCGTTGCCGTCATAGGTAAGGAGCCCACCCAAGTAGCCCAGCGTGGCGCCATCGACGCTTCCCTAGAACGTACCGACGAAGATTTCTGCGGCGATGCGACCGACGTTCAGAGGCGGCTTTCTGGGCATTTCCATGGCTGCATTGCTGATCGTGCTGGTTGCACGAGGGGCGTCAGGTATCGGGTAGAGAACTCGAACGCTGTCCTCTTGGCTGATCGCTGATTTGGCTGGGAGTGTCGACCGCGAAATCAGTGAGAACAGGATGCCTGAGGGTAAACGCATTCCCCTTGCCTCCGGCTGAGATATCCCATCGACGAATACGCTGTGCGCTTGTATGGGTGACTACGGACCGACATGAGTCTATACGTACCACATACCGGAGTTGGGAAACCAGCGCAACGTCAGTCAGCGAACCATTCTGGATGAGTGGCAGCAGCGAACACCTCAAAAACATCAATCAATCTAGGGCCAGGCCTAAGCGCCTCTTCTCCAACAACTACCACTCGCCTATTTTTGACCGCGCTCATCTCTTTCCAGCCGCTTCTGCCTGCCAGAGCTTCGGCGATCTCGCCAGCATGCCGAAACTCATGATACCCGACTACAATCACCTGTGGATCGCGGCTCACAAGCGATTCCAAGTCGATACGCGGCCAGGATGTCGGAGAGTCTGACAGGACGTTTTGACCGCCAGCGTCTCCAATCAAGTCGTGGAGGTAGCTGCCAGGACCGACGCTGTAGATCGGCTCGTCTGCACCACCATAGAACACTCTTGGCCTGTCTGTGATTTTATGCCGGGTAATTCGCTCAATCCGCTGTTTCCACGAATCTATGAGAGAGTCGGCGGCGACTGTGGCTCCAAGCAACCGTCCCAAAGTGGCGGTTGTTGACAGCAGATCGTCCAGTCCGTTGACGCAGCAGCCGTATACTGGGACGCCCAAGGCTCTGATCTGAGAGATATTGTCAGCGCTGTTACCCCGGCTGGCCAGAACTAGATCGGGATTGCCCGCCATTAGCGCCTCAATATTCACGTTGTTGAAGAGCGCTATTTTGGGTTTGTCGTTCGCGTCGTCAGGATAGTTGCAGTGCTCGGTAACGCCGATCAAAAGCTCATCGACTCCGAGCGCATAGACCAGCTCGGTCAAGTTGGGGGCCAGAGTTGCGATTCGTCGAGGCGGTTGTTGAAGACGCAGAGTGTCGCCTCGACAGTCAACGACGGGCTCGGAGGCGCTCACTTCCGTTTTTGCGGGATCAACACCACAGCTGACAATCCCAAGAAAAGCCAGGCACACCGATACTTTTGCCGTCCTACTCAGTAAGTGGGCCATAGAGGTCTGGGCGCCTGTCGTTGAGGTGGCTGCGGGCGTCGTTTAGCGAGATGTCTACATCGTGGATCAGTACATCTGGGATGTTCGACTGTAGTTTGCCCGACACATTGCCTTCTGGATCGGTTATGAGCGCCACATTGGGATGGGTAAAACAGATATGAACGCCGTTCTCATACGACCTGGTTCGCATCCACCCCTCGTTTGCATCGCCCCACATTCCATAGGTCGGGTTCATGATAATATCCGCGCCACCGACCCTCAGGACACGGGCGGTCTCTGGCCAACGCCTGTCGGCGCATATCATGATTCCGATTCGCCCCAAGTCGGTATCGAAAATCGGCAGCGCCTCGCCTGGAGAGTATTTGTGGTCATGGCCTTGAAGATGAGTTTTGTGGTAGACGCCTACAACATCGCCTGAAGGGTCCACCAGTACCGCGGCATTGTATGCCCTGTCGCCACGCTTTTCGCTCAACCCGAAGATGATATGGGCGCTCATCTCTACCGCCAGCGCCTTTAGACGAGTGGGATATGAGTCGTTGGAGAGGTCCTGGCCGAACTCGTCCCTCAACCTGTCCCTATCGCATTCGTCTTCAGTGGAGCAATATCCGTCCAGAAAACCCTCCGGCGAACAAAAAAGCTCAACATCGCGACCGGCCGCTCCTCTGACCAGACCCTCAAATGTCTCCCAGTTCTCTGCCATCGCCAATTTTTTTGGCACCGTTTTGATCATTCCTATCCGTATGTTGTCACTCACTGATTCACTCCTTTACTTGTTCCGCTGTGGGCGACGTGGCACTCTCCATCATCGTGCCACATCCGATGCCACACCGCTTTCTATCAGCCTAACTGGACGTAGTAGTCGGTGGGGGGATAGGGCACGTCCAGCCAGTCCATCAGCTTAAGAAGCGTGTCGATTGTCGGGCACTCGGGGCCATCATGCTCGTGCTCCCGGTCGAGGAGAAACGCCGCCATGCCGACGCCCTGTGCCCCCAACAGATCGCCGCCGTACGAATCGCCGGTGTGAACTGCCTGATAGGGCTCGCACCCCGCACCAGAAAGAGCGCGGTGGAAAAATTCTGGTTCGGGTTTTCCGACACCTTCCACATTGGAGATCATCACCACATCGAAAAAGCCATCAATCCCCAGACGGCGGATGTCGTGGAGCAGATGGAAATTGTAGTTTGAGATGATGCCAAGTTTGTATCCAGCCGCACGAAGCCCTTCAAGCGTTGCCCGCACGTCTGGAAAGAGATATTCACGCGTGTAGAACGAGAGCCGTTCCACCAGCTTGATAGCGATGGGCTTAATTTTGGCTTTGTCAATTCCCAAGACCTCCAGCCACCGCCTGTGCCGCGCTAGAAAATAGTCCCGTGGATCGGTGTTGGGATCGGCGTCCATCCGGTCAAGTTCCGAGCTAGATCCAGCTGAACCCCTTGCGTGCCCGACCTGTTCAGCGGTTAGAGGATGTCCTAAGTCGGTGACAGCGTGCGCAAACCCGGCCGCATCGCCTTCGTTATCAAAAATGCATGTGCCGCCAAAATCGAAGAATACGGTGGTGATGTCTTTTGGGTTCATTATCGGCCCTTTCTGTGATTGAGTTCGCGACCGACCGAAGGATCAGAAGCCGTTTTCATATTGAATCTTGTAGGGTTGAGATGCTGCTTTGAGAAGTGGCCCCCATCAGAAATGCGGTGAAGCTTTTTGTGACCTCGTTCGGGATGTTGCTTACGTTAATGTAAGAAGTTGTCAAGAGGCGATCGTCAGTGTCATACACACTCAGGACAAAAATCGCGTACTGGAACCCTTTGCCCGGGTCATTCGTGATCTCCCCAATACATTTCAAACCCAACGCTCCAGACGAAAAAGCCACGTTGCTGACGTAGAAACCGGCCCCCGCCTGAGTCCGAGGTCGAACCAGCCGGTCCGGCGCGCTTGGTTGTTTTTTCGATACCGAAGCCCTCTAAATCCAACCCGTCGCTCTGAATTTTACCCACGCGCCATTGTCCTCGATTACTCTAAGTTCCGCGCCTCTCAACAGTTCGTCAAAACGCTGGCCGCTTGGTGTCTTGCGCACGTTCTCTCTTGTTTCCTTCACATATACAATGTCGCCAGCCGAGTATGTCTCGACATCAACCGTCGAAAGAACGCAAACCGCAATAGACAACTCGAAGCCGATTGTTGGCTATCCCATGGGGCAACCCTCCAATGCGGGTAGATACACCGCCGCCCCTCCCCAAAAAAGCTCTCGGGGGGCGGCGTCAGTCTATTAAATATGTCTTCCAGGGCTCAACGCACCTATGAGCTTGAGGCGGTAGAGCCTCGTGTTATTTCGGAACGCGCTGACCACCAGATGTTTTACCTGCGGACCCATGACCCATGTCAGACGGGTGTTTTTACTCGCTCCGCCGTCATCGTTGCTGGCGAGCTCTTCGCCATCGGAGTCGGTGAGGGATACTTTGGAGTCCATGTCATCATTAAGTCTGTCGACGGTGATGGTCACGACAGTCCCAACAGGTACCGTCAGAGCAAATGTCTGTGTATCTCCCTCGCCTGAAATCTCCCCACG
>CAZVGZ010000057.1:0-13124 GCA_964627605.1 uncultured bacterium | reverse complement strand
GAACCCCGGACACGCGGATTATGATTCCGCTGCTCTAACCAGCTGAGCTACGCCGCCAGATTGCACGCCCCGATATCATATTCGGGCGAAACTCTAATAATACGAAACACACCTGTGTTCATCAAGTATAGACAGGTATGAAAGAGCGTGGGGACACTCCAACAACGACTGTGTAGAGAGTGTCCCCAAATTCGACCTGTCCCAACCTGCCTGTCGGACCCCTAGACCAAAAAACTCGCCGAAGTAGCGCTTTGGTACTCGTTCCCAGTGTCAGCGCTGGTGTTTGCGCACGAACGTCGGGATGTTTAGCTCGTCGCCGTCTGGCACTTTGATTCCGCCCGTCGGTAGTCTGTTTATGTCGGCGATCGGGTCAGCTTGCTCTTCGGCTGGTTTCTGGGTTGGCGAGGTAGTCCGGGCAGTCGGGTCCGGTGGGATGATCGCTCTGGTGTCGTTGTTGAGGCCTGTGGCGATGAGAGTGACATGGATCTCGTCTTCCATGTTAGGATCGATAACAGCTCCAAACATGACGTTGCACTCCTCGCCGGCAGCGTCGGACATGACGTCGGTTACCGCCTCTATGTCCCCTAGGGCGAGGTCGTCGCCTGCGGTGATGTTGAGGAGAAGGCCTTTTGCGCCATCGATGTTGGTGTCTTCAAGCAGCGGGCTCTGGATAGCCATCTCAGCGGCTTTGAGTCCACGGCCTTCGCCGCTGGCAACACCGGTTCCCATCAGAGCGTCACCACCCTCGCGCATCACCGATCTTACGTCCGCAAAATCCAGGTTTATCATGCCGGGAACAACGATCAGATCGCTGATGCCCCTGGTGGCTTGTAGAAGTACGTCGTCGGCCATCTGGAGCGCTTGGGCAATGGTAGTGTGTTTGTCGTCGATAATCTCGAACAACCGCTGATTGGGGATGACGATGAGGGTGTCAACGTACTTCTTGAGTTCGGCAATCCCCTCTTCGGCGCGGCGCATTCTTGGGCGTCGCTCAAATTTGAAAGGTTTGGTGACGATGCCGATTGTCAGCGCGTCCTGCTCTTTGGCGATCTCTGCGACGACCGGAGCTGCACCGGTGCCGGTGCCCCCACCCATGCCGCAGGTGATAAAGACCAGGTCTGATCCTCGAAGTGATTCGACGACCTGATCGCGGTCCTCCAAAATGGCCTGGCGTCCGACTTCGTGGTTGGCACCTGCCCCAAGACCTTTGGTAAGGTTTGTGCCTATGTGGACCCTCGCGGACGCTAGTGAGGCCTCCAAGTCTTGGGCGTCGGTGTTAATTGCGATGAAATCCACACCCTTGACGTCCGCGCCAACCATCCGGTTTACAGCGTTGCCTCCAGCGCCTCCGACCCCGACCACTTTCATGCGTGCGGTCAGGTCGGTCTCGTTGTCAAGCTCGAATCGAATGTCTAGATCTGACATGCCTCGCCTCCTCTGGCGCTTGCGCGCCGTTGATTCCCGTTGGTGTGACTACTACCGTGTTCCTCGATGTCGCTCATTACTGCAATAGAAAGTCCTGTATCCTTGATGTTCGCCATCCCCCATCAACCGCTGAACCTCCTATCTTTTTGAGCGCACTGAAACATATATCGTAGTTACCAGAGTGAACGTATCCATTGTTTGAACCGATCCCCACCACTGCTTTGGCGTCCGTGACCTGCTGAGGCTGTCGGCCCCGATGTGCCCTGCTGCATCGCTCCGTAGAGCACGAGTCCGACGGCTGTGGAGTAGATTGGCGAGTCGATGGTTTCAGTCACCGTTCCGACGCCTTTTGGCCCGCCGACTTTCACCGGCATGTCAAAAACCTGCTGCGCCAGCTCGACTACGCCGGTGGACAGTGCTCCGCCGCCTGTCAAAACAATTCCGCTTGCTAGCAGGTGACCCCAATCGGTCCTCGTGATCTTCCTCAACGCCATCGTAAACAGCTCTTGGGTCCGGGCCTGGATTATTTCCGCTAGGTGCGTGGTAGGCACGTTCTGTGGGGGAGCGTCGCCCAGCCTTGGGACATCTACGCTCTCGTTTGGGTTCACCGTGCCGACTGAAGCGCTGCCGTATTCAATCTTCAGACGCTCGGCCTCTTTCATTGGCGTTCCCAATACGTGCGCCACATCTCTTGTGACGTTCATTCCGCCCAAACCGATGACGCTGGTGTGCCTGATGTTTTCCTGGTTGAAAACAGCGACGTCGGATGTGCCACCACCAATATCCAGGATCGCCACACCCAACTCCTGTTCGTCTGGGGTCAGCACGGCCAGACTCGATGCCAACGGCTCCAGTACGATGCCTGCGGTCTCCAGACCTGCGCGTTCTACGGCTCGACGTATGTTTCTCAGGATGTTGACACCGCCGGTGATGATGTGCACTTCACTTTCCAACCTTGAGCCTGTAAGCCCCACCGGATTCTTGACCGTCTCTTCGCCATCAACGATAAAATCCTGGGTGATGACGTGAATTATCTCAAGATCAGGCGGAATTGGTATCGCTGTGGCGTGTGCAATAGCGCGCTCTACATCTTCCTGTGTAATCTCGTCGCCTTCTCGTCCGACTGAGACTGTCGCGTGACTGTTTATTCCTCGGATATGTTCGCTGGCGACACCAACGTAAACCGATGTTACCTCCACGTCAGCCATCCGCTCGGCGTTCTCCACCGACAGGAGGATCGCATTTACAGTCTGCTCAAGGTTGACGATCACGCCGCGACGCAACCCCTGTGACGGGGCCTCACCTAGCCCAATTGCGTGTGGGGCGCCTTCTTCATCAACATCGGCGATCAACGTTCGAATGCACGTTGTGCCTATATCGAGTCCTACTACCACCTCTACGCCGGGCATTCTGTCCCTTTCGCACCCGCTCGACAACAGAGCGGGCGTGGTGCCCGCCTAACCGGTCGTCAAGATGACCTGTCTACAAACACGGGCGTCGATCGCCTGTGCATCGTTAAGAACGTCGCTCATAGAACTGAGGGCGGCAACCGCCGCCGCCGCCGCTGACGGGGCTGGAGACGGGGGTAGTTTGAGCACCCGTCCGTTCGCCGTCAAAATCAGTGCGGTATAGCTGCTGTCCCGGACATCAATCTCGGAAATCTCGGTGCTAGCTGCGGGGCTCACATCTTCAAGAACCCGCACCCATCCCACAGCTCTCCTTACCGCTGACCGATCAATACGCGCTCCGAGATGGCACAAGCTATCTTTGAGTGCGGTAGACCATCCCGGCCACGCTCCTATAATGCGGGGCACATCCGGCATAGCTCCTACCTGCCACGGTGGCAAAATTCGTCCCAAAGGGTCAACCGCCCAGATGTTGTCACCGACGGAGACCGTCGCTACGGGACTCCGTTCGACTACTTCTATCGCGACTGAATGTGGCCAGATCCGATCGACACTTACCGACTCAATCCACGGAAGATCTATCAGGGCGGCCGATGCTGCTGACACATCTGCATCGGCCAAATTCTGGCCCTCACTTAGTCCGCTGTGGGCGAGCACCGTTGCGATCTCGCCGTAATGCACGCCGTTTACTGTGATGGAGTCCACCTCAAAAAGGGTGGTGTGGCTGATCCAGCTCCATGCATAGTAGAACGCCGCTGCGAGCAATGCCGCCGCTACAGACACCACTACCGTACGGCGTATGAGGCGCGGGTACGACCTGAGAGTAAGTGTGCCAACCGTACCTCCGAAGTACGTCACTGAAGTCTCCATCATTGCACCTCGGCCTGGCGCAAAGCATCCAAAAGACCGCGCCCGACTTTTCCGACGCTTCCAGCGCCCATGGTGACAACGACATCCCCTGAGTTTGCTGCTCCCATCGCAGCGTCCTGCGCTTCGTCCACTGTCGAGACCCGCCTGACATCGGTATGCCCCATGTCTTTGGCGCGATCGGTCACCAACTGAGATGTAACCCCTTCAATCGGGGCCTCTCTGGAAGGATATATGTCTGTGACAATAGCGGTGTCAGCCGCCAGAAGCGCCTGTCCGAACTGTTTTTGAAAGTCTCTCGTCCGAGAGAAAAGGTGCGGCTGAAACACGGTTACCAAACGGCCGTAGCCGCTTATCTGCCGGGCGGTGGCTAGAGTTGCTGAGAGTTCTGATGGAAGATGGGCGAAGTCGTCGATAACCGTCACCCCGCCAGCGCTCCCAAGAATCTGAAATCTTCTGTCAACACCTGAAAACGCCGCCAGGCCGTCCCTTATTTCAGCAAACGAAACATCGAGGTCTGTTGCGACAGCGAGCGCTGCGAGGGCGTTGCGGACGTTGTGCAGCCCCGGTGTCGATATGAAAACGTCGCCAAGAGTTTCGCCGTCGCTTTTTACATTGAATCTGCTACCGTGGCGGTCGATAACAATATCGTCCGCCCAGATGTCGGCATCAGGCGTGGTTCCGTAGGTGACCACTGGAGTCGTGATGTCAGGGATGAGACTTCGCACGTTTTCGTCGTCCCAACACAGGACCGCTGTTCCGAAAAACGGCACACGGCTCAGGTATTCGGCGAACGCGTCTTTGATGTCCGCAATGTCTGAATAGCAGTCGAAATGGTCTTCTTCGATTGAGGTCACGACCGCGATTGTCGGGAACAGTCGAAGGAACGTCCTGTCGTACTCGTCGGCTTCGACCACCAGGTAGGCACCACGCCCAAGAATGCCACCGGCTCCGAGGCTCTCAGCGACCCCTCCGACGATAATCGTTGGTGCCGCGCCGGCATCAGTGAGAACCTGCCCAACCATGGATGTGGTCGTGGTCTTGCCGTGTGTGCCTGAAATGCCGATGGAGAATTTTATACGGGTCAGCTCGCCAAGCATCTCAGGGCGACCGATCACCGGAACTCCCAACCGTTTGGCTTCGACCAGCTCGGAGTTGTCGTGACCCACCGCCGACGAGTGAACCACCACATCGGCCCCGACGACATTTTCTGGTCGGTGACCTATCTCGACTTCAACCCCCAGACCTTTTAGGCGGTCGGTGACTGGTGACTGTCTGGTGTCAGAGCCTGACACATTAAACCCTTGTGTATGCAACACTTCGGCGATGCCGCTCATCCCGGCACCACCAACTCCGACAAGGTGCAGCTTGCGGATTTTATGTAGCGGTCGTGAACCGATCATCGGACAACGCCTAACGTCAGGGTGCAAGGATGTTTTTTCGTTGGGATGGGTTTGGCTGTCCTCATCGCCCCAGGTAGTCGCCTGCGAGAGACGTTGAGGATTATGCCAACCGCGCACAAGTTGAGCATCAAGGATGTTCCACCGTAACTAAGGAAAGGCAGCGGCAACCCGGTGGCGGGCACAATACCTGTGATGACCATTATGTTGAGTAGTGCGTAGACCGCGAAGTTGGCTGTGAGGCCAAAGACCACCAGAAGACCGTAGATGTTCGGGCTGCTCCTGGCGATCTTGAGGCCGCGAAATATCGCCACGGTGAAAATCGCCACCACCGCCAGCACGCCAACGAACCCAAGCTCTTCTCCCACAATGGAAAAAATAGAATCGGTATAGGGCTCAGGCAGGAAGAAGAACTTCTGATGCCCGGCACCCAAACCTCGACCCAGAAGGCCGCCTGAGCCGATGCCAAGCCGAGCTTGCGTAATCTGATAGCCAAGCTCTTTAGCGGCGCTGTCGGCTCCAAGAAACCCGACGATCCTGCGCATACGGTATGGCGATGCGATAACCAGAGCGACGCCTACAGGCGCTGCGGCAAGGGCGACAGCGATGAGGTGCATTACCCTCGCCCTGGCTGTGTAGAGCATCATCGCGGCTATAAGACCTATCGTCACCGCTGTTCCCATGTCCGGCTCTGGAACGATCAGTGCCAACACAACGCCCACCACCACGAGGTGAGGTAGCAGCCCGTCGGCAAAGCTTCTGATTGTATGCTGTTTGCGTGCCAGAGAATCAGCCAAAAAGAGTATCAATGCGAAACGCGCGAATTCGGAAGGCTGGAATTTTAGCGACGGTACCCCTGGTACTACTATCCAGCGATAGGCTCCGTTTGCTAGCCCCACTTCGCTTCCAGAGGCTTTCATCATCAGCGGGACCAGAAGTAGCCCGAGTGAGACAAACAGAAGTGGCTTGGTCGCAAGTCTAAAGACGTTTAGTGGCATCCGAGCAAGATAAGCCAACAGAACAACGCCCACCGCAGCTCTAATAAACTGCCGCTGTAGGAAGAAGCTGGCACCACCAAACCTGGCCTCAGCAACAACAGAGCTTGCGCTGTAGACCATGACCAACCCAATCCCCACCAGGGCTGCTATAGCCGCCATCATCCAACCATCAACCGCGCCACTGGATTCAGGCATTGGCTCAATAGTGGCTGCACCACCTCGGTTTCTGGCAATCGAAACGGTGCGCTTCACCGGACGACTGGAAGTCGGTGCTGTAGGTCGGTAGTCGATAAACGTATTAGCCACGTCTGTTCCGCCTTATGCCGCTACGCTAGATGCTGTGAGTTGGCGCCACCGCTCCAGTACCGTTTCCATGCGTGCCCCGCGCGATCCCTTGATAAGGACAGCATCCCCGCTGCTCGTTTCCGATGCCAACCACTTAGCAGCTTCGTCGTGCGTTGAGTAAACGAAGATCTGATCGGCGTCGGAGCCGCTGTCAAGCGCGCCTTGGGCTATCAGCGTACCGAGTGGTCCGACGGTTACCAGTGTCACTCCCAGTGACGCTGCGAGCGCTCCGGTCTCCCTGTGAAGCGCATCGCCTTCGGCGCCCAACTCCAGCATTCCACCCAGTACCGCTATCGACCGGCGGTCAGGCTCGTCGGCTGCGACTGCCGAGAGCGAATTAAGTGCGGCTCTCATTGAGCCGGGATTGGCGTTGTAGGCGTCGTTTATGATCGTTACGCCGCCTAAGGTTTCCGTCCGCATTCTCATCGCCGGGCCTTGGGCGGATGCCAGCGCTTGGGCTGATTCGCCGAAAGAGACGCCGAGACGGTCGGCCACCGCAATCGCGGCCAGTGCGTTTGACACCGTGTGTCTTCCTGGGATGGCCATCACAAACCTCTGCCCACACACCGAAAAACTCCATCTGTCACTGTCATTCTTGGACAGGGATACGGCCTGGTAGTCTGAGTCTGATGAATCGACTGAATAGGATAACAACGGGCCGTTGTGGCGCTCCTGTCGTTGTCTTAGTCCATCGTCGTCCTTGTTGATAATCAGTAGCCGCTCGCCGGTGAGTTCTTCGGATAACTCCCATTTGGCGTCGATGAGCGTGTCTTTTGATGGGAAAGCTTCCATATGGGCCTGCCCGGCGTTGGTGATCACTCCGATGGTGGGCCTGGCGATCTTAGCGAGCTGTCCGATCTCACCAGGATGGTTCATCCCGATCTCTACTACAGCCATGTCGTGTTTGGCCCCAATCTCCAACAGTGTCATGGGAACGCCGAGATGATTGTTGAAATTGGCTGCGGTCTTGAGAGTCTCGAATTTTTGTCCCAACACCGCAGCGATTAGCTCCTTGACGGTGGTCTTTCCGTTACTACCGGTAATCGCAACAACCGGGATGTCGTTCTGCTGACGGTGCCAACTCGCCCAGGCGCCTAACGCGATCACCGGATCGGGTACTGAGATAAGCGGCAGCTCTGTCCAGATATCTCTATTTGCGTTGAACGCCTCGTCGCTAACGATAGCACCGGACATCCCTTTTTCTGCTGCGTTCACTACATAGTCATGCCCGTCGTTGGTGGTCGTCTTTACCGCAACGAACATCTGGCCTTGGGTCAGCTTGCGGCTGTCGAAATTGACCCCTGTCACCAACCGTGTGGCATCGCCGTGCGGTTCTGCTTTAAAGGCAGCGGCTATCTCTTTCAAAATCCACTCAGGCATCAGGCCACCGCTTTCAGTCGTTGGCTGAGCGCCGCGCGCGCCTCGTCCCTGTCATCAAACGGATATTGAGTTGTTCCTATTTCGATGTAAGGTTCATGCCCTTTGCCAGCTATTACAACTACGTCCCCAGGTTCAGCAGAGGTCACTGCCTGAAGTATCGCTGCGCGGCGGTCAGTTATGCGCACCACTTCTAGCAGTTGATCCACACCGACCATCACGTCGTCGATGATCTGCTCTGGATCTTCGGTTCGTGGATTGTCAGAGGTGATCACCGAGACATCAGCCCACTCTGCTGCGGCTGCACCCATCAAGGGGCGTTTTGTTCGATCGCGATCACCACCGCAACCCACAACCACCCACAGTTTCTCTTTTGTCATCTCTTTGGCGGTGGAGAGGACATTTGTCAAAGCGTCGGGAGTGTGTGCGTAGTCCACTATCACAACTATATCGGCGTCGGCGTCGGCGACGGACTCAAATCGGCCTGATGCTGGTCGTGCTTTACGCAGCCCCTCTTCAATCGCTGTGAAAGGGGTTTGCAGAGCGGTCGCAACCGCTGTGGCCGCGAGGGCGTTGCTTACATTGAATCTGCCCACAAGTCCCATCTCCACATCAGCAGTACCGTTGGGCGTTTGGAAGGTAGATCGGATGGTGCCATCCATCGACAGGTCACGAGGAAACACCGCAGCCGTGCTGTCCCATCCGAAAGTAACCAGTTGGGGACCAGGACGTTGAGTAAGCCGCAGGCCATACTGGTCCGAAATGTTTATCACTCGGGTTGAGGTTTGATCCAGCCCATCGAACAGCCCGGCTTTCGCATTGAAGTAGTTCTCCATGGTGCCGTGGAAATCCAGATGATCCTGGGTCAGGTTCGTATATACAGCCACACCGAACGAAAGCCCCCAGACACGGTAGAGAACCAGTGCGTGGGACGAGACCTCCATCACCACCGTTCTGACACCTTCGCTGTGCATTGACCTCAACACCCGGTAGAGATCAGGCGATTCTGGTGTGGTGTGGGTGGACATATGCCAATCGCGGTCGTGACCCAGAACGCGGTAGCCCAACGTTCCGATGACACCGACGCTGCGACCGTCAGCCTGTAGTATGGAGTCTATCAATGAGCAGGTGGTGGTTTTGCCGTTGGTTCCAGTGACGCCGATCAGCGTCAGATCCTCAAGGATAGGCTCGCTCAGCAGATGAGAGGCGACCGCCATCGCCAGGCGAACATTTGGGACGACTATTTGAGGGATGTAGACGCCCTCATCAATCGTATCCGTCAAAATCGCCACCGCCCCTCGCTTGACCGCATCGTCCAAAAAATCTATCCCGTTTTGTCGCTCACCTTTGAGCGCCGCGAACAGTGATCCCTTTTCTGCTGTTCTCGAATCACAGGCCACGTCACTCACGACAGTGCTGCCGTCTCCGACTACGCGGGCGTCCGTCAGCTTCGCTGCTATCATGCCGAGATTGAGGGTCATGCCGCCTATCCCCGAGGCCTGCATATCAGTGCAACTTGAGTATTGGACGCGATGGATCGTCCAGCTGATGGCGACTGGCGATGGACTATGCCGTGACCAGCGATATGCGCAGAGAGACCAGCGGCGTTCAAGACCGCTATTGCGGGGCGGACCGCCATGCCGACGACTTTCGGGACCGCCCGGTTGTCGCTGCCGATCTGATATGTCAACACCGTTACCACGCAGCCCGTCCTTAGGCGACTGCCTATCGGCGGCGACTGGGCGTATACCACATCTCCTGAACCTGCGGTCCTGGTGGTCAGGCCAACCTGTTCCAGGGTTCTCGCGGCGGCGTCGCTTGATAGACCGCTCAAATCGGGAACCGTAACCATCGTGCTCGCGACGGCTGTAGACGAGTCGGAAACCGTGACCCCCTGGTGCTGAAGAACGCGGGATATGATCCGCTTGAACGTAGGTGCGGCGACAGTTGAGGCGTAGTAGTCACCTTTGCTGGGGTGCGTTACAGCAACCAGCAGCACCAGTTTTTCTTCCACATCTGGCAGATAGCCGACGAACGACGCAACATAGGCCCCTGGCTCGTAGCCACGGCCAGATTTTGAGGCGATCTGAGCGGTCCCAGTCTTGCCAGCGACACGAACGCCTTCAATCGACGCGCCAGTTCCGGTACCGTGATCCACGACGCCGCACAACATATCAGTCATCACTCTAGCGGTTGCGGACGTTACCGCACGCCTCACCGTTACCGGCCTGCGGACCCTACCGACAACGCCGTTGCGATCGACCACCCTATCAACCAGGTAGGGCTGCATCAACACGCCATCGTTGGCCAGAGAACCGAATGCGGCGGCTAGCTGTATTGGGGTGACAGCTATCTCCTGCCCGATTGCTATGGTTGCCCAAGACCGGCCGGACCACTTTGGCGGCGGACGGACGATCCCCTTGGATTCGCCTGGAAGGTCGATCCCAGATTCCGCGCCGAAACCAAACAGCCGAACGTAGCGGTACTGATCGCCAGAGGCCAGTTTGCGTGCAATCTCTATTACACCAACGTTGCTTGAGTGCGCCATCACCTCGCTGACGGGGATGGGGCCGTCGATGTGATGGTCGTCGTGGATGATCGCGCCAGCCACCTCAATCTGGCCGTCTGCTACCGCTATCAGGCTGTCAGCGGTGACAAACCCCTCATTGATCGCTGCGGCGACAGCCACCACTTTGAATGTTGATCCTGGTTCGTAGGGGTCGGTAGCTGCGCGGTTGCGGCTGAGGCCGGTTGGTGCCGATCTATACTGGACAGGATCGAAGGCAGGATAGTTAGCCATGGCCATCACTGCGCCAGTTGTCGCGTTGAGCATGACGGCGGTGGCGGATAGGGATTCATGCCAGAGCGCAGTCGCAAAAAGCTCTTCCTCCACTATCGCCTGGACCGTGGCGTCGAGTGTCAGATGGAGGCTGCTGCCGTCAACAGGCTCTGAGCGGGACTGGACGGTCTGCGGCACCGGCTCGCCAAACGCGTCCACTAGAGTGAGGAGCCAGCCGTCCTCCCCTTTGAGGGTCTCGTCATATCGGTGTTCGAGCCCTGCACCGCCAGTATGATCGGCGCGGACGTAACCCAACAGTTGCCCTGCCAGCGAGCCTAGAGGATAGTGGCGGCGATCTTCTATCTGCTCAATAACCGCCCGGTGTTCCCAGCTTCTAATGCGCGCAGCGGTGGAGTCGTCGGCGGTCGTGGCTATCGTAAGTAGGCCGCGTCGACTGTCGATCCACTTATTGATCTGCGCTACACTTTTCCCGCTGACCGTGGCGGCGTTGGCGATGATGGTCTGACGGTTGGACTGTCGGACACGGAGTGGGTCCAAGGCGAATGTGGGAGACGGATAGCTCATTGCAAGCGCCGAGCCGTTGCGATCGACAACCCGCCCACGCCTGGCAGGCACTGGCCTGCGGCGCTCTTGCTGGTTTATCGCGCGTTTGGTGGCCTCGTCTCCATGGACCAACTGAAGTGAGGCCATCTGTCCCACGACAGCCAAACCCCCAAGAGCCCAAAAGACCCCAACGACCCCTGCTCTGGTTTTGTGCGCGGTCTCCACCGCGTGTCCTCCCCCTTGCTATCTCAGAATGTTGTGCTATCCGGCCTGCTGAAACTGTTTTCGATTTCTGAGTTTACTCGGCGCACCGCTTCAGACGCTTGGGCTTCGGTTATCACCATGCTAAGAGCTCTCGGAGGAGCTGGAGGCGTCACGAGCCCCAACGCCGATGCTTCGAGCTTAATCCGCTCGACTCTGCCTAAAGCGACCGAATCCGCCCGAAGTCTCTCCACCGTAGCTTCAAGGTTTCTTTTGTGGCTCACCAGTTCATGACGCACCAGAGCGCGTGCCCTGGCGGTGGTATCTTTCCACACATAGGTGGTCATCAGCAGCACCGCAGTTGTTCCAACGACTGCCCATAGCGCGGTTCTGCCTATCATTTCGCTTCCTGCTTTCGTTCTACTGCGCGCAGTTTTGCGCTTCGTGCTCGAGGATTGCGTAGAGTTTCGGCGTCGTCGGCTGTCAGCGGTTTGGTGGTAAGCCTGGTGACGCTAGCCAAATGGGCGCAGCGACAGATCGGTATCTCTGGTGGACAGATGCAGTCGGTCGATTCCCGCCGAAAAATCTGCTTGACGATCCTATCCTCAAGCGAGTGGTATGTGAGCACAACAATCCGGCCTCTTGGTGCCAGAATCGTGAACGCACCCTCAAGAGCGTCCCTTAATTGCCCTAGTTCGTCATTCACAGCAATTCGAAGCGCTTGAAACACCCTCGACAACACAGGTTCTGGCTTTCCACGACGCACTAGCCCCACGATCAGGTCTTTGAGCATCTTGGTTCCGCTGAGGGGCCTGGACTCACAGATGGTTCTGGCGATGGCTCGGTGATGCCTCTCTTCGCCCAACTCTTTGATCGTGGCGTCCAACCGCTCCTGGGGCCACTCGTTGACTATTTCGTCCGCTGTAAGGGACTGAGTTCGATCCATTCTCATGTCCAGAGGCCCATCACCTCTATAGCTGAATCCCAATTGGGGATCATCGAGCTGGCGCGATGAGACACCAAGGTCCAACAGCACTCCATCGACCTTTTCGCAACCAACGCCACCTATAGCGTCTGCAACTCTCGCGGCGGGAGCGTGAAGAGTGTCAAACTGGATGCCATCGAGTGCAGCGAGCCGCATTTTCGCCCTTTTTAGCGCGACCAAGTCCCTATCGAGACCTATAAGACGCGCGCCTGTGTTTAGGTGCTGTGCTAATGCAAGAGTGTGGCCGCCGTCGCCAAATGTGGCGTCGACATAGACCCCGCTTGGGTCAGAAAGCCAGAAATTGCACACCTGGTCGGCCATGACCGGCAGGTGCCAGGAGGGTGGATCGGTGTTAACCGGAGCCATTGGCGGGTTCGAGCATGTCGCCGTCTACATCGTCAATCAGTGACAGATCGCCAATCACGTCATCGAAGTCGTCTTTCGCCTGATCGACGGCCTCTTCGAACCGGTTTGGGTTCCACAGTTCCACTTTGTCCAGAGTTCCTACCAAAAGCACCGCGCCATCTATGTCGGCGGCCTCTAGTAGTTTGGGTGGAATGGAAATGCGGCCCTGCGGGTCGATTCGCGAGATGACGGCGAACGCTGTAATCAGCCGGATCAAGTTCCGGGAGATTTCGCGGCGCTGCCTTAGCGATTCGCTGAAAGCCTGCCACTGATCGTGGGGATAGGCTGCTAGGCAGCCGTCCAGCCAACGGGTCACAACGAACGTATCGTCGGCATCAGCTGGCAAAGAATCCCTTACTTCCTGGGGAATCT
>CAZVGZ010000056.1:0-13816 GCA_964627605.1 uncultured bacterium | reverse complement strand
AATGAAAACTGGCGGAGGAGGTGGGATTTGAACCCACGGTGGGCGTGAACCCACAACGGTTTTCGAGACCGCCCCATTCAGCCGCTCTGGCACCCCTCCGCATTATGATTTCCGATGTGCGCTACCTGCTGCGCTTCTGCGCAAAAAACTCGGTCAAAAGGCCGCCACACGCCTCTGCCTCAACACCGTAAACGACATCGATTCGGTGGTTGAGCCGTCTGTCTCTAACAATATTCCTAAGTGTACCGCAGCTTCCGCCTTTAGGGTCCGCCGCGCCAAAGACCAACGTCGATATGCGCGACAGAACCAACGCCCCTGCGCACATTGCGCATGGCTCCAGGGTTACATACATGACCGCCTTGTCGAGCTTGGCGTTGGAAGCCGCATCACAAGCCGCGCCGATGGCGACGATCTCGGCGTGGGCTGTGGGATCGCGGAGCGATTCGACTAAGTTGTGACCGCGTCCAAGCACCGCTTCGTCGCGAACGACTACCGCACCAACAGGAACCTCGTTCAACTCGAACGCCTTGGCCGCTTCATCAAGCGCAACCCTCATCCATCGCCGATGTCTGTCGTTTGGTGCGTCGTCAATCACTGTGCGGAATCGGGTATGCTCTCTTTAGTAGTGCCTGCAATCGCAGCAGTGGATTGCTGTCGTCACTCGACCCATAATATTACCATGTGGCACAGCTTTAGAACAGTGTCCAAACGCGAGATCGGCCAGTCTGGACGCAACTCATCTACCCGGCGGGTCTGACGGCTTCGAGAGGTCCGTCCATGCGCTTGATGTTGTATGACATGCCAGAGTCCACCTAGTGTTTTGCGCGGCTGTTTTTCGATGCTGTCGACTATCTGTGGTGTGATGTTGATGTATCCGCGCCTGGATTCTGTTTGAAACCACAACTCTTCGCGGTAGGATTTCATAAGGCAAACCTGCTCAATCTGGGAGCCATCATACAGCCAATGAGACCGCGGGGGTTTGGTTTATGAGCGTGTCCAGGTCGATGTCCGGTTCTGTCGGCGTGTCGCTGTCCAGATAGAGGCGGCACCACAACTCAATAACCGCCAGGCTCCAGACGAAACCCGCAGGCCCTCTGGCGTCGCTGCTAGCGGCACGTTTGCGCAATTTCGACACCTCCTCTGGGCGAAACAGCCCCCGCGCCGCTACAACTTCTTTACTGAGAACCGAGTCCAGCACCGGCGTCAATTCACCATTCACCCAGTGTGGCAGAGGTATCTCAAACCCCATTTTGCGGCGATAGATGGCGTCGTGAGGCAGATGCGTTTCCGCCAGCTTTTTTAGCAGCCGCTTGGATTCGCCGCCACGGACCTTAAGGTGCGGCGGTATGGTTCCCGCGTACTCAACCAGTTCGTGGTCGATAAGCGGGACTCTTACCTCCAACGAGTGGGCCATGCTGCATCTATCGGTGTCTGTCAGCGGATCGTCCACCATGAAACGGTGTAGCTCGTGATAGATGAGCCGGTTGACAATATCGTCAGATGGGGCGGCGTCAATCTGATCCATCACCAGGTCAGGCGTGCTCCAATCAAGCGCACGCTCGGCGAGACCTGATGCATACAGCGACCTGGTCATCTCTTCGATCCCATCCAACATCCGGTGGTTGCGAAATAGCCATCCTGCGCTCTTTGAAGTCCTGCCAGTCTCGCGCCCGACGCTTCCTAGTAGTCCGCCTCTGTGCGACATACGAGCGAGCTGTCTGAGCAGCGGCCCTGGAAGCTTGCTCACACGCCTCCAACGTCTCTCCCGCGTCACCGCCCCAGGGAAGAACCGATAGCCTGCGGCGATCTCATCGCCTCCCAGACCAGAAAGCGCCACCGTGATCCCCTGTGATTTCGTGAACTTTGATACGAAATATGTCTGGAAGGCTGAGGGAGTGGGCTGGTCGTAGGCCCAGACAATCCGAGGAAGCTCGCCCAAGAGATCATCTGATGTGACGGTGCGCTCGTGATGATCGGTGCCATAGCGCTTGGCGACAGACCGGGCGTGATGCGTCTCGTTAAACTCTGCGTATTTTGATTCCCATCCAATGCTGAAAGTTTTTAGCGGATCGGCACCTAGTTTCGCCATCATGCCAACTACAAGGCTCGAATCGATCCCGCCGCTTAAAAAAGCTCCTAACGGCACATCGCTGATGAGCCTCAGTTTCACCGACTCTTGAAGATGGTGCTCTAACCCCTCGACAGCGTCCGATTCCGTTATTCGCGGATCCACATCGAACGAAACGTCCCAGTAGCGCTCCTGACGCCAGTTGCCGTTTCGGTACCACGCCATGTGCCCTGGAGGAAGCGCTCTTATCTCTTTGAACAGTGTCATGGGCGTTGGCAGCGCGCCCAAGGCCAGATGGTGGTGCAGCGCTTCGTGATCGAACGTCCTGGGGCAACCTGGCATCTGGAGTAAGGCTTTGACCTCCGAAGCGAAACCGAACCATTGGGAGGTCTCTGCGAACAGAAACGGCTTTATTCCGAGCCGGTCTCTGGCGCAAAAAAGCTCTTTGGTGTCCCGATCCCATATCGCCAGTGCGAACATCCCCCGCAGCCTTTGAAGGCTGTCGGGGCCCCACTCGACGAAAGCGTGAAGAACGACCTCAGTGTCGCACAGAGTGTGAAATCTGTGGCCCAATCTTGTGAGATCATCGCGGACGGCTTGGAAATTGTATATTTCGCCGTTGAATACGACTGTATGGCGACCATCGTCGGTCGTGATGGGCTGGCGGCCACCAGCCACGTCAATAATACTTAGGCGGCGCATGGCTAGCTGTGTTGTTTGGTCGGTGAAATACCCCTCGTCGTCTGGCCCCCGGTGGGTCATTGCGCGGTTCATACGACGGATGGTCCCACCGTCATCAACACCGCTCTGTTTCCAGACTATCCCACAGATCCCGCACATGTGTCTTTTCCGACGTCGTTACTGCGTGTGTTGTCCGATTTCCAAATCTTGGCGGGTGACCTTGGGCCGGTCAATCAACCGCCTCCTCCCAATCCTCAAAAAAGCCCTCCTGAGCGGCTCGAAGGACATCTATCTCGACCACCTGTGTCTCTGCGAGCCTGTCACCGATCCGCCTTCCAGAGCGATCGAATACCATCAAGGCAGCCTCTGACAGAAGGACGATGGAGGTGACCTCGCCAGCGGAGGACGCGGCGATTAGAAGCCCCAATACATCGTCGAGGAGAAGAAAGTAGTTCCGGGTGATCGATCCTAGTAGCGTGCATGGCTCCAGGTCGATCTTCCTGACGACCATGAGTCCCATTACACCTTTGCCAATACCCCGCCCGCCACGAAACCCATCGCGAAGCATCAACAACATCTGTGCTATCAGCCCTGCAGTCAATAGGCCTGGGGTGATCATCTGCTCGATGAGGTCATATATGGTAGTCTGACCCGTTTTTAGACTTTCTATGTCCGCGGGGTCAAACTGGGGAGTGTCGACGAACGCCGAGACCAAGACCACAGTAATTCCGATGTCGATAAACAGCGCGGCGACCCTGCGCCACAACGGAGCTTTGGGAAGCACGAACAGATGTTCTTCCGAGGGCTCGTCGTTGGCAGTGTTGGGGTGGTATTTGTTGGGAGGACGGACCTGTGCGTTCATCGGTGTGGTATGCCACCAGGGAAGAGAGTTCTACATGTTCCACGAAAACCCGTGAGTACCACAGGGGCTTGGATCTATTTTTTGGGCCCAGCCTTTTGTCCCACAACAGGCATCATTAAGCGTCTTTGGTCTAGTACTTAGGGTTGAGCTTGATCGGCTTGCCCTGCCTACACGATTCATAGAGCGCGTTAATGATCTCAACCGCGTGACGTGCCGACTCGCCGGTGTTTATCGGGTCTCTATCCTCGCGGATCGCGCCTACCATGTCCTCGAACATGAGGAGATGGCCCCGCCAGCTAAACGCGAACGGATCGTTGGCAACCGATTCGTCGCGCTGATCTTTGGGGCCGTAGGTGGCCATCATCTGCGCCTCTTCAGCCTTCTCGGCGTCCTTGTCTTCGTTCTCTATGACCCACCTTGACAGGTTGCCGTCTTTGACCTGGATGCTTCCTTTTTCGCCATGGATCATCAGGTCGTCGCCGATGCCTGGATAGGCTGAAGTCGTGGTCGAAAGTGTGCCGATGTGCCCATCGCGGAACTTCATCACCATAGCGGTCTTGTCTTCGGCCTCTATCTCATGCGTGTAGACGCCGTAGTATCCATAGACCTCTTCGACCTGCCCGGCGAGCCACTGAACCAGGTCAACGGTATGCACGCCCTGATTTGACATAGAGCCACCGCCGTCGAGCCCCCACGTGCCCTTCCAGGCTAGAACCGGTTCGTCAGAGTCGTAGTACCCCTGACCTCTCCACCAGTGGACGTTTGCATGGACACCGACGAGTTTGCCCAGACGGCCCGATTCAATGGCTTCCTTCATCTTGCGTGTCAGAGGCGAGAACCGGGATTGGAAGATCACCAACAGCTTCACATTCGCAGATCGGCATGCATCTATCATCGCGTCAATAGGGGGCACTGTGATGTCCGGCGGCTTTTCGCACACCACATGTTTTCCTGCCTGTGCCGCCTTTATCGTGAATTCGGAGTGTTTGCCGCTGGGTACGCAGACGTTTATGATGTCAATATCGGGATTCTTCAGCATCTCGTCATATTCGGCATAGGTCTTCACGCCAAACTCTTCAGCGGCTGAATCGCGGCGGCTCTCAAGAACGTCACACACCGCTATCAGTTCAGCCCCTTCGGCGTCCTGAAGGTCTTTGCAGTGGTGACGACCCATCCCCAGGCCGACGACGGCGAAACGAATAGGTTGGTCGCTCATGAATACTCCTTGGTCATGCTAGGCGAAGAGTGCCCGATCGGCCTCTGATGAAAGGTGAGTTGCCGCCGGAGATTGGCTATCACGACAAGGATGAAAATAGCATCGGCGGCGCTGGGCGGGCAAGCGCAAGGGGCTGGAGTGTCACTACGAGCGGGCAGGCGCGGGACCATGGCACTGTCTCTCGGGGCGACCAACCATACCTGTCTCACAGTCAAGTTCCCGCTATCCGACCATCCTGGCAAGCCTTTTGGCACCTGCGCCATATCCACGGACATCAGGGAACGCAAGGTTGCCGAAGCAGAAATGCGCGGAATGTCTGTTGAGCGGGAACGGTCGAACCAGGACATGGGGCAGTTCACCTATGCGGCGCCGCATAACCTTCAGGAGCCGCTGGGAATGGTGACCAGCGACCTACAGCTATTATCAACGCATTCCGAGGGCGGTTGGACGTTTTCGGTGAGCGACAACGGTATCGGCATTGACCCGGACTATTTCGACAGGGCATTCGCGATGTTCCGGCGTCTGCACGTAGCAAGCGAGATCAGCGGATCGGGCATCGGGCTGGCGACATCCAGACGGATTATTGAGCGCCATGGTGGGCGAATCTGGATCGAATCCGCATCAGGTGAAGGTTCGGTGTTCTCATTCACCATTTCCGACCGCGCACCAAACAAAAATTCCGACGGGTAACTTTTGGACATCATAGAGGCGCGCCTCCCAAAATCTTCCCATCCGGCGCAAAGGGTCACACCCTAAATAGTTCACCCATCCTCCGTCCCAAGAATTTACCAGCAAGCATCAGGCTGGTACCCAGTATCAGCATTCCTATCACACCCATCGCCGAGGCGACGTATGGACCATCTGCAATCCTTAGCGCAAGAGCATACATCGCTTTAGTGATGGGGTAGAAACGCTCTTTTGTGGCCAGGATTAAACTATCGCTCACTTCGAGCATGGCGAACGAAAATGCCAGAGTCCCACCGGCGACCAGGTTTGCCATCACCAGCGGCAGAGTGATTTTTCTGAGCGTTCTCAGAGGCGATGCGCCTAGGTTCATCGACGCCTCCTCCAAAGCGACACTGGTCTGCTGAAAACCAGCGACCGCCGCACGGACCATGTAAGGGAGGCGACGAATCGCATACGCTATCACCAGCAGCGGCATCGGGTTGACCTGGACATCGAGGGCGGTGTTGGAAAACGATCCGACGTAGCCAAACGCCAAAACCAGACCAGGCAACGTCAACGGCAGCATCGCCAAAGTGTCCAGAATGTTTTTCCCTCGGAATGCTTTTCGAGTCAGCAGGTAGGCGATGCCCACGCCTATCAAGACGTCGGCCAGCGTGCTGAGCGAGCTCAGGAAAAAGCTGTTCTTGATGCTGGAAACCGTGAGCGGATGTTCAAAAACCTGGACCAAGTGGGAGGTTGTGTACTCGGAGGGCAAAACGGACAACGCCCATCTTTGTGAGACCGAGGTGAGCATGACGCTCAAATGTGGGAGCAGCGCAACGCCGATCAGTATTCCAGCACCACCCCATATCAACCACGTCTCAGCACCGGTAGCGGTGCTGGACCCGCCAGCAGTGTGCCCACGAGACATCATTGCGCGGCTGCCGCTGCCTATGAGTTTCTTTGAAGCGACAAAAAACCCCACGGTCATCAGGATCACCAGCACCACCAGCGCGAAACCCATTGGGTTGGAATGGATGTCGGTGACCAGATCGAATATCTGGACGGGGATCACTCGGCTGTATTCGAACATGAGAGGTGTGCCCAGGTCGGTAAACGCCCACAAAAAGACGATGATCGACCCGGCGAAATAGCCTGGTGCCATCAGCGGCATAGTGATGCGACGAAACAGCGTCCAGCCTGATGATCCCAAATTTCTGCCTGCCTCTTCCAAACTTGGGTCGATGTTCGCGAGCGCGGCAGCGGCGTTTAGGTACATGATCGGATAGAGATGAAGCGACTCCAGAAGGACCACCCCCCAAAAGCCGCTTCCGAACCAGTCCATCGGGTCGGAACGGTCCATGACGCCAAGCCCGATCAGCGCCTGATTTACCGACCCGAAACGCGCAAAAAGCTGCTTCATGCCGATGGCGCCAACAAACGGCGGTATCACCATCGGCACCAGAAGCAGCCCGTTCAGAATGCCTTTGCCAGGAAACTCTCGGCGAACCATCGCCATCGCCAGAGGTAGGGCGACGATGCTCGTGGCGATCGTAACCGTGATACCCAGCGTGCAGCTATTTATCAACGCCTCGCGCTGCACCGGATTGGTAAACAGCAACGCAAAAAAATCGAACAGCAGCTCACCGTCAACAAGAAACGCTCCCCGGGCGACGTAGAACAGCGGATAGACTAGGAACACCCCAAAGACAATCCAGAGCGCCCACAGACCCGCAGTGGACCAGCTTGATCCTTCGACTCTGATCCACGGAAGGACCCTATCTGCCATTGACGGGCTTTTTTTCATCGGCGTGCACCCAACATTAAAGGAGGTTCAGGAAGGGGAGGCGGCACCCTCTCTCAAGTATATTGAACATTGACGCACCACCGAAACCCCGTGCCCTGTTTGGACCTTGATGGTCCGATCGGCGACCGACTACAGGCAGCAGGAATGACTAAGACAGATTGGATAACGGCAACCGCCCGCTCCATCGCGCTCTTTCTGGGCCTCATCGCTCTTGCGTGCGGCGGATCACAGGAAACATCCCGCACACAGGTGGTGATTTATTCGCCCCACGGCAAAGAGATGCTAGGAGCGTTTGAGGAATGGGTTGAAGCCCGTGATTCCACGCTGGATGTGCAGTGGTTCGATATGGGTGCAGAGGTCTGCCTTGAGAGGATACGCTCCGAAAAAGCCAACCCGCAGGCTGACATTTGGTGGGGCGCGCCATCAAACACGTTCGAGCAGGGAGAACGCGAAGGGCTGCTTGAACCTTACGTTCCAAGCTGGCGCGATCAGATCGACTCTGTCTACAGAAGCCCGTCAGACAACTGGTACGGCACGTTCGTCACACCAGAGGTGATCGCCTATAACACCAACCGTCTGACTTCCACATCCGCTCCACAGGACTGGGATGAGCTCCTCGATCCCAAATGGCGCGATCAGATTATTATCCGTTCGCCGATGGAGTCGGGAACGATGAAGACTATCTACAGCGCGATGATCTACCGGTTTTTCACGGAGGACGGAAAGCCTGATCGTGGATACGAGTGGCTCCTGGAGCTGGACGCCAACACGAAATCGTACGCCGCCAACCCATCGCTCATGCAGCAGAAGCTCGCCCGTGAGGAGGGGTTGGTTACGCTGTGGAACCTGACTGACATACTTCTTCAGACCGAGCGGTACGACTATCCCTTCGGCTTCATCGTTCCAAAGAGCGGGACCCCGGTTCTAATTGACGCCATTGCGGTCGTGAAGGGTGCCAAACATCGCAGCGCCGCACAGAGGTTCTTCGAGGCGGTGACATCCATTGATGGACTGGGCAAACAGGCCACCGAGTTTTACAGGTTCCCGATCCGCAAAGATTTCACCGGTAAACCCGATTGGATGGAGGGGATTGAGATAACCCCGATGCCGATCAACTGGCAACTGCTTGGTGCGCGCCGAGCGGAGTGGATGCAGTATTGGGATCAGCAGATAAAGGGGCAGGGGGCTAACTAGGCTACCGACGCGTCAAATGGGATTAGCACTGGAGGGTAAGCAGCCGCGTCCAAACGGTGCGAACAGGGCGCGCAGCGATGGTTTGGTCTTAGCTCAGGACTCCTTTTCAGTGCGGTGAGTAAGGGTGCGGGAAATCGGCGCGCACAGCGATCTCTAACCAGTTCTGGGCACGGTTTTCGCTAGTCTGACTCCACCTGGGTTGTTTACAGTAAGGAGGAAATAGTTTGAGAGCCGCTATAATGAATGATTTGAGAGACGTCGCCATGGGCGACATCCCCGACCCCGTAATCAAGCCTCACGAAGCGCTGGTCCAGGTGCGATCCGTAGGGGTCTGTGGTTCGGACATCCACTACTACGCCCACGGCAGGATTGGCGGCTACATCGTGGAACCGCCGTTTATCTTGGGGCACGAATGCGCCGGGGAGGTGGTCGCACTGGGGTCTCTAGTCTCAGGACTCAGTGTCGGTGACCGCGTGGCGGTGGAGCCTGGGGTTCCATGCAGACGATGCGAGTTCTGCGCTGGAGGGAGATACAATCTCTGCCCTGATGTGGTGTTTTTGGCGACACCGCCGATGCAAGGAGCGTTCTGCGAGTACATCTCCCACGACGCCGAGTTCCTATTCAAGCTCCCAGACGAGATGAACTTCGCTGACGGGGCGATGCTGGAACCTCTGTCCACAGGGATTCAAGCTGTAAAACGGTCGGGAATGACCGTTGGGGATTGTGTGTTTATCTACGGTATGGGGCCGATAGGTCTCTCGACCCTTCAGGCGTTCCTGGCGGCGGGTGCTGGCAAGGTGTACGTCGGAGACATGCGCACAAAGCGGCTTGAGATGGCTCTTGAACTGGGTACTTGCGAAGCGTTTGATGTGTCTCAAGTGGATGTCGTTGGTGAAATCCGCGAGAGGAGTGCTGGTCTGGGGCCTCACATCGTCGTGGAGACCGCTGGTGCCAAACAGAGCACCCTGGAGACCGTCGAGATGGCAAGGCGAGGTGGCACAGTCGTCCTGGTAGGGCTGGCACCAGACCCGACAGTGCCGATGAATATGCTAGCACCGATTGACAAAGAACTTGATGTTCGCGGTGTTTTCCGATATTGCCATACCTATCCAACGGCGATAGCCCTTGTGGAACGAGGAGCTGCTGAGCTAAGGAGTATGGTCACACACCAGTACGATCTGGAGGCGACACCGATGGCGTTGGAGGACTCAGTTGACCCTTCCCCGGACCGGATTAAAGCGATTGTCAACTTAGATGGGTGATGTCTGCCCATATCGTTGAGGTGGACAACGACCAATCAAACTACTTATGTTAAAGTGGGGCGTTGGCGTTCTGTCGTCGGTTTAGGGCGGTTGCCTGACAACACGGTGGCGACGCGCCAACGGCTTGGATGTGCACCGTACGCACTCTCGTACGGACAGCGTTTGGAGGATCACTATGGAGGACCAGTCGGTCGGCGCGGGCGGGCGTCTGGGCGGCGGCACATGTGGCATGACCCGCTCTGACAACAGAATTAGAACTCCGCGCGGCCCAGATGGGTGGAGAGCCTTTGGCGCGATTGGCTGTCGCGTTGTGCGAAGAGTGCGAGGCGTCGTACGAGGAGGTTCTATCGGCTCCTGAACCAGAACTAACCCCCAATCCGAGTGCCTATTCCCCGATCGTTCTAACTACTTTAGAAGGGCTACTATAATGAGGCTGGTGACATTCGTCAAAGACGGAGAAGCAAGACCTGGTCTGCTGGAGGGTGAGACGGTCCTTGATATCAGTTCCGACTCGGCGTGGGCAGAGCCGCTGAATTGTGTTCCAACGACGGTTCTGGATCTGCTGAGGACAGAGGTCGATCCGTTAAGCCTGAATTTCTCCGGCTGCAAGAGGACGTATCCGCTCAACGATATAGAGCTCCGCGCCCCGATTGAGCGTCCGGGCAAACTTCTGGCGCTGGCAGGCAACTATGCCGACCATTTAAAAGAGAGCGGTCACGAATGGGCGGAGAAGATTCTGACCACGCCCAGGGTGTTTATGAAACCGCAAACATCCGTCACAGGTCCAAACTCAGAAATCATCTATCCGCCCAACGCTGGGAATATTGATTGGGAGTGTGAGCTAGCGGTCGTGATGGGGCGAACAGCAAGGTTTGTAAATGCGGCGGATGGGCTTGACTATGTCGCTGGCTACACAGTCATGAACGACGTGTCGGAGCGCTCGTTGGTGCATGGCGTCGATCGCGACAGCAGGGATGGCGATAAGTGGTTTGACTGGCTCAACGGCAAATGGTTTGACACGTTCGCACCGATGGGGCCCTCGCTAGTGCTAAAGGACGAGATCCCCGATCCTCATGTTTTGGATATAAGATTGTGGGTGAATGGAGAGGAGAAACAGAGCGCCAACACTGGCCAGATGATCTTCTCGGTGGCTGAATTGGTGGAGTGGGTGTCGCGCTTTATGACACTTGAGCCTGGCGACATTATATCTACCGGGACGGCGGCAGGAGTTGGGTCCGCATCGGGGACGTACCTGTCACCAGGTGATCTGGTGGAGGCAGAGATTCCGCCAATTGGTCGCCTCATAAACGCAGTGACAGCGTATCAGGGGGTTTGAGACGCTATGAACGTCATCCGGCGGCGAACCGCTTTTTCAGTGTCAACGACGTTCGTATATGCTCGATAGTGCAGCGAACGGGGATCACTGCCCTCCTCCATGAGAAGGATAATCCCCATCGTCCCGCCTGGCAGTGCGGCGTCGTTGCAAACCACTCCACCAATCAGAGTGCCGCGCTCATCGCTGAGTGTCAGGCTCTGTGATGAGATTAGTTCGCCTACGAGCCGTTGGGCGTCAGTGTCGTTGTTCGTAGCGATACCGGTGTTTATCACTGCACATCTCCCTATGAGCTGAAAATGCGTGCGCAGTATGCGCACAACCGGGCGCAACGGCGAGTTCCCCAAAAATACAACCCACCGTCGCGCTGACTCGCGAGGCCCAGCCTCGCCCTCCCCAGTTGAATCCGGCAGTAACTGAAGACGCCCCCTCATGGTCGCCTTCGCAGCTTTATCGATATCTAATGACACTGACAAACAATCTTCGTGCCAAACTCGAAGTTGCTCACAGATCTCCGCCGACCGACCAGTGATAGAACGCTATGGGCTCTACAATTGGGGTTGGATTTGCTGTATCATTGTGACACACATCACTTCCGCTGTCTTGTTTTAATATAGATCATTTTGAGATGACATGGTCTTGACACTGAAAGAAAAAATGCTGTTAGGTGTCGCCGCTGCGGTGGCGTGGATCTGGACGTTGACGCTCTGGTTTCAGAACGACGACGTCCGGTTGATAGACTTTGGCGTGCGCGGCGCGTGGAAGGACGCGTGGGCGTTTTTGGTGCCCAACAGTGGGCAGGGATTTCTGCAGCTATACAGACCCCTTTCTCACGCGTTGCTGCTGGGTGTCTCCGCGATAGTTGGCGCAGAAGCGTGGGCCTACCATCTGGTAAGCCTTTGCCTCAACTCCGCCGCCGTGGTGCTGGTGGCTGTGTTGCTTACCCGGTGCCGAAGCCGGCCGGTGGGGATGGTCGCGGCGGCCCTATTTGCGCTGCATCCTATTCATGTGCTCTCGGTTGCATGGATCAGCGGACAGACCGATCTGCTGGCGACTGTGGCGGGGTTGGGAGCCATAGCGCTGGGACTTAAGAAAAGATGGTGGTGGGCGACTCTGGTGTTCGGATGCGCGCTTCTATCCAAAGAGATCGCCGCAACGGTACTCGTGCTTACGCCGTTGTTGGCATGGACACGATCGCGAACTCAGAATGTTGCTTTCGAGTGGCGGGAGATAGCCCGAGGGATGATCCCCCAATTGGTGCTATTTGCGGTGTGGTCGTCCGTGCAGTGGACCATCAGCCCCATCGCTGGGCGTGGTGACACCTCGAATATTCTTTCGTCAATCGGGGGCCTGCTGAGAATCCCCGGCTACCTGATCCTGCCAGGTTGGTACGACCGCCTATGGGCGATAGAGTCGCACGCGGGTGTCGCCTTGGGGATTGCGGCGGTTGCTGTCACCGTATGGGGGGTGGTGATAGCATGGCGCAAGTCAGGTTTGGAACCCATAGTCGCGAGCGCTACGTGGGTGATCGTTGCTGCGTCACCGATTATTGTTCTGGATCTGCTTACAGGCGAGCCTCCGAGACGTTGGTATCTATTTCTGCCGTCGGTGGGGATATGCTGGGTGTGGGCTGAGATGATAGTTGCATCCAAAGGTTGGCGAAGATGGACGCTATCGAGCGCACTAGGCGTCGCAGCGGTGTCCGGGCTGTTTTCGCAGGCGACAGACATGTGGCAGGCGTCGTCGTTAGCTCGCAGAAGCGCGGTCACCTTGGTGCGATCTGTAGACCAAAGTGAAGAGGGGGAGAGCGTCGTGCTGCTGGGGATGGTGGCGCGGTTGGGGTGGCTGCCTGTCGCCAGCACAAACCCGGCGGCGATCTACAGGCTTGCAGGTGGTACCAAGAATCTTGGGCTGAGGGCACCGGTGACTCTGGATGTTGATGAGGGGAACAGTGGTGTTGGGCTTGCAGTCCGAGCCGAATCTGGCCAGATGGAGATGTCCCCATCGGGTGGTGCGACGATTTTTCGTCCCGCCGCTTACGACTTCCCAAACCCGTTCGGTTTTCCCATCGTTGCCAACGTTGATAGTCCAGGTGACAGCAGTAGGTTGACGATCAACCTATCCCAACTTTCGTCATCTCAACGAAATGCCAGATGGCTGCGTTGGAACGGTAGTGATTGGGAGACAGTCAACGTAAAAACGCAGATCGACAGTGCGCTCGACTAGCTCGGTTCGTCAGGCATTGAGGTATATTCTTAGGTGGGGTTCAGTATGCCTGATGCGTTCAAGAGGGCTAGATTTTGGAGACGGCATAGATGACGCGTGAGAATTCGGCGGTCGAATGGGTGGTTGACGAGCCGGAGGATAGAGCGCCTTCACAGAGCCGGACCGCCGCCATGGATATGTTTAACGCTGGAGAGATCGCCAAAGCCATGCCCATTCTGGAGGCAGAAGGCAGGGCGATGGCCGATTTTGATCTTGCTCAGATATGGTGGGCCAAAGGGATGGCGGTGCGGGGTAAAATCGGCGCTGCCAGCATGTGCCTTGATGAAGATCTCAAAACTGCCTGCGAAAAAGCCGGATATTCAACGATCTTGCAGACATTCACCTGATCGACGGCGACGATAGACAGCCGGCGAAAGTGATTGAATATCTAGCGCAGGCGGTCTATGCTGGCGATTCCAGCGGTAAAACATGGGCGCATCTGTCGGCGCTCCATGTCGCATC
>CAZVGZ010000055.1:0-14188 GCA_964627605.1 uncultured bacterium | reverse complement strand
GTACTTGGGCAATATGAAGTGGGATTTTGAGAGTCTGCACACAATGACCATCGACGCTGAGTTCGAGCGACTGGTGATGTCGTTTCTCGAATCGGTTATGAGTAGTAGTTCGCCCAATCGCGGATGGAAGCTACCTGAAACGACGCTGATCTATCCCTGGATTGTGAGAATATTCCCTCAGATACGATACATATTCTGGGTTCGCGACCCCCGAGACAGCATTCTAGGCGGTCACTTCACAGACGACCTGGCTGATTTCGGTGTGCCGTATGACCACACCGAGAATGAGCAGGAGCGCCGGGCGATCAGTTGGAAGTATCAGTGCAAAATCTATAATGCGACACCAGCGCCTCGGCATCTGCTAGAGCTCCGCTTCGAGGATTTTGTTTTGAAGCAGGACGAGACGCTCAAAAAGCTCGAAGATTTTCTTGGCATTCCAATGGCCAAGATACCGGTAAAACCTGAGGCTGTCGGACGCTGGAAGACGTCAGACGAGCAGTACGACTTCCCGATTTTCCACGACGAGATGATCAGGTACGGCTACGAGCTGACAGACGCGGCTGGTTAGAACAGGTCGCAGGCGTCCGCAGGCATCCAGTGGGCGTCTTGGCCTTCCCATTTTACGTTGCAGCCGATCGGGTTTGTTAGCTCATTGCTTACCGAAAAGCCTGATGTGATCTCTCCTAACGCATTGTCAGGATCGGTGCACTCAGTCAACGCGTTTACCGATAGCGACGCCCTATGGGCGATGTCCAGTGTGTCTGGGATTGATGCGTCGTAGCAGGTACCGTCATTGGCCGGTTGCTGAGGTTTTTCGACATCTGGGTTGATATAGTGCACTTTCGCTGGGTGAGCGGTGTTAGTCTCATTCATTTCTCTACCTCGCTGCTCCAGGAATCCAATTCCGTTGATGCATGTCGGGTAGTGACCGCGATCTAGTATCGGGGTGCCATCATCGTCTGAGTAGCACCAGTTGGGGTAGCTGTCGTAGATCGCTTGAGTTTGACGCTCACTTCCAGCCGCGCAACGACACGGATATCCCGATCGTGGGCGATTTGTAATACGTCATCAAAGAGATCGCCATTTAGAGGTGACACAGCGACCTGGCAGTCGAGATTTGTGTTGTAGAACGCAAAAGCGCCACCTGCGTTGACCACTCTCAAGTTGGCCGACAGATATTGCGCCTCGTCAACCAGCTCCTTGGGGTCTTTCATCCCGTCGATGAGACGCAGATTTGGCTGATATACACGGAGCGGTTTTTCCCACCACGGTATTGACACATCGCTCTCCAGGATGACGAAGTTCTTCGCTAGAACTGTTACCCGGCGTAGAATCTAAGCTGAGCCTGCTCGAATTTGCTCACTGCGCGGCTAATCTCGCATTCCGAACGGCGTGCCATCAAAACCCGTCGGTTCAACATCAAAATCGGATTTTGATTTAGTCTTCAACTCTTCCAGGTCCAGCCTTTCCCCTTCGCTCCATATAGCCTCCATATGTCCGATGGCTGTGATGTCTGAAAGCGGGTTGCCTCTGACCGCTATCACGTCTGCGGACGCGCCTACGGTGAGCGTACCGACTTCGTCCTGCAGGCCCAAATAAGTTGCTGGAATCGAAGTCGCCATCATCATAGCCTGGTCGTTCGGAATTCCGGCATCCACAAGAAGCTCTAGTTCACGGTGAAGCCCTGTGCCCGCCGGGACAAACGGCATGTCCGATCCTGCCATCATCGGTACACCAGCTTCGCTGAAACAACGCACAACCTTTTTCATCTGCTCCAAACTCGCTGCCGCTTCTGTAGTCTCATCAGAGGTGCGGCTCTGCGCTCCATCTATGACCATCTTGAGCCAATCGCTGACGTGTTTGGGATAGCTGTCGTCAGGATACGTCGCCCAGAATAGTGGGCCCCAACCATGCTGCACCGCCTCCATGACCGCCAAAGTAGGGCAGAACCACGCGCCGGCGTTGAGAAACCGGTCGATAAGTTGGCTGACTCGCTCGGAATCGGCGCTAATGGTACTCCAGCTCTCATCAGGCGCAAGAACATCGAGGCAGAACGCGTGTTCAATGCAGCCCATCCCCAGGTCGAGCGCAGTCGAGGTTGGCGTCGCTCCTGAATGGCACGAAACTCTCTTTCCGTGATATCTGGCGCGGTTGACGACGCGCTCTACCAACCAGGACTGCGCGTTTACATAGGTTTTGAGCCCATCGACGCCCTGCTCTATGAGGCGATCTACAACCGCTTCAACGTCATCGTTTTCGGTTAGCGGGCACGCGGCGTGGGGCCAGTGGGGAGGATCGCCATCAAGAAGCGGGCCGAGTGTCTTTATTATCGGACGCGACGATCCGTCGTCGAGACGTTGCTGACGCGCTGTGAGGAGGGGCTGGTATCGGTTTCCGGTATCCCTTACCGCTGCTATCCCGTTTGCCAGAAGGCCGTTCCACGTCCACAGGTCGTCCGAGAGATGAACATGCGCGTCGATGAGCGCTGGCAGAAGAGTAACGCCTGAAAACTCTACTGTCGGCGGGGCACCGCCTATGAACTGGTCATCCCATTTTCCAACGGCGACTATTCGACCGTCATCAATCGCCAAAACAGCATCCGTGACGACCGGCGCTCCGGTGCCATCCCAGAGCGCTGATGCCCTGATTACTGCTGCGTTGGGGTTTTTGGGGAGCATGTGGCCGCCAGTGAAGTCTCACACTATTTCGGTATATCGTGACGTGAATCTTAAGTCACCCCTTGAATTTGAAGCAACGCAAGCCGATTATCAACTCTTCTCCTGCGTCGCCGCCAGTACCTTGGGATGGCAGCGGGCTACACCGATGTTTCTTGGTGGCCGCCGTCGAGACGAAAACGCCAACTACGGGGATATGTGATGAACGATATCCATCTGGAGAACAGCCACGTCCGTTTCACGTTTGACCGAGCGACAGGCGGTCTGACGGGGCTGCTGGATCGTAGGAAAAACCGCCAATATCTCGATGGTGCCGGACGGCTGTTCCGGGTGATCGCTCCAGAACCGCTGTGGCGATCAAGAAGCGCAGACTCCCACGAATCCTCTCAGCCAGAAATGGTTGTCAGTCGAGTTCCTGGCGGGCAGCGGCTGACTATCGAATTCGCTGGGCTTTCGGTGCGCGGAGACGTTCTGCCTGTAAGGGCGACCGTCTATGTGGAGCTGCCGGATAGTGACTCAGAGGCGCGGTTTGAAATGGAAATAGTTAACTACAGTAGTGACCGACTGCACGAGGTTCATTTCCCTTGGGTTGGTGGATGGGATGGTCCAGAAGAATCCGAAGGGCTTTGTGGTGTAATGCCCATGTCGGTGAAGAAACAAGGAAAAGAGACCATCGGGTACAACCTTTCAGGTGTTACCCGTAGGGAGTTCGTTCCGTACCTGAACATGCAGCTTCCGTTCTTTGACGTATCAGGTGGCAAAGGAGGGGTGTCATTGATCTGCTACCAGGAGCAGCCGAACTTGGGTGGGATGCTGTTGACCAACCTCGATCCTGAGCCTGACGGACACAGGTTCGGGTTCGCGTGGGTGCATTTTCCGTTCGTACGGCCTGGAACCACCTGGCGCTCGCCTGCGGTGGGGATAGCGGCGCATGATGGCGACTGGCATCAAACGGCAGACCGTTTTCGTAGGTGGCTTGCACCGAGATGGGCGCCGCCCAAACCGCCTCGCCGCCTCGCTATGAGTATGGGTCTACAGATCATCCAGCTCAGAAACTTTGATGGGCAGCCCAACTACAGGTTTACCGACATCCCAAAGCTCGCTCAGGATGGGCTCAAATACGGCGTATCTGACCTGTGCGTTTGGGACCCCATCGCAGGGGTGTATCTGCGCCCTGACGATGGCGATTTTTTTGAGGAGTTCGATCCGTCGCAGAGTCTGGATGATCTAAAACAGGGCCTGTCAGAGTCCAAAAAACTGGGTGCCAACGTCTCGGTGCTGCTTAACTACAGACTGATACGCGAGTATTCATCGCTCTACCGTAGTATCGGCGAGGAACAGGTGCAGAGGACTCTACACTGCGCGCCGATGAGCGATGAGTGGTCGAATGTCAGTTCGACCCACGCGTCGTTTCGCACGAGCTACTTGGGGCAGAGGGGCGTTGCTCTCTGTCAGAAACCAGAAACATTTCGCAAACGGGCCTACGATCTGACGCAGGTAGCCCTCGATTTGGGGTTTACATCGCTCTTTATCGATCAGGCATTCGACTACCAGCCATGCCTATCTGAAGACCACGGCCATGCAAGCCCTGATGACACGCATATCGCAGCGCTTGAGTGGTTTTCAAAAGCTGCTGATACCATCCGCAGCAGCGATCCTGACGCCTATGTCCTTGGTGAAACCACAGACCTGTTCGGGCTTCAGTATCTGGACATGACCTGGAACTGGGCGTGGGCGTCGCTCAAGCCTGAAGTGATAAGGTACACACTTCCAGAAACACTCCACTGCTGGGTTGTAGACAGGCAGCCTGAAACCCTCAACCGTGCGTTTGCTTTGGGGTTTCAGGTGGCCCTGACTACCGGAATGGCCGAAAAATCTCTGGCGGCATATCCAGAGTTCGGCGAGCGTGTGAATCAACTTGGCGACCTGAGGGCACGATGCGCCGAATATCTGATTCAGTGCGGGTTCGATGACCGGCTTGAGGTGTCTGGTCTGCAACCGGCGGCTGGAGTCTATCACTCCAGGTCTGGTCTGGCGGTGGCTGTTGCAGATTACGATGGGGATGGTGGGGGTGTGGAGATTAGGCTTGATCCAGAAATATATGGTAGAAAGACGAATGGACCTATAATCCTGCAGCGGCAGGACGGTACGACCGACGAAATCGGTTCCGCTGGCTACTCCGGGAGTGTGAACGCCGGGTTTGATCTGAAATCGTTCGAGGCGGCGGTGTTGATCGTGCCGTGTGAAGATCCCGTCGATTGAAGTCCGTCTTCGATATGAAGCGGCTTTTCTTGGGATCAACCGCCGACCGGATAGTTGCCCAGGGTTTCCACGAGTTCTGAGATGTGAGCGAGCCTTTCTATTTTTGCGCCAGGCATTACGTTGTTGCCGATGGTCAGAGTGGTGTCTAATTCAGAGACATGTGCTGGTGCCATCAATCCATTAGCTGTTCTCCTAAGTAACGCTTACTCTTCTGTCGGACCGAATCACAAACCTACCGTTGACGCGCACCGAGCACAACTCAGACGACCTGGAGAGATGAGATGAAACTGGATTTTGACCGCCAATCGCCGCCGCTGTCGTTTACTATCGGAGACCAGAGCTCCAACGCAGTTTTTTCCAGTTGGGATCGTTCGAAAATTGACGACGGCGGTTGGAGGTATTCCGACTCCGAAACCGAGCTGGCGGTAGAAGTGACAGTTCGCCAGTTCGACGACGCCAAAGTTGTGGAGTGGATGGTGCGGTTCATTAACGACGGTGATGAGACATCGCCAATTATCACCGATGTCCTACCGCTGAATTTCTCCTGGGAAATGTCCGAAGATGACGACCTCCATCTTGGTCACGCAAACGGCAGCCTTTGTCGGATGGACGACTTTGTGCCAACGACGACCAAGATCAGGCGAGGCGAAGAGAAAACCCTCGAACCGATGGGTGGCCGCTCATCCAACGGCGTGATGCCATTTTTTAATGTAATCACCGACGACGGAGGGTTCACTGTCGCGGTGGGTTGGTCAGGGGGATGGAGGTCCAAGCTGAACCGCGATGACAGCGGCTGTCGGTTGATCGCCGGGATGACAGAAACCTCTATCGCCCTTGGCCCGAAAGAGAGTTTTCGCACGCCCAAAATGTTGTTAGTGGAGTGGGATGGGACGGAGCCTGAGATAGGGGATAACGCGATTAGGCGACTGCTCTTGGAGCATTACATCCCTCAATCCGAAGGTGAGCCAGCGCTGCCGCCAATAGCTCACCCAAGACAGCTTGTCTACTACCTCACTCAGAAAGCGGACGAGGCCGATCACCTGGAGGCGGTAGAGCGCGCAGGGGAGCTTGGTCTGGAGGCGTTCTGGGTAGATGCGCTCTGGTATGGTGGTGGAGGAGACTGGTGGGAGGAAGTAGGAAGCTGGAGAGTTCGCAAGGATAGGTTTCCAAACGGTCTTAAACCCATCGCCGATGCCGCCCACGAAAAGGGGATGAAGTTTGTTCTGTGGTTTGAGCCGGAGAGGGTCAGGGCAGGTACGGATATTCACAGAAATCACCCTGAATATCTGCTGTCTATCGACGGCGATAGCGACAATTTCTTGTACGATCTGGGAAACCGCGATGCCTGTGAGTTTATGACAGACTTGATTTCGGAGATAATCACCGAAGTCGGTGTGGACATCTACCGCCAGGACTGCAACATCGAGCTACTACCCTATTGGGAGCAGGCCGATGGACCTGACCAGATAGGTTTCACGGAAGCCAAACACATTGAAGGGTTGTACTGGATGTGGGACGAACTGGTCCGGCGGCATCCAGGATTGCTGATTGACAACTGTGCCAGCGGAGGACGGAGGATAGATCTCGAAACCACGTCGAGATCCTTCCCGCTATGGCGCAGCGACTATACAGATATTGTTGCGCTCTCAGAGGGGATGAAGCTTCAGATCGGAGCGCAGTGTCAGACCGCCGGTCTGTCGAGATGGGTGCCTATCCACACGGCAGCGGTTTGGACTTTCGACCCCTACTCGTTCAGAAGCTCAATGTCCACTGGTGTTGTCTACTACACCGACATTCTTGCCGATGACTATCCCATCGCCGACGCAAAAATCGGTGCCGCTGAGTTGAGGCGTCTGCGTCCGCTGTTTTTAGGAGATTTCCACCTGCTGATTCCGCTCTCGGATGAGGCCCACGACTGGTGCGGCTATCAGTTCCACCGCCCTGATTTGGGTCAGGGCTTTGCTCTGTTCCTAAGACGCCACGAAAGCCCGTTTCCAACCGCCAATGTCAATCTACGCGGTATTGATAGGAAAGCTGTCTACGAGGTCACGATGGCGACTAACTACACCATCCCCAATCCCAAAAAAATCTCAGGCGAAGAGTTTGCGAATTTTAGAGCTGAAGTCGCGGAGATACCCGGATCGCTGCTAGTGGAATACAGAAAAGTGACCTGATCTTAAGGGGGCAATAACTCTGTTCTGGATCTGCTCGCGAGTCGATCGGATGATGTCCTCGGCGTCGGCGGCACTGACGAAGTGGGATTATAGGTCTATCGCAAAATCACCGTCCTTGTATAGAAGCTGATCGTCTACCCATATCTCGCCGTCTTCGCCTAAGTCGCAGACCATGTCCCAGTGGATGGCCGATTCGAGGACAGCGGGGATGACGAACCCGATTGTGCTCACAAGTCTCAGTACCGCGTCCCACCAGCGCCCCAGATCGTGGGCGACCTCGTAGCCGCCTGTGGGCATGAGGTCGAAATCGGGGTCCAACAGCGCCATCAGGCTGCCGCCAGCAAGTTCTAATCGACTGCGTCGGTCCATTCTGTTGTCGTCTGATAGGGGTCAGAAGTCTGAGACCGAATCACTTCAGTGGAATCGCCTTGATTGATAGCAGTGCTAGAAATAGATCATGGTTCGTATGTCGTGGCCCTCGCCGGGGAACCATATCCAGTCCACCGCCAGGCATAGAACCGCCCCGACAACGTGTCCTGCCACCAGTCCTATGAACATCGGACGCCATTTGAGATAGAGGTTGAGTCCGCCCATCCTGTTGACAATCACTTTGATAGCCCATGCTATGAACACCCCTGACCAGATCGAGTTGTGGTAGAACGTGGTGGCGGTGCAGTAGCCGATGGGGTTGAGCAGGCTCCATCCGAATCTGAGCCTGAGAGTGATGAGCGACATCACGAACGCTGCGCCGCCGCCGAAGTGGGCGAACAGCCGCCAGTCAAAAGGCAGCGGGTTGCGGATGCGGGATGTCATATGGTCGTAGGCTTCGTACATCTGCTTGAATGCGTGGTGTGCCCCAAAATTGAAAGCGCCGCCGTTATACGCAAGCCAGATGGTCGTCAAAGCCATCACCACCATCGCCACCGCCGAGCCGATCAGAATCGCCATCAGAAGAGGGCGTCGCTTTACCGATGCAGCGTCACCTAGGCGCGCGGCGTGCATCGTCATCGCCATGGGATAGCCTTCGACCATCCTGAACGCTGCCAAAGTCACCGCTAGTCCGACGATATTTTCAGGGCCCAGGGCCTGATCGCCGAATGTCCTGAGTGTGATTCCTTGTGCGGTTACTGGGGTGCCGACAATGAGCATACCGCTCTCTGCGACGATCCGCGTCGCACCGATGACCAGGATTATCAAAGAAACCAAGAGGACCACCGCCACGCCTGGGCTGAGGCCTAGCTGGATCAACCAGCCGATCATATACAGACTACAGACCGGGATTGATATCACCGAGGCGCGGTGACTCACAAGCTCGTTGCTGTCATCGACCCCGCCGGGCTGATTCCACGCCTTCCTCCATACCGCCGCTAGATGAGTGCGGGACATCCACAGCCCCCACAGTACGATTGCGAACAACCCTCCCAACGTCTGCCAACCGCTCAGGTTGTCGCTGGTAGTCCACAGGTCGGTCTGACCGCTGGTATACCCTATAGTTGCCTGAACGGCTAGCTGAGCTTTCATCAGCAGATAGAAGAACCAGACGCTCGCTAGGACGTTGGTATCGACCAGGTATGAGATGCCGATGACAAACGGATCGGGAATTATCTGAGAGACCCCGATATTGAGACCCATATTCATCGTAATCGGCAGGTATTGGGAGACGTCAATTCTGGGCCAGATATTGCTGAAATAGCTGCCGATATTCCACACCAGAACGCCGCCTGCCAGGGTGAACCCCAGCCAGAAACGGCTACTACGCATCACCGTCGGCAGTCCGCTCTTACCCTCTGCTCCCTCCACTAGTGCTAAGGGAATCTCCGCCTGGGGGAACCTAATCTTCTCGTTGTCGAACCATTGACGCCTCAGAACCGACGTGATGGCGCTGCAAAGAAGCAGAAAAGCCAAAAAGAAAGACCACCACCAGAAAAGAGGGCCTACCCAAACACCCCAAGGGATTGATCTTCCTGGTGGCAGACCGGTGTAGAACCAGGTCATCTCCCTACCCCAATTGGACACAATAGCCCAGCGGGGCAAGTGCGGAAGAAGGTAAAGTTCATACCGGTTTTCTGGGCTCGCGAAGTAGTCAGGGGAGGAGATGATGCTCAAAAACAGGCCCATCATCCCTATGTGATATACCATTATCCCAGCGAAACCCATGACGAACATGAATAGCAGTTCGCCCTCGCTGAACCGCCACTTGGGAGCCAAACGGCCAAACAACCACTGAAGCGGAAGCAGCACGACAATCAAAGCCGCCAGCGCTCCTAACGGAAGCTCGCCTTGAAAAAGCTCGACAGAGTGCAGGCGGTACTCCGAATAGGGTGTGATCATGCTGACGAGTAGTACTAGCAGGCCACCACCAGCAATTGAGCGAGCGGATATTGGTGGTCTGGAAGAGGCGGTAGGCTCTAGTTCATCCGACATTTTATTCGGTGAATCTCCGGCGTTGTGTGAATATTCTCTATGGTCGGCGATTTTATGAGAAAGACCAAAAGGTCCGGCGCGACGGACGCCGAATGGTAACTATGTAGCCGCCGCTATCCAAATATGTGACACCTGACGGGTCGCAGACCGCAGGTTTTCAAGCTACCTGCGCGAGATCGAAAATCGGCACACCGCTTTCCTTAGCTCGTGTGCAAGACTTAGACTAATCACTCGACCCACACGCTGCTTGAAGTCCTGAAGCTGATAGTACCTGCTGGGCGGATGAGGTCCAAAAAAAGGGATACAACGTGAAGAGTGACTGCGTTCGCGTAGGAGTGATCGGAGCGGGGATATGGGGCGCAATGCATGCCAAGGCATATGCGCAGCACGCCTCTGCTGATCTGGTGGGCATATGCGATCTTGATCTCAGCCGTGCCGAAAAGCTTAGCCACGAGTTCGATGTCCCTGGCAGCTACTCTTCGGTCGATGAGCTGTTGGTTCAAGGATTGGATGCGGTGTCGATCGCCACGCCTGATGCCGCACACTGCGCACCTGCGCTCGAAGCTGCTGCTGCGGGAGTTCACATACTTGTAGAAAAGCCGATGGCGACCACTGTTGATGAGTGTGTGCGGATGATTAATGCTGCTAAAGAGCACGAAGTGCTTCTTATGGTGGATTGGCACAACCGCTGGAACCCGTCGATGCACCATGCGTGGAGGGCTGTGGGTGAGGGCGAGGTCGGTGAAGTGATGTACGTCTACTATCGGTTAAATGATGTCGTCTATGTCCCCACCAAGATGTTGCCGTGGGCGTCGTCGTCGTCGGTGTTGTGCTTTTTGGGGAGCCACGTTTTTGACACGGTCTGTTGGGTGTTGGGGCAGGAGCCAGAAAAAGTAACCTGCCGCCGCAAAGAGGGCATATTGACCTCAATGGGGATAGACACCGCTGACATGTATCTCACGGTTTTGGATTTTGCGTCTGGGGCAACGGTGGTGGTCGAGAACGTATGGGTGTTGCCGCAGTCGGCACCGGCGCTTGTTGATCACAGATGGGAAATCATAGGCTCCAAAGGGGTTCTGTCGTTTGATGGGAGCTATAGCGGTACGATCTCCAAACACACCGAAGCTACCCCGTCTGGCTACCCTGATGTGTCATATCCAGATGTCATCGTTGGTCCCCAGGTTCACGGGAGGCAGCTAGGGTTCTGTGTCGAACCCATGTATCATTTCATCGAGTGCGTGCGCGATGGATTGGCACCGTTGACAAGCGGCGCGGACGGGCTGCTTAACACCCGTATGCTCTTGGCCACCGAAGAGTCGGTCAGAAGAGGCGAGACGGTAGAGTTAGCGGAGTTCTAGGATTTTTCTGAGATCATGCTACGAGCGATAGGGCGTGTTCGCTCGTAGAGGTCGCTGAGTTGGCATTACACAAAATGGAGCGTGAAATGGAGATTCTGTGCCTCGATCTTGAGGGGGTGTTGGTACCTGAGATATGGATAAACGTGGCGGAGCGGACCGGCATTGATGAGCTCCGTGCCACTACGAGGGACATACCGGATTACGATGTCCTTATGCGTCAGAGGCTCGAGATTCTCGAGGAGCATGGTCTGAAAATCGGGGATATTCAGTCTGTGATCGCTAAGATGGGCCCGATGGACGGCGCGCTTGAGTTTCTTGGATGGCTAAACGGGCAGTATCAGGTCGCCATACTCTCTGACACATTCTACCAGTTTGCGCAGCCTCTGATAGATCAGCTCGGAAACCCGCTGCTGTTGTGTCACAACCTGGAGATAGCAGAAAACGGTAGGGTCGAAGGCTATCGCTTGAGGCAACCGGACTCCAAGCGGGAGGCGGTCAAAGCGTTCATGGCGCTCAAATATCGTGTTACTGCGGCGGGAGACTCGTACAACGACACCGCCATGCTTGCTGAGGCGGACCGGGGGATCCTTTTCCGTCCACCTGACAACGTCATCGCGGAGTTTCCGCAGTATCCGGTCACAGAGACATATGATGCTCTCAAACAGGCTCTTTCGCAGTAGTTTGATCGTCTGGGGGCGATAGGTGGACGGCTGCATATTTTGTAAAATACTCGCTGGAGACACGCCAAATAGTACCGTCTATAGGGGCAAGCTGTGTACTGCGATCATGGATATTCAGCCTGTCAACCCTGGACACATCCTGGTCATTCCCAACCATCACGCCACCTATCTGGCCGATCTCGATGAAGAGGTTGGTGCCCACATGTTTCGCGTCGCCCATCGTATTGCAGCGGCGCTTCGCGAAAGTGGGGTGAACTGCGAAGGGGTGAACCTGTTTCTGGCGGATGGCGAGGCGGCGATGCAGGAGGTATTGCATGTCCACCTCCATGTGTTGCCCCGGTTTGAGGGCGATGATTTCGGCCTCAAGTTCGGCCCTGATTACGGCAAGAGGCCAGATAGGTCCGAGCTCGACCGGATAGCCGCCGATGTAAAACGCCAACTCTGACGACATTGGGGGCGTTCTCTTGATCTTCCCGACGGACACCGCCAAACAAGATATCGTTGTGGCACACCGCCATCCCGGACGGTGCCGATATAGAAAACATCCGTTTAGGACCCCAATTTCAACCCTCCAAATAGTTCCATTTGAAAGGTGACGCCGGTGCATCAACTGAAATTGAAGGACAACTGGCTCCTCGCTTCGGAGACCGATGTTTTGGGCGAGTCGCCCCAAGACCCCGAATACGCTCCGAAGGGTTGGATGGAGGTGGACGTTCCCACGACTGTGCAAGCTGCGCTGGTTGAGAGTGGGCGTGTGCCACCGCCTTGGAAAGACCGCGATGCTGAGCTGTTTGAACCGTTTGAAGATCAGACCTGGTGGTATCGAACTCAGTTTGAGATTGATGCGGACGCCACGGAGTCAAAACGGTTTGAGTTGGTGTTTGACGGTATCAGCCTTCTAGCGACGATCTGGCTCAACGGTACGCTGGTTGGGTTCACACACAACGCACACTACGCCCACAGGTTTGACGTTACGCGCCATATCAACACCAGCGGCACCAATGTGCTGGCGGTGGAGTGCCGTTTGGGGTTAGAAGATTTCAAAAAACGCGTACGGTTGGACGTGAGCAAGGAAGTAGGCGACATCAAGCCGTATATGCGGATGGCTGGGATGACTATGGGGTGGGATTTTGCGCCTCGGCTGCCGCTTATAGGCCTTTGGCGGTCGGTGACACTCGAATACCATACCGAAGCGACTGTTGAGGATATCTACGTCGCCACGGAATCGATCGACGACGGCGATGCAAGGCTGAGGATCGAGACCAATGTCAACTGGTCAGCCCCAACTGAATCGCCTTTGACTCTTGAGCTGTCGATCCATGAGAAAGCAGATGGACATGCTGTGTGGGAGTTTTCTAAAAGTGCGGTCGGTGGTGGTGTCCATCTGACCGAAGTTGACCTGAAATCAGCGCGTCTGTGGTGGCCTCAACCGCTTGGCGAGCCCTTTCTCTACACGCTTCGCGTGGTTTTGGGGAATGGCGAGCGGAAGCTAGATAGTCGGACGACGACCTTCGGTGTGAGAACTGTCGAGCTTAACCTAGACGATCAGATGACCTTTGTGGTCAACGGCCGCCCAGTCTTTGCCAGGGGCGCTAACTGGGTGCCACCTAACACGTTGACTTTGGAGGCTTCGCACGATCAGTACCGCCATCTTTTGAAGTTGGCCAGTGAGGCGAATTTCAACATGCTCCGCGTGTGGGGCGGCGGCATCTACGAGGCGGATTTTTTCTATCAGTTATGCGACGAATTGGGGATCATGGTGTGGCAAGATTTTATGTACGCCTGCTCCATGTATCCTGATGATGATCCATGGTTTATGGAAAGCGTCGAGACCGAAGCTAAGGATGCGATTAGGAGAATCAGGCGACATCCGTCATTGGCGCTTTGGTGTGGCAACAACGAGTGCCAGGAGGCATGGGAATTAGGCGACTGGCCTGAACGAACACCAAGGCACTTAGGCGAGCGGCTGTACGACAACTTGCTGCCATCGACAGTCAGCGAACTTAACAGCGAAGTGCCATACTGGCCAGGGAGCCCCTACGGAGGTCCGACGACCCGCTCGCGCACGATAGGCGACTTCCACGACTGGTACAGCCTGCCCAACTGGAAGACATACGACCAGAACGCCCCAAGGTTCAGCAGCGAATATGGGTTTCGGGCGGCACCCCACATATCGACCATCGACGCGATGATCTCCAAGGAAAAGCAGTGGGAGCCTACTGGTCCGCAGAATATTGTATGGGAGTATCACTTTGGTCGGTGCGGGTGGCTCGCTGGGGTGCTTCCAGAATTCGGCGAGCCAGAATCGCTGGAGGATTACGTTGCCCTGACACAAGAGACCCAAGCCACACTGATGCGCTATGCCGTTGAGGTTTACCGTAAGCGGATGTTTGAGACCAGCGGCTCTCTGATCTGGATGTATAACGAGCCATGGCCATCGGTATCGTTCAGTGTGGTGGACCTGTTCGGGCGACAGAAGGCGGCATATTTCTGGCTCAAATCCGCATGTGCGCCTGTGATCGGGTTTTTCTATGAAAACGAGGGCGGTCTTGGCTATTGGGGAGTGAACGATCATTTGGGCGAACTTTCGTGCGAACTGCTGATTCGGCGCTTTA
>CAZVGZ010000054.1:0-14852 GCA_964627605.1 uncultured bacterium | reverse complement strand
ATTAGTTAACAGCGACGAAAAACTGATAATGGGAATGTAGCCGCTTTTTTTCGTGATAGCCAGCGCAGGGCCTTGGAGAGTGAAGAATCCATAGCACAGATAGGCGTACATAATGATTGCAACGGCGGGGGTGGCTTCCCAAAAGACTGGCTGTGTGAACAGCCTGACAGCTTCATCGACAAAGACGGCTATCAGTGTACCTACCAAGACCATCGCCGCGGTGGCGAAAGTTATAAGCCTGCCGTAGATTTGAGGTTGATGTGGAAGGGAGTTCATCGTGAAGATATATGGCGCCCACGCCTGCCCAAGCGCGCCGATCAGCAGATAGAGGCCAGAGGCGAATTTGTAGGCGACGTTATAGAGGCCGAGTTCGTGGAGTGCCGCGTCTTCAGGGATGAGGTATGCAAGAAAATACCGGTCTGCTGTGAGCAGGAGGTAGGCGGCGATGTTGTGGGGGACGTAGGGCAAACCGAACTTTAGCAGAGAAGACAACACTTCGGCGGACCAGCCGCCTTTGAAATCATGACGGACAATAAATAGCTGCACAACGATGGAGATGGCTGTGACGCCTAGAGCTGCCCTCAATGCCCCAAGGATGCCCTGTTCTAACCACACAACCAGTACGATTGTCCCCAACAACGCCACGACCAGACGGCCGATAGACAGCCAGGCGTAGAGCTTTGATCGCAAGTGAATTCGCAGAAGGTTGTTCGGGAACATCAGCGTCAGTTCGCCCCAGACAAGCGCGGCCAGGTACTTACCGTATGTCGCCTGGTCCGGAGATTTGAGTGCTACTTCTGACACCCAGTCTGCCATCAGCCATATCGCTACGCATAGCGGGATCGCCGTCATCTGTTGGGCCAAGAAACCGGTTACTACAATCTCAGGACGTTTGGACTCAAACTCTTTGTCGAAGAAGTATCGGTTCACCGCTGAGCCGATCCCCATGGCGACGATGTACATCATCAAGGTTTTTGTGACTTCGATGAGGCCCAACACCCCGTAGTCCGCTGTGGTGAAGTAGGCGGTGTAGATCGGCAGCATGAATAGGCTGACGAGTTGGCTCACCATATTGCCGAAGCCGAATGTTGCTGTATGCCCGGTAAGGTTTTTTGCGTGCCTGAAGAAGTTCTGCTCATCAAGGTATTGATCAGTCATGCTGGTCCCGGTCACAATCGTTATTTGGGGATGAAGAGAGAGCGTGGAGTGCTAAGTATACCCCAAGCGGGTCTCTAAGGCGATGGTTCTTGATTGCGGTTCGGTCGTCTGGAAGGGACGGGTCAAACTTTGGGTACCAGTCTGGTCTGGAACCAACCAGTGAGGCCTATATGGCACATGATTCCAGCAGACGTTGGTTGAAATATCTGCGGCTCTGTCATCTGACGGCGGACAATTAGGCTTGCGCCGATAGTGGGGGTATTGGGTGCAGCCCTCAAGCGTAGGGTGATGAACGCTGAATCAACCGCCCTGTCAAAGTATCAAGCATCCTTCCATCCGTCATCAAAACCGTCAACACCCTCCACTCGGTAGCGTTTGGCGTCAAAATCCACCTCCACGGTTTCGCCACCGCCAAACGTGGTGGCGCGAACCGATCCGTCGGCCTCCACAAGCTCATGCCGTTCCATCGTCGCAAAACCGGTTTGTCGATGCACATCCGCCAATATTTTGGCTCTCTCCAGCTCGCCTTCGCCCCACGGCCCGGTCCTGTCTGGGCTGTTGACCAGCGCGATCCCACCGAACGACAGCGCGTATAGAAATGCGTCGGCCTGTGTCATCGAGCCAACAGCGCTCATGTTCCACGGTGTGACAACGCAGTCGTGATACACACCGTTAAACAGCGGCGCAGGCGTGCCCACCGGAAGGCCATCGAACAGGTCTTCTGCAAGCGCCAGCGGTGCCCAGTAGCAGAAATCGAGGTAGGGTGCCGACCAGTCAGTCGGTTCTTCTGAACTGAGTACTATTCCCTTCGACCTGACCCAGGCAAACACTTCAGCACGCGCTTCGGCGCACTCCTTCCTGGTCATCCTGTGGTCAGGGTGATAACACTCTATCATCTCCCAGATGCTCAATACATCTATATACGTCGCCGTAAGCGGAACCCCACGATCAAGAATCTCTTGGAAATTGCGGCGTACGTACCCCAACGCGTTCTTGGAGCAAAGAAACGCCTGCGCACCGCCAGACCACCACGCCTTTTTAGGGATATCCCCTTTGGCATCACCCTGCTGAGCTAGGTCATCGCTGTAGGTGGCAGCATCTTGGTAGAAATCGCTGTAGTTGTCATGGGTCGCGAACAACCATCCCAGCTCTTTGCACTGATCGGCTACCGCTTTGAACCCTTCCCAACCCCCCGCCTCAGGGCAGGGTGGTAGAATATCTGGATGAAGGTTGTCGTAACCCCTTGTGCCCCATCCATCCAGATGCACAACCACCCTGTCATTTGGATACACCTCGGCAAAGCGCTTCAGTCCAGCCGCTGTATCGGCAAAACTGGTGAACGCGTGGTTGGCCTCAATGTTGTCGGCATTGTAGTAGTACGAATCGGGCTGGGTGTGGCGCATGGTGCTCGCCGCAGCGATCGTGGTTCCTTGCAGTTGTCCGACCCCAAGATTTTGCAGAGCCTTTGACTCCAACGTCCTCAAGTTGCCCAGCGCATCAACGTAATCCCTGTAGCGGTGAACAAGAGAGTTATGATCGCCATCGTCGAACAGGACATACCTCATCTGTCTGGCGTAACCAATTTTGCCCATGCTCGGAAACCATTTTGGACCAAGGCTAGTCGGCCCACCTGCTGGATGAACCAAATGTTGTCCGGCGTCATAGGGGGTTTCCTGAATCCCCAAGTAACCAGCACGAGGTCGAATCGCACCGAACCAGGGCATATAGACAGCACGGGTGTAAGTAAGCCCTTTCCACCACCAGGTGATCTCACCTGGCCAGTCAGGTGGCAACAGCGCGCCCTGCATACACGGGATCACATGGAGCGCGCCATCGCCTGTCGCCCCAAGTTCCAACGACCGGGGATAGTGAATCTCCTCAATAAGGTCTTGCGGATCTTCAATCGGAACCAATCGGACCACAGCTTCATGCGTGACAATGTCCGCCGCTACTATCAACGCCAAAGAGAGGTCGATGCCGCCAAACCCCCTAATGTTCACCCGCACCCCATGCAGGTCTCCAGCGCAGTATTCAGCCACATCGATATGAGCGGCACTGGCCAGAGATATCTCCTGTGTCGATTCGCCGTTTAGAACCACCAGATCGTGACCATCATCAGACGTTGTTGTCCACGCCTGAGAGCCATCAAGTCCCATCTCCAGCGCCAATGTCCGCGAATCAACCCTGATGTTCAGTGCTCCGCTCTTGATCGTCCACGCACCACCGTCCTGATTGACCGTGCTCATAGTCTGACTCCTCACAGTAGTTCGTACGCTTGATTTGGTACCAGACGTGATTAAGTAAGAGAACACTTGGCGCAGCGCAGTGCAAGGAGTCCGAAAAGTAGTTGTATCTGGCCGAAAACACCGTCAATAGGCGAGCGGAATCACAACACCCGATTGATGCCGCTCACAGGGAATCGCTTTACTACACCGGCAGTGACGACAATAGGCGGTTAGGGCTATCTCGACAAAGGAATCAAATGGTACCGCAAGCATCTCTTTTGACATCGCAGCACTACGTTGTCACCCACCCATATTTCGCAATCAGACTCCTCACTGAAGGCACACACTGAAGATCAAAAGTGGAGTGCACCCTTCAAGCTGGAAAGATTTGATATGAGTGGTGCAGGCTGTCCTGAGTTTGTGTGATGCTCTGTTCGAACTGCTCTGGACTTCGATAGCCCAGCGCTGAATGCAACCGTTTCCGGTTGTACACGTCCTCGATGAACTCTTTAATCCGCTCTCGGGCCACTTCGAATGTCCGGTACTCCCACAGGTAGACTTCCTCAATCTTCAGGGTCTTCATGAAGCTCTCGGCTTGGGCGTTGTCTTACGGGTTGCCCTTTCTGCCCATGCTGATCTGGAAGCCGTGCTCATTCAGGGCGCCCACATACGCTCTGCAGGCATATTCGACGCCTCAGTCAGAGTGGTGAATGCAGCCAGCCGATGGACGCCGGGAGGCGATGGCGGCTTTCAGCGCCTCGCAGGTCAGTTGCGCATCCAGCCGCCGCGACAGTGCCCAACCGGTCACTTTCCGAGACCAGGCATCCAGCAGCACGGCTAAGAACACTAACTCTGTCGGGAGGCGGATATACGTCACATCTGCCACTTTGGATGGAGTTCTAAACCAGCGGATGCTTCTGGTAAGATAGGCTCTCGAGCAATCAGTTCTGCAAAAGTCCCCGCCGTCACGAGGGGGCTTTTGTTTTTGGCGCAGATTCCGGATAGGGGCGCAATGTGGGTACGAGGGTCCGATAGCAGTGCAGCCCCCGTTGGTATGACGTGGCCGCGTTGCGCTATATCTCAGGGAGTTGAGCGGCGAAGGATGCCAACGCTTTTGCCCTGTGGGAGACGCGGTTTTTGTAGTCAGGCGGAAGGACTCCGAAAGTCTGACCAGCTTGGGATTCTACGAACACCGGGTCGTAGCCGAACCCGCCTACGCCTTCTCTTTCATTTGCGATGCGCCCTTCGCAATCACCCCTTGCGACCAGTTCACCGCCATCGGGAAGAGCGAGGACAATCACACACTGAAATCGTGCCGTTCTCTTATCAGGGGCAACGGTTTTAAGGCGTTCAAGGAGAAGGGAGAGGTTTTCTGCGTCGGTGGCCTGATCTCCAGCGAACCGAGCAGACCAGACGCCAGGGGCTCCGCCTAAAGCGTCAACTTCCAGACCTGAATCATCAGCCAGCGATGGCAGCCCCGACCAAGCGGCAATTTTAGTAGCTTTTTTGCGGGCGTTGGCCTCGAATGTCAGGCCATCTTCGACCACATCGGGGGGATCGCCCAGATCGCTCATGGGCACGGTGGCGATGTCCATCTCGCCGAGGATCTGCTCTATTTCTCTTATTTTGCCTGGGTTGCCCGTGGCAACCACGACACGACGCAGATCAGCCAACCGCGCCGTCATCTCTGTATTCAATCGCTACAGTGCTTTGGGGATGAAGACCGTTTCAATCTCTTCTACGTCAAACAGGAGTCGATTTGCGATCGGCATGCCGAGCTTGACCTTGAGAGCGTCATACTCGTCCCCGTGTGTGTCATCCCCCGACAGGGTGGCGTGGACGCGAACGCCTGCCCAGCGTTTGGGGTCCATACTCGGCCCGATGGATGTAAAAACCGCTTTGGGATTGGCTTTAAGATTGGCATAGACACGTTGATTACCGATGAGGCCCATCTCGATGTGGGCACCATCGGTAACAAAACTGGCTACACCAGTAAAAATCGCCACTTCTGGGTGGCCAGGTTCGCCAGTGGTGCTAAGCGTATGGCTGATTGCCGAATCGTTGAACATCTCAATTTCCAGGGTGATCCCTGCGTCGTCCTGACGGGCCACCTCGGCGTCTATTGTATCGACCAAACCGTCAATTTGGCCCCGATAGATAGCCAACGCAAGATTTGGATCAAAAGCCCGGAGTCGGCGTCTATTTAGGAACTTGATCTCAGTTTCATCCAACAGGTGTTGGCGAGCGATCTCATAGTTGACGCGGTCCATCCGCTCACTGATGATGCCACGGCTGACACCCATCTGGAGGGCCTTGCTGTAGATAGCGCTGTGAATTTCGTCAAGGGCGTCGATCTCAGAGTTTTCATCAAGCAGCGCTTCGATGCGACCCTCTTCGTACTCTGTCAGTATGTAGCCTTTGGTCAACATATGACCCTCCTGGTATCCCGGTCTTCTGCCAAGGGTTTCCTCAGTGGCTGTCCCTAATTGAGTCCCAAGCGTCAAACACCCTATCGGGTGAATGCAACGTGGTCGAATCTGTTGCCGCTTTCACATTCGAGCGCCACGTCCCAGAAAGCGACCCACTGGTTGCCGCAGGTAGCCGAGGCCAGTCCCTAGATTGACCCCTCACTGGTCGAATGCGACGCATAAGTGTAGCGAGTGTAACATTTACCACTCTAGCAGTCAACGGCAATCCTTGACGATTTAGCGAAACGATCAGCTAGACCGCTCTCTACTGTGGGAGCACCGGTGGATTGACGCTGTTCCGGTTAGGGCAGAATGCGGTCTGCGGATAATCTGGGCCACGTCTGCTGGCTCTGGAACCCCTCTGCGAACTCCGCGCCACACTGGAGACCGCGATATCGGGCGCACACCTCCATATTCCCCACTACATCTATCCCGTCATGATCCCTGAGCCACTCAACCTGGCTTTTGTGGCAGGCCAGCATTTCGCGCTTGAGCGCCATGGCTTCAGTGACATCCACATATTCGTCTGGAATGAACCCAACGCCCATGAGGGTGTCCATCTCAAAAATCGGCTGAACGATGGGGTGCGCCGGGACATCGACCCCCTCATAGTGCGGAATAGTTGCGGCGAAACTGGCGATGTTGACCAATCTGTGGATCGCCGTATGATCGCGCATGTAGTCGTTGGGCGAGTGCGTGATGATAACATCCGGGCCCACTCGCCTTATGACTCCGGCCAGCCGTTCGGTGTACTCCCTGGCGTCGGAGACTTCAAGGTCGGGGATGTCGAGGCAAAAAGATTCAGCACCGATGACAGCCGCTGCTGCTTTCGCCTCAGCCCGGCGGATGTCTGTCAGTTCGTCCGGTGGGATGCTGACGTGACCTAGATGCCCGTTGCAGGAATGAACCATCGCCACGGAATGGCCCAACTGGACGTATCTGGTAAGGGTGCCCGCACAGAGGATTTCTATGTCGTCAGGGTGTGCGCCGACCGCTAGAACTTTCAACTGTTCTTGCATCAGCCTGTCTCAGTCTGCGTAAGGGGTCAACGAGTTCAGACCTCGACGGACATCAGGTCGCCACACACAACATCTGCGGCGTTGGCGTCGTCGGTGTCGAGATGCATTTCGAGTAGTATCCCTTCAGCGACGCGGCACCGAACTCCGCCGAGGACGGTGGGTTTTTCTCCACCTACTGAGACTTTGATGAGCTGGCGGTGGGATACCCCCCAAGCCGAAGCGACTTCTGGCGAGAGGTGGATGTGCCTGACCGCTCTGATAACCCCGGAGGAGAGCTGTACTGATCCGGCAGGGCCGACCAGCGTCGCCCCAGGCGTTCCGTCTAGATCGCCTGAATCCCTTACTAGCAGATCAAGACCGACCGCGATGGCATCGGTACGGGACATCTCGACCTGATCGTAGTCTCTAAGAGGGCCTAACACGCGGACGCGTTCTATCGCGCGCATCCTGGGTCCAACTACTGTAACCGTCTGTTCGGCGGCAAAAAAGCCAGGCTGCTTAAGGGAGCGGTACTCCGTCAATTGAGCTCCAGCACCAAACAACCCTTCGAGGGTGTGCTGGGTCAAGTGAACGTGCCGTGCAGACACCCCAATAGGAACCTGTGCAGGCTGATCGCTTTGGACTAGCCCCTGCCCCTGGAGCGCTGCCACTACATCGGCGACCATCGCCTTGATCCGCAACTCCTCTGGGGAGTGCCGGACCGATGAGAGGCCGCCGCATGTTCCACCGCAAGCTGGACAGAGACTCGCACTACTCATATTCGGGATAGCTTGTTCCTTTCTTCGTGAGCTTGTCCTATAATGTTGGCACCGTGACGCCATCTGTTGCAACCCGCGCCCGAGGCTCCGCGCTCTGAATTAGGAGCGTTAGATAGATCGCCTCCAACCGTCTTACGAGCGCCTCCGCCGCTGTATTGTAGGCTACTTTGCCGTCAGTCCACGTCGATGGCTCGTCTGGATCGACGCTCGCTCCGTCGTCAAGCGCTACCACCTCTCGGCTAACTGCGCGTAGGTGACCAAAGTCGGTGGGGTCCAGGAGCAGATGCGCCTGCGCAGTGAGAAGTCGCACATCGCGCACATCAATCCGCGGGTCTTCTTCAAAACGGTAGTCAGGGTTGTCAGATGAGACCGCTTCGCTCAATACAATCACCTCGGTGAAATCTCCAGATGCCCACGCCAAAAATGCCAGTCCGACCTCGGCGTCCGCACGGTGGGCCCGGTGCCTCTCAGCTTCCTTGAATGCAGCACGGGCGAGTGACAGAACGTCTTGTCTCAAAAAAGTCCAGCCTACTCCTATGCTGGCTTCTGCACGATGGGTCTGTGAGCCTTGGGCGGTGCGAAACTGGATGCCAGCGGCGGCGTAGTCTCCCGCCAAGTAGGCACGCCATCCCTCTTCCATCGCGTCGATCGCTTCTTGTTCCGACGAAAACGGATCGCCCCCGCATCCGATCGCTACTGCAACCGCCCCGACGACCAACAGTAGTGATCTCATTTAGCCGGCCTGGCGGCGATGGTTTGGTTTGAGGTGTCTTCAGCAGCTTCAAACAGAGCGGTGTAAGAGTATGCCGAGCTGTCAGCCAGGTTTCCGGCCAGGTCAGCTGCGCGCACCGCAATGTCATACTCACCGGGCTGCGTAATCCGCGATCGACCTCGCCAGTAACGCCCGGATGAGGTGATCGACTCGGTCCGGTCCACGGGTGTGCCGTTGACGGTAAGTGATACCGCTTCGCCTTGCCTGGGGTGGAGAGATTCGTCCGATATCGCTAAGAGATGCAGCCGACTGGGCATTTCAGGATGCTGAAGAACACCAAACGCGACTCGTGGTGGGGCTTTATCCTTGCTACCGGTGGGGAATGACCATTCCCAGTTACCTCTCGTCGATTCTCCAAACCACTGCCCGGAGAGATCACGAATACCCTCAAGCCTAATAGTCACAGTGTCATCGACAGGCCATTCGCCTTCGAGTCCTCGGACTGTCACCGGACCATCACACGGACCCGAAGGGTTGGTGTCGTCTATCAACCATCGGACCGGCAGCGGCCCGGTTTGGCGGCCAGAGGCGGTGATGCTTAGCGAGTCGGCGTCAATCGGTTTGCTGAATGTCACGGACAGAGGTGTCTGATATGGTGACACTACATCGCCTGATTGAGCCACAGGCGACAGCGCCAGAAGCAGCGGTGGTTCGGTGGGGAGGCCTGTTACAACCGCAGCGAGCGGCGAGTTGGTGTCGATCCTGTGCCACTGAGCTACAACCGTCCAGTTTGGAAGGTTTTGGTGATCTTCGCCGCGGCATGTCACCCATCCATAGCCCGGACGATGAAACCAGCGCACGACCCTGTAGGTGCCGTCTGGATCTATCACGACAGATCGGGCGCCGTAGCGGATGTCGGAACTTCCCGAACTCAAACGGGTGGCAGACGGCGGCTGCGGCCCGCGAAAATATAGAGTTCCGAAGAATGCGACATCGGGCCACGTCTGGCTTGTAATAGCGGGCATTCCGGCGACGAAGTGGGCCGCCAGCGGGTCGAAATTTTTGTAGCCGTCGGCGTGACCCTTTGGAAGGAGGTTCGCTGTGGCCCAATCCATGAAAACATTCTCAAATGTCTCGTCTGACGAAAAGCTGTTCAGAGCGATGTTGATCGCCGGAATCCCATGGCGCGGCTCCTGCACAATTCTGGTAATAAGATCGGGCCCGAACCTGTCGGCGAGATACTGAATCAGCATATAGGCTTTGTCGTAGTCCGCCCGTGTCGGCAGCCCAGACTGGCGGTAGAGACCAACATTGGGGTTGGTGAAAAAGTGGCGACCCTGGAGAGTGGAGGTGTAGCCGCATCGAGCTTCGGCGTAGACCGACGCACCTTCGTTGAGCCACCTCTCTTCAGATCTGTCGTACTGGTAGTGGATTAGGTGTTGAAATTCGTGGGCCAGTACCGAAGCTTGCGCATCTTGCTCGTGTTCTGACAGCCCTGCATGGATGACCACCATATTGCGGTAGTTGCTGTTGGAGTTGCCGTACTGACCCGATGTGGGGCTTTGATCGGTTCTGGAGAAATACCCCGCCACGATCTCTCCCTCAGGCAGATCGTGCTCTATCTCCGCTAAAACGATGTAGATGGTCGAATCGCCGCCTAAAGGCGAGACGCTGCCGAAGATGGATTCTTCAATGTCGAAGATTCCTTTTGAGCTGCCAGTGACCGCCTCCACTTCAAAACGTCGCAGCAGGTCATCAACGCTCTGCTGCGAGACCAGCCCCACGTCCCACATGTTTTTCTGAACCGCCACAACCGCAAGCCGCCCTGCGCCCCTGTAGACGAACTCCACCGATCGGTAGCTCGACGTTCGGAAATTGTAAATGGTGAGCCATTCTGTGTCACCGATACCTTTGGGCGCAGTTGGACGGGAAGGACGATCGAGGGAGATAGACTGTTTCTTCGGCTCTGGAGCGCTCTCCCAAGCTGGGTGGAATGTCCCGCAACGCCATGGGGGGGCGGGGTCAGCAGCGCTGACAAAAGGGAGGGCGGCCAACAGTATGATCCATCGGTACACTGCGTCGTCACTCCATCATCTTGTAGCCTGCTAGGCCTAGCGGGACGACCGCAATCAGCACGGTCATCGTCGCCAATTTCCACAAAAACTTCATTAATACTGGCTATTTCAAGGGCGCTCGCCGACACTGCCTCACGTAGACATTACATACCAACGGCAAAACTGTCAACTGCATAGTGCGGTATGAGTTTGAGCCCCAATGATTCGGCTCACCGGTTGCAGCGCCTTTAGGCTCCCCGGTAACTTCATTTTTCATTACGCAATAAAGGGGAAGGATTCAGGCAATGATAGTCGAGCAGATTGGCACTGGTGGCGACCGGAATTTTGGGTACCTAGTTGCGGACAAAGTCTCAGGAGTTGCGGCTTTGATAGATCCGTCATACAGCCCGGAACTCCTAAAAGATCTGGCGTCACAGCGTGGTTTGAAGGTCTGCGCTATTCTCTGCACACACGAGCATGACGACCATACCAACGGCAACGATGTCGCCAAAGCGCTTACAGGAGCGCCAGTAATCATGCACACCAAAAGCGTCTTTCCAGCCGATCGGCGTGTGGATGACGGGGACACGATAGAGGTGGGCGAGCTGACTGTTACGGTGGTGTACACTCCAGGTCACACCCCCGACGCAGTATGTTTCTATGCAGAGGGATCACCAGGAGCCGTATTCACCGGAGATACGCTGTTCGTTGGCAAAGTCGGCGGAACACAGGGGCAGGCAGGGGCACGCCATGAACACTCCAGCCTACACGAACGTCTGTTGACACTGCCAGACGACACGTTGGTCTATCCCGGCCACGATGTTGGAATAGCCTCCACTTCCACCATCAAGACCGAGCGCGAAAACAATCCGTTTTTGATCCAACCAGATTTCGAGGCGTTCTTGCACCTAAAAGAGAACTGGGCAGATTACAAAATCGCGCACGGGATTTCGTAACCCGCTCTTTGGGCTCTGGTATCGCTAGAATGCGATGCGTACCTGTTACGACCACAAACCACGGAAATTGCCAACCGATGGTAGTTGGAAGAGGTACGGCTGGTGATGTTTCAGCAGTTTCATGGGAACGGCAGTGCTGTTCCATTGGCAGAGAAACGACATCGTTTGCCGCTGCCTCCTGCCACCTGGATTGAGAAGTAGTTGAAAATGGTCTGGATTCCTCTCCTGTGAACGCACCAAACGCAATAACAGTCTGCCGTGTAATCCTGGTGCCTGTAATAGTCTACCTGCTCTATCTGCCAGTCAGCTGGGCGCAGTGGAGTTCCGTCGGTCTGTTTGTAGTTGCCATGTTGAGCGATGTGGCCGACGGGGTGATCGCCAAGAAGAGGGAGCAGATCACCAACTTCGGGACTTTTCTGGACCCTGTAGCAGACAAGATGTTGATACTGTCGATGTTCCTGGCTCTTAGTGGTCTGGGTGTAATCCCGTTCTGGATTGCGTTGGTGATCCTTTGGCGGGAACTACTAGTCACCGGCATTCGTAGTGTGGCGTCATCTAAAGGCGTTGTGGTGGGTGCCAACTGGATGGGGAAGACAAAAGCGGTTTTTCAGACGGCGACGATAATCGCCGCACAGCTTTTCCTCTGCTATCAAACGACCGGTCCAATTACTGACGATCAAGTGAATTTTGGCGGCTCATTCGTCACGGCGTTGGCAACGTTGTCAGCGTTGCTATCGGTCGCCTTTGCTGGTGTGTTCGTCTACTGGAACAGGGCGCTTCTGTTTGAAGATATCTAGGCTGCTGTCGGCTGTTTTATTTTGTAGCAGGACAGTTGCGGCCAACCGCGTGCTCTATCCTAAGCGGGCGGAAAATCTATCGCCCGCTCAGAATCCGCAGTCTAACACACAGATCACGAGCTGCTTTTGTCGAGCGCATAGGTCTCAATGATCGACCCATCTGCACGTTTGACGACCATCTCCACTTTTCCGGGCGTCACCGTTGTCGCATCCAAGAATAGCGATACATATTAGAACTCATGAGAAGTGGTTTGTACGACATAGGAACATCTCCGGCAAAATATGGGCTGGGAACCAGTTCGGGTCGATATCGAATTATAGACTTCAGGTATATGTTGGGGAAAGGGGATGTGCCCAGGTGTTGGGCCGCGATTTCGATGTATATTCAATATCTCGTCGCTTGGCTTTTCCAATCAGTAATGGGCGGCTGACGACAAAACGCACTCAATACCGGCCCCCGACGCCCACCAGACAGAAATGGGCGGGTGGTGGGCGGACACAAAACAGGCAAAGGTGTAGAGGCATGTTGCGATCATCCAAACGTAAAGACCCACCCAAAGAGCGCACCATCGGCGTCGTCGATCAAGAGACCGAGCTCGAAGAACACATTTCGCTGTTGTCATCAGAAGATCGTGCTGCTGTAGAACGGGTAACCAAAGATGTGGGAACGACCATTGTCGAAGCTGCCAAGGAGTCTGTGAGGCAGATCAAGCTCGTGGAGGAGGGGCGGTGCCCTGAGTGCGGTCAGAAAACCCACTGCTTCCTTTTCACTACGATCTGTGAGCATTGCGGATGGTTCGTTTTCATCCGCCCGAAGAAGAGCCGTACAATCGTGCATATGAGCGACGGCAACGAAGTGGTGTGTCAGGAGTTATTCAGCACGCCTACGGAGCTTCTCTGCGTGACGGACGATGTTGTCAGGTATAGGGTGGTCAGGGAGAACGTGGGACATGTTGAGTTTGACTGGAGCGAAGAAGAGATTCAAGAGCGTAAAGACCAGTTGGCTCGCGAGGAGACGACTGTCTGCTGCTGGTGCGAGAGGGAGATGGACAGGGGCGTCAAGGAGACCTGCGTAACCTTTGTTGCTTTCGGTCGCCAGCAGGACCGTTTCTTCTATTGCAGCGAGAACTGCCAGCGGTCATTCCAGAAACAGTATCCCACGCGCATACATCGAAACTGCTACAGCCGGGAGTGCGACGATTGCGACGAGTGTGTCAGGAAATTTGACGATACTTCATACGAAGTCTTTCTCGACAAGATTGACTAAAGAACAGAAAAACTTCCGTTTTTGATGACCAACATCACCGCCACCGCACTCACGAAACACAGATGGTCATGATCTAGGCGGGCATAAGGAACCGGTGGTTTTTTGACGCCGTTGGACACTACGCGGCTGTCGTGAACCACCGAGCTATGTCCCGCCCAGGCCAAACATGCCTTAAGGTATGGGCTTGCGAGTCCGTTATACCACCGCCAGCGGAAGATAAGTTAGGTGAGGTGCATCGTGCCACGTAAAAAGAGTTGTTCTGTATTGTGATAACCCGGTATTAATAACCAACATGGAGCAGAAAATAACGTGTCATGCGCGCTCGACGATTTTCGTACAGGTGGTGATACTGGGTGTTGGGCACATCGTGTCCAGGGATCATAGCGAGCAGGTCGCAAATTCACTTGGGCGTCACGACTACGTAGGCCAGGTAGCATTTGACGTGACGATCTAGGTCATTTTCCTGAAATTATCGTGGCTGAGGGCGACGCTGTCTATAGGATCGCCTTTGCAGGAGTCCTGTTCGACAATGTACCACTTGGTGCCACCAGCCTCGCAGGCAGCGAATATACCGTCCCAATCCAGGATGCCCTCGCCGATCTCTGCGAAAGACTGGGCCTCGTCGTCCAGCATGTCTTTGATGTGGACGAGTGAGATGCGTCCTGAGAGGTCTTTGAGAACCTGTACCGGGTCACGATTGCCGTGCTGCACCCAGTAGGTGTCTACCTGGGCGTGGAGGGCTTTTGGATCGGAGTTCTGGTACAGAAGGTCGAACCCGGCAATGCCGTCGAACATCTCGAACTCAAAGCTGTGGTTGTGGTAGGAGAGCTGAAAACCATGTTTTAGAAGCTCGTTGCCGCATTCTGTGAGGATTTTGCCGGTGTTCTTCCAACCGTCACCATCCTCGCGGTACGACTCGGCAATAGAGGAGAAGGTCAGATATTTCGATCCGACAGTGCCCCAAAACTCGAGTACGCTTTCCATGTCTTCACTCAACGCTTCAATTCCGGTGTGCGTGCCGACAGCCTCCAGGCCAAGATCACCTAAAAGCGATTTGAGGTCGCTGGCGCTAATGCCGTAGCTGCCTGCAAGCTCGACGCCATTATATCCGATTTCGGCGACCTTCTTGAGGGTGCCTGGGAAATCTTCGGCGCACTGCTCGCGCAGGGTGTACATCTGAAGTCCTATGGGAATCCCGGCCATTGCTATTTCCTTTCACGGTGGGTTTGACGTTCAGGCGAGACGGATGATCGCCTGTAATTGATGATAATTCATAAGGTGTCCGAACACCAGCGTATGCTGAGTTCTCAAAACACCAACGTTGATGGCCGCGTCGCTGGCGAAACCGCCAAACGAGGCGGCCATCATTAAATATACGACTCTATCGTTCTATTCGTACTCAAGATCGGGAGTGTCGCGGCGGGGAATCGTGAACCGG
>CAZVGZ010000053.1:0-16022 GCA_964627605.1 uncultured bacterium | reverse complement strand
AAAAATGCCGGAGTGACAGGTGAACCTACTATATACAGCAGGAGCTTTCGGGCTCGGTGCGATGCATGCTCTGGAACCGGGGCACGGGAAATCCATCGTTGCTGCGTACCTCGTAGGACAGAAAGGCCGCACGAGGGATGCGATGTTTCTGGGGGCTGTGGTCACGATCACCTACACCACGACCTTTGTGGTTTTGGCTGCGGCGGCGGGGCTTCTCACTGTCAACCTCGATCCCCATGTTGTAGAGTCCTGGGTAGCAGCAGTCGCCGGAGTCGCCATCGTCGGGATCGGAATATGGATGGTTTTCAGGTCGGCTCGTCAAACCGAACACTCCCACAACCATGACCACAGACATTCGCACAAAGATGGCGGGCACCATCACTCCGAGGCGGTCGGCACTGTATCTTACAAAGAGCTACTGACGTTGGAAATCGCTGGCGGAGTCGTTCCGTGACCAGGCGCATTGTCGGTTCTGCTGTTGTCATTAGCGTAAACGACGCCCCAGTCCTTGGTGCCGAACCGATGGCGACCTATCCAGGTAGGGAGGGCGAGCTGTTGTCAATCTCGATAGCGGCGGTTGACGAGGAAGGCGATTCGCTCAATTTCTCGGCTTCCGGTCTGCCAATTGGCGCACAGATCGACGCAGTAACCGGGCTTTTCACCTGGATACCTGATTCTACGCAAGCTGACGATCTACTAGGTCAACGTATCAGATCATATCCGCCGGCCGGCGTCGGTTCAGGCCCGCACTCTTTGGTATGGGATGGTCGCGATGGTGGCGGCAGAGATGTTAGCAGCGGTGTATATATGGTTCGCCTACGATGGTCTGACAACTCTCAAATTCGGCGCGTCACCCTGATCCGCTAGGTTGGACAAGCAAAAGGAGATCAGGACGATGGGATTGACAACAGACATGCGCTGGCATTGGTCCACCGCTTTGCTGTGGCTGTTGCTTTTTGGCCTGGAATCAGAGGCGGGCAACGTCTATCTCGACGAGACCATGCGTGTCAACCTGGGCATTGAGACCGCTCCGGTGTCCGAAATCACTCCTGTGCAGCCTGTGAGGACATGGGTCAAGATCGTAAAACGCGCAGGAACCGAAGGCTCTGTTGGGCAAGGATGGATTCACACCAGCTTTTCCACTCTTGTGGCGCAAGGTCTGCCGGTACGAAAGGTTGGCGGTCAAACGTCGTTAGGGCGTGTCGTCTCCATCGGACGTCCTTACAGTACGAGACCCGACCATCGTCCCCTCAAGGTTCGTTTTGATAGATCGACGACCTTCACGGCTGGGCAGACTGTTTCTATTGAGGTTGTCGCGCCAAGCGATGGCGATGGTGTCGCTGTTCCTCTGTCGGCGGCGATTTATACAGGCGGGAAGTGGTTGGTTTTCGCAGTGAACGGCGAGGAGTTCGCGCCAGTTGAGATTGAGGTCGGCGGGGTTTGGGATGGATACGTAAATGTGCTCGATGGTCTGTACCTATCAGACATTGTCGTCACTAGCGGCGTAAGGCAGCTTTGGACTGCAGCGTCCAGCCCGGACCAGGGCGCAAGGCTGCTGGACTGATTCTTGTTGCGACTCACCAGTTGGGCACCAAGTTGACCGGGTAGCGGAGAAGAGAAATGTTCGAGGCGTTGGTAAGAGGGGCGATTCAGCACCGGGTGGCTGTGGTCGTTGCGGCGATGGTTGTGATCGTCGGCGGCTGGATCGCCGGTGGCCATATGCCCATCAGCGTCTATCCAGAGATTCACGATCCCACAGTTATTGTCATGGCCGACGCCCATGGCCTCGCCCCTGAAGAGGTCGAAACATCGGTCATCATCCATTTGGAACACGAACTGGACAACCTCCCTGGCATCAAAGAAGTTAGGTCGACATCAGGAACCGGGTTTGGTGTCATATACGCCCAGTTCGTTTGGGGTACTGAGATAGAGTGGGCGAGACAGCAGGTCGCAGACGCGATAGGTTTGGCTATCCCCCATCTTCCAGCAGACATCCCCACCCCGACGCTTATGCCGGTTACCGCCCATTTGGGCGAGATACTCGAGTGCGTTGTTGAAGACACCAGCGGCACGCTTGATCTTGCTCAGGTCAGACGACTGGTCGATAATACTGTCGCACCTCGAATCGAGAGCGTAGACGGAGTGGCTCATGTAGTCAGGGCTGGCGGACTGATCGTGGAGGCGCAGGTCAATGTCGATCCCGACCTGCTGGACGCGGCAGGCGTAGATCTTGAATCAGTACTGCACGCGCTTGAGACCAGCAACCACAACTCTTCAGGCGGCGTTTATGTTCAATCACACAGCGAGTATGTGATTCGCGGAATCGGTGCGATCGACGGCCTGGAAGATGTGAGAAACACTCTGGTTGGAAATACCCGCGACGGTGAACCTGTGTTCGTTGGCGACATTGCAGTGGTGAAACTGGCACCGGCGGAAAGGCGAGGGCTGGCAAGTTTTGGCGGGCACGAGGTGGTCGTCTGTCGCGTCGCTAAAAAGCCTGAAAGCAATACCCTCCAGATTACCGACGATGTCTTGAAAACTCTGGATGAACTCTCACTCCCCGATGGCGTCGTTGTGCACCCGGTGTTCGCTCAAGCCGACCTGATCGACCGGTCGGTCGCTACTGTACGCGGCGCTGTGATCGACGGTGCGTTTCTCGTTGTCGTAATCCTGGCTCTGTTCTTGGGGAATATCCGCACTTCTGTCATCACTCTGGCGTCAATACCTTTGTCGATTCTAGCGGCGGCATGGCTTATGTCGCTGATGGGCCACTCAGTCAATATCATGACCCTTGGAGGGATCGCCATCGCAGTGGGTATGGTGGTTGACGATGCCATCATCGTCGTCGAAAACACCAACAGAAGGCTCGGCGACAAAACACCAGCAGGTGGCTCAGTTGATCAGGTCACCACCGACGCTACGCTGGAGATTTTTCAAGCGATATTCTGGGCAACGGTCATCATCGTGTTAGCGTTCATACCCTTGTTAAGACTCACCGACATCTCTGGCGAGCTGTTCCACCCGCTTGGTTTGACAGTCATCGTGGCGATGCTCTGCTCGTTAGGAGTATCTGTGCTGGTGGCACCAGCGCTGTGCCGAATGCTCTTGGTGCGATCAGGGGATGTGGTGAGCGTCGGAGTGGGACGGGTGCAGACGTGGGTCAAGGAGGGCTATCGCCCGATGGTGGTCTGGTCACTTCGCCACCGGCGTGGTGTCGCCGGAGCGAGCATGGGTGGTATAGCGATAATGGCGGCACTGATCTCTTACGACACGCTAGTCAGATCACTCGTCGGCAAAGAGTTTCTCCCGACGATGGACGAGGGCACACTGGTCCTTCACGCGGTAGTCTATCCAGGAGCATCGCTGGACGAATCATCCGATGTTGTTGGTCGCATTGAAAAGGCGCTGCTGCCGCTGCCTTATGTAACCGGAGTAACCAGCCTGGTTGGGCGGGTCGAAGAGGACGAGCACGCCGCCGGATCGTATTCGAGTGTGGTGTTGGTAATCATTCTACCACCAGAAGAACGAACGCAGGGGCGCAAAACGATCATGGAGGAGGTGCGGCTGATTCTCCAGAAATTCCCCGGTGTCGCCCTCGCCGTTGGTCAGCCGATCGAACACCGGATTTCGCACCTTCGCTCAGGTATCCGCGCTCAGCTCGCGATTAAGATCTTTGGCACGGACTTAGGAAGACTTCACAGGCTTGCACAAGAAGTCCGTGGCGCGATTTCTGGGATTGATGGCGTTGTCGATCTACAGATTGAACCGCAGGTGTCGATCCCACAATACGTGGTGGACATCGATCGCCGGGCAAGCGGGATGGTGGGGCTCACGCCTGGAGTGGTGACCGAGTTTGTTGACGCAGCGCTCCAGGGAGAATCGTTAGGTCAAATCAATCATGAGGGAGCGACCTACACACTGAGAGTTCGTCTAAAGGAGAGCGCTCGCGGGAACTTGGGGCTTATGAAGCAGATACCGGTTATGACCCCCAAGGGCTATTCGGTACCGCTGTCTTCTATCGCTAATGTTCGAATGTCCGAAGGCCCAAATACGGTGCACCGCGAAGAGGGCAGAAGGCGCACTGTCATTCAGCTAAACATCGCCGGACGCGATCTGGCGAGCGTTGTGCACGAAGTCCAGGTAGTCATGGGCGATCAGATAGTACTCCCCGCAGGCTACAACGTCTCCTACGCCGGGCAGTTCGAAGATCAGCAGCAGGCGATGGGGCAGCTTATCGTCAATGGCGCGCTGATTGTCGCAGCTATGTTCGCTATACTGTTCTGGGTTTTCGACTCTGCGGCGCTGAGCGCTGTCGTTCTGATGAACCTGCCGCTAGCCGCACTTGGCGGCCTTGTTGGGGTCTGGGCATCTGGAGGGCGGATCAGCGTCTCATCCGCCATCGGGTTCTTGCTGCTTTTCGGCATCGCCATTCGCAACGGAATCGTACTGATATCACACATAAAAGCTCTCGGGAGGGACGGGCTGGCGCTCCGCGATGCGATTGTAAAAGGTGCTGAAACACGGGTGATACCGGTACTGATGACAGCGATCACCACCGGGCTTGGGATGCTGCCCCTGGCCCTGGCGTCCGGCTCGGGTGCAGAGCTCCAGAGACCTCTGGCATGGGTGATAATCGGCGGAATGATGACATCAACGGTTTTGACGATGATAGTTTTGCCAGCTCTGTTTGAGCTTGTAGTCGCCCGCGAGACACAGGAGTAGGTGACGCCAAGAAACAGTAATTTTCTTGCGATAGGCTGGGATAACCAAACCGTATAAGGATCACATATGTCAAACGCCGCTGGATCACGCATCGCATCCATCGACCAGCTTAGAGGATACGCCATCGCCGGTATGATTTTCGTCAACTGGCTCGGCAACTTCAAGAGCATGCCCTGGGCCTTTGACCACCACCGCCACGGCCCCATGAGCTACGCCGACACCATCGCCCCTCTGTTCCTTTTCGTCGTGGGGATGGGGTTTCGGCTTTCGTTCCTGCGTCGCTCAGAGCGGGGCACCGCTTGGGATGCACGCAAACATTTGGCCAAGCGATATGTGACCCTGATAGTTGTGGCGATCGCCTACTACGGCCCCGATTTTTGCGTTGACATCTGGGACGCGCTAACCTACATCGCGGTGGCTGCACTGCTAATACTGCCTGTGATCGACAGATCGGTCTCGGTGCGGTTGATAGTCAGCGGTGTCTACGCCGCTCTATTCTGGATCGCATCGTCACAATTTGGTTACTACGAATGGACGATGGCCAGAAGCATTGATGGCGGACCTTTGGGGCCGCTGTCTTGGACGATCCCGCTCGTGTTCGGCACGTTTGCCTGGGACTTATACGCCGCAGCCGATGGCAAGAAACTGATCCGGTGGTTCGCCAGCCTGGGTATCGGGCTTATCCTAATCGGTTATCTCGGTGTGGGATTGGAACGGATGGGCTACGCCGTGGAACCGTACAATCTTCAGAGCCAGAGGGGCGGTACCGTGCCGTATATGATCGCGTCCACTGGAGCCAGCTTTTTGGCGGCGCTGCTTTTCTATTGGGTAGTGGACATACGCGGTTGGTCGGTCCCCACCCTTTCAACTCTTGGCAGCAACGCTCTGGTCATCTATATGGTCCAAGGCGTGGTTTTAGGTGAGATGCACCACCAGTTCCCCAGGGACTCATCGGCCATCTGGGCGCTCTGCGGTTTCGCACTGGTCTACACGCTCTGCTGGGCAGCAGCAAGACACCTCGCCAAACAGAACATCATCATCAAGCTTTGATGGTCGGGCGTGTCGGGTAAACGGCAGTTCGGATTGGATGCCGAGACAGGGGATTGCGGCCTGACAGCGGCCTATTCGGTGATCTTGGTTACTGTCGGCTTCGTAAACCTCCTCCTTTACGGTGTTTGACCCACCCAACACTGCAACCTTTGAGACCCGTATTCCGATTCGGTCAATCGGTAAGCGCGCTGCCGCGACCAAACTATAGAAGAATCGGACAATATGAGGTCCCACAGCCGATGTGGCGTTGACCGAAGCCACTGCTGGTATAGTTTACACGGTGGTTTCGTCGCTGCGGTGTTCGGTATTCATTGAGTGAGGACAGGATAGTGGCTAACCGGTTTGAACGGCGTAAGCCTGAGCTTCTAGCGTATCTTCGGGCGGTTCCGCGCGAGGGCACCGACCTGCGGCCATGGTATCTGGCGCTAAGCTTTCGGCAGACAGTAGAACGCCTCATGACTGTGCGCCGGGCGCTTGCTCTTAACGCGTTACTGGATAACATGCCGCTCACGATCCACGACGACGACCTCCTCGCTGGATCGATGTGTGCGTTGACATTCTCTGGCCTGCCAGATGGAGCCTCCACAACCGAGTATGACATTGCAGTGGAGTAGATTGCAGCTATTGGCGAACGGACTTTTCCGGCCAACACCGACCACTGCGCTCCTGACTACGACACACTACTCACCAGAGGGATCAGCGGTTTGCACAACTCGTGCCGCGCTCTCATACACTTCAAGCGGTGCGGTCCGACTGGGATACAAGCCGATCCCTACTAGTGCATCGAGCCCTGTACTAACGCTTGAGCAGCCACACCTCGTGGATGTAGGACCATTGACGCCAGTTGAGGCGCATGTCATCTGGGTCGTCCCAGGTAAACTCGATGTCGCCGTCGGCATAGGCGGGTTTTGGAAGTGTATACTCCCTGAATTCGCCGATCTCGGTGCTGTAGATGGTTGGTTCCAGACGTTTACCGTCGATGATTGGAAACAGTTCGCCGGTTCCGGTCATCCTGAGGATATAATCAGCGCCGGGGTCAAGATTTTCATAGCGCATTCTGGTGGGCCAGTGCATGTTACTGAGCCACGAAACGCGCAGGCGGCTCTTGCCATCATCCCACCACATAAAGCCTATTGTAGGTCTGTCAGGGAGGTTCGATCGACCTTCAAGACCCCCGCCGCGAAGGACGTGTTGCGACTTGGCGACGTTGCCGAGATCGTCGTAAGTGCTGCCTTCACCTGGATGTTCCCAGGATGCGATCGTAGCCAGTCGTTCAAGTTTGGCATCTTCAGATCCCATGGACCTGATCGCTGCGAACTGATCTTCAAGCCACCACCGATTGTTAATCGGCCTGTCCACGAGATCGAGAACCGCACCGCGCTCAACGCCTGACGCACCGAACCGCTCTACGCTCGACTGAAGCCCAATGGAGTCAAAGAGCGCGACGCACAGTTCCTCAATCCGCTGGCGTAGCTCAGGTTTGCGGAGGTCTGTTTCGGCTTTGGACAGCAGTGACAACGCATCGTCCATCGCTTTGGCGGGACCAAGTTCGGCGGCGCGGGCTAGTATAACGTTTGCAGCATCCTCCAACTCCTGTTCGTAGAGCAGACGGTGCCTGGTGTACGCATCGTAGTTAGCTCTCAACAGACAGAGCTGCCACCTCCAGTTATTGCTTAGCTGGGGCGATTCGTTCTCCAACTGCTGCCATAACGCAAGTGTTGCGTCCACTCCGCCGTTATCTGCGAGCGACCCCTCCCAGTTCTGCTCGAACGCCCTCAGCCCGTCAGCGGCTCGTTCGGCGACTGTGGGACCGAAAAACAGGGATGCGTACTCGATCAGTATTTCGCGAAGATCGGCGTCGGGGTCCCAACCGAGCCTCGTCCAGATTGCTTTGTTGACATCGTCATGGATGCCGTCAGAATAGGTGATGAAACCGTTGGAATACTTTGCAAAACGGTTGTGAATCTGGTGCTGGTCCAACGGCCTTGGGTTGGGAGCCTCACGCCCCAAAGTCAGGTTGAGCGCTAAGTCCCACCAGGCGACCGGATACTGGCAGCGCACGTTGTGCGTGATGTCCGGATATCGTCTGATCGGGTATTTTTCGGGAATGTTCTGCCTCATCTCTTGCATCGGAGGGCTCTGTGGCCCAGCGACTATCCCCGCCAACCAGTCAGGATTGTGTTCTTTCAGATAGTCATAGACGTATTCGCCTTTTTCCCCATGAAACCCCTGCATCGACATCCAGACCTGTCCATTGGGATGATACTGAGCCAGAAGCTCGGCGATCTCCTCCAAGAACGGCAGCATCATGTCGGGATGGTTGCTGCCAGGGTCGGCACCGGGAAACATCAGCGCGTCGATGTTTGGCGTTTCGCGGTAAAGCTTTTCGTGCCGCACGAGAAGGTCGGCGCGGCGGTCTGAGTCATTCAGGTCGAACTCAACAGGCGTCCAGATCCAGTACGCCATTCCATATCTAGCACACACTTGGCTCATATGCTGATTCATCTCACTCCTGGTGAGTTTCATCAGCTCATTCTCGCCGTCCTGATACAGGATGTTCTCAATCGCGTTCCCTCCCAACAGCGCCAACTCACGGATGTACTGATCGTACTGCTCGGGACTCCACGCGTCGTACGAATTGGCTGTCGGCCTGTAGCCCAACTGATGACCGCGTACCGGATAGGCTGGAGAGGTCGTTACGTCCAGATCGGCTGGCACGTTGGCGACACCGGCTCCCCAAACAAGCACACGGAGCAGATTGCCCACACCAAAAAGAAGGCCCTGCCGATCGGCGCCGGATATCTGCACGGTTACCCGATTCTGATCGGATGAGTCGATGCCGATCCGGTAGCCTTCAAGAGGCACGTCGGAGCCGTCTTCAATTGCGAGCTCTACGACAACCGTGGCGCCATCTGGCACGGTGGCGACCGTGCTCCACTTGAGGCCAGTACGACTCTTTACCTCTTCGGAGAGTACCTGCCCTGCGACTGTAGATTGGCGGTCAAGAATCACCGCGTTTTTTAAATCAATTAGCTGCCCACTATCGGCGGAGGTGACAGTTGCGACTGTGGTCATAATTGCGATCCTTGTCAAAATCTCATGCTCTAAGATGAGTGATCGAAATAGTCGATCACTTTTGGGGGGCTTGGATTCGGTGGAACTTGGAGTGCCAGACATCTCTCAAAATTCCGATTCAAGGATGCTGATAGAGCCCTTACATAAGAGGGCCAGAATCAAGATGTGTCTTTTTCGTGCGAGACAGCAAAGATGCGTAATGAAAGCTGTAGAGCCAACCCTGTGGGTTCAAGCTACACGGATTTGGGGTCCTGTGTTGATGGTGCGTTATTCTCAGCAATGCCGCCGGGGAGAACGGAGTCGCACGATGGATCAGGAAATCATCAACCTGTATGACGAATACACTCACGTCCCGCTCGACAGACGCGAGTTTATGGAACGTCTGACGCGGTTGGCTGGAGGGGCGGTTCTTGCATCGGAGATGTTGGGTTTATTGGAGAACCAGTACGCTCTGGCGCACCAGATAGCGCCTGACGACGAGCGGATTGACGCTGGACGGATCAGCTATACCAGCAAGAGCGGCACAGTCGCGGCCTATCTGGCGTCTCCCACAGGCGACGCAAAATCACCGGCGGTGATAGTGATCCACGAGAACCGCGGGCTAAACCCTCATATCGAAGATGTTGCACGACGTGTCGCAGCGGAGGGTTTTGTGACGTTGGCACCTGATCTGTTGTCGCCTTTGGGTGGCACGCCAACTGATGAGGATCAGACGCTTACTATGATCGGCGACCTTAACTCCGCCAAGGTAGTCGAAGACCTCGAAGCAGCGCGAACTTGGCTCGCTGCACATCAGTCCTCCACCGGCAAAGTCGGCGCTGTGGGGTTCTGTTGGGGTGGCGGGATGGTAAATGGGCTAGCGGTGGTAGACGGTGAACAAAACGCCGACGTTGTGTTCTATGGTCGTGCGCCAGATTCTGACGATGTTCCCAAAAATTGAGGCTCCGCTGCTTCTTCTCGACGGTCGTATAAACGGCTCGGTACCCGCATTCGAGGATGCTCTCAAGACATTAAACAGAGAGTATGCGCTTCACATGTACGACGATGTAAACCACGCGTTCCACAACGACACAAACGCGGCGCGCGACAACCAACAGGCCGCAGCCTCGCGGCACCACTGATGGCGCTGATCCAACCACCAAATCGGTAGCTCTGGCCACTCTCCATATCAATGGGATCACTCATCCAGAGCGGCGAGCCCCCGTCGCTAAGCCCACCGATACTCTGTTCGCCGGTTTTAGCGCTGTCAGACCATCTTCCGCCTGTTGTCTTGCTCCACCCGACCGGCCGCATCCGACCCTCCTCAAATGACCCATTGGAGATAAGCGACGGCTGTGCGTGTACGGCACATACCGACACGATGCTCAGTAGAATCAACTCCGCCCACCGGGTCGATCATTCAAAATCGTTCGCCTTTCCGGTCAGTACTCCCGCGATAAATCTGTCTCTTTTCGGTCAGCCGATTGGAACTACTGTATAGGAGCTGCCAGCCTTTGCATCGAATCGAACTCTGTGACCTTCGTATGCGGTGTCTGTAGCCGCCCCATCCGCATCTTTGACGGTGTATCTGCCAGCGGCATGCATCAGGACACAAGGTCCATCGACTGCAGCGGTGATACTCGCACCGGTCAGTTTTGAGGCGCGCCAGCTAAGTGAAACCTCAAAACTTCCACGCGCTCTCAGGTTTTCCACTGAACCTTCTGGCCAGGCTTTGGGGAGGGCAGGCAGAAGATGGATTTCAGAGTTGTAGCTTTGAAGCAGCATCTCCAACACTGCCGCTGTGCCGCCAAAGTTGCCGTCAATCTGAAAGATGCGCGGCGGGTATAGATCGAGCAGAGTGTCGGTGGTGAAATCTGTGATTAGATGGCACATGTGATCCCATGCATCCTCAGCGCGTCCCAATCGAGCGTAGAGACACGCCACCCACGAACGGCTCCATCCTGTGTGACCGCCGCCAGCCTTGAGACGCATATCCAGCGAAACTTCCGCTGCCCGCCAAAGCTCTGGCGTGGTTTCGGGATTTAGCGAATCGCCGGGATATACACCGATCAAGTGGGAGAGATGGCGGTGGGCCGGGTCTTTCTCCTCAAACTCCTCGTTCCACTCCAAGAGCTGACCGTGCGATCCGATTTTTAGATCGGGCAGCTTTTCGAGCATTCCGGCCCATTTTAGCCGCTGCTCCGGGTCGATGTCAAGCAGTTCCGCTGATCTTATCGCATAGTTGAGCGCGTCTGTCGCCAGCAGGATATCCATTGTCGCCGACACACACAGCGTAACCGGCCAATCACCGCCACCGACAATCGGATTTTCCGGGGACTGCGAAGGCACTATCTGCAACCCTCCTTCACCGTCTTCGATCAGATAGTCCTCATAGAACTCCGCGACCTCCTTGAAGAACGGATAGGCTCTCTCTCTCAAGTAGTCCACATCCTGACCGTACTCGTAGTGCCACCACATATGCTGCGCTAACCAGGGAGCCGCACCTATCCACACCGCCCAACCACAGGACTCAGGTGTACAAGGCCCCCACGGATCGGTCTGGATCGGATACCACACCCCGCGACAGCCATACAAGTCCTTCGCTGAACGTTTAGCGTGGGGCACCAGCCGCTCGACATAGGTCAACAGGGGCTCCACCGCGTCGGCTAGATTGGCGGTTTCGGCAGGCCAATGGTTCATCTGTAGATTTATGTCGTGATGGTAGTCTGCACTCCACGGCGGGTTCAGGTCCTCGTTCCATTTGCCCTGGAGATTGGGAGGCAATAGAGCGTTGACGGTAGTGACGATCAGTAGATAGCGACCGTAGTTGAAGTAAAGCGACGGCAGGTGGGGATCGGCACCGCCATCGCGCACGGCCTGTATCCGCTCGTCGGTCGCTACATCCGGTTCTGGCATATCAAGAGTGAGGGTCATTCGCTTGTAAAAAGGCTCGTATGCCGCCAGATGGGAGTCGCGTACCGACTGCCAGTTGTTCTCCGGTATCGAAAACGGAGCACACTCTTCTGTGGCGTCGCTGACGGTGGTCGATGTTCCCACATTTAGCGCAAATACCAGCTCGTAGGCACCCTCCACAGACAGCGCACCATCTACTACGGAGCGTTGGCCGTCGCCTGCGACAAGCTGAGCACGGGTGAGGAAATAGATCCCCTCGGGGAACTCGCCGTGCAGCGTTAGACCGTCTTCTTTGACGTCTGTGGTGATTGTCGCTTCAGGGTCTTCGGTGCGGGTCAAATGAAACGTTCCCGAAAACTGCTCTGAAGCTGAGACTCTTACAAGAATCACATCGTGATCCAGATGGGCTAGATACTCTCTTCTGAAATCATTCCCATCGGCTCTGTATGAGACCAAAAGAGTGGCGTTGTCCAGATCCAACTCGCGGCGATAGTCGGTTGCTGCACCGTGGTTTAGGCGTATGTAGAGATCACCTGCGGGCTGGTATGGATCGACCCGGTTAGGCTCCTCCTTCTGGCGGATGCCACCGGGGCCACCAAACGCTTCGTTGCCCTCGGTCGTGCCGTCAGCGTAGTTGCCCGCTAGCAGCAGTTCCCTCACACCAGCCAGGAGATGGGCAGCCTTTGGAGGTTCGCGATGGCGATTGGGACCGCGCCACAACCATTCATGATTTAGCCCAACACGCTCGTTGTCTGCCTCGCCCAACACCATCGCCGCCAACCTGCCGGTCCCGATGGGCAGACCAGATAGATATTCGTCCGTTGTCTTCTGAGACCAGATTTTCATTTTGGAGTCCTTGTGGGAGCGGGGTTCAGTGGAGAGCAAATTGAAGAGCCAATGAGAACAAATCGCACTCCCGCGCAATATCCGCGCACGAGGCGCATTCCTCACGCATTGTGCGCATTTTCTGCGCGGTGCGCGCACTATGCGCTCAAAATGTGCGCCGATTGCTCGAAATAGAGTGACCTTAAAAGCTAGGAATGAATGGCCCACCGCGCCACCCGGTCGAGAGCCAGGAATAATAAGATAAGATAATCAGATAATCTAATAAGGGGCGGGAACCAATAAGAACCGGAGATGAGCTTAAAATGCTACAGGTTGGTGTGGCCCGAATCGGCTCGGCGCCGAGAAAGAGCAGCGTTGGGACACAGACACAACTACCGTCGTTCTACACCCACCCTAGGGCACAGATATTCCATCGAACAGTCCGCGCAGCGCGGTGAGTGACGGGCGTGACACAACTCCTTACCGATCTCCCATAGCGGAAAGTCGAGAAGACCGGGATAATCGGGTGACAGAGCGCGGGCGCGATAGATGATCTCCTCGTCCTTGGCTTCTGATGAGATCATTACGGATTTTCGTGTTGCCATAGCGATGCCGATGAGACGGTGAAAGAATTGACGGAAGCGATACTGTTACGCACATGAAATTACGGGTATTTTTGAAGATTGTCAAGGATGGGAGATTTGAGTTTGGGGAGCGGGCCCTGTGGCCGTGCCAGGAAGCTCTTCAGGCAAATAAGAAGAGCACCGTTCTCCGAACCCATCAGGCTTGTTTATCTTTAGATGCCAACCTCAAGGCACAACCACACTTTTTTAAGAGGAACGAGCCAATGGCATCCGTTGCCGCCAAAGAGACACTGTGGGCCATTTTGCCGTCTGATCTGAGCGTTATCCGCGAGCTTGCCGAGGAGCATCTGGCGCTCGTAAATCATCCCAAGAACATAGACCGGCGAGAGCAGTGGTATCTGCACAACGACCTGGAGCCTTCACGGCCGCTCGTCCTGATTGAGTCGTTTCCAGCCACCGACGAATATGTCACAGACGCCGATCTTGTCTGCACGGAGGATTGGGCCCGGAGCATCGAGAAAGGGTTTCGCGTTCAGAGATGCCACTTCGACGTAGTCGATGACGACCACGTTTTGGAGCCGTATTTCAGCTACAACTGGCGAGTGGGGGTCAGCGGCTGGGGGGTGAATGTCGACAGGCAGTACAGCCCCCACAGTGATAACAAACACGGTGTCGATGGCAGCTATGTCTGGGAGCCTGCGATCCAAGATTTTGACCGCGATTTTGAAAAGCTGACGCCAAGGACCTATACAGTAGATCGGGAAGGGACTCTGGAGTGGAAAGAGCATTTAGAGGAGGTTTTTGATGGCATTTTAGATGTTAGATCGCGCGGCGGTTTCTGGTGGACGACAGGCATGACGATCACTGCGATAAACTTTGTCGGGCTGGAAAACCTGATGCTAATGATGTATGACAACCCTGATGGTCTGCACAAAGTCATGGATTTCTTGAGCAAAGATCATATCGTCTATGCCGAGTGGCTTGAGAAGGAAGAGCTTCTAAGTCTAAACAATGAAAACGATTACATAGGCTCTGGCAGTCGCGGACACACGCGGCAACTTCCGGCATCAGATTTGAACGGCGATCCTGTAAAACTCAGAGACATCTGGACGCTATCAGAGTCGCAGGAGACCGTCGGAGTAGGCCCAGCCCAGTTTGAGGAGTTTGTCTTTCCCTACCAAAAAGCGGTGACAGAGAAGTTTGGGCTACTGTACTACGGCTGCTGCGAACCTGTACACAGCCGCTGGGATGTAATTGCCGGTTTTGAAAATATGCGCAGCGTCTCAGTCTCGCCGTGGTGTGATGAAGACGCCATCGCTGAGGCGATGGGTCGTAACTACGTCTACTCCCGCAAACCCAATCCCACGTTCATCAGTACGCCAGAGTGGGATGAAGACGCCATCAAAGCCGATGCCCGTACCACCCTCACCGCAGGCAAAAACTGCAACGTCGAGCTGGTGATGAAAGACGTTCATACACTGTCTGGAGAACCGTGGAGAGCGGGTCGGTGGGTTGCTTTGGTCCGTGAAGTCATCGCTGAGATGGGGTATTGAACTTAGGCTCGGTGGTAAAGTGAAAAAATGTGTAAGCTCACTCACTGTTAGCCGCCTGGAACGTAACCGTTGCAGGCGGCGTTTCTGTCCAACACCGACAATCTCGACTGGACGTCAACTAGCATTTGGGGGAAGCCATGGACGACAAACAGATCGAGCTTTGCGACAACCACGACTGGGACTTTTCAGGCCTATCGGCGCTGTTTCTCAACTGCACACTCAAGCGCTCACCTGAGCTTTCGCATACCGAGGGGTTGATCGACCTCTCGCTGACGAGACAGATGGTTCTGGTTCGGTAACCGTGTGGTTTGCTACACCCGCTGCTGGGAATGAAGGGTTTCGGCGGCGGGCTGGACGCGACCTGCTGCGCGGGCCATGAGCCGGGACCATTTGGCGTCGCAGTGAGCCTGAAAAACCGTCGGATCCATGGCGTCGAAGCGACGCTGGGTCACTAGATAATCGACGGCGGCTACTCTGCTGTCGGGGGCGTGGTTTATGATGTACTCTTCGCCGTCAAAAACCTCGTAGAGCGGATGCGCGCCGACGTTCACCGTTTGACGGGCGATGGCCACCCCTGCATCTGGATCGTGTTTCCAGTTGACGCAGCTTGAGACCAGATGAAGGAGTTTGAACCCCTCTATCTGGCTCGCCTTTCGTACTTTAGCCCGTAGGTCGTTGGGGAATGCCGCACTGATGGTGGCGGCGTAGGGCACGCGGTGTGCTGCGACAATCTCCAGGAGGTCTTTTTCGTTGCGATTGTAGCCTTGGGGGGTGATTTTGGTGATGGTGCCCATCGGCGTGCCTGATGATGAGTGACCGCCGGTGTTCTGGTAGCCTTGATTGTCGTTGCAGATCGCGATCATGTCAAAATTCTGCGATGCGACGTGCGACAGCCCGTCCATTCCGATGTCGAAATAGGCACCATCGCCGCCCCACACGATAGACAGAATATCCTCGTCGCCATGCATCCGTTTGGCCATCGAGAACCCAGCGGCTTGGCAGAAACCCGACCCGTAGACTGTGTGGATCGCTGGGAACGTCGTCGATGTGTGTTCGATGCCAAAGTAGAGGCTGCCACAACTTGCAGGGACGAACACAACGCCTTTCCTGTCCAGAGCTCCCAATACCATTCGAAGCGCCAAAGTGGAACCACACCCTGGACAGGCCGAGTGCCCCGCGTGAACGCTCTCTTCTATGTAATCAGGTACTTCTAACATCGTCGGTACTCCTGTCGATTGTTAGCGCTCTGAAGTGCACCCTTCAAGTTGGACAGATTTGGTATGAGTGGTGCAGGCTGTCCTGAGTTTGTGTGATGCTCTGT
>CAZVGZ010000052.1:7622-16386 GCA_964627605.1 uncultured bacterium | reverse complement strand
TTAGCTCAGTTGGTTAGAGCGCTGGTCTCACATACCAGAGGTCACTGGTTCGAATCCAGTACTGCCCACTCCCTACTATGAATACCCCGGCGATGAATGAATATCAGGCCTGAACGACCGATATCCTGTGAGTTTTGCAGTCCGGTACCTCCAGAAGCGGCACAGTTGCCGCCTCGATGTGACCGAGCATTTTTCGAGATGGCTCGGTCTTCTGTTTTTTGGGGGCGCTGCACGCCACACAGACTTCAGTCGTCACGGCCCCATCTGCGAGGACCCGGCGCATGAAAGAGAGCCTGCTTGGCCTGTTAGGCCTTCAAGATGTTGACAATGAGATCGATGTTCTACGCAAAGGAAAGGAAGACGCTCCAGCCCGCATTGACGAACTAAACGCTGAAATGGAAGAACTGGTAGCCGGTCGCCAGGAGACCGAAGACACACTAAAAGAGCTTAGTGAGAGCTATCGGGACTTTGAGCGGCAGGTCGCAGAGGCGAGGGCGGCGTTGGATAAGGACAACGCCAGGCTGCTAGAGGTAAAGACCAATCGGGAATACGACGCGATCCGCCAAGAAATTGAAACCAACCAGCAGACTATCGACGAGAACGAAACTGAGCAGCTCACGATCACCGAGGAGACCGAGCGGCTTGAGCAGGACCTGGCTGAGTGCGAGACCGACTACCGCGAGCGCCACGAAGCCCTTAAAGCTGAAACGGCTGAGCTGGAAACCCAAGTCGCCGACGTAGACAAACATATAAAAGCTCGCCAGTCGAAGAGGAAAAAGGCGTCTAAAAGCGTTGAGCCGCGACTCCTTAAGATTTACGACCGAATTCGTCGTGGGCGGAGTGTCGCGGTCGTGCCAATCACCCGTGGGGCGTGTGGCGGTTGCTTTAAAAGTCTGCCGCCTCAACGGGTGAACGAAGTTAGGCGAATGAATAAAATCACCTCATGCGAAGCGTGTGGACGAATACTGGTCTGGCAGGAAGTAGAGGGTTCGTGACCGCCTCTGCCTATGTCGATGGCGGCGCAAGAGGCAATCCAGGGCCAGCGGGGATAGGGGTTGTCATCAACATCGACGGTGAAACGCCCATCCACCATAACTCCTATATCGGCGAGGCCACCAACAATGTGGCTGAATATTCCGCCATCATCGCATGCCTGGAAAAGTGTCTGGAACTCGGCGTATCTGATGTCAGAATCCACGGCGACAGCGAGCTGGTCGTGAGACAGATGACCGGTAGGTACCGTGTCAAACACCCCAATCTGATACCGCTCCACGCTCAGGTGTCAGCTCTGGCCGCCAGGCTCCAAACTGTCGAGTTTATCCATGTCGTACGCAAAAAGAACGTTGACGCCGATCGGTTGGTGAACCAGGCTATCAACCAGGCGCTGTCTGACCGATAGGCGCTGCGGTTTCAAGCGCGTGAACTGGGCTCGCTAGCGAGGCGAGCTACTACGGTCAACCGGTGATGACCTACGCGCCCAAAAGCGTTGGCGCTGTGGCCTACCGTGAATTGACTCTCGAGATACTCGAACGACTCGAAATGCCAGCCTCAGGCCAGGCGTTCTGAGGTGTCGAAATAGTGCCCATATAGTTTAGCCTCAAGCCAAACCCCGATTCTACGCATGTCCGAGACGCACCCACCCAAAGCCTACAAGAATCAAGACTTCCTTGGTGGAGCTGAGGCTCGGCCTTTGCGGCTCTTGGCTGAATTCCTGGAACCAAAGCAGCGTTTTTCCCAGCATGGCATCAACAATACGGTCGTGATGTTTGGGTCGGCGCGAATTCAGACTGACGAAGAGGCCCAAAAGGCGTGTGATTCGATACGGCAGCGTTTGGCTCAGAGCGACGGGAAAGCACCGCATCTGGAGCAGGCACTTCGGATCGCCGAGCGGAGGGCGACGCTGTCGGCGATGTACGACGATACCAGAGAGATCGCTAGACGGCTGACCGAGTGGTCGCTTTCACTGGATGAGAGTTCGCGGATCGTGATCTGCTCCGGCGGTGGGCCAGGGATAATGGAGGCGGCCAATCGAGGTGCTCAGGATGCAGGCGGGGTCTCGGTGGGCCTCAACATCTCTCTTCCGTTTGAACAGGAACCAAACCCCTATATACCGCCTCCACTTAGCTTTGAGTTCCACTACTTTTTCATGCGCAAGTTCTGGTTCGCCTATCTCTGCAGGGCGGTCGTGGTGTTCCCTGGAGGGTTTGGGACGCTGGATGAGATGGCCGAGTTGGTGACATTGGCGCAGACCGGCAAACTTCAGAAACAGATTCCCATTGTTCTCTACAACCGGCAGTATTGGGATGAGGTGCTAAACCTTCAAGCGCTTGTGGATTGGGGTATGATAAGTAGCTCTGATCTGGACCTTTTCACCTGGTGCAACACCCCGGATGAAGCGGTGGGTTGCCTGACCAACGTGCTGAACGGTAGCTAGAAACTCGGTTCGACTCCTATCCCACAACCGTTTGACGACCGACCTGACAAGCGTCCCATCGGCTTTCGATCAGGGCCGTCACCCCAGTCGGGTACCGCAACGGTTTCCCCGTCTTTTAGCGCCGACATGTGGGCCGCCACACCGGCTGCGGTGTACCGGGCGGCATCCCAAACACTGATGGCAGGCTTCCGCTCCTTAGCGATCGCGTCAACGAACTCATACGCTAGAAACGCGTGTGAGCCACCGTGCCCACCGTAGAATTCGGTGCTTCCGCTATCCCCGGCGAATGCGTTTGAGACTTCCACAGGTAGTGGATCGCGCATCTCGTCAATACTCTTTGGGTAGCTGCCGTTTTTGTCCACCCACGAGCCGCTTTCAAACCCACCCAACGTCCCGTAGATGCGAAATGTCTCTCGACCTGGAAGCCCTATCTGACGGTGCTCGCAGATGCGCATCGTCGCACCATTGCTCATCTGGAACAGAGCGGTCTCGTAGCTGAAGGCAGCATCGGCGAAAAAGGGATCGTTCGTCTGGTCTTTGTAGCCCCAAGCGCTGACTTTGACCGCATGGGCGTCCATCACGCTCATAGGGCCGCTAGTGGAGTGGGACGGATAAAACATGGGCGACATCTTTGAGCCGCGATTGATGTATTTCTGCTCAGTCTCCAGCCATTCCCGGCCAGCATCGCCCTCAATGCGGTGAGCTCGGACATCCCGGAGGGTGCAGGTAGGGGAGTCGACGTCATGGTAGTACTCGCCCTCGCTGTACACAAAACCGCCGAAAGCATCCACTTCTGCCTGCCTGCGGCAGTAGGCGGTCTCTGGCCTAAAGTAGGTTGTCTCACCGAGCATGTAGTGTAAGCCGGTGCGTTCGCATGTTCTAACTAGCCGATCGCACCAGGTCAGAATCTCTTCACCATCAGGAACGGTGATCACAGGAACAGCGCTATAGACGTGCTTGCCAGATTCCATCGCCTGAACGCATTGGGGGGCGTGCAGCGAGTGCTGTGTGATAACAACGAGTGCATCCACATCGCTTTTGCAGATTTCGTCCAACGACCCATAGGTTCCGCTTAGCTTGGTTTGCCAATCATCCCTGTTGGCGAACTCTGCTATACGGTTAGGATCGCGGTCGCACAGAGCGATCTTGTCCACGAGCGGGTGTCGATGGAACAGATCGGCAAACCCGCTTCCAAAAGCCCCTAGACCTACCAGACCCAGACTAATTCCCACCGGTCCTCCTCTGCGGTGCTCAGAGATTAGCTGAACCGCTCTTGGATGTTGTTGTCGATCGCCGCGATGAAATCTTGCCAACCATCTGGATCTATGAACGGGTTGGGATTTTCGCCGCTCTCCAGCCGCTCTTGCTTGCCGAAAGTGTCATTCTGGTTTGGATGCGCGCCGAGCCAGATGTCTACGTCGAGTGTTTTCAGGTAGGAGATTGACTTCGCGAAATCTTCCCGGCAACCTGGGTAGCCCTGATCAGCTATGTGTTCGTCTGCCATGGTCCACAGGCCTGGCCCACCGAATAGCCCGGCGGTCCTCATCTGTCCATCGACATCTATGTCGAAAGTGTATGTGATTGTGCCAGCGGTGTGTCCCGGCGTATGGTGGCACCGGATCGTGTAGCCTCCGAACTCGATATCGTCTCCGTGTCGAAGCGGCCGATCGACAGAAAAGGTCTCAAATCGCGGGATGCCGTAGAGGTATTCCGCACAGGTGAGAGCCGTACCATCTTCCACTGTTTGTATATCGGGCTCCCCTATGGCGACGGCTGCACCTGTGAGCTCCTGCATCCTGCGGGTGGCACCGCAGTGATCGACATGTCCGTGAGTGTGAATGATCAGCTTGATGTCGCCTGGTGTGAGCTCGATGGACTGAATGTTGTCCACCAGTAGATAGGAGGTCTGGGCGAACGCTGTGTCTATTAGAACTGCGCCGTCGGGGGTATTGAGCAGATGGCAAGCGACGTCTCGATTGCCTACATGGAATAGGTCATCTGTGATCGCGCAGGGCTTTACCTCTATCTCCCACGGTCTACTCCATGGGCCTGGTGGCCTAGGCATGGTTGTCCTCCAAAGGTAGTTGCCTGGTTAGAGAAAGTCTGAGCTGTTGCGACGGTAGGTATCGCGCAAACCGCTGCGCGGAAACGAGCAGACCGGATAATCTAGGAGCATGGCCATCTTCTGGTCCATCACGACTGAGACGCAACCGAGGGGTGTTCCACTATATAGGGATGTTGTCTGTTGTCAAACCTTCGCGGTCCTCAGCCATCGACGAAACAATGTTAGGTGCCCACACGCTACTCGACCGGAGGATACTTTTCTGTGAGCGATTCGGCCAACGCGCGAAGCTCTTCAATCTCTACACTGCCCACGCTGTTTTCGTTAAAATCCACGAACTCGTCTACCATCTGATCCATGCGTTCTTGAGGTACATGGGCTTGGGACATGGGGTAGAGGATGTTGTCCTCTTTGTCGATGTGCCCCACAAGCAGGCTTGCGTACCCAAAAGCGTTGTCAGCCACAGTGGTCCGTAATTCAGTGGTCCACTCCGTTGCGTCTGCGGCTTCAGACAGCGCTCTTGAGTGGATGCGCCCTTGGTCGTGATCTGCGAGCATCACCGCCAGCGGGCCGCCGTCCACGGGGAATCCGAACGCTATCATGGCCTGGAACAGGATGTCCTCCTCCTTGCCATGATGGGAGCGGTCGGCAAACTGGCAGATGAATCTGGTGAATCCCGCAAGGTCACTAAGAGGTAGGTCGTCACCATTTTGGACCTTGCCTGCAAAGTTTTTAAGGCTTGCGATGGTGCGCAAAATCAGCTGGTGCTCTTCCATCAATGTTTCAAGTGGGGTCACGATATCTCCCGTAGATCAGTTGGTCGGTTCGTTGAGTCGCTTACGCTGGTTGTTGCCGCTCGCCTGGGCCCTATGGAAGCTCGAACGTGCCGATTTGGTGAGGCCGTAGAACCGAATCCGACCGTTTTGCGTTCAGCTCGAACGAAACAGGGCTGAGGGCCAACGGCTCACTTTGTCGTAGTAACGCCACCTCGGCGCTGCGACCTTCGTGCTCTCAAACACCAATTTACGAAACGCCGTCCTGCCTGAACACCCTGTTCAGCGCTTTGGCGTCGGTGTCCACCAACGTAAGGGTGACTTCTCTGCCTTTCAGCTCCTGGCAGTGGAGAAGATCTACGATCTGTCCCCTACCGAGACTTGCGCTGCCTGCACCGATTAGAACGATCTGCATTGGTCTGATTCTCAAGGATTTTTTGTAGAAATTGGCTGCAATTGTTCTTCTATGGGGGAAGATTCCTGACTGGCAACGAGTTTGAGGAGAACAGGTCGCCGCAGTTACTGGCACCGAGCAACCCTCGGGTCTTTTCGATCGGTTCTGGACAATGGCAAAAACGATAAATCCGACATTCGATATTAGCAAGGGAGTTGGTGATGGGCAACGTCTCACGTCGAAAGCGGGATGACCATGTTCCATGTCCGAGCGGCGTTGTCGAAACCTCCTGGGCCGTCGGCAGTGGCGGCGAAAAGGTGAGTAGGCACGCCCTGCGTCAGAAGTAGCTGTGGCCTTTCAAGACAGCCCTGCACCGTCTCGGTGCCGTCCTGCCAACTCACCTGCCGGGAATACGCTTTTGGTGGCTCTGATACCGTCCACTCAATCCCATCATCCGAGTGCGCGTGGATGCCGCAATGTTCTTCTCCTGTGATTTCGCCGGTCATGTCCTTCGCGAGCATCTCAAACCCATCGCCTGTCTGCCACACGAACGGGTCTTCGACGAAATTGCCGTCTTGGAGTCGAAGAACAGGGCTGTCAACCACCCTTGTGAACTCCGAATCGACCGACTGAGCACTCGCAAGCCCTATTCTCAGCCCGTCAGGGGTGTTGGTGCGGTAGTAGAGCAGGATTGATCCATCATAGCCTCGGCACGAGGCGGGGTTTGTCACAACTGAGCTGTCCCACTTGCCATCTCTGGGTTCTAGGATCGGCTCATCCTTTCTTATCCACGGCCCAACCGGTGTTGGTGCTGTCGCAACGCCTATTCGAAGATTGGGATAGCATTCGCTGGCGATGGTGCGGGTCTTGTCGTGGCACTGCTGCCAGACAAGATCGTGCGATGGTTGGTCGCCCCTATATGTCGAACCAATGTAAAAAAGGCAGTAGGTGCCGTCGATTAGGTGTACAGTCGGGTTGTGGGTGATCTGCCCGTCCCAATGATTTTCGCCTCGGGCAGGAAGCACGACCCCCGAAAACGAATATGGCCCCTCTGGCGTCGGTGAGACAGCATGGACGATCTCCGAGTAGGTCAGATAACCGTCAAAAAAAGGCAGTGATTTGGGCCATCTGGCGGCGAACATATGATATTCGCCATCGGCTTCCACAACAGATCCGCACCAGACCCAGTAGTCGTCCATCTCAAATCCGCCGCCTATCGGCGCTGGTAAAAGTCTGTCTATGAACGCCATCTATACCTCTCGGTCGGTTTTTGATTGCATATGATTATCGCCGCTACTGTCCATAGATTAGGACGACAGTGACGCCTGCAAAGTCAAGGCCTCATCGTCCTGGGCGTCGCCACAAGCGCGTCGTCTATTCGGTTTTTCTTGACCGCCCTGGTTGATACTGCAGCCTTCGGCGGGATCGCAGTTCCAATCCAAGCCAACGCCGTCAGCCATCCCGCTGCTCTGGAGGTTAAGAAGGATCGTTTCCTCTCCGTCACCGAGGTCGTAGGTATAGACCCTCAGCGAATCGTCTAACCGGTAGTATTCGGAACCATAGCTGGACCAATAGGTGATGTGCAGGTAGGTAACACTATCGAACTGGGCTTCGGTGATGGTGATCTGGGTGACCGTGAACGGCGCAAGTGTGTCTTTGTTCGGGCGGTGGAACGTCAGGCCAGATTGAAACTCTTACTGCTGCCCCACCTCAAAAGGAAACACAATCTCAGCGCGAGCCGGGCTTTGTTGAGTGTCAGCCAGCGTGCTCTGGCAAACCGTGAAACACAACATCGTGCACAAAAACACCCGTCAATAGGTCATGGCGTCCCCTCACTTTTGATATGGTCTGTCTATCACGACCTGCACAATAAAGACGTAGCGCACGGTACTTTTGATGATGTCAGGCTACATTTTTCTCCCTGCGGTGGTACTTTTGCACTGGTCGGCGGACGGTGGGAACCACCGGCGAGTGATGGCTGGTTTGGTTGACACACCCATTCCTGTTGTCTGCAACCTACAGATCGTCCGGAGGATCTAGGATGACCCCTCGATTCATAATCATCGTCGCGATTGCGTTTCTCGGACAAAAAGCGAGCGCCGATTGGACTTCGGATGCGATCTGGAGCGACGGTCTCGTGGAGCGCTCTCGATACCAACGGCGATGTCATCTGGAAAGAGGAGTATTCGGATATGATCCTGGCACCGCTGGTTTGCGACATCGATTCAGATGGCCACAATGAGCTTATACTGCCCTGTGGGGACGACACCATTGTCTGTCATTCAACACCTGGTCTGGCATCACGCAGCGAATGGCGTGTCACAGGCGGATCGTATAGACGACTCTACAACGCCGGAGCGGTGTTGTGATTGAGGGGCTATCAGTCGATTGGAATCAGCTCAAAGCCCGGCTCGATGAGCTGTACGATACCTACGACAAACGATATCTCGACACCGACCCGCTCCAGTTCGTGCATCAGTATGAAGACCCGGCAGATCGGGAGATAGTAGGGCTGGTGGCGTCGTGTCTGGCCTATGGCAACGTCAAATCGATCATCAAAGACGTTGGTGAAGTTCTCGGTCGCATGGGTGAGTCGCCGCATCGGTTTGTTTGCGATTTCGACTACGCTCGTGAAGCACACGTTTTTGATGGGTTCTACCACCGGTTTAATCGTGGCGAGGATATAGCTCTCTTGTGCAGAATGGTCGCCGAGGTTTTGAAGCAGGAGAGATCTCTGGGGGCAGCATTTGAGAAAGGGTACTTGGGCGAGGCTAACATCGGTTTGGCGCTCATCCGGTTTGTTGACCGCCTTCTGAGCTGTGAGAACGGTCGCTTGCCTGCCGATCACACTGTACACTACCTTTTGCCATCGCCAGCCAAGGGAAGCGCGTGCAAACGGCTAAACCTCTATTTGCGGTGGATGATAAGGCCGGCGGACGGGCTTGACCTGGGGCTCTGGACGGGGATGAGTCCATCAGCGCTGATAATGCCCGTAGATACCCACATAGCCCGGATATCGCGTCAAATAAGACTGACCGCCAGAAAAAGCGCCGACTGGAAGATGGCGGTTGAGATTACCAGCGCTCTTAAACAGATAGATT
>CAZVGZ010000052.1:0-7612 GCA_964627605.1 uncultured bacterium | reverse complement strand
CGACCCTATCAGATACGATTTTTCGTTGTGTAGACTCGGGATATTGGACGAGTGTCCTACTCAGCAAAACAGTGAAATCTGCGGTAGCTGCATGATAAGAGACATCTGCCGACTGTAGACCTCAGATTTGGGAGTGCTTCATGGCGGGAATTACCGACGATGTTGTTGCTGTGATTTTGGGTGGTGGGCATACGGTCGATAATAGATGAGGGAACGGTAATCAAGCGTACTGTGATGCTCGGTACGGACTACTATCTGTGGGACCTTCCTGACGATGCCAGCAGAGAGAACTGTCCGCATCTCGGTGTTGGAGAGGACTGTCAAATTGAAAACGCCATCATCGACAAAAATGCCTGTATCGGTGACGGCTGCCGGATTGTTAATGAAAAAGGCATACAGGAAGAGGTAAGCGACCTTTACGAGATCCACGAGGGAGTGACGATTATACCCAGGAACGCTGTTCTTCCGCCTGGCACGGTGATCTAAGGCTGTTCGGTCCAGTTGCCGTCGCTTGCCAGCGACACTGAACCGCCAAAATTCTTGTAAGCCGCGCCGTCCGAGGCCGTCAACTTCTGTTGCTGGACCCAGCTGCCGTCGGTTTGGCGAGCAAACACATACGCTGAGCCCGAGTTGTCGCCGTCGTCGTCGAGCCAGGAGCCGATCAAGACCCAATCACCGGATACCGACACTGAACCGCCGAAATAGTCGTATTCCGCGCCGTCTGATGGGAGCAGCTTTTGCGTTTCGGTTGTGGTCTGAGACCCCAATGTCAGCGATGTCGCGAACATTGTCGCCCAATATCCTGCAATGACTCTCCGCATCACATCACTCCCTTTTGCGTGGCCAGCGCATCTACGGCGGAAATTCGGGTTGGCAAATACCAACCAAACCATACACAAAACTGGTGGTTTTGTCAAATCATTTTTTGGGGCGATAATCGCCTTGACGTCCCGTTAGTGCCACATATGCTGATCGTCGCCAAGTGTTTGGTTGACCGGGTCGCTGATCTTGCGAATCTTTTCGATGTCGTCATCGCTAACTGACCACCCGACCGCGCCAACGGTATCCTCCAGTTGCGACGGGCGTTTGGCACCGACGATGGGCGAGGTGACAGCCTGCTGATGCATGAGCCAGTTGAGCGAGAGCTGTGCCATTGTTTTGCCGTACGAATCAGCGATGGGACGATACGCCTCCACCGCCTTGCACGCCTCCTCCCACGTCGGGCTCTTGAACATCCTGTTGCCCAATCGCACGTCCCCTTCGTCGGGCGGATTGTCGAGCGAGAATTTACCAGTAAGTAGCCCTTGAGCCATCGGGCAGTAAGGGATGACCGAGATGTTGTTCTCCTCGCAAAACGGCGACTGATCGCTTTCGACCATCCGCCAAAAAAGGTTGTACGGCGGTTGAAGCGATTCAAACCGCGCTATTTTGAGGGCATCGATCATCTGTTCTGAATTGAAATTCGACACCCCGATGACCCTGATCTTTCCTTCCGATCTAAGGTCTGATAAAACACCCATCGAGTCGGCGATGGGGATGTCGTCGTTGGGCCAATGAATCTGGTAGAGGTCAACATAGTCAGTCTGTAGCCTCGTCAGACTCGCCTCCAACGCCTCACGAATGTCCTGTGGCGCGAGATTGCTCGACCAGACTTTGGTGGCGATCATCATCTTGTCCCGGCGACCAAGCAGAGCTTTGCCCAACACCTCCTCTGACCTGCCACCTCCGTACACCTCAGCGGTGTCTGCGATGTTGATCCCCAGATCAATTGCGGCGTGCACCGCAGCGATGGACTCTGCGTCATCCACATCGCCCCATGCGCCGCCGCCAAACGCCCAACAGCCCAGCGTAAGAGCCGAAATCTCAAGTTCGGATTCTCCCAATCGGCGATATTCCATTTTGCTGCTCCTTCAATAGGGCTTAAGGTTGTTTGTTCACCCAGCAAACTAGGCCGTCGGCGGCAACAGGCCAACAGCACAGGTCGTGAATGTGTGACAGTTTTAACCGCACCTGCTACAAATGCCGTGAGGGCGGGTCGTCCCATTCGCGGCCCAACTCAAGATATTGCCTAAGCCGCTCTAAGGCATCACGCCAAACGCGTTCGCACTCTTGCTTAGCCTCTCTGTTGGGGATGCCCACTGCCAAAAAAGTCAACACGGTCTCAGTGTCGCTTCTTTCTTCCAACTCAAAAATTGCCACAGAAGCAGGTGTGTCGTCTGGGAAATAGAAATCCTCGGTGGTGCCCGGTATCGGACGACGAGAAAAGACCAGCCGCCTATTGTCGTCGCAATCCAGCACCCGCCCAGTTTCGTTCACCGTGCTCCACTCGCCCAGCGTCAACTCCACCACCGATCCGCCGCCTAGCCACCGTCTGTGCAGGTCGGCGTCGGTCAGCGCAGTAAACAAGTCAAAGCGCGGTGCAACGATGTCGATTATCAGCTCTACAATGTGGGATACCGGGCGTGAGCGAGAGAACATGGCGAGCCTTTGGGGTTGTGAAGGTTCACTGACGAGAAGTATTCTATGCGGGTCGCTGTGATCGTAGGCCGGTGACGGTCTTAAGCGCAACACCCGGAGCCGGAATGACCCCAGACATCGACCCGTCACCTCAAACCTCATCGCCTGATAGCGACAACTCTCCCAGGTCAGCCTCATTTAGAGCGATCGGCGTCGGTATAGCGGTTGTGGCGGCCATCAACCTCTGGATGGCCTACTGCGAATATGTAGTTCGCGCCTCCCGTCTTAATGGCAGCCACTTTCCTGTGGCGCTTGTCGCCGTCCTTTTCGTGCTTGTAGTCGGTGTGGTTCCGCTCCTAGGCGTGCTGCGATTCTTGCGTGGCTTCTCAAAGGGCGAGCTGATAGTCATATCGCTCCTGGGGCTAGTCGGTGCGGCGATCCCGGCGAACGGCCTTACTGGATTTCTTTTGGGAGTGTTGGCGACCCCCTACTACTATGCCACCCCTGAAAACCGGTGGGGTGAGTTTCATCCTTTCATACCCTCGTGGCTGGTCCCACCTGATCTGGGACACGCCATGAGGGATTTTTTCAACGGCCTGGCACCTTCCAAAGCGATACCGTGGGAGCTGTGGATACCTCCACTATTCTGGTGGGCGACGTTCGTCGCAGCTATCATTTCGGTGTGTCTTGGGGTCACTGTGCTCCTGCGCCGCCAATGGGTGGAGCACGAGAGGCTGGCATACCCGCTAGTCGAAGCCGGGCTCGATCTGGCTATGTGCACCAAATCGGTTGACGGCCACCAACCGATCATCAGACGCCCGCTGTTCTGGATCGGCCTGGCGATTCCGTTCTTCATCCTCACCTGGAACGCCTTCGCATGGCTTAGTCCAACGATCCCGAACATCGACTACTCCCTGGGTTGGATCGACATCGGCAAGTATGTCCCATCGGTCAACCTGAAAATCAACTTCCTGACCACCGGTTTTTCCTATTTCGCCCCGAAAGAGGCGTTGGCAAGCCTTCTTGTTTTCTATGCGTTGCACCTGCTGGAAGCATCACTAGTCAACCGTCTGGGGATTGAGCTAGGCCGTGCAGGCGATAGCTGGACTAACGACGATGTCATAGCGGGATGGCAGAGTTGGGGCGCTTTCGTGGTGTTCGTGCTTTGGGGGCTTTGGATGGCCAGATTCCATCTCAAGCTAATGTGGCGCGCAGCCTGGCGAGGTCAGGATCACACCGACGAGCTCTGCTCCCCGCGCACGGCTTTTTTGATATTCCTGGTGGGTTCGGTCTATATGTGGTTCTGGTTGGGACAGATAGGCATGGAGCGGCTGTTGGCCACTCTTTACGTCGGCGCACTTATCATCGGGTGGATCGGTATGGGGCGGATGGTCGCTGAGGCTGGTTACCTATATCAGCGCCTGCCTGTAAGCCCACAGACCGCAGCGATCTATCCTTTGGGGGCAGAGAGCCTTAGCCTGGGTAGTCTCACATCGTTCGCTTTTACATACACAATAATCGCCAATGGCCGCGGGATTTTTGCCCCTGCGCTTTTTCAGGTGGGCAAGCTCGCCGATATGGTCAAACGTGACTCCAGGCGAATTCTGTGGGCGATCATCGCGGCGTTTGCTGTTGGTATAACCGTGTCGGTGATCTATACGATCTATCTGGGGTACACCCACGGCGCCTACAATTTCCGCGTCTATCCATTTAGCGGCGGCAACAGAGAGGCGTTCGGACATACGATCCGCAAGCTCCTTCATCCGTTCCCGGTGTCTGTGGGTCGATTAGTAATAATGGGGATCGGCGGTGCTCTAATGACTGGCCTGATGTATCTGAGGTACCGGTTCCCGGCGTTTCCGCTCCACCCCATAGGCTTTGCGGTGCCGGCCACCTACCTAACGCGGCATGCTGTGAGCAGCATGCTGATCGCATGGGCGGCAAAGACAATCATCCTGGCCATCGGCGGGAGGGCGCTCTATCAACGCTCGAAACCGTTTTTCGTGGGTATGATCGCAGGATACGGTATGGGGGTCGCCGCGTCTTTCGTGGTGGACGCCATCTGGTTCCCAGGATCAGGACATACGATCCACTCATGGTAGCGGGGTCACAACCAGTTGTTATTGCAAAAAGAGGAACCAGGCGTCCACGCGGTTTCGGTTTTCTGCTAAGACGATGATGTCACAGGCAGTGAGACTCGAACTCTAGTGCCGACCCCCAGATCGCTGGCTACCTCAACACTCCCTCCGTGCCCTCTCGCGATCCCTTCTACTGCCGCCAGACCCAGCCCACGACCGACCGCTTTCGTGGTGAAACACGGGCCAAAAGCCTGCGCTTTTGCTGACGCATCCATCCCGTATCCGTTGTCGTTTACTTCGAGATATAACGACGGGTCATCAGTCGAGATGTCTTCCAGTAGACCGGTTTTGACTCGTATCTCCCCACCATCCCCATCGACAGCATCCATCGCGTTTGCGATGAAGTTCATAACCATTTGATGAATCTGCCGTCCATCCCCTTCAATTGGAGGAACATCCAGGGCCAGTTCGTTTGCGAACGTCGCGGTTGGTGGCATAGCGGTCTGCATAAACCCGACCACGTCGTCTGCGATGAACGAAATGTCGATAGGTCTTTCAATTTCGGTTCCGCCGCCTGAATAGTCGAGAAGTCTGCGTGCCAGTGAAGCAGCGCGCAAAGGCCACATCTGGAAATCTCATTGCTACTCTCGCCCCGGCGACATATCTGTAATACTACCCAAAACGGCGACGCCGTTTCCAGTGTTAGCGCGCCAACCATCACCCCCAGCCCAAACCCCAACCCTGATCGAAACCACGTCGCGACGATCTTCATGCCCACCGGATACATCCCAGGAAGCGTGACTCCCAACAAGAAACGGAGTATCAGCGCAGACGTGAGACCACCTGAGAGCCATGCGAACGCCACATTAAAAAAACCACCCAAGATCGCTGAGACAAAAAAAACCCGGCAGGCGTTAAACACGTCAGCCAGGTTGAGCAGAGCGTAGATCAGCTTGCCTGTTATAAATCCTATCTGGACGGAGCTTGTAAGCCGGGCGCTCTGGCTGGTGGTCAACCGCCAGGCAATCTCAAGCGAAGGAGCCGCAGCGGTGCCGGAGAACCACGGCGAGGACGACAGTAGCACAGATGCGCTGACCACCGCTAACGCTCGGTTGGGAGAAGTGTTTAGCGCAATTTTTGGGCCCTGTAAGCCCGGCGAATAGGGAAGGAAGCTACTGACCGAACCGGTCGCCGACTTGGGGGCGTGCGCCCCGTGCCCACGCCGCTGCATTCATCGCACGCTTCCCAGCAGGTTGGACCTCCAACAACCGCACAGCGCCATCAGTCGTCGATACCAGAACGCCGTCTTTCTGGTCAGACTCTATGATAGACCCCGGCTCGCTGTCTGATCCTGACATCTCCGCCGGTTCCACGCGACCCACCCCGAAGACATCGCCTTTCCAGTAGGTGTGCGCGCCTGGTGTGGGGTTGGTTCCCCTCACCAGGTTGTGGATAGCTAAGGGCGACGCGCTCCACACGATTTCAGCGTCTTTCTTGGTCAGCTTAGGGGCTTTTGTAGCCAGCGAATCGTCCTGTGGAACTGGGCTGGATGTGCCTTTTTCTATCTCATCCACAACCTGTACTACCGCCTCTGCACCCACAGACTTCATTCGGTCATACAGCTCACCGGTGGTCTCATCCGGTCCAATAGAGATCGGTACCTGGCACAAAATGTCGCCGGAATCCACTGATGGTTTGAGGCTAAAAACAGTGAGACCGGTTTTGGTTTGACCGTCGCTCACAGCCCAGTGGATCGGTGCCGCACCTCTATACTGAGGCAGCAAGGATGCGTGAAGGTTGATCGCGCCTCTGTCAGGAATAGTCAGCAGTGGCGCAGGTAGGATCGAAAAAGCCACCACTACGAACAGATCGGGTTTGAGTGATTTCAATTCTTCGGCAAATTCGGGGTCGGTCACCGAAGGAGGCTGAAGCACCGTCAGCCCCAGCTCCTGCGCCGCTATCTTAATATCTGAGGCTTGAAGTTTTCGTCCACGGCCTTTTGGGCGATCGGGCTGAGTAACTACTCTCACTATCTCGTGCGACTGCTCAGCCAGACTAATCAGGGTGGGAACGGCGAATTCCGGTGTACCCATTACGACTAACCGCATTAGGCGAATTCACCCTCTTTTTGCCGCCGTGCCAGCGCTTTCAAATCTTTGTCCAGAAGTCGGCGTGTCAACGGTTTCAAGCGATCGACAAACAGTACCCCATCGAGATGATCCATCTCATGCTGGATTACCCGGCTAAGCATCCCACTCACTTTCAGTCGAAACCGTTTGCCGTCGACGTCTGTGAATGCAACTTCAGTATGCAGCGGGCGAAGGACATTCGCTCGAAGGTTGGGAAGTGAAAGGCACCCCTCCTCAACTATGTCCATCTCTTTTCCAGCGCTTATGAGTTCAGGGTTTATTAGCACCAGAGGCGACGGGTTTTCGCTCTCCCCAACACCACGATCAGCAACGATCATCCGCACGTTGCGCCCCACTTGTGGGGCGGCCAGACCGATCCCTGGAGCGGCGTACATGGTGTCGATCATGTCAGCCGCAAGAGTACGTATACCTTCTGTGACCTCATCAATTGCAGGTGAGGTTTTTCTAAGTACAGGATCGCCAAATAGGTGTATCGGCAGTCGGGCCATACCCCCCCCCTACGATTCTTTCCCAAAGTCCGGCCGCGTGATGATTGAGTCTGTCTAAGTAATCAGTTCTGTTCCTGCAGCGCCTCTTCGTCTTTGACGTCGGTGTCGCCGTCATCACCATCTGAAAGGACCGCCGAAACTGCCGACCTGGCTATTTCCAACCTGGTCTGGCTGGCCACCTGCAGCGTAATCGTGGAATCCTTCACCTGTGTCACTTTGCCGTGAATACCGCCGATGGTCCTAATTCTGTCGCCTTTGCTCAGCGCGGAGATCATCGCCCGTTTTGCTTTCTGCTTTTTCTGCTGAGGGCGGATCATCAGAAAATACATAATGACGAAAATCAGCATTAGGGGAAATAGCATCTCCCCCATCCCACCCTGTGCACCACCTCCGCCTCCACTGCCTGCCCATGCCAGATCAATCACGCATTCCTCCTTCA
>CAZVGZ010000051.1:15711-17516 GCA_964627605.1 uncultured bacterium | reverse complement strand
GAGATGCTGTGGTGAAACCTATATCGTATGAAGTTGGTTCTCACTCCCACAAGCGGTGTTGGGCGAGGGTCCGGCTAAAGCGCGAATAGGGTAAATTTACATCTTGCAGCCAGAGTCTGACCACGCCCACAAATTGGAGATCGGCACAGAACCGAGGGCTACCGTAAGCGGCACTTTGATGGATCAGATATTTGCGTGGGGTCGCAAAATTGGCGAAATTTCAGGCTTGAGATATATGTGAGCCCACTCCAAAGCAGATTTGAGGATTGATGCCAAGAACGCAGCTTGCACAGATAGGGTTGGGCGGCTACGGCCGTGCGATCACTGAAGGCGCACTCGCCTCTGATAACGCACACATCCACTCGGTATTCGACGTCGACACAAAGCTTTGCTCTGAAGTCGCCAAGAAAATCGGAGCCAAAGCAGAGGGTAGTTTCAAAGAGATACTCGCCGATGATGAGATCAAGGGCGTGGTGCTCATTCTACCGAATCATATTCATCAGCCGATGGCTGAAGAAGCCTTCGCCGCTGGCAAACACGTCTACGTCGAAAAACCAATCGCCAACACAATGTCCGAGGGTCGCGCGATGGTGGCAGCAGCCGAGGCCGCCAGCCGGATTTTGATGGTTGGGCATAACACGAGGCGACAGGGCCCCTACCGCAAAGTGAAGCAGATAGTGGACGATGGCGATCTTGGGCAGATCGTCGCGGTAGACGCGCAGTTCTCCCATCGTGGTGGGATTTCCTGCCCTCCGGACGCATGGCGGCAGGAGTACGAAAAATGCCCAGCGGTGCCGCTTATGCAGCTTGGCGTTCATGCTATCGACACGTTGCTCTACCTGTTTGGGCCGGTGACAGTGGTAAGCTCTTTCCAGCGGGCAAGCGGTCTGATGTCTGGCGACAACCACGATGTGACGGTGACACTTCTTGAGTTTGAGAGCGGGATTCTAGGCACACTCAACTCCCACTATGTAATCCCAGGACGCAACTATATCAACCTGTTAGCTGTCGATGCCAACCTTTTTTCCACGACTGAAAGCCTTGAGTTGCAGCACCAGGACTATTCGGTTGAGGTGATTGACACTCCGACTGTCAATACCCAGGCCGAAGAGCTGGATGATTTCGCCACCTCAATCGAAACTGGTGAGGCCCCAGAGACAGACGGTGCCGTTGGCCTGGAGGCTTTGGCGGTGATAGAAGCGGCCATCGTATCAGCTAAACAGGATGGTCGCCCAGTCGAGGTAAGCTCTGTCTGATATAGCTATGGTCCACGGAGTCTGTGGAGAGTTGAAATTGATGCCGGCACAGCAATAGTCATCTGTCTCGCCAGCCGGATTAGAGGCATAGGAGTTCTATCCGATCCCCATGCGCTATATGGAGCTCAGTCCGGTCTGATTCTGGAGTGGTCGGCAGCCCTGACTGGCTTCATGCTACCTCTGACCTGAGATTGGGTGATGAAAACCATAGGCGGAGCGAACCTGGAAGCCAGTGCGGACGACAGGATGTCCAAGACGCGAGTCCGTGTGGAGGGTACCCGCAGAAAATCACGTAGGATGTGGAGATAATGTTCGAAATTGAGCTTGTTGGATTGATGGTATTTACAGCATGAGTGTGACCGACCCAGGGCACGCAAGAACTGTGATGGACAGCGTGAGCGGTTTCCTGCTTGATCTGGACGGCACCATCTACTTGGGAGATGATGTCTTTGAGTGCTCCGCAGATTTCGTATCCGCCGCCAGAACAAGTGGACGGGATGTCGTTTTTCTCACAAACAACTCTGCGAATGACGCTACAGCATACGCGGA
>CAZVGZ010000051.1:0-15701 GCA_964627605.1 uncultured bacterium | reverse complement strand
AGAAACTGACCCGAATGGGTATCCCCACCGACGCAGTGGATGTTGTAACGGCTGGTGATGCGACAGTGGATCACCTCCAAAACGATCACCCAGGCGCGACGGTTTTTGTGTTGGGTACTCCGTCTTTGGAGCGGCAGTTCGCCGGTGCTGGGATTGAGTTGGTCGAAAATGGTCCAGAGATCGTGGTAGTAGGGTTTGACACGACGCTGACCTATGAGAAGGTGAAGCTGGCATGTTCGGCGATGCTAGACGGTGCGGCGCTGATAGCAACGCACCCCGATCTGGTCTGCCCGACTAGAGAAGGACCGATACCCGACTGCGGTTCGATCTGCGCGATGATCACCGCAGCGACAGACGCAGAACCTGTCGTAATAGGAAAACCTTATCAGACCATGGCGGATTACGCCATGCGACGGCTCGGAGTTGGGGATTCTGCGAGCACCGCGATGGTCGGCGACAGGCTGTACACAGATATCAAAATGGCGAACGACAGTGGAATGACCGGAATACTTGTCCTAAGCGGCGAGACAACGCAAGACATGGCGGATGCAGCGTCTGAAATGCCAGACATAGTGGTGGAGCACGTCGGCTGTCTGACACCGTTGCTAAGAGGGAATACGCCCTAAAAAATGTATGTGATACGCCCATCAAACCGTGTCGTAATCGGCCTGCTGTTGTCGGCTGTACTGTGGACATCACCGTCCATCGCACTGCTCGACAACGGCGATGGCATCTACCTGGACCAGCTCACCGAGTGGGACTTGGGCCAGGCGGACAGGTTCTACACAAATTCAAGCTCAAGCTCGCTCGCATGGGGCGAGGCCTATGTGCTCAGAGTGTTTGTCGAGGGCTATCTGATTACAGGCGACAGCTATTGGCTAGGGCGTATCACCGAGCATGTGGACGTGATTTTAGGCAACATGAAAGACGTCCCTGACACTGGTGCCTACCACCCGACGTACGCCGACGGATTTCTGGGGTGGGGCACGCCAGGTGGTACGTATACACCTCAGTGGGATGAGTTTATCGTCCACGACGGGCATGTAGGCGCACCTTTAAGTCAGTTTGTCGCGATGGTATACCAGGACTCGGAGCTTTGGACCGAATTCGGCGGGAAAGCCCAAGCATATCTCGATACGCTGAGGAGGCACGTCGCAGGCAAATGGCTCTCGTATTGGGAAGGGCACCCAGACTCTGCGGGAATTACTTGGAGACAGTGGGGTGGATTCAGGAGCACGCCGCACAACCAGTACAGCGCTTTTGGTTCGATGCTCCTGTTCCTCGACGACGCTGTCAGCTCCGGCAGATACAGAGCTCAGCACCCAGATGAGCCACAGCCGAACTACCGCGATCTGGCGATCAAGATGGGTGGTAATCTCAAAGGCGGGCTGACCCTATTGGCTAACGGTGGCTACCGATGGCCGTATTCTACCAACCTGTCAGAGAGCTTTGAGGACATATCCCACGCCAACCTCGAACTCGAATTCGCGATGTATCTCCACGAGCGCGGACTGGTTTTCGACACCATCGATGTGGCGCGGTTCGCAAAAACATTTACCGAGCTGGTTTGGAATAGGGACCTGATCACACCGCTGTTTTATCACACCGTCGGAGGCACTGGCGAACCTGCCACACTCGGCAAAGCGCCGATCTGGGGATGGGTGCTGTACTCAAGAGGCGACCCTCTGGTCTGGCTGCTGGCGAACCGCCACTTCCAGACCTCGTCAGGGGCTGTGTCCCCGCACTTTATGGTTGCAATGAGTCGCCTGACCCGTTTGCGACAGTTGGCCAGAGGGCTGGTAATGCCCACAAAGGTCAGTGTTGTGGACGATGGCGATAGGGTGCTGCGCCCAGGAGAGACCGCCAAACTGAAGCTGACTATCAGCAACGAAGGACCGTTCTACGACAGCACCTGTGTGGATGTGAGTCTCCCACCGACACTCACCCCAACCGGCCCTCTGCAACTTTCTGGTGCGACGGGGCGAGTGTCTCAGGCGGTCGATGGGTGTGTCCCGCTCTATCTCGAACCGGCGGACACAGCGTCTCTGGAGGTCGAGGTGATAGTTTCACTCACCGCTCCTTCGGCGAGAGCCTCGATTGAGATATCAGCTGGTCGTCACAGTATAAACCGCCAAGTGACTGTGGGCAGCCCGCCAATACTTGCGGTGGAATGGATGGACACCAAACCGTCAGAACTGTTCGAGAGTGTCGGCGATCTGATGCACCGTTGGACGCATGAGTCTGACGGGGCGCTATCGGCTGAGATTCTGTCGAAATTCGAGATAGTCATCTGGCGTGGAATCCATGCGACGCCTACAGCCCAAGAAAGGGTTGCGCTTGCAGGATATCTTGACGGCGATGGGAAACTATTGATGTTCAGCGCAGGAGCGCTGTCAGATCTGATTCATCGCTCGTTCGAAGATTCGCTATTCATCGCTGACTATTTGGGGGTCTACGACGCCATCGACGTTCAGGATAGCCTGGCGGGGATTAATGTCTTCGCACAGTCTACAGGAGGAGTGTTCGCAGGCATTGGACCGTATGGCGCGAGGTTGCTTAGCGGCCCAGAGGTGGTTCCTGGAATCCATCTTGACGTGATGAGCTCAAACGCCCGACCTGACTTTAGGCTTGAGATACGCACCTTCGATGAGGCCACCAGAGAAGAGCCCCCACTGCCTCACCCCATCGTCGGCTTAGGAGTAGATAGCAGCTACCGGGCTCTGGTCTACGGGTGGGACATCGCTGATTTTCAAGTACCAATTCTTTCGACTCAGGTACTCGCTGAAGCGCTTGACTGGCTCCAACATCCTTCAGCGATCGCTACTCCCGCCGCCAACAGCCCCTTGAGGGCAGCGGGGCCGATAGAAGTGCGTGTGAGGCCGAACCCGTTCAACCCGGCTGTAACTATCAATATCGGATCGCTGACGACGGAGCTACCTATTGAGGTCACAATCTCCAACGTTTTGGGGCAACAGGTCGGGTTCTATAGGCTCCACCCGAATCGGGAGACCACTCAATTTCTTTGGAGAGGAAAGGACGATTCTGACTGGGATGTCGCCGCAGGCGTCTATCTGATCCATATCACCCAAGGCGCTCGCGCCGTCACCAAGAGGGTTCACCTGCTTCGATGATGGTCACGGAGATAAAACATCGGTTGGGCCGATCGACTGAGCGGTTCACTTGCGAGGGTCTGCTGCTGATCCCAGGAGAGAGAGCCATAATGAGATACGTCTCTGACAGAGACCAGACCATCGGGACCAGCGCGTTACCGACAGGCACGATCACGGTCGGATCCTACTCTCAGCACACGCCCTATACCACATGGCGTATGACGGCCCCCTATGGGTCGCTGATTGGCCACCGCTTTGATGTGATAACCGACGTTTTTATCCGTTCAGATGAGGTCGAATATACCGACCTTACTCTGGATGTTTGGGTCGAAAATGACGGCGAATCCCAGATCCTCGAGGCCGATGAACTCGAACACCAGTTCCGCTGCGACTTGATTGATCGGGCAGACGTCCAGCATATTCGTAGGGTGGCCAACGGCATCATCGCCGGGTTCCAGGACATCATTCACTCATTTCTCAACGCCCAATGCGGTTTGAACAGGTGCCACAGAGACCTTAATGAAACTCACGGAACTATTGAGACCCGAACTCGTGGCGACCAGGCTTGAGGTCATCGACAAGCCGCATCTGCTGCGAGGTTTGGTGGAGCTATCTGCCGCCTCTGGGCGGGTTGGGGACGTTGAGGCTGCTTTGACTGCGGTCTCTGAACGCGAGGCGATTATGACCACCGGGATCGGCGGAGGGATAGCCATTCCCCACGGAAAAACCGACACCGTAAGCGAGCTCGTAGGCGCTTTCGCGACTATAACCGGCACCGTGGAATTCGATTCTCTGGACAACCAGCCTGTCAGATTGGCCTTTCTGCTGTTGGCCCCCCCAAACGCCACTGGCCCTCATATAAAAATGCTGTCGCGCATCTCCCGTGTATTGAACCGCGAAAATGTGGGCCAACGGCTAGCTCTGGCCGACACCCCGGATGACGTAATCGCGATTTTTCGAGAGGCCGAAGATGACCTTTTTGAGATCTAGAGTGGAACGCAGTGTGGATGAAGCCCCTGCCTATCACGACCTGAATCCCGAATCAGAGCGAATCTCTCCGCAAAAAAAATGCAGCGGTAAGATTCTTTTTTCTCATCCAAGGAACCGTTAGGAATTTTCGGCGCTAATAAGGATAAAACTCGACTACAGATGACATTGACACAACTACTTGACGCTGGTGCCCTGGTGTCTGAGTTGACGGCGCTTAACAGAGACACGGCGATACGAGAACTAACCGACGCGCTGGATGCCCACGGGGCTATTTCGGACCCCGTAGCCGTAGCGCAGCAGATCATCGAGCGCGAAGACATCGCCACCACCGCCATCGGCGGCGGAATCGCGATCCCGCACGCTCTAACCGCTGATCTCGACCACTCAGCGATGGCGATAGGAAGGTCCGATGGGCTGAGTTTTGGAGAATCCGAGGAGAACGCAGAGGCGATACGTCTTGTGTTTATGCTCGTGGGTCCGAACACCAACCCGGCACTGCATCTGCAAACACTCGCGAAACTCTCCGAACTTGCCTGCGATGGCGATGTGGTGGATGATCTGCTCGCCGCGTCCCCGGATGAGGTCGCTGCCATTCTCGATGAATTTGAACAGACTCTAAGTTAGACCGGTGGCCGGTTTGAGGTGTGAGCTATCAAAAGAAGATGGGCTGTAAGCCGTTGTTGCAGTTGGGTGATATTGGCAGTCATCGTCGCCAGCACCTCCGCCTACTCAAACGAACGACAGGCGAGGCGTTGGTTGCGCCGTGGCCGTATCAGCGAGCAGATGGGTCGCTCCGAGCAGGCGATTCAACATTACCGACAGGCGTGGCGTCATAGTGCAGAGCTTGTGGACGCTGTCGTTTGGGGCACGCGCCTTCTGTTGGAAGCACAGAAGTACAGTGACGCTCTCAACTGGACGACCGACGCATCAAATCGCCACCCAGGGCGCGACGATGTCAAAATACTTCATGGCGAGGTTCTCTTTCGCTTGGGGCGAGATGATGACGCACACACCGTATGGCAGGAAGTCCTCTTAGCACGACCTGAGTGGCATCGCCCGTATGTGTTGATCGTAGACGCACTAACCAGGGCTGACTCCGCCGAACAGGCGCTTCGTTATGCGCGTCGAGGTGAGCGTGACACCCCTCAGAAAGCGCTGTTCGCCCGCAGAACCGCAGAGCTCGCACTGGCGCAAGATGACTTTCCGAGCGCCGCAGAGGCTTTGGTACGTTACGTCAGTCATGATCCAGAGCGTACCGACGACGCTATCGTGCTGCTCGACCGCGCCAATCCGTCCAGAGTTGACAGCGACTCCCTCTCCAAAACGTTCACCGCAGCCTTGAAGACAAGGCCGCAACAGCCAGGACTCCATCGACTGGCCGCCCAGTCATTGGTTGCCGCTGGGCATCCGCTTGCTGCGGTTGAGCAGATGGCCGTAGCTTCCCGCATGGAAAAGGATCAAGGCCAGCGCCTTTATGACTTTGCCGCGACCCTCAAAGCCCAAGATGAGCTGGCATCCTCCGCAGAAGCGCTCAACCGCCTCGCGCTTGAGTTCCCTCGATCACCACTTGTTCCAGCTGCGCGGTTCGCCCAGGCTCAGGCGTTAGAGTCTGCAGGTCTTTTTGAGTTGGCCGCAGAGCCCTACCGCCAGATCATCAGCCACGGCCGCAGCCAATATGCGGATCGCGCCAAACTAAGCCTCGCCGCCATCATTCTGGAGACCGGTGGCGACATCGCCGAAGCTGACAGGCTCTACAGGCAACTGACCGCAAGAGGCGGCAGAAAGGCTCTGGCGTGGGAAGGCACATTTGGTCAGGGAATGTGCGCTGTTTGGCGCTCTGATTTCGAGGTCGCACGTCGCCACTTTGGTGGACTCGCAGCAAATACCGGCAGCCAGAAATGGCAGGCCGCACAGCTGGAACTCGTGCGGATCGGGTTCTATCAGGGCGATGCCAAATCTACCAACGAGGCGATGGAGCCGCTCACAACAGACCACCCTCATTTGGCACAGACAAACGACGCACTATCTCTGCGTCTACTCCTAGCCGAAGCGGAATATGATACAGGTGCCTGGCGATATGCTGGGCGTGTTGCGCACCATCTGCGCATCGGTCAGTACGACTCGGTGTTGAGCATGGCCTCAGGGTTGTCCAACAGCCGCCCGCTCAACGACTGGATACTACTTCAGGGTGCTAAGGCGGCGGTTAAAACCGGTGACAAAACATTGGCGGTAAACTACTGGGAACAGGTTACGTCAGAGTTTTCTGACGGCACGTATGCCGACGACGCCCTTTGGGAATTGGGCCGATTTCAGGAGACATACGCAGGTAGCGCCACGGCGATTGAGACATATGATCGTCTGCTGGAAAAATACCCCGAAAGCCCGTTGGCGGCAAAATCGCGAGCGGCCATAAGGCAACTGCGCTCTCAGACCAACTCAACGTAGGACAGCGCCTACAATTATCAAGCGGCGGGCATGAGGTTTGCATCCCTTAATTGATACGCTGGCCAAGGTGCTGGGCTGGAGAGAGAGTTGAATTCATTACTAGCAGGAAGTGAGACTTAGACGCGGTCTGAAACTTGGCCGCAGCTACCGATACCACAAGACAGAAAGTCCACCGCAGGCCGCCCATTTCTGTCAAACTGCTCAGATCGTAGCAAGACCACCGGAACAGAACACGCTCAGAACGAACCGACCAACCAACCCGATAGATGTGCCCGTAAAAAGGACTGAGCCAGTAGAATGAACCGGACGATCCGCACCTTGCACCCAGAGAGCAAGGCCAGGGTCAACATCAACCGAGCAAAATATGACCGGATAAAAATCGCTATTCTTCAGGCGCTCGAAACATCCGGGCCGATGATATTTACCGAACTGTCCGGTGATCTGAGCCGGCGGCTTCGTGCGACTTTTGAGGGGTCTATAAACTGGTACACCGTAGCCGTAAGATTCGATCTGGAGGCGCGCGAACTTATCGAACGTATCCCTGACACACGACCGCCACAGCTTCGTTTGGCGGATGGCAGGGGACCCGACACGAAATCGGTATTCGCCGCTCACGCGGCGCTACGGGCCAAAAAGGAGAAGTCGTAGATGCAGATGAAAGACCGAGTTCTGATCCTCACTGGCGGTGCGGGGATGGTGGGCAAGGGCATCCTTAGAAGCTGCCACGAGGTCGGTGCCAAAGTAGTGATCGTCGATCAGGACGAGGAAAAAATCTCAGCGGCCTACGACTCGTCCAACATCCCGCAAGGTGACCGGCTTTCGATTGTTGGGGACGTAGCTTTGGAATCCTCTGCTGAGACGATGGTCGAGCAAACAGTTGAAAAGTTTGGGCGTTTGGATTCGGTCGTGACATGCGTTTACGACTCCACTAGCGGCACCGCTGTTGAAGTCTCGCTTGAAGATTGGAACAGGTGTCTGGCGGTAACTCTCACATCAACGTTCCTCGCTGCCAAATACGCAGTCCCGGCGATCATCGACACCGGCGGGTATGGATCAATTATCGCCATCTCGTCTGTCCACGGCGATCACCCTAGCGACCGGTATATCACCTACGCCGCAGCCAAAGCAGGGCTCAATCATCTGGTCCGAGCGATGGCGCTCGATTTCAGCGGACAGGGCGTGAGAGTAAACGGTATCTCGCCTGGCGGAATGACGCCTTTGGATCACACACCGGACCTCGAACAGAACAAAACAATCGGCATCCATTACGCTTTGGGCCGCTACCCAAGTGTGGAGGAGATCGGGCATACTGTGGTTTTCCTGGCGTCCGAGCAGAGCGGCGGTATTACCGGTCAGATTATCACGGTGGACGGTGGGTCGTCGGTCCCGCTACAGCATACGCTGTTCAATAGGGCTGTCCAGTCAGTCAAAGATGACCCAGAGCGGTTCGGCATCACCCCCTAGCTTTGACCTCCAAATCATTCAATCATTTTGAAGAGGACCGAGTCCATGCGACTAGGTAATCGTGTGGCGATAGTCACAGGTGGCGCTGGTCGGATCGGCACAGCTATCATCCGTCGCTTTCACCAGGAAGGCGCCAAGGTGGCTATCGTCGATCAGGACGAAGCAAGAATCGCCGCCGCATACGATGAGGCAGGAGTGCCTTCCGATGCCAGGCTTTCAATCGCAGGTGACGTTGCCTTGGAAGAAACAGCGGTGGAGATGGCGGAAAAAACCGTTAAGAAATTCGGCAGGCTCGACTCAGTGGTGACGGCGGTGTTCTGGTCCAAACGTGGCGACGCGACGGAAATTGAACTCGACGAGTGGAACCGTTGCATGGCGGTTACACTAACATCAACGTTCCTGGCGATAAAGCACTCAGTGCCCGTGATAATCGATACCGCCGGATCGGGATCGGTCACCGCCATTTCATCCATCCACGGAACGCATCCTGGCGACCGGTATGCGATGTATGCCACCGCCAAAGCTGGCTTGAACATGATGATCCAGGCGATGGCTCTCGATTTCACTCCCAAAGGCGTCAGAGTCAACGGCGTCGCCCCAGGCGCGACACTCCCAGACGACTACGACGAAGGGCCGCAGCGCAACAGTGTCGGGATGCTCGCCTATCCCCTAGGCAGACCGATGCGGGCGCACGAGATAGCCGACGCTGTCCTGTTCCTCACCTCCGACGAAGCTTCAGCGATCACCGGCCAAACAATCCTCGTAGACGGTGGCGTCAGCATCCCTCTAGCCGACATGCTCGTCTCAAAATCCCACGCGACTGTAATGGCCGACCCAGCGCGGTTTGGTGTCAAACAGTAGAGTTACTTTGAGTGCGCGTGTTTGACACCACCCCATGTTGTTGGCGACACCGGCGATAAGACTATCTGCGCCGGTCTCGAAGACGAGCAGCAATCGGTAGCCTCCCCGCTCGTAGTTATTCTCAATCACAAGGATCAATGCAGCCCTTTGGTCGCCGTCAAGCCGGTTGCCCCAAAAACGCAATGTTAGGAGATCAGCGACCGCCTCGACACCTATGCTGAGTGCGGGAAAGCCGCGCTCACCCGACGGCTCGGACGGCGGGCCAATCCAAACACTCCGGTTGCACCCGAACGCCACGTCGCGGGCGTCACTGGCATATATGTACATCGGTTCTGATCCGCTCTGAATTGACTCTCTGTCCACGATGAATTCGTTGCCAACTATCGTGAACCCCCAGCCGCCCCGGACTACAACGAAGGCAAAGCCTATGTCCGTCATCATAAGGTGCCGGATCGTGACATCAATGCATTCGCCAGCCGACACACCGAAATCCGCTAGACCTGCACCCCCATCGATCGTCAGGTGTTCAATTGCGATCCGTTGGCTCTGCTCGATCTTTACGATCTAGTACAGGGTCCCGGCTTCGGCCCGCGATATTTTCACCGTATCCCGATGCGTGCCTTGCAGTGTGAGGTCGTTCTTGTTATAGATCAGGACCGTCTCCCGATAGGTGCCGGACTGAATCAGAACGGTGTCACCTGGCTGGGCGGCGTCTACCGCTGACTGGATCGTAGAGAAGTCCGCCGGGCCGTCGTCATCGACGATCAGCACAGATAGGCGGGCCGGTGCAACGCCAGCCCAGATTGCCATCACAATTAACGCAAGAGATAAAATCCGCATCGTCGCTCCCTCCCTTTCAGTTAAATAAACGCCGTTTGGGCCTCGTTATGCCCTAGAGACGGGCCGACCCGCCGATTTAATGAATCCGTCGGGATCGTTACCCTCTGTCTCTGCTTCTGAATCCACTGCCGAAAGGACGGATGCATGTCCGACAAACCACGCGTTGTAGCGATCATGGGCGAATTTTTTCCAAACTCCCACGCTGATGTCATCCTGACAAAGTACCTCAAAGGGTTTCCCACCGACGAAGGGGTGTTGGAGCCACGGACCAAGCTTGTAGGGATGTACGTCGAACAGTTTGGTGAGCGTGATATGGCGAAAAAATATTCGGAAGAGTTCGGGGTTCCCATATTTGAGAGCATCCGTCAGACACTGATGTTAGGCGGCAAAGAGCTTGGGGTGGACGGGGTTATCTCTATTGGTGAGCATGGCGACTACCCCATTGACGAGATGGGCCGCCATATGTATCCCCGGCGCTATTTCTGGGAGCAGATATGCGGTGTTTTTGCGTCGTCAGGACGTGTCGTCCCGGTATTTAACGACAAACACCTCTCCTACAACTGGGATGACGCGTGGTGGATGTATCAGCGCGGCAAGGAATTGAACGTCCCGATGCTCGCTGGCTCAACTCTCACACTCTGCTGGCGCAACCCTTGGCTGGAGTTTGATGAGACCCCAATAACAGAGGCGCTTGCCATCGGCTTTGGCGGCATGGAGGCCTATGGTTATCACACCGTAGAAACGCTTCAGTGCATGGTCGAACGGCGCAAGGGCGGTGAAACCGGAGTGAAATCCGTCCAGTGTCTGGTAGGCGATGCTGTCTGGAAAGCAGGCGATGCCGGGCTGTGGTCGCGGGAATTAGCAGAAGCTGCGGCTGACCGGATGATAAACAGACCTGTGGGCACGATGGAGCAGTACTGCGAAAACCCCGAAGTGTTTCTAATCGAGTACACCGACGGACTGAAAGCCGCGATTCTTCAGCTAAATGGCTATGCGAGGGATTTTGCATTCGCCGCGAAAACAGACAAAGGGATTGAATCGACGGAGTTCTATCTTCAGTATCACCGCGAGCACACCCATTTTGCCTATCTGGGTCTCAACATTGAAGAGATGTTTGTAACCGGGGAGCCACCGTGGCCCGTCGAAAGAACGCTGGTCGCCACGGGAATCATCAACGCTGTGATGGACTCGGCATATCAAAACCACGCCAAAATCAGCACGCCTGGAATGGCCAATCTTGCCTACAGCTCATACGACAAACTACCAATACGCCCCACCGGCTTTCGCCCAACACCAGCGACCCTACGGCAGCTTGACACCCTAATCAACAAGTTCTAGCCGGGCGTATCGGTCTTTGGAAGGGAGGTTGAGGAATGAAAGCACGGTTGACAGCCACTCGATTGGGGATTGCAGCGCTTGCTCTCTGCGGCTTTACGGCTGATAGCTGACGCCCAAACACCGCCAACACCTGCGCAGGATGATGTAGAACGCCAAGAGCCATCAGGAATACTCGGAAGAGCCGTTTATGCAAGCCACAAAAGCCATCCACGACCGAATGTACAAGCTGGGCGTCAAATAATAGTGCCGCTAGGCCTGAGAGGTGATGGTGCTGATATAAGGCGCAGATATACCTTGAGCGGTACGCTGATCGCGGCGGTCCCTGGTCAATCGGAAATCCTACAGAGCGATTGTTGTTTGCCACCGTAGGTTGTGGGCACGTGAACAGATGCCGACCGAACGTCCTATGCGCGCGCACGCTTGCGTTGAAGATGTGACCAGTCCCGCCTAATCCTTATATTCCAACCAGCCGACCTCGTGGATCAGACCGATCTGGCGCGACAACAGATATGCTGGTGAAAAGGGCAGATAGATGACATCAAAAGAACGGATTATAGCGACGCTCAATGGTCAGGAGCCCGACCGTGTTCCCGTCGGCGAGTTTGCCGTAGATCACGAAGCGGTTGAAGGGATGTTGGGTCGCCCGACATTTTGGCGTGGGCATTTCAAAACCACCAAGGCGCTTTGGGAGGGCAGGCGCGACGAGGTTGTCTGGTCAATGATCGAAGATCTGATCGAGTTTCATCACAAAGTGCCGCTGGACATGATAGCGGTGTCACTGGTGCCTCCAGCTGGCGCGGAAATAAAGCCCTACGAGGAGATCGCGCCGGGAACGTATAAGAGCGATGAGGGCGACGTCTACAAAGTGGGCGAGAGCCAGTGGCTCCTAAGAGTGGAATACGCTGAGCGCGAATACACTCTGGACAGCTTCCCGGAGCCAGGGGAATACGTCGAACCTGATGAGTCCTGCTGGGAGCTGTGGCGAGCGGTTGTGAAAGAGTTCGGCGACACGCATTTTATTCTCGCACGCAGCGGCGATGCCACATTCCCGATGTTGGGGGGCATGGAAAACGCAATGCACATGATGGTCGATTCGCCTGAGATTTTGCAGCGTGCCGCAGAGACCGGGACAACAACGAACATCGCCATGGACGCCATGTTCGTTCGCGAAGGTGCCGACGGTCTGTGTCCCGCGACTGATTATGCGACCTCCAAGGGGCCGCTCTGTTCGCCCAAATGGATTGAGGAGATGTTTCTACCGTCAATGAAACGGCAGACCGATGCCACGCATGAGATAGGCTCCTACGCTCTCAAACATGCCTGCGGCAACAACTGGGCGCTGATGGATTTTCTTATCGAAGCTGGCTACGACGCCTACCAGGCGATACAAGAGTCAGCAACGATGGACCTGGCGAAGCTAAAACGCGAGTATGGCGACAAGATCACACTTTGGGGTGGCGTAAACACCGAGACACTCACCAAGGGCACCCCTGAAGAGACGCGGCAAGAGGTGCGACGGGCGATTGAGATAGCAGCGCCAGGTGGGCGGTTTATTCTTGGCTCGAGCCATTCGATTATGATAGGCACGAGACAGGAGAACTTTGAGGCGATGATGGATGAGGTGGTCAGGTCTGGCGAATACCCGAACAGAGCCAAAGCCGCCTAAACACGGAGTGAGGGGCTGAAGGCATTGGCTGTAATCTGGTAAGGAAGTGCGGAGACCCTCAGGATTCTTACGCTTGCTCAGCGCCCGGAAGTTTAGCGCTCAACTCTCGAACCAGAGTGTCTACCTGATAGGGCTTCTGAATGAAGCCTGCGGGCTCATCTTAGTTCTGCTCAGCAAAGCGGGAACTGGCCTCTTGAGCTGTATAGCCGCTGCATAGAACTATCGGGGTATCAGGGCGCAGTTCGTGCATAATCTTAAACGCTTCCTCACCACTCATTCGCGGCATAGTCATATCAAGCAGAACCAGTAGAATCTCGTCGGCATGTTCGCGAAATGTTTCTACACCCTCCAAACCGTCGACCGCTGTCATCACCGTGAACCCACGCTCCTCAAGCATCAGAGTCGCCAGCTTGCGCAGCGCCCAGCATCGACCATTCCTCCACGAGTCGCGATACTCCCATCTTCGGCTAGACATGACAAGTTCTGAGCCCTGTCAGCCACAAACCGTTGTTGCGACTACGTCTTGGGTAGCTATCCGATAGCGGACGATTGCGCACGACATGTTTTATGGCGAAGTTTAGGGTTCTCTAGGGTCGCTACCCCATCAGCGCCCGTAGCTCAGCTGGATAGAGCAGCGGACTTCTAATCCGCAGGCCACAGGTTCGAGTCCTGTCGGGCGCGTTTAATATTATCAATAACTTACGTCGTGTCTGCCGCATTCCAGAACAGTCCTAATAGGGCTTGTGGCACACTAACGGCACACTTGGCCACGCCGAATAGCGACTACCGACCGCAAGTAACAACACAGTAATCCGTAATCCCTCTATCATCTCCGGCCGTATTAATAGCGGCTCACTCAACCTAAATAGCCTACGACACCCTTCACTACTCCTCCCTCATTTGTGCCATATTGTGCCATATCTATGTGGCGCAGATGTCATATTATTGGTATTAAAGGACTTAGAACTTCTAGGCATATAATTTGCCCGTCTCAGTTGTCATTTATCACACTGTGCCGTAATTTGATGTGGGAATTTTCCTAGTGAGCGTTCGCCGATCTTTGCAGTGTTGACACTCACATACGGCGATCAGCGGTACAAAAGATACAAAACCTCTCGCGGGACATAGGTGGCGCGATGGCAAATATCCAGGAACGACGCGATGCGACGGGTAAAACCCGGTTCCGTGTGCAGGTTCGTCTCAAAGGCTATCCGCCGCAGACGGCGACGTTCGACCGGAAGACCGACGCTACACAGTGGGCTCAACTGGTTGAATCGGACATGAAGGCGGGAAGGCACCTACCGGGTATAGAGGCTAGGCGGCGTACGGTCTCAGATATGATTGGGCGCTACCTCAAAGAGGTGATGCCAGCGAAAAGGCCAAACAGCAGCAGGTCACAGATTCCCCAGCTCAATTGGTGGAGTCAACGGCTGGGCCGTCATTCGCTCGCAGATGTGTCTCCAGCTCTGGTAGCTGAGGGACGTGACATGTTAGCAGCTGAGAAGACGCCATCCGGTACGTTGCGTTCCCCCAGCACGGTTGTTCGATACCTCGCCGTGTTGAGCCATTGTTTCACGGTCGCGGTCAACGAGTGGGGCTGGCTTGACGACAACCCCGTTCGCAGAGTAACTAAACCGAGGCAACCGCCTGGTCGTGTGCGTTTTCTGTCGGAGGCCGAAATGGAACGGCTGCTGTCAACGTGTCAAGAAACCACCAGTCCGTATCTACACGCAGTTGTAATGGTCGCGCTCAGCACAGGTATGAGACGGGGGGAAATCCTGAATCTGACATGGGATCGGGTAGATATTGCGCGGGGGCTTATAATGCTCTTGCCGGAGAACACAAAGACCCGTGAGGCGCGTGGAGTGCCGCTGGTTGGTAAAGCTCACGAAGCGCTGATGGGGATTTCGCGACAGCGTCGGACGGATACGAACCTTGTGTTCCCTGCCCCTCAACAGAACGGGAAGGACCCGAAGCCTCTGGATATCAGAACCGCGTGGGACACGGCTGTAAGACGTGCGCTGCTTGAAGATTTTCGTTTCCATGACCTTCGCCATACCGCAGCGTCATACCTAGCCATGAATGGTGCTACATTGGTCGAGATCGCAGCGGTATTGGGACATAAAACTCTAGCGATGGTACAGAGATACTCGCACCTCACTGTCGCCCACACGACCAAGATTGTTGAGCGAACCAACGAAGCCATGTTCGGCAACGGAGGTAAGAATGACCACGAGACTCAATGAAGACGCAAAGGTCTCTAAGTTGGAGCTAAATAGCGACGTGATAGGCATCTTCCGCCAAATCCTGAGCGCCTGCAAGCCTGACGATTCCGCTGTTGCGGCCTACCACGAGGCGATGCTAATCAGGTGGGGGCATGATAAATATTTTGGCAATACGGAGAGGAAGCGGGTAGACTGGACGGATTGGTGGATTTATTGGCTGGAGATGGACACATGGACATTGTGGCAAGCCACCAGAGTATGTGATGTGAGTTGGGCTCTCGGGTATTGCTCTGGAAAGCGCCCGTCCGACCCGCCAATATTGAATCGATCTCCCTCGACTGAGACTAACCCAGCCTTCGAGATGGCCCTCAACGCTCTCGACGGCGACCTGCCAGCGCGAATGTCTGCCGACGAATATGTAGCCAAACCACTGGACTATCTCTTCTGGCACGAACGCAAGAGTTCGTTAGGCCCGCTGCCGCTCCCTCTGCAACTAGCTTTGGAAATCGTTCGAGCACAGCCATCGGGAGATCCGCCATCGCCCGAGGGTATAGTCGCCTCAGTACCGGGCAAATATGATACGCCTTTGCTCTCCTATGAGGAGGAAGTGACGAAGGAGTGCTGGGAGGTCATCGACAGCGACGAACGATGGGAGATGGAAGTCGAAGGAAGGGAAGAGATCGAAACGCGTAACGCAGAGAAGATTTCCTCAGAAGGGTTTGCCAGAGCGCTGGAGAGTGAATCATGGCCTCTAGCTCAGGC
>CAZVGZ010000050.1:0-18180 GCA_964627605.1 uncultured bacterium | reverse complement strand
TAACATTAACACTGGACCGATTTCTGGGGGGTAGGTCAGGGGTGCACAGGTGACAACCACGTTTAAACCGATGCGTTGGAGACTCCGATCATCGCCAGGCGTTATGCTAGTGGAGGTTCCTATAGCACGCTATGTCTCTCACAGCAGAACTGAAGCGTCGATATTTTTTCAAAACCCTCCAACCTGGGGCATGCGAATATGGTCGATTGTAGCGATTGTAGACACCTGGAGCCTCATTTAGCCACAGTAATCAGTTCTCATGATGGGGCAATCCAGTGGTTCAATGGAGAGAGAAGGCAGCCGCGCGCTGGTGCCTTTGAGGGAGGAAGAGACATGGAGGTCCTGGAGGCAGCCTATCGCTCTACCGAGAGCGGGTAAGTTATTGTGTTATAACGGTGTGAAGGGAGCTGCCGATCAATCGCAACCCCTGAAGATGCGAAGGGCATGGCTCAACGCGGTCAAACGAGTTGATATCAGAGATTTCCGCATTCCTGACCTTCGTCATACAGCAGACAGCCCTTTTTAGAAGTCCAGGCGCAATCCCCACCTGAGGTATCTTGGGTCCAACCACAACGCCCAGCGGTCGCTTTCCGGCAGTACAGCGTACTCGGGTACGTCGCCCACTTGATCGCTGCCGGTCGGCAAAGTCCACCCGCCCAAATCTGTAGCCCAACCGTCGCGAGGTGGGCCCTGGAACTCTCGGTCTTCAAAATGGGTGTGGAGCGAAAGAATGTAGGCGTCAAATTCATTCCGGCTAAAATACCCCTGGTTGAACAGTCGGTTGTTAAACAGATTGCGAACGTCTAGAAACGACGTCACTCTCGCACCTGCCAGAATAACCGTCTTTTCGAGGCGCATGTGCCACACCGAGCGTCCACGAACCTCCAGGTTGGGTTCACTGGCGGAGACATTGGCAGGCAATTCATAATCTGGCGGCGTCCAGCGAATCTTGTCGGCGGGTGTTGTATCTAAAAGGAGAGCCAGCGCCCATCCTCCGACCAGCTTTGGCGAGAGACTCCATGCCGCAAAGTTGACCGGCGTGTACCACCGAAGGACTATATTGGTCTGCGCCGGTATTGGCGCCTTTGAAGGCTCTGACAGTGGCGGGTTGGAATTGTAATAGGGCCACGGTCTGCGATCAATGAAGGTAAACGAGCCGTAGGATTCGGAGGCAAAGTAGTTCTCGTGATAGAAGTAGCCACTGAAGAACCTCGTGGCCCACTCCGCACGCACTGACAACCCAAAGATATCGCTGCGTCGTTTGTTGTCTTCGAATCTGTAGGTGCCCTCCTCATATAACTCGCGGTATAAAACTGAGGTCTCACCGAACTCTCTGGTGCGGTATCTTCGCCAACCGCCCACATGCAGCCACGCCATGTTCGTCAGCCGCGCGTCGGCTCCCACTTCCCACTGTTGGGTTAGAGGTGCTGCTAGGAACGACGAATTCATAATCTCTTCAGGTATGTCGTAGAAATAGCCATAGTTAAAGAATAACCTCGATGAAACACCAATGGGATGGGAGATTCCTAAGCGTGGGCTCCAGACGCGCCCGGATGGTCTGATTTCCGTAAACGGTTCAGGGTGCCCGCGCCAGCTATCCATTCGCAAGCCCACATCAGCGATCATGCCGTCGAGCGTGATGCGGCCGGTGACCCACGCATCGCTTCGACGTCCCCATTCGGTAACCGGTACCGTTTTGGTTCCGCCGAACGATACTATCTGCCTCTGACCACCGACTTTTAGCCGATGTACAGGGGTGAGCTGGATGGTAAACGCGCTGGCCAGCGAAGTCATTGACGACGTGCGAGAGCTTGAAGCTAGCGTATAGATGTCCTGGGCAAACCCGGTAGGTTCGGCTCCCCGAGCGGGGCGGTAGAGATTCTTACCCCAGTGTGTTTCACCTAACGTAAAAGGGCGTGAGGTCTTTCCCTGCCTGTAGACCACAACTGTGTCGACGAAAATTCCATCAGTGTTTTCTCCAGGCACCGCAAGTCTGTATCTGTCGGGAATGGGATCATCGTAAGGAGTAACTCTGCTCGTTCTGACATTAAGGCGGCTAGCGCGCACATCGAGGACAGCGGCGGACCATGGCGCGTAAGAAGCCCAGATGCTTCGTGACTCCTCGTTGGCCGAAGTCTTGGAGGCGTTATGCAGTGAATACTTGCTTCTTGGATTGGTTCCACCTGAAGCCGGGGTGCTTCCGGTTCTCTTAGCGAAATTGTATTTAAGGTCCACGGATAGATACGATAGCGGGCGTATGTTGAGTTTCAGGTTCACGCCGCGGCGGCCAGATTTTGGCTTAGTAACCGGCTTCGCAGTCGCTGCCTGCGTCAGACGTCCACCGACCACCAACCCCACGGTTCGGTGGATCGGGATGCCCACAGTCGTCTCGGAGATGTACGCCGGGACATCCCCAGGCTGACGACCTCCCAGACTGTCGACCCCGGCCCTATGTTGGTACATCCAGATCCGCTGAAGGTCTTCAGGTGAATAGCGGCGTGGATTCTCGGCGATAGACCAGGGGAGTACCTGCTTCGGCCGGTTATTTATCGTGACGAAGTGCACGACGGAGTCGAGGGCGGCTGGCGAGGCGTAGATGCGCCAGTCTTGGCTGTTAACCCCATATGCGGTGTAGGAACCGACCGCAGCTAGAGAGTAGCCGTTGGGCTCCGGGCCAGGAGTCTCAAACCATGAGAGGTGGCCGGGAGTGTAGGTTGTCTGCGTTGACAACCAAAACGGTCTGTTCCTCGGGTAGGTCTGAAAAGCGTCGCGGGTTGTGACGATAATTGCTCCAGCGCGGCCGTTGCCGTATTCGGCTGTAAAGCCGCCGACGAGCACTTGGATCTCCTGAACTGAGGTGGTGTTGATATTGTCCAATAGCGGGCGGCTGCTTTGCTGGTCTACCATCACTTCACCATCTATAATCAGCACAGTCGAGGCGATATCGCCACGACCGATGCGCCCTGACTCTTCGACCGCAGGGTCTAGCGCAATGGCTTCTGCGATAGTAGTGACCGGCATATCTCGGAGTGTTTGGCGGGTTATGACCACGGCCGTTGAAGGGATCTCCATTTTGGTCTCGAAAACCACGGCTCGACCCATGACGATCAAACTATCGCTTTCGATCATAATTGGTTGCAGAGCGACATCACTAGTCAGCGGTCGTCCGCCGACTATTCTGACCTCGGACACCATCTTTTTCCGGTAACCCATGAACGCGACTACGAGGTCGTAGGTGCCTGGTCTGATATTCAAAATGAGATAGAGCCCGTCATCGTCGGTGAGAGTTCCCCATTCGGTTCCCGCCAGCTTCACCGGCGCACCAGGCAGTGGATCGCCGGTCTCAGCGTCGGTGACACGTCCGGTGATGATACCGTTATCATTCGCACCAACGCGATCAACCGGCAGCACTACCAAAACAGACCAGGCGACGACAACGTAAACGAGGCTGCGCGTTAGGCACGTTTCAGAAATCAATGCGCACCCCCCACCTGACGTATCTCGGATCCAACCACAGCGCCCAACGGTCAAACTGTGGCAGTACAGCATACTCCGGTACGTCACCCACCATATCGTTACCGGTGGGCAGAATGTTGCCCTCTGAATCTTTTGCCCAGCCCTCCCGAGCAGGTCCCTGAAGCTGTGGGTCCTCCATACTGGTGTGAAGCGAGCGGACGTAGGCGTCCCACTCTCCAGAATTCGGCAGGGAGCTGAAGTAGAACAGGTTCATCAGCCGGGCGTTAAACATGTTTTTCACATCCACAAATGTTGTCAGATTCACTCCCCCAAAATCAAAACCTTTTTCAAAGCGTACGTCCCACATCGAGCGGCCGCGAACCCACAGATTAGGCTGCCCCACATAGATCGGCTCCCCTCCCAAACCGATCGGGCTAGGATCCCAGAAAATCTTGTAGGCTGGCTGTCTGTCCCAACTGAGTGTAAACGCCCAACCTCCGGCTAGGTGGGGTGGAAGCTCCCAGGGGCCGAAATCTTTGGGCGTCTGCCACCGAAGAACCATGTTTGTACGGTGCTGAAGGGGATCTCGTGTCGGGTCCACAGGTGGATGGCGCTCGTATTCGGCCGGTCTTAAATCGATGATAGTCTTCCCACCACCGGCTGTGGCTCCGGTGTATAGTTCGCTGTAAAAAAGGCCACTGAAAAACCGCGACGCCCACTCCGCACGGATCGAAAGACCGAATTTTTCGTTGTACAAGGTGTTGCTGCGCAAAGTCTGTGATCTGGACGTGCTATCTTCGTCGAGGTAGATCAGATAGGTGCGGCTGAACCCGTCGCTTAGCCTTTTATTCCACGCGGTAAGGTGCAGCCATGCCTGGTCAAACAGTCGCCGATCAACACCTACTTCATACTGCTCCATCTTAGGTGGTCTCAGTGTCGCAGACTCCAACACTATTCTGGGGGTGTCAAAGAAGACTCCGTAGTTGTAGAAAATCCTGGTTGCGGTGTTGATAGGGTGTGAGAGACCGACTCGTGGGCTCCAGTAGCGCCTTGCCGGGTTGAGGCCCGATATGAAGTCTGCGCGCCCTCCGAACTCGTCAAAGCGCAGCCCCAGATCGGCCTCCATACCGTCGAGGCTTATGTGATCGGTGAAATACGCTTCGGTGCGGAATCCTGCCTTCCAGCGCGAAGGTTGGAAGAGATTCTCGTACTCCAACCCGCCGAACCATAGGTCTGCATGTTGACCACCAACTTTGATGCGGTGCGAACGACCAAGCTGGCTTGTGACCGATGCCACCATGGTGTTTAGCGTCGAATTTCCAGAGATATCTGCATAGTAGCCGCGACCCTCGGAAAACCTCACCAACTCGCTGAAGCTGCCTGGCACCTGTAGGTAGTAGTCGCGGTAGGTGCCATCTTGAACATACGGCTCTTCGCCCCACCGCCCCTGCCAATACACGTTCAGGGTGTCGACAAAGGTTCGGCCCCTTCTAGTCCGGCCAGGAACCTCCAGCAGGTATTCTTCGGGCACCGGGTCGTCATAGGGGGGTTTCTCTAGATCGTGTCTCTTGATCGCAATACTACTGGCGCGCACTTCCAGGATAGCCGCAGACCAACGGGTATACGCCGCCCAGATGCTTCGCGTCTCCATTCGGCTGTTGACAATCGCCCTGTTGTCCAGCAGGTATTTCCATAGCGGATCGATTCCTGGCGGCTCGACGCCGGGGATCCCCGGTTCACGTCCCGAGCCGGTACCGAGTCCGTATTGAACATCGACAAGCAGGTTTTCCATGGGGCGTATGTTGAGTTTGAGATCAAGGTGTTGGTCCAGGTATTTCGGCTCGTAGAAAGGTTGTGCCCACGCCTTCTGTGTGGTTCGTCCACCGACCACCAACCCGGCCATCTTGTGAACGGGAATACCCACAGCCCCTTCGACGATAAATTCGGGAGTGACCCCAGATTGACGGCCTCCGAGACTGTCAACCCCGGCGCGGTGTCGGTACTTCCAGATTCGTTGAAGGTTGCGGGCGGAGTAGCGTTGGGGGTTTTGCTCCAAACCCCACGCCGACCACGACGGAATAATTTGCTCCTCTCCACTCGGATCGGTGTAAGTACGAGTGGTACTAAGCGATGTTTCCGAACCCAGAGTGCGCCACTCATGGCTGTCCAAGCCATAGGCGGTGTACATACCTTCAGCCGCTAGCGAATCGCCATCTACCTCAGGGCCGGGGATCTCGAACCAGTTCAGGTGAGCGGGAATGTAGATCCCTTGCATCGACGACCAAAATGGCCTGTCGCCAGGGTCCGTTTGGAAGGCATCACGGGTGGTCACAACTATGGCACCAGCGCGGCCATTGCCGTATTCTGCGGTATACCCGCCAACAAGAACCTGGATCTCTGAAATCGACGTGGAGTTGATATTCTCTAGCAGCGGCCTGCCTCGCTCTTGGTCTACCATAACCTGACCGTCCACCACCAGAAGCGTCGAAGAGATGTGCGCGCCGTCGATGCGACCGGCCTTATCCACCGCCGGGTCCTGGGCGATCGCTTCAGAGATCGTGGCGACCGGCAACTCTTTGAGCCTTTGGCGTGTGACGATCATCGCGGTGGCAGGGATATCCATCTGCGCACTGACGAAACCCATTTTGGCGGTGGTAACAACAATCGCATCTGTCTCGATTGGAGCAGGCTCCAGCGCAACATCCATCCTGATGGATTGCCCACCCCCCACTCGGACACCGATAACCAGGTTGTTCCGATAGCCCACGTACCTGTATTGGAGATCGTATGTGCCAGGCCGGATATTGAGGAGGAAATAGCGACCATTGGCGTCGGTAGTGGTGCCGATGTTGGAACCTGCCAACTTCACCGGAGCGCCAGGCAGCGGCTCGCCGGTCTCCGAGTCGGTCACCACTCCAGTGACTAGGCCGGTCTCACTCGCTCGAATCTGTTCGTTGGGCGCCAGGAGAAAAGTTGACAATACGACAGCCAGCCCGACGACACCGGCGTAAGATAAGCGTGCGATGCCGATCGTCTGCATCTTACACCGCCTGTAGGTCCAATCTGACACGTAAGTGATCCTGTTCTGCGAGTTCCACATTAAGCGTTCAGCAAGAGGCATCTCAACGCACAAGCACCATCCGTCTGGTGAGTGTTTGGTCATCTGTGGATAGGCGGTAGATATAGACTCCGCTGGCTACCGCGCGGCCCGACCTATCCCGACCATCCCAGGCCACAATGTGTTCTCCGGCACGAAGATAGTCATCGACCAATGTAGATACCTTCTGCCCGGAGACATTATATATCGTTAAACGCACCTCGCTTGCGACTGGAATACCCACCTGGATGGCAGTACCAGGATTGAACGGATTGGGAGTGTTCTGCCCAAGCTCCAGGGAGGCGGGTATCACAACCACCATTGCGCTGTCCGGAACCGCAGGCGGACTGGTGAGAGTCAGACCATCGTGGGCACCCATGTCGGCAATGGAGCCGTCGTTGTCCTTGAATTCAGGGTCACCAGCGTTGATGCCAGGCGAGCCTATCAGAAGCGAGTAGTCGTCACTTAGCGTGTCGGCGAATAGCGGGTCGGCATCTATGTTGCCCATTCCAACCCACCCACCCTCAATGTCAGAGTATGTAACCGTAGCACCCTTGGATGAGTCATCGAGACCGCTGGGCATATCACCCCAAAGAATGCAGTTGGTAAGCGTCGTTGCGGGGAAAAGCCTCAGCCCAGCACTGTCAGCGGTGTTGCCGGTCATGGTGCAGTTTGTCAGGGTCACCGCGCTGCTTTCCCGCATGACTCTCACACCGCCGCCCCATCCGTCTGTCGAGTTGTCGCTGATAGTGCAGTTTATTAGCCTGGTGTCGTCGAACGCAAGCACACCCCCACCCCTGACTTCGGTGCTATTGTCACTGATAGTGCAGTTGGTGAGAGTTGTGTTGCCGAGCGAGCGCACTCCGCCGCCGCCATTGCTTGCCCAGTTACCGATGATTTCAGTGTTGTTGAGGTTGGTTACCCCAGGGGTGCCGGTGTACCAATAGTCGTCGTGGTTTGTACTAACTCCGCCGCCAAAAGACGCTTTGTTATTGTTGATGAAGCAGTTGGTCAGGTCTACTCTGGCACCGTGTAGGGTGGCCACAGCGCCACCGTAATGGGACCTGTTGTCCCAAAAAACGCAGTCGTAAGCCGACACTCGAGCGTTGTCTCTAGCCGCCAATCCGCCTCCTTCTAACCTTGCTCTGTTGCCCTCGATAACTGAGTGGGAGATCCCCAGACGCGCCCTCACCACTTGAATCCCACCGCCGTACTGGAAATCTTCGCTGTATAGCCAGCGCCCGCTCACCAACGCCCTCTGGAAGTGGTCTGCATGCCCGCCACTGATGCGGGCGTAACTGACCGTGCTGCTATCCCACCCAAAGAAGTGCACCCCTCCCCATTCCGGGCTTAGGCCCCGGACGAATAGGATGCTGTCGGTTGGTGTGCCAACGGCGTGCAGCGCGCCTTGCACCAGAAGCCTTACATCGGCATCGAAAATCAGTTGCGTTCCAGGCTCAATGGTGAGAGTCTTCCCTGGTGGAACCGTGACTGGACCGATGATGATATATGGGCCAGCTGCCAAAAGACCTGAGAGGTTACCCGCCACTTTCGCCCCCTCGCGGCCGACGAGTTCAACGACCGATGGTCCGTAGCTGTCGTTATGACTCAAGATCGCGTGACCACCCAAAACCCCCCTACCCTCATATGAGATAGACAGTGCTACGCTGCCACCAGGCGCGATGGTGATGGGGAAAACCTCGCTTGTTGTAAAACCCTCAGGCGTAAAAAGACCGTTCAGGTGCAGGTCTGTCCAACCGGAGTTCCTAACGAACAGGGGTTTGGGGCGTTCGAAATCGATCACCAATTTATCGACTACCTCTATTCGCGGAATTTCGCGGTTGGTGCCCAACGCCCCGGTGTGGCCCATATCAGAGCGTGATCCATCGAGATCGCCTGGTGCGTATGGATCACCTACATCAACGCACGGCGAGCCGCTTCGCAGAGTAAAGTCACCGTTTGCGGCGTTGGCGAATCGCGGATCGGACTTGATATTGCCTTTGCCAATCCATCCTCCACCAACATCCGAGTAGGTGATGAGCACGTTGGCGGCTGGAAATACGATATTCGATCCCAAGATGTTGTCCCAGACGATGGTGCCAGTGAGTGACGGGATCGCCCCGTCGACATGGCCATACACCCCGCCGCCGTCATCAGTAGCGCTGTTCTCGGTTATGGTGCAGTTCGTCAACGCAACTTCGGTGATGGCAAGCAGCGCATCGAACCCGACGGCTACACCGCCTCCTACACCGTCGACTGTGTTGCCTGCTATCGTGCAGTTGGCAAACGTGATCTGCCCGCCGGTAGTGTTGTAGTCGGTATAGATTGTGGCGGCAAAGACTCCTCCACCTTTACTGGAAGCACTGTTGCCGCTGATCGTGCAGTTGGCCACCGTCGTGGGTCCGCTCAAAGCGTGAATCCCCCCGGCGATCCCTCCAGTTGGATCGAGCCCGCTATCAACCGCAGTATTGCCGCTGATCGTGCAGTTTCTAAGCACTGCCGAACCGATAAATGATCCGATAACGACCCCTCCGGCATTGCGCGACGTATTGCCGCTGATCGTGCAGCCGGACATGGTTAGATGAGGAAAACTGAAATCTGCGCTCAGACCACCGCCTGCCTCAGTAGCCATGTTATTCGTAATGGTGCACTGCTCAAAACCAACCACAGATTTGTCAGTTATCCGTACGCCACCGCCCGTAGCTACGCTATCGCCTGCGATGTTGCCGTCGATAGCGCAGTCGGCTAGATTCACCGAACTCCGTGCTATGTAGATTCCACCACCTTCTGTGGTGGACTCGTTGTCCTTCACAGTGCAGTTGGAGAGCGCCGCAGAGGCGTTGAGAATCGCGATGCCACCGCCTGACCCGAGGGAGATGTTGCTGCTAACCACGACATGCGAGAGATCGGCACGAAGCACAGGTTGACGAATTGGCCGGTAGAAACGGCCTATGCTCAGTCCACCGCCATAGTTCTCCGCAAAAGTGGAGTTCACCGCTTCGGTATATCCGTTGCTGAAGCGGACGTAGTGCAGTGTGTTAATCTCGCCCAGTGTTGAGATTAGGCGCAGGCCTCTCCATCGCACGGCGCTGCCTCTCACGAAACGGATGCTGTCGGTCACAGAACCCACAGCGTGAATACGCCCTGACACCACGAACGGCACGTCCGCGTCGAAAACCACGTCAACCCCTGGCTCAATGGTGAGAGTGTTGCGGCTCAGCACAGTCACCGTGTCCGTGACATGGTAGGGCTGGTCGGCCTTGGTCCAGGTTTGGGTGGTGATTTCGCCGCTGATGTTGGTTTGCGCCGTCGCGAACGACGAGACGCCGAACAGCCAGGCGCTGATCACGATACCCGGGCGCTTCATGCTGCTCTCCTCATTGGTTGCCTGTATCAGTCACTTGTGCCCCGCCCTCTGCTTCCTTGATATATAGTCTTTGACTGTCTCTGGAGCATGGGGCCAGATGGTCGCCACCCAATCGTTCGCCTCCGGGGTTGGCGGCCCACATGTCAGACGCCTATTTTGCCAGATGGTGCTGCATTTCTAGCGCTTCTTTTCCGGTCATGGCCTTGACCCCTTCAGCGGACAAGGAATCCTCCAATCCCAGAGCTCGTCCCATCGCGTGGTTTCGAAGCTGTTGCTGTAGCCGTTCTCCCACCGACTCCCGTGTTTCAAAAACGACGGCACCGCTGAGATCACTGAACCAGCACCCTACCAAATTATATGCAAAACCCGCACCATTGCCGTGGAGCAGGTGTTCAGGGTTGCCTGTTTGTTGGAAAAACTCGGGAGCAGTTTCGACGTATTCAGGGGTGATTCCGATGCTCTCATTCAGCTTGCCTGTTGGGCCATCGCACACAATGTAGCCGTCAGCCGGAGTTTCCGAACCGTCGCACATCGATGTCGACCGTTACGCACGTATGCCGACGAGTGGATCACCTGTCCCACAAAGAAATCCCTCAAGACACTTTGTCACCTGGGTAGACGTCTATCACTCCCCAGACTTGACGATTTTGGGCAACGAGAGCACCTTTGAGTCACTTGTTTGGGATCACGTCCAGAGGGTAGCGTTCGGAGCAGGTGCGTATTTTGTGGTAAGGGGTCAATCGCATAAGGCAAATCAGGGCGTGGATGGCCATGATGTTTTTCGCGGCGATGAGTTGAGGCCGACACCATCCAGGCAGGAATCGACAACCTCAACGCCGATCCAATGTTCGCCAACACCCTTAACGGCGACTATTCTCTGCTCCCTAACTCACCTGAAATAAATGCTGCTGATCCCGCACTGCTGCTGGATGTGGATAGATCACCGGCGGACATCGAGGCGTTGCCTTACATAGTGGACTGATCGGTTCGTTAGGTTCATAAACACAACAAACTATGAGGGTCGAATCGCAGATGAGTGGTGAAGCTGTCCAGATTTATTCAGACGACGAGTTGAACCGGCGACGGCACAGGCACGATTTTACCACCGATGGGATGACGCGGAGCGAGAAGCGGACGCGCTGGGTTATCGGGTTTACCTTCGCGATGATGGTAGTGGAGATTGTCGCTGGGATCGCGTACGGCTCCATGGCACTGCTGGTCGATGGGTGGCACATGGGCACCCATGTCGCGGTGTTGGCTATCGCGGTATTCGCATACTCCTATGCACGGCGGCATGCAGATGATCGGCGCTATACGTTCGGCACTGGAAAAGTGCCGGTATTGGGAGGGTTCGGCAGCGCGGTCGGTCTGGCTGTTGTGGCGGCATTGGTATTCGGGGAGTCGGTGTGGCGGCTGCTGGAGCCAGAGAAAATCTACTACGACGAAGCGATTGCTGTCGCGGTTTTGGCTCTGATTGTAAACACTATAAGCGCCATACTGCTAAGAGAAGACCATCACCATCACCTTGGCGGTGAGCACGATCATCTACATCGCGACCACAACCTTCGTGCCGCGTTCTTTCACGTTGTTGCAGACGCGCTTACCTCACTGACAGCGATAGTCGCACTACTGCTGGGCAAGTACTTTGATTGGACGGCTACCGATGCGCTGATGGGGATGGTGGGGGCGGTAGTCATCGGCGTTTGGGCGATCGGTCTGCTGCGCGGTACCGGGCGTGTGTTGCTTGATGGAGAGGCCGAGAGCATTGAGGATGAGGTGAGGAAGACTTTGGAAGAGGATACTGACGTTCTGGTCAGCGACCTGCATATCTGGCGAATCGGCCCCATACATTTTTCAGCGATCGTTTCTGTTGTCACCAGCGAACCGAAAGAGCCGGATTACTATCGGGAACGCTTGGCGGGCTACGGGGATCTTGCTCATGTTACAGTTGAGGTGCATCGCCGGTCAGAATAGGTTACTGTTGTGTGGGCACCAGGATTAGATGAAATCAAAATAGCCGGAGTGAGGCTTTGAGGTAGATGAAAGACGAGCAGATATTCGTCTTTGATCTTCAGGGATATATCGTACTCAAAATATCGTACCAACGCCGATAGTTGACGCAGCCAACGAAGACCGCTCGCTGATCCACCAGATGATCGCTACAGCCGGGTCGGTTCTGCTGTTTAGCGAGACTCTCATCCACGCCACCGGACAGGTCCGATCAGACCGCGAGCGACTTATCATTATATTTGGGTACGCCACGCGCCTATTTCCCTGGTGGGATGGTTTTGTCCTCAGTGAGGAGTTTCTTGAAAACGTACCCGAGCCGCTAAAAACGCTCATCCATGGTGAAAGGCATTGGGCCCGTGAACCTAAATACCGCACCTTAGACGATCCGGTCGATCAAGGTAAATACAGCCCAGTTGATTGGCCCGATTGGACGAAAAACTCTTAAAGGATAGATATCCATGCCCGATTTCGTCGTCGCTCTCCTACAGATGGCCGCCAACGGCAACGATCAGAGTGCCAACCTCAAAAAAGCCGATAGTTTCTGCCGTCAGGCTGCTGAGCAGGGCGCTGATATCGCGCTGATGCCTGAGCTTTGGAATATCGGCTATACGCGTTTTGATGCTGAAAAAAAGAGTGCCAAAGACGAGTGGCAGGCTCAAGCCATCTCCAGAGATAGCGACTATGTAAATCACTTCAGGAAATTGGCATCCGAGCTTGAGATGGCGATCGGCTGCACCTACTTGGAGCAGTGGGACGGTCCGCCGCGTAACTCGATCTCCATTATCGACCATCGTGGACAGATGCTAATGACCTACGCCAAAGTCCATACCTGCGAGTTCGAGACGATGGAGGCCTCGATGACCCACGGCGACGATTTCCACGTCTGCCGTCTGGAGAAAGAAGGGATCAAAGTCGCTCTGGGAGCGATGATATGCTATGATCGCGAACACCCTGAGAGCGCTCGGATTTTGATGCTCAAAGGGGCCGAGATCATTCTCACGCCAAATGCCTGTGGACTTGAGGAGCTTCGGATTGGTCAGTTTAGATCGCGGGCATTTGAGAACGCATGTGGTGTTGCGATGGCGAACTACGCCGCGCCTGATCAAAACGGAGCGTCCGTCGCGTTCGGACCTGACGGAGAACCGTTGGTAGAGGCTGCTGATGAGGAAGGCGTTTTTCTCGCAACGTTCGATCTGGCGAAAATGAAAGAGTACCGTGGCAAGACGATTTGGGGCAACGCGTATCGACGCCCCCACAGATATGACATGCTCCTTAATGAGAACACCGATTCGATATATTGGCGGCGGAACGCGTTTGATATTCCTTTTGAGAACATTCGAAAGGCCTAACTGGCGACCTGCCCATCTGCCTGATAGCCGGAGCGTGAGGGGTAATAGATGACTACTGCCGAAATAGATGCTGCAAGGGATCACTACGAGCGCGAAGGTTTTTACCTCTCACCATCAATCATCCCCGTCGATCTGTTGGAGCGGGTGACAAAGCGCATGGACGCGGTGAGAGATGGAAAGTATGAGACCGGCGTTGAGCCTCGTCGTGAGCACAAACCCGGCGAACTGCCTGACGAACAGCTATGCAAAATCGACCAGTCGCACTACTCCGATCTGACTATCAGGGAGTTGATCAGTCATCCAGCCATCGGCGAGGTTGCCGCTGCGCTTACCGGCGCAAAAATGGTTCAGACGTGGGCGACACAGCTACTTGTTAAGCCTCCAGGCGGCTCGGATTTGGGTCATGTCGGTTGGCATCAAGATTGGCAGTATTGGCAAACGTGGTGGAAGGAGGGCAGCAATGTCCTCACCGCATGGGTATCTGTAACCGACACCACACCTGAGCACGGCCCGATGAAGTTTATTCGCTGCTCGCACAAGTGGGGCTTCACGAATCAGGGCGATTTCTGGGGCACCGATCTTGACTCACAGCGAAAAGTTATCCGCGCTCCCAACGGCTCCCGGGGACAGGAAGTCGGAGCGGTCCTCCCGGCAGGTGCAGTGAGTTTCCACCACCGCCACGCCTTCCACGCAAGCTCCGCCAACAACGCCCAAACCCCCCGGCGCAGCTTCGCGATCCACATCCGCACAGAAGACTCCGAACCAATCCCCGGTGGCAACGCAGACTACACCGAACGCCTCCACGAACACGACATCATGCCCATCATCTATCAGGCTGGTTAAAGACGACAGCCGACGCCTTCCACTCGCCGTTTTCACGCAAGTGGTTGTTGGTCAGATGAGTTCGCCTGGTGTCAGGTTGCGGATCAACATCCCAGGTCTGTGGCGTCGAAGTTTTGTCAGATCACCATTCGGGGCGGCGATCAGTGTCGGCCAGCTGCTGTGACGCGCAGATGAGTTGTTGGCGAAAGTCCACATACCAAACTCCTTGGCTCTCGAGCTGATTTCCGGAACCACCCAGTCGTCGTTCGGAATTGGGCCTAAGAACCTGGCGTTGTATGACGAATGCAACAGGACTCTCACGCCCATCTGTTTATAGCGCGAGAACAGGTCCGGGTTACTCAGGTCTGCGCAGATCAGAAAACCGCACAACACGCCATTGATGGTCGCTGTCACGAGGTGGTTTCCTGGGGCGTAGGTCAGAAGATCGCCTGGGGTACACATCATTTTCTCATATCTGTCCTCCACGATCCCTTCTGGCGAAATCACGTAGAGGCAGTTGGTCGGCTTACCTGAGTTGCTAATGGGGTGCGTCGATCCCAGGATTATCCAGATGTTGAGTGTTTTTGCGAGATTGATGATCTCGTCGGTGTGTGTTGTCAGTCGATCCCATTCGTAGCCATCAAGCGACTCCAGATCGAATACTGATACTCCGAACTCCGGGCATGTGCCTGCGTAGCCTGAGAGCGCAGTTTCGCAAAAGTGCACAACGTGGCAACTTTTTGATGCAGCTCTGCGGATGTAGCGTTTGATGGTATTGGCGTTCTGTTCCACATCGCCTGAGACATCGAACTGACACGTCGCTATTCTAAGATTATCATCCAAGCTCTACTCCATTCAGTAGTGATAGTTTCGATCCGCGACTCTCAATCAAACCGGGCGTTGTACCGATCGACGATATCTCCAACGACTCTGATGCGTTCTATATCGCCAGTAGAAGAGATCTCGTCCGAAATTCCCAGTACGAGCCTAGGGGCAAACAGCTCTATCAGCTTGTGTGTGCACTCGATCAGAGTCTCCACCGGAAATGTCTCATCAAAATAGATGGCGGGAATGCCATCCAGCAGAAACATCTGGTCGCCTAACCCTTCCCTGATCTGTTCCAGAGTCACATCACCCTGTGGGGCTGGAGTAATCGCTTCGATGCCATCAAGTCCGGTCTCTTGAGCGTGGGGTAGCAGCGGGCCACAATCGCCGTCCCAGTGGGAAGAAACGAACTTCCCGCCTTGGCGGAGCTTTTCGCAGCGTTTTTGGCAGGTAGGCAGGTGGTACCTCAAAAACAGGTCGGGCGAAAGTGTACCGGAATGGACGTTGTCGCCAAAATTGATGATGTCTATGGGTGAAAAGTTGATGACATCAATCAACCTGTCGTGACTCTCGTCCAGGGCGTTGAAATAAGCTTCAACCGTCTCCTTCCAATCGATCAGCGCGTACACAGCTCGCTCGACTCCCATCGTGTTGATATACAGGTCCTGCACATTCGACCTAGGAAGATAGGCTGTCGGTGCACCAAGATCGTCGACCTCTGTTTGGAGTTGGTCGTACGTGTCCTGATCCCATTCCCACTGGCAGTTCTCCTCAATCCAGGTCGCAACCTTCATCTCTTCTTCAGAATCGATGGGAGGTTTTACACGGATAGCCGCTGGGCTTGTAGGGGTGACACGATCAATCCGTGTCTGTTTGCCGACGGGGGTATGGGTTGTGGTCTCGGTGTGTGTTTCGCTCAGCTTCGTGCTGCTTCTTGTGATGGATGGATGTTCGACACGCCTAAAACAGCCGTTGTAGTCGTACAGGCGCGAGGAGCATCCTAGAGATCGGAAAATCTCGCGGATGCCGATACCGTGGTAGGGGTCTGGAAGCCGTTTGCCAGCGAAAAGCTTGTCGTTGTACCAACAGCCAATCCTGGGCTGCCAGATGATTTTCCCTCCCGATCTGCCAAACACGACATCGGTATGCAACTGTGCTAGTTCGGTCATGGGGCGTCCTTCTTAAAATCGTCTGGTTGATGCCGCACAAATTTCGGGGTATTCGACGGATCCTTCTGCGATTCTAACCAAGCTCTTCAGGCCAGCTATCGCGCCAACTGTGAGGGTCGATCGTAAGTGGCTCGCGCTTTAGCCGCTTCATCTCATCGTCTACAACTTTCTGCACACCGACCACGTCGCAGATATGGCGGTCCCACGTCGTACCTAAAAGATAGCGCAGTGCCGATTCGCGGAGGTCCGCTACTACGGTCGAACCCGCCATCTCCTCAAACCGGTTGTTCCGCTCGCCAGGATCAATCTCAAGGTTGTAGAGCTCGCACGCCGCGTTCGATGGGCCTTGGATTAGTTTCCATGCGCCTTTGCGGATCGCGAGTTGCCGCCATGGGCTCTCTGAGACTGCCATGTCGGTTACCTGGGACACCTCGCCTGAAAGCAGCGGGCAAAGGTCGTGTCCGTGTATCCTGTGGTCGTGGCCAATTCCAGCTAGCGACATAATTGTGGGAAAAAGATCAAGCAGGTTGACGAACGCATCGGAGGTCTGTCCTTGGCGTTGTTCGCGCCCGTCAGCGACTACAAACGGCACTCGAACGATGTCGTCATACAGTACGAACGGTGTCTTTGTGATAAACCCCCGGTTTCCGAGAAAATCGCCATGGTCGGAGGTGACTATAATCACCGTATTGTCGGCGATGCCCTTCTCCTCCAGTGCCCTCACTATCCTGCCGACGCAGTCGTCAATGAGCGTTATGTTGCCGTAGTAGAGAGCGGTCATGCGCTGGATGTCTTCTGGCTGCCACCTGGAGATGTCGAAATGGCCGACATCTGGTCTCCATGAAGCGACGTGTGGTTTTGTCGACAGGTCGTCTGGTTCAGGAAGCGGTATATCTTTGGGGTCATACATTTCGGCGTATCGACCAGGCGGGTCGAACGGATGGTGTGGTTTTATATACGACACCCAGGAGAAGAACGGATCATCGCCGGATGTTATTTTCAAATCATCGATAAACCTGTCGGTGATCCAGTTGGTGTGATAAGCCTCTTCAGGGATAGGTGACGCCAACGCGCCATAGGTGTCGTGGTGCCACTCTGGGGCGGTCTGACGAAACTCGGTCACCTGGTCCCATAGGTCAATCCAGTCCACCATCTCGTGCTCATCCAACAACCACCTATGATAGTCATCTATCTGCCATCCAGCGCCGTGCTGCTCGGCTAGATGCATCGTGTCAAAACCCAAATCCTGATATACCGGAACGAAGTGCATTTTCCCAAACGCACTGGTGGCGTAGCCTACTTCTCTCAGCAGTTCTGGAAAAGTCGTGTTGTCGGTGGGGGTAATCCCGTTTGTCATGCATCCGTGGACGCGTGGTGTCTGACCGGTCAAAATCGAGACACGGGATGGCACGCACATCGGCGCCGGTGCCCAGGCGGTATTAAACATCGTACCTCGGGCGGCCAGCGCATCGACATTTGGGGTGCGGACCACTTCGTTGCCTGCGCAGCCCAGGCTGTCGGCGCGCCACTCATCACCAGTAATAAGCAGAATGTTCGGTCGGTCGGATGGCATCTGAAGCTGTTCCCCTATTGCTACACGCGTATCAAGATAGTGTCGGCTGTTTCGAACGCCTGCGTTTGCCGTACGTCAGGTTGGAATGTCCAGGGAGCATGTGCGCGATGTTGCCTTCCATATACCGAGTTCACGGAGGGTAGTGTGTGCTATCAGTCTGTGCCCGTATTCGTTGGCATGAAAGCCATCGTCGGTCAGTGTGCCGTGCGTCGGGCCATGTTCTGATACGCTCCAGACAGTCCAATGGTCTATGAGTGCTACGTTGTTTTTTGATGCGATCTCCCTGGTCGCATCGACTTACCTCTCAATATAGGCGAGCCTCGCTTCCAAACCTCTACGCTTGGCTGCGCGTACCTCTTCATCTCTGTAGTCGCTGAGCGCGATCTCCCACTCGGGGACAACAGGCATCATCGGTACGGTAGTCAGGATGACGATATGCTCTGTGCTTCCAGGTCAACATGGGCAGAAAGGGCAACCCGTAAGACAACGCCCAAGCCGAGAGCTTCATGAAG
>CAZVGZ010000049.1:0-18590 GCA_964627605.1 uncultured bacterium | reverse complement strand
GCTAGTAAGAGGATATAAACCAGGCAGCGAGCTCGAACCTGAAGATGCTCTATTTACCAAGAACTCTTATATGGAAAACGATGAGTGGCATCAAGCAGGTGACATGCGCTGGTATGGCGATGTGAGTTCCGACTGCATCAACACCGCCATTTTTGGCATGTGCCTCTACTATGATCTGGCGGCGGATGATGTCCAGAAGGAGCTAATCGGCAAGATAGTCGGGAACATGGTCTCGTACATGATTGACGGCGGCATGGCGATTTTGGATATCGATGGCGAAATGTCCAGATGGGGCAACTACACCCCTGATTACTGCACGAACGTCGAACCTCTTAACGCAGCGCAGGCGCTGTTTCATCTGAAGATGGCATATCACGCCACCGGCGAACATAAGTTCGACGAACAGTATTACAAAATGATTGATAAGCACCGCTACCACATTCTGGCCGAAAACGGCAAATACCTGCCGCAGTGGGACATCAGCCACTGGGACGACTGCTTGTTGTTGGAGGCGCTCTTTGGACTGCTGCGGCTAGAAGACGACGAGCAACTCAGCTTTCACTACCGAAGAGGGATTGAGCTATTCTGGTCGGCGGTAAAGGACGAGGGCAATACGCTGTTTACCTACGCATGCGGCGAATACACCGGCGATACCTCGCGCCATGAGCTGGCGAAAAATAGTTTGCAGGAGATGGGTGTAGATCGTTTTGTAAGAGAGGTCAAAAACAGCGAGCGACCAGATTATCAGGACCATTGGCCGTTGACAAACATCATGAACCAAGATATTGTCCGCAAGCCCTTCCCGGTCAACGAGAGACCCCATGTGGCGTACGAATGGCGTGCAAACCCCTATCGAGTAGATGGGCAGCTCGGTCAAACTGGCGAGATGGAGGTCAGCGGGGTTGACTATCTCGTGGGCTACTGGATGGGCCGCTATCTTGGCGAGATTGAGCCAGACGAGTAGACATACACAGTGTGGTGCTGGCAAGAGTTGGGATATAGTGCGAACTGGCGTGAAGATTCGGATGCTTAGCCGCGCCTCTAGCCGCCCAAACCACCACAGCACCACCACCAGGAGTTAACCGCTTGGACTCGGTATCGCAAATCATATATCATGACACGTCGACTGATGATTTTGGTGCGTCTCGTTCCAATACTTGGTCGCATCCCAGTTGTAAGCGGCCTCGACAATGACAAAGGGCGTAGATCACCGCCTGTTCTGATGGGAGTCAGTAATCCTCGCACTGACTATCGCCGGAACCTGCGTGAGCATCTGGTTCAGAGTCGAACACGGTGCACTTCATATTGAACTCTGGGGCAGCTAGGTTTCTCTACAGCACATCACAGGCAGCACACGCGGATGGCTGCTGCTTCTAGCTACTGTGTCGCTGAGCGTGTCGATCAGATGGGGAATCAGGTGGGTGGTGGTTGGGTGCGTTGGGATGGCAGGGGTGATGGCGTTCTCTTTGGTGGGCAAGACGTTCTGGTTGGGCACCCAGTTTGATTTCGGGTGCTACTACGGCGGCGCGAAGCTTTTGTAAGAAAGCGATCCCAGCCCCTACAGGTATACTGGAGCCGTCGCATTTCCGTGGTCTATGGGCCGTTAGCGGATTTGGAGCGCTCTCAGAGGCAGTCGCTGGCCGAGTGTGGACGCTTCTGAACTTAGCGGCATTCGTCGGCGCTGCGTGGTGGATTGTGGATCGACTTCCCGGCGGTTTGAAACCTCTTTCTCCTACCGGTCGGTACGCTGTGTTTTTTTTGCGTTCTGGGAAGCCCGGCGTTCTACAACATCCAGGTAGGCAATACAGGAATAGTAGTGCTTGTTCTGGTTTGCGGGGCGCTCAGGTCGCTGGAGTCTGGACGCGGATTTGGCGCGCAGTTGCTAGGTGGATTTCTCTTGGGTTTGGAGATGCTTTTCAAAGCTCACATCGCAGTCCTGGCCGGGGCGTGTGGGTTGATGTGGCTCCAACATCTGGTTAGCACCCGACGTTTTGATTGGCGGGCCTCATCGTCGTGGCGCTCACCGCTTTCGCGACGACTATCGGACTCGTTGCGTTAACGACCGCAATACCCGGAGGTATAGACGGAAACCACTACGCCGAGTTTCTAAAAGAAATCTATCCGGTGTCGTTGCAGCAAATGAGTTGGGCCACAGGCAACCATTCCCTGATTTATCTGTCATACTCGGTGATTTTTTGGAGATTTCTCAGCAGCCCATCAGCTATCTCCTACTTAGTGCTACTGGCGCTGGTCGTCATCTGGGTGGTCCGTACTAGTCGCACCGAAAACTTTCCGATGCCGCAATCGCTATTTCCGTGGTTGGCGGCCACTCTGATACTGACGCCGCTCACCTGGTCCTGGTACGGCACATGGCTGCTGCAAGTGCAGATCGCTCTGGTGGCGGACGCATTCAGTAGGGAGCGGTCGTCGGCTCAGAGGTTCTTAGCGCTGGCGGTGGAGCCGATGTTCCTGATGCATCCGCTATTTGCGATGACCGGCATGGCTCTGCCCGCAGCGGCGACCTATGGGCGAGCTTTGGAGGCCGTCAAGAAAACAGGGTGATGAACCACACCTGTATGCGAACGGTCTATTCCTTATACGATCACAGAACTCAGACGGCCAGCGCATCCAGCCCTGCTATCGTCAGCCGCCTTTTTGTAGGATCGACATGCTCCAACGAGACTTTGATGGCGTCCTTGGGCAGCAGAGATTCCGCCAAACCAGGCCACTCGATTATTGTCACGGCTCCGCTATCCATCAACTCGACGATCCCAAGCGCTTCGACCTCATCTAAGTCCGACAGACGATAGAAATCGCAATGATTGACCTGTAGCCGTCCTGAATATTCGTTAATCAATGTAAAACTGGGGCTGTTGGCCCACTCATCGACATCCAAACCGTGGCAGATCCCCTGCGACAGACAGGTCTTTCCGCTCCCAAGCGGGCCTTCCAACGCCACCACATCCCCAGGCCCTAGAAGCCGACCTATCCGCACACCCAACGAGTAGGTCTCCTCGGCGTTCACGGTCTCGACACTTGTGTTCATCCGCGTTTGGACCGCATCGTGACCACAGGAAGCACCATCTCTTCTAATGAGATCCCACCGTGCTGAAAGCTGTTGCGGTACTGGCGGTCAAACTCGTTAAAGCGCGTTGGGTAGACGAAGTAGGTGTCCTCTTTGGCTATTATGCAGTTGGTACTAGGGGTCGCGCGGGGAAGTCCCCACACCTCTGGATCGCGGATAAACACTGCGTCCTTGTCGTCGCAGTAGAGGTTTGTACCAAATTTGTAACGCAGACTGCTGCTGGTATCGCGGTTGCCTCTGGCCAGAGTGCCCCTGGTTCCCAATACGCTGCCGTGGTCAGTCGTAAACACCACCACCGCGTCGGTACGAGCGATCTGCCTCAATATCCCCATCAGCGCAGAATGCTCGAACCACGACCGTGTCAGTGAGCGAAACGCCGCCTCATCGGGAGTAATCTCCCGCAGTATGTCTGATTCGCTTCTCCCGTGGGCCAACTGATCGATGAAATTAAAGACCAGCGCCACCAACGGTATCCCAGAAAATGAACCCATCCGTTTAAGAAGGTTCTGAGCGCCTTCTGAGGATAGGAGTTTTGAGTGCTTCGTTGGAGTCGAGAACCTCAAGCCCATTCGGTCGAGCTGGCCGTTCATCATCTCGTGTTCGTAGCGATTAAGGCTGGCTTCGTCATCCGATCCCGCCTCCCACAGCTCGGTGTAAAACTCAGCCATCTCCTTAGGGAACTGCCCGCTGAAAAGAGCGTTTCGAGCGAATGGTGTAGCTGAAGGGAGGATGCCCAGATAGTATTCGTGGCGGACGTTGAGGAACTCGCTGATGAGTGGCTCAATAGCGAGCCAATGATCCAGACGAAGGCAGTCAACCACTATGTAGTAGACCTGCCGCCCTTCTTTGAGATGCGGGGCTACAAAGCGGCTAAACACGTCTGGCGAAAGGATGGGGCCGCTGTTGCGGTCGGTCACCCAGTTGGGATAGTTTATCGCCACATATCGCCCGAATGCGGCGTTGCAGGCCTTACGTTGATCGTGATGCATCTGGATGATGCCCTGATCGGCGAGCCGGGAGATCTCCAAGTCCCACTCAGAGAGGCGGGCGTGGATATCGATCCACTCCTTCCAACCAGCGTCAGGGATCATCGCCGAAATTTCGTTGAACTCGGTTACGTAGTCCCGCACGGCGATCTCGCCCTGAATCGCACGGCCATCCAAGACCCGTTTTGCCGCACTGATTATCTGCGACGGTTTGATCGGTTTGACCAGATAGTCATCAATCCGCTTACCGATCGCTTCATTCATCAGATTCTCTTCTTCGCTCTTGGTCACCATTATCACCGGCAAGTCGGGCCGCATCGCCTTGAGCTCGTCCATGGTGGACAGACCATCACGCCCTGGCATCATCTCATCCAAAAGCACAAGGTCAAAATCCCGTTCGGCAACCAATGTGATGGCATCTTCGCCGTTGGTGACCGACGTGACTTCGTAGCCGTGCTCGCCCAGATAGATAATCTGCGACCGCAGCAGATCAATCTCATCGTCGGCCCACAACACTTGGCGCATCTCTGGAGTGGTAGGGCTCATCGCTTATCCTCTATGTCAGTTCCGTTGGAGATCAGCACAATGCCTCACTGAAAAAATCCGAGGTTCTGCGGTCAGGGGGTTTGACCGCACGAATGGAGAAAAGTTCGCGCTTGGAATGGCTATGACGCCCGAATTAAGTCTAAAGGTCCCGGTAGCCTCGTTCGACGCGCCTCTTCGCGCGGCTGTTGCACAGCTCAGGGTCATCAGGAGTCCAAGCTGCCAAGCCATCTACATACCGGTTGTACATGCAAAAAGCAGCGGCGATGAGCACGGTGTAGTGAATCTTCAGATCGGTCGCGTTTTCCCCCGCGCCGCCATCACATCCGCTTCTGTAACGCTTCGACCCTTACTTGCGATGTTGCGCAGTTTCTTTAGTTTGCTCGAGATAGGTGCAGAATCAAAATCTCTTTTGACAGCCTCAATGGGCTCCATATCACCGTCGTGATGGTGCGCGGCTATCCAGCTGTGGGTGTTGGCGCAGAATTCGCACTCGTTCAGTGAGGAGACGAACTCCGCGATTATCTCCCTTTCGCCGGGACTCAGAGTCGATTCATCACCCAGCAGTACCGCAAACTGCTCCAAAAGGGGTTGTGCGGTCTCAGGGCGAAACTCAAACAGGCCGACAATCCCTGGCAGGTTGTCCGACAGCGGTATATGGGGCATCTGAATCGTCCTCGTCTCCAACGGCGGGCTGTATTAGATGGCTTTCAAGCTGGGGTGCTGAAACGGGTGCTCTTAAGCGGATTTTAGGGCAGCTATCGACGCTCTACAACAATCAATCACGAGCCTTCTTTCACCACTGCGCATCTGACCCACTACGCCTCGCCATCGCGAAGCGGCCATACGTCGTCATCCTTAAGCCACCGGTCCAGCCATCCGTAGGCGTAGCCCCTCAGCTCATTGGGGAAGCCGTGTCCCATACCGTGCAGATGGTTGGAAAACCCCTCTGCCGCATCGAGCAACCGATAGACTCTATGGACTTGAACACCAAGGTCGGCGAGCGCTTCGGTATCTGCGAAGCACTTATCGTTGAGGGCTGAAATGTTGAGCAGGGGTCTCGGTGCTACCAGGGCAGCCAGATCGTGCATGTCGAACGGCGCTCGCGCACCATCCTCAAAATAGGGGCGCAATCGCGGCATATAGCGATACCACGAGTCCCGCGCCCAGTTTAGCCGGTTGGGGTCGTCCTGAAAAGTGGTCAGGCCGCAGTTGCTGACAGTAGCAGCGATACGGTTGTCCATCGCTGACAAGAACACCGCTGAGTGACCACCCAGCGAGTGTCCGATGCAGCCGATCGCCTCACTGTTGATCAGGCCGGTCAACGTGTGCATGTAGTCCAGCGCACGCGATCCGTCCCACACAGCTTTTCCAACCGCCGACCAGTCTGGATGTTTCTCATAAAACTTTGAGGTGTCGTATGGATCGAGCCCCTCTTTAATCCTCTCGCCTGCGCACAGATGGTCAGGAGCAAGGGTTACGTAGCCGGTGCTGGCTAGTTCGTGGGCGTAGGCTAGCTGTACCGAGTCGCCCAACCCAACCGGTTCATCTTTGCCGCAATCGACGGTCTGATGCAGGCAGAGTACCGCAGGCCCTGGCTCATCCCACTCGTGTGGCACTAACAGCCACGCGGGAACACGCTCATCGTCCTCTGTCTGAAAACTGACCCTCAATCTCTGGTAGTTGTCGCACCGCTGCGCGCTGTGGGTCTGCGCGTCGAGAGCGATGTCATTCGACGGCGGGACTCCAATAATCGAAGAGATCGCGTCCAATATCTGCGCCCGCCGTACAGACCACTCTTCCGGTGAATCAACCGTTTCACCATCGTCATGGACCAATAGGTCAGGCAGGTGTGCAGGCAAAGGCATTACATATTTCCCTTGCTACGACACGCGATTTTTGAATGGAACCGTTGATAAAGTTAGTCCAAAAGGATCGGGCTTCGCAACCGTACGGTTGGCTGTGACCTGCCCCTCATAGTCGGTCCACTTTGAAAGTTAGTTTTGGGCCATCGTGAGTGTGTGGGGTCGGGGGGAGCTCCCCCCATGCTATTGTCTCTGGCGCTGGCGGTCGATAGCCCAACGACTGAGTGCCTCATCTCATTGAGAAGCGCCCGGTTGGGCTCTAGAAAAACCACCGAGCTTGAAGGTAGGCTGTGCCAGAAAGCTGACCATACTCGGTTTCTGCACTGCCGAACCCGATCTGTCCGCCCGCAGTCCATTCGGCATTCTGGGTCACCGCCCATGCGAGCGACGGAGAGACGTAGACACTGCGGTCACCTAGATTGGTGACGGTGATTAGTGCGGCTGACCAGAGTGGGTTCAGTTGCAATGTCCCGGACACATGGTTGTAGAGCCGTCCAACCATCAACCTATCACCAGTGCTCACCGCTGCCCAATCGGACGTTTGCGGCGCTCCCCACACACCCCCGGAATGTGTAAATGCTTCTTCCAGCAAGTACAGCGTCCGACCACCAAATACAAAGGTGTAATCGCATGATAGAACCAGCTGGACGGACCGGTCGTCTCCGTCATCTGTGTTCGTGCCTTCCATCCGCAACCCTGCATCGCCCAGGTATCCGGAAATATCGGCACCAAATACCCACTTATCTGCGAAATACCCGCCCATTAGAAACCAGTCGTAAGTATTTCGTTTGCCTCTGAACCTGGCCGCCACCCTCATAGCTTCCACGCTATCGCCACCCGTCGCCGCAAAAGTTAAACCGCTTACGATTCCCCACGACCGGTCGATCATTAGAGCGTCCGCGCCGCGTTTCTCGCCTGGGTCTATGCTCACCGGATCAAGCGGGTTGAAAAGGTCCGTCGGGTTCCACACACGCCCAGAGCCCCATGCCATGCGCTGCCGCCCCAATGTGATCGTTCCCCAACTCAGGTAGCGTTTCAATGAGAGGCGGTTAATGGCGCAACGCACCCAGATATGACGATTTTTGATTGGTGTAGCGTCCAGAGCGAGCCATGATGCCGAACCTCTAGGCTCGGCGAACAATACCGATCGGTTTTCGGCTGAGTGGCCCAAGTCAGCGTCCGCTTCAATCTGAGCTAGTAGAGTCAGATCTCCTGTCAGACCAATGCGCCATCGCACGACCAGCCTGTTAAAAAGATCCAGTTGAGGATCGTGCCGCTCAGAGGTCGGGTTCGCCAGCGTCAACGCCTGGGCCGTCACGCCTTTCGGGCTATCGGCAGCAAGCGCCAATATTTTCCAGTAGCCAGACGGGTGCAAATCGTCTTCCCACTGGGCCACAGCGTTGTTCGCACTCGCGGCGACCAACCATGCAGACACCAGCCACACTGGTTTCACGTCAGGATTCCGGGGCTGATCTTGTGTCTTCTGCTATTTGGCCATCCTGGATGCGGACCAATCTGCGGGCGCGTTCCATCACGCGGGGGTCATGGGTGGAAAAGAAAAATGTCGTTCCGTGTTCCTGGTTCAGCTGTTCCATCAAGTCCAAAAGAGTGTTCGCCGTCTCTGTATCCAGGCTAGCGGTGGGTTCGTCAGCCAACACGATAGCCGGTTTTGCTGCGATCGCCCTGGCGACCGCCACTCTCTGCCTTTGACCGCCACTCATGTTCCCAGGCCGTCTGTCAGCCAACTCTTCAATCCCTAGAGCGTCGAGCAGTGGGTCGATCCGCTCTTTTTGCTCTGCCGATCCAACGCCCTGAAGGCAGAGAACAAACTCAATGTTTTCCCGTGCTGTAAGGACTGGGATCAGGTTAAATTCCTGAAAGACGAAACTGATGTTGTGAAGCCTCAGATCGGCAAGTGCTTTTCGAGACAGGTCCGCCAAATCTGTGCCAGCAATCTCAATCCGTCCCTCCGTGGGTTGGTCAAGGCCTCCAATAATATTCAGCAATGTGGTTTTCCCGGAGCCGGATGGGCCCGCCAGCGCAGCGAACTCCCCTGTTTCAGCGGTGAAGTTTACGCCTCGCAGCGCGTGGACCGCAACATCTCCCTCGCCAAATATCTTTTTAGCGCCTTTTACGTCTACGATGTGCATTTTCATATCACCTGTAGCTGGTGCGCTCCTTTATCACGTTCATCACACGAACGCTACGGCCTCTGCCGGGTGAAGTTTCGCGGCCTTTCTGGCGGGAATAATTGCCGACAAGGCTGCCATGATCAGTACCGCAATCCCCGGACCCACGACAATGTCCCAAGTGAACGGCATCGGTACGCGACTGGACATGCCCATGACCGCCAAGCTCTCGGACACTGAGGACAGATCCATCTCGCCACCAAACGCCCCCTGGATAACTAGGATGCTAATCGCACATCCTATTAACACACCCACCACCCCCAGCCATGCGCTTTCGACTATTATCAGACCAAACACTCGTTTGGGCCGAAGACCTAACGCCTGCAGCATCCCAAACTCTCTGGTGCGCTCAAACACGGCCATGAGCAGCGTGTTGACTATCCCAAACGCCACGGCTATGAAAATAAAAATGAAATAACCATAGGTCATAGCATCTGATGTTTCCATGAAGGAGATCAACACGGGCATCAAGTCCTCCCACGTCAGTAGCTCCAAAGCTTCTGTGTCTAACCGCGCGCTGAGGTAGGCCATCGCATCTTGAACGTCTTCGCGGCTATCCATTCGTACCGCAATCTCGCTTAGCCTACCATCCATCCGCAGAAGTTCTGAGAGGTCTTTGAGGCCAACGAAAACTATCGACTGATCGAACTCTTTTGAACCTGTGTGAAAAACCCCCACGACGCGACAGGACTGGGACGCGATGTCGCCATCAAGCGCGTTAGCCATGATAACCACCCGGCCTCGCAACCCTACGTGCAGCTTGTCCGACAGCCGCTTGCTGATTGCGATGGCTCTCCCCTCGTTGCGCTCTGGCATGCGACCCTCAACCAGTTTCTCATGGAGCGTTGTCACCGTCGCCTCTTTTTCTGGATCAATGCCAATCACCATAGCACCCGACGACGATTTGGCGCTGCTCACCAAGCCGGTAACCTTTACCCGCGATGAGTGCCCAGCCAAACCACTCGCCGATTCGATTACCTCAATTACGGGTTCAGATTCGTCAATTCCCAGCTTCAACACCTGCTCGCGCTGGTAGTTTTTTGCGTGGACCTGGAGGTGACCTGTGTGGTCTACAGCGTTTCCGAGCATCTCCTCTTTCATCCCCTCCATGAACGCCAACGAGAAGACCAAACCAGCGTACCCCACCGCCACCGAGGAGGTGAGAATCAGAGACCTGCGCGGGTTGCGCCAGATATTGCGCCACGCCATTCTAAGGAACAGTGACACTATTCCCGCTCCTTGATGGTCCTGATCTGATAAATGCGCTTGAGAGGCCACAGCACCACCACTAGACCGATAGCCGCCATCATCAGGGTGCTACTGCCAACCAACAACCATGTGTATTGTGAAGTCACCATCGGTTCCCAACCAATCTCCTCAATCATTGCGGCAGTCTCGCCGGTAAAGTAGATCGGATTGGCTGCCAGGTACAGGTTGATCGGCGCAGCGATAATGTGCCCTAAGACCATTCCAATCAATAGCATAATGCCGGTTTCAATGGCGACCATTCGGCCCAGTGATCCTGGAGTCATACCCACAGCCAGCATCATGCGAAGCTCTCTCGCGCGCTCGACAACGCTCATCAACACCGTGTTGAGGGCGCCGAACAGAACGACCAGCAGTAGGATGGCGATGAATATCTGTCCCCCCACTCTGTCGAACCTAATCATCTGCTCGATCTCCGGGAGCAGTTCGCTCCAGGTATGGGTCTCCCAACGGCTCGAAAGGTTTTGGTTTAACCATATTACGACGGCGGGCACCTTCCTCAGATCGGTCGTCCGCAGCGCTATTTCAAGGATCGCATCGTCAAGATTCAACATAGTTTGAGCCTGTTCCAATCGAACAAACAGTGTGGTTCGGTCGATTTCGGGCCATCCAGTCCGCAAGATCCCCACTACCGGAATCAACGCTCCAGTCAGACCACCATAACGACCCTGAACCATCACCACCAGCGAGTCGCCGATCCGGGCATCAAGCGCCTCTTTGAGCCCTTTACCGAGGACCGCTCCCTCCGACACGGTTTCGAGCCAATCCCCTTCTATGACCCGGTTCTTGAGCGTTGTGACACTCGATTCCTTTTGTGGATCGATCCCCAAAAGACGGATCCCTTTTGTCGCCTCTTCGGTGCTCACCAGCCCGTCAGCGACCACCCTGGGCGCCCATCCGGCCACCTGCGGTAGCTCAGCAAGCAGCTCCCGCAGAGCATCGTCCACTGCGAAGGCATATCGGAGGTTCTTGTCGTCAGTGAACCCGTTTCGGTGAATCTGTAGATCGCCGCTCAACAGGTGAATCATGTGGTCCGTGGAGTGGGCGTACGTGCCCTCCTGCATACCCCGCATAACCACAGTGAGCGCCAGGCCCAGAGTCATCGACGCGATGGTTAGCCACGTCCGACGCGTGCTGCGCCACAGGTTCCTCCAGGCGATCTTGGGTAAGACCGACACCTCAGCGCACCCTCTCTAAGTTCGACCGGGTGAAAACGACGCGGTTGATCGGAGCGTCAAACTGGCCTTCGGTCAGATGAAGAACGGTCTTGTTGCCTGGATCGCTAAAAGGCGTGACCGTCCATCTAGTGGGCATCGTCCTGTCGCCGATCCGCCTTATGTCATCAAACGTGATGCAGCGCACAAGTTCGCCCAACTCGTCGAAATAGTCCTGACGAACAGGGATGTATCCGGCGGATGCGACCCACATCCTAAGCCGTCCCCACACGACTGCGGCGGTCTCGTCGGGCACGAGATCCACAACGTGGCAAGGGACTTGGTTCACAGTGTCGGTTCCCATGTAACTGGATGTGTAATCATCCACCAGGCTGTATTCGCGCACAAGGTCGTCGTTGGTGAAGTCCGAACCCATCCACGACTGCATCATCATGGACGGTGGTATTTTGATGGTCCGCTCCACCGACGGCAGATACTGCCACATCTCTTTCTCGATCTTCAGAAACCCGATACCCCTCTCCTTGGTTGGCGCTGTGATTCGAACGAATGAACGTTCGGTCCCATCAGTCCAAAGTTTCATCCCGATGGTGCGCTCCCAATCGGGCGTGGTGATGGTCATGTCGTATGCTCCGACATGGGTGTTCCCACGCAGTAGCGTTTCAGCGCGGCGGATGATTTTCTCTACATCAACGTCCTCGGATGGGCCTGCCATCGCTATCAGTCCTGCAACATCCGCCAGTACCACTAACCCGCGGATGTACAGCCACCTAGTGATATCTCCCGATCTCAAAGCGCCACCGTCTTTGCAACCATCTGGTGAAGCCGTTCTCTGATGTCGTTCATAGGTAGCAGGTCACGCGCAATAAGAGAGTGGAAAAACAGACCCTCCAGCACGGCGGCGATTATAGCGGCCACGGGAACCGGATCGAACACGCCGAAACTCCCCATCTTCTGACCGTTCTCAAGGATGCTCACCATCCCCTGCCTGAACGTTGCATAGACCCGTCTTAATCCATCGCGCACATCGAGTTCGTCATCCACCAGACTCCGTGCCCAAAAATCAACCCAAGCTTGCATGTGCTCAGTCTCCGAGGTCGTCGCCAGAAAACTGTCTATCAGCGCTCTAAGCTGCACATCAGATTCTAAGCTGGAGTCAACCGCTGACGCGGCGTGCTCGACGAACTGGAGGGTGTGGTACTCAAAAACCGCTTCAAACAACGCTCCCTTGCTCTCGAAATACTCATAAACGGTCCCTTTACCGACACCTGCTTCCAAAGCAATCGAACTGATAGTCGCACGGTCGTATCCGTGACGGTTGAATACCACCAGCGCCGCTTCAAGCAGCTGGTGCCTTTTGGCCTCTTTATCCATTGATTTCGCAGCCATTTCCAAAATATCCGCTCCGGCTTGTTCGGGGCCGACCGACCGGTCGGTCAATGTAATTATCGAACAGAGTGATTGTGGTGTCAATGACCGACCGACCGGTCGGTCATTCATTTTGTTCGCAATTGAGCAGCAATTCTGCAACCAAGAAACTGGCTCCCAAAAGGAGGGTTTGAGCCATGCAACGCCCGCCTCCGCTTGCTACCGAGCGACCGTCGGCGTACTCTGAGTGACTCACAACCAAACCACCGCCCCTGCATGGAGACCACGAAACCATGAAGCGACTCAACAATCTCGTCACACAGCTCTCTGATGTGGTGAGCACCGACGGCTCTTCAAAGCTTCAGGTGGAGTTCGACAACCCCCGTGACGGTTGGGTCTTTTTCGCGGTGGCATCTACAGTCGGTAATACTGGAAGCATCTCTTTGATTCTTGATGGGGAGCAGCTACAGGAATCGTGCGTCACCGAGGCGACGCACGAGGCGATGAGACACATTGTATCCGGCATTCACACCGTGGTTGTCGAGGCAGAAGATGACGCAACTATTACTGGCGTCGAGGTAAGAGCTATTCCAGAGCTGATCTACTGCCAGTATCCAGGACAGCCATTGATCCCTGAATACGGCGTCTACGACTGGGACTTCCTCCACAAAAATGTGTTTGCCCATGTCAATACCATCGTCGGCTCTGGCGCACTTGATTACGAGCAAGAAATGACCGAGTGGAAAGCGCGAGGCGGCAGGTGGATAACCGGTGCGTCACTCCATGGCATTTCGGCCGATACTACAACTGCCGAAGAGGTCTTCGATACGTGGTCTAACAACCCGGCAGTGTCAAATGAACTGCTCGACGGGATCATCATCGACGAGTTCCACGAGCTGGACACTCCGCGGTACGATGCATGGACAGCAGCGACCAAAAAATTTTTCGCCGAACAATCAGACCTCCTCTTTTACCCCTACGTCGGTAGTCATACGATGTCGGCCAAGAAACCCAGTGACGAGTTCGTCCGTACGGTATTTGAGAGAGGCGGCGTCATAGTGTGGGAGAGGTACATCGACACCTACCATACCGAGGAGTTGGGCGCGCTGCGGGTTGAGGAGCGCTACGCCAACGACATGCGTGACTGGCATGAAGCATACCCAGGCTGCGCAGCTAACATGATCGCGTGCATGGGTTATCTGACCATCACCGAGACTGTAAACATTCACCCCTCAGTCGATTACAAAGTCTATATGGATACGCAGTTCCAACATTTGGCGACTGTCGAGGAGTTTGAGGGGTTGTACGGGCTGATGGAGTACCACTGCGGGTACGCAGACGAAGAGACGGTCAGGTGGGCAGCACGCCTCTATCGCCACTACGGCATTGAGGGCAACACCGACCTGCTGTCAAAACAGTACGGCTGGCGCTACTCGCCCAATATTATCCACAACCCCGACTTCGCCGCTGGAATTGAGGGGTGGACGGTGCATACTGACGACTGGAGTGAGATAAGCGGGCGGAGTCACGACTTCTATGGCCATCTGCAGGGCCGCATGCCGCCTTCGAATGTGGGTGATACGTTTCTCTGGACCAAACGTGGTGCCGAACAGCCAAAAGGGGTCAGCCAGACTCTGCGCAACCTGATTCCAGGCCAGCTATATAGTGCCAAACTAATCACCGGCAACTATGACGACCTGATCGCAGGCCGCTCAATCAAGAAGGAGCACGCAGTCTGTTTTGAGATTGATGGTGTCGATATGGTCCCTGAAAAATCATTTCTAGCGGTCGTCGCAAACAACTACGCCCACAAGCTAGGGCCGTTTACAGCTGATTACTCCTACTGGTTTAACCATCACCGCTACGTGTTCCGCGCAACTGAAGCCGCCGCGCAGTTGAGCATCTCCAACTGGAAGAGCGCAGACGAACGAGGCGGGCCGGTGGGCGAAGAGTTGATTTTCAACTTCGTCGAGGTGCAGCCATACTACCAGGAACAGGAGTAGCGCTGCAAGAATAATAGGCGGCAATCGCTACTGTCCGGAGACCACAAAGCAGCTATCAGACTGGTGAAATAGTCACCGGTACAGTCCGGTCTGGAAGTCAGATATTGATAGGTTTGGAGACCGACTGCGGCAGTGACCACGATGACACCCGCAGCGAAAGATCCAGAACAGATTATTATTGTCGATCACTGGCTGGACGCTCACATGGGACATGCCTGAGAACCGAGACAGACGATCCGCAGCCCGATCACTACTATAGACCTCCACCAAACTATCCCATCGAAAGGAGCTCACGCGATGCACTCTTCACGCTCCCTGGCGATCACTCAATCGTGGACTACCGACAGCAACATGGTAATGCAGGGGTCGGCGATAAGCGCCGACTTGGACGGACGCGGCGGTTCTCAGTTTCTGACCGCAGCATACCAGGCCATCATCGCGTTTGCCCCCAGCGGCGAAGAGCTTTGGCGTTTTGATACAGACGTGCGGTTTATGACTTGTCCTGCGATCCTCGAACGGCCAGGCGAACCAGCGTTGATCTACGCCGCAGACATGTCGCACTCCCCATCTACCCTCAGCTGTATCGACGGTCTGGGCAACGTAGTTTGGCAGACCGAGACGGGTCAGGTATTTTGGGTCTCGCCAGCGCTTTGCGACCTAAACAGCCATGGATCGATGAGTGTCATACAAGGCGACAGCGATGGGGTATTACGCGCCTGGGATGCGCTCACTGGAAACCCCATATGGGAGCAGCAGATAGACGGTATCTGCGGCAGTCCGGCGGTTGGTGATTTGGGTGGTGACGGCGTGGCTGAGATCGCTATCACAACATCAACCGGAAAGCTGTTTATTCTCAGCGCAGAAGGCGAGATCACTAATGAGGTGGTTCTAGGCGGCACAGTATTCGATCCGGTGGGCGAATACGCCGCCTACCGCATCTGCTCGCCGGTGATTTTTTTCAACATCGAAGGCCAACCCCGCATCGCCACTTCCGTACAAGAGCCAGGTTCACGCCGCTTCGTCTGCCTGGACGCAAAAGGGCAGACGGTGTGGGAGTGCCCAACCGACGGAGGCGTCGCTTCGACGATCTCAGTGGCGGATTTCAACGGCGACGGTCGAACAGATATTTTCGCCGCAACACAGACAGGCAGGCTCTATAGGTGGGATGAGGACGGGCGGGTGATATGGGACATCGACACCCAAGGTTTCTGCTACGCCCCAGGCGCGATCGCTGATATCAATGGCGACGGTAAACTGGAGTACCTCCTCTGCACGGAGCTGGGCACGGTCCTCGTATTCGATCAAGCCGGTGACATGGTATTCAGGCATCAGCTCGACAGCCGCCGGACACACAGATGTACGCCAGCCTTGGGGACGAACCCAGAGGGTAACCTCGCATTCGGTGTTACAGGTGGCGACGCAGGCAGATTCTACTGCTTCGACCTCCCAGCCGCAGCCGGGGCGCAGATTGAGTGGAGCACCGTCAGGGGAGATCTGCGTATGGATGGCACCTGCGCGGCGACTCCACCAAAGGAACGAATCAGCATGATCCCGGAGAACCTGAGATGGGACTCGGTTTTCACCAGTGATGAGCTAATTTTCCGCGTGACGAATCCCTCTCCTGGGACCTCTCCACTTCAAGCTGAATGCAGCGTCGTTGCTCCTGACGGGACTAGGCACGGGTCAGCAGGTGTCATAGTCGGAGGTGAAGGCATCCTCAAGATGCCCATAAACATCACCACCCCTGGGAGCTACCTGTTCCACTGGTCTGCCAACGACTCGACTGGCGAACACCAGACCAGCGACTCCGCTGACGTCTACCTGACGCCATTCGCCAACGATCAGGCGATAGCAGAGAGGGCGATTCTGGTTATTGACAGCGCCGATCTGCCGAAATCAAACGCCGGTATCGGTGCTCTTCTGCGCAGTGAGTCCGAGCAGATCAAGCAGCAGGCCGTCGAACTCAACTCCAGACAGACCGCCGCTCCAGGCTCTTCGAGAGACTCCGTTCTCCAGGTGGTAGACAACACCAGAGACCTCACCGAACGAGCCTCCAGGGCGCTCGAACTCGCCGAACTGGCTCCTGACGTAGCTGCCCAGTCGCCAAACGCGGTGATTCTTCCTTTTGAGGGGCATACGTGGGAGAATATAGGGGTTGACGCCGAGTTGCCAACTGAAGTGAACCTACCTCTTAAGATCAAAAGACGCTGCGTCACTGGAGAGCACGAGCCTGTTTCCATCAAACTGTTGAACGTGTCGCCGAGGGAAGCGGTCGTAGAGGCCAAGATCGAAACACCCCAGGGCGGTCCATTGGTCACGCCTCACGAGGTTAAGCCTGTTCCCACCAATCCCGACCACGACACTGTTGCGTGGGACCCGATAGTGCCACTTGATGGCGGCGATAGCGTCACGATCCCGTCGTTCGAAACCCGCGAAATTTGGCTCGACATCGACGCCACCCACGCTAAGGCGGGCACGCACAAAGTCGCCATCACTTTCGGCACATACGACAGCGAAACATCAGCCGAAATCACCGTTGAGGTGATACCATTTGAGATGGCTGGTTACGACGCGATGCGACTGTGCATGTGGGCATCCTACGTCGCCAACGCTGTGCCAGATCTCCTCGCGCACGGCAACACCGTCTTTCCCACCGGCGCTCCACCAGCAACACAGAACGGATCGGGGCTCGACGTTGATTTCACCGCTCTAGATGAGTTTGTCGCCCTACTAGAGGGACACGACGTCTTCTTACTTCTGACAGGCGTGCCGCAGTTAGGCACAGAGTGGGAGGATGAATCTTACGAAGCGTTGTTGGCCGACTATTTAGAACAGGTCATGGCTCATCTGGAGAAGAAACAGATTCCAGAGGAGCACGTAGGGCTCTACACATGGGATGAGGTCGGAGGCCATGGATGGGAGGCCGTGCGCAGGTATGTCGCGTTCGGGCGCAAAGCGCTCAAAGCACGGCCTGGCGTGAAGATCTACATCAATGGCGGCGGCGATCTTCCCATGTTTGAGGAGCTCGCCGAGATCGCTGGGATCTGGTCGCCTGCGTTCTTCATGCTCGATGAAGACACGCCTGTGATGAACTATCTTCGGAACACCGACGCCAAGATGTGGTCGTACAACTGTTCGATGATGTACGCCCGCCCCTTGGGTTGGAACATCAAAGCCAGCAATATCGTCGGGGAGTACAGAATGCAGGCGGTGTTCGCTGCGATCAACGGCGGCACCGGCATCGGCTACTGGTCCTACAACATCGGCCCATCAATGTGGGAGCCAGCTCACCCAGAGTACCCGATAACCTATCAGACAGAACCTAGCGGCCATGTCACCGCCTCAAGGCGCCTAGAGGCGATCCGTGAGTCGGTCGACGACACTAGGATACTGGTTGCGCTGCGCGAGAAATTGAATGATGACTCAACAAACCAGGCCGCAAAATCAAAAATCAATCATCTACTCGGGGTCACACTTCCGGCGTTGGCTGACAAATCACTGGCAGAGATGCATCTGGGCGCACCCCGCTACCAGCTCGACGACACCAACGACGACGAGATGGTAGACTCATTTCGCCGCAGCCTGCTCGACTGCGTGGAGGCAGTGATCGCGTGAATTCAGAGCCCCCGCATCAGAGTGCAGGCGAACCATGCGGAGGAAGCATTACCGCGCAGAGGAGATTATCACAAAGTTGCGAGAGGCAGAGGTTTTAATAGCCCAGGGGAAGAAAGTCTCTGAGGTAGTGAAGTCTTTAGGGGTTTCTGCCGTCACTTACTATCGTTGGCGCAAGGAATATGGCGGGATGAGAGTGAGCCAGGCCAAGCACCTTAAGGAGCTGGAACGAGAGAACTCCAGGCTTCGCAGAGCCGTTTCCGACCTTACGTTGGACAAGGTGATTCTGGAGGAGGCAGCACGGGGAAACTTCTGAGCCCTGACCGTCGACGAGACTGCGGGTAGGCGTATCGGAGCGCAGAGCTTGTCGAGTGTTGGGGCAGCTCCGATCTGTTCAACGGCGTGTTGCTCAGCCGCATGAGGACGAAGATACGATCGCAGCGGCGATCGTTCTATTCGTACTCAAGATCGGGAGTGTCGCGGCGGGGAATCGTGAACCGG
>CAZVGZ010000048.1:0-18870 GCA_964627605.1 uncultured bacterium | reverse complement strand
ACGGGCAAGATGTTTTTCGAACACCTCCCAGAGACGCTCGATGCTGAACGTCTCATTCTCATCCATCATCTCATCAAACGCCACCACAAACACTTTCGCCAGGTTGATTTTGACGACGTCGTTCATCGTGTACTCACGCCCCGGCAGCGCTGTCCAGTGACATCCGCATTTCACCCTCTGCCTGGCAAGCTCAATCGGATAGCCGTTGTTGGCAAACCCCTCATCCAGCGCCTCTGATCCCATCCAGTTGGGGTTTCCGGTGCCGTCTTCAAACAGATACTTCACGCCCATGTCGAACAGATCAGGATCGATCCCTGGATGGACCCGCACGGCGATGTTGGTGGGGATTTTGAGAGCATGGGCCGCTTCCAATACCAAAAACGAGACACGGCTGGTCAGGTCATCGCCGTTCTGGTCTGGTCCGGCGATCTGCATGTAGTGGGTCTCTTTAAGAAGCATACATGCCAAATGGTAAACAATCTCGTCATCGTCGATCACCCCGTTGGCTACATCGCGCTCGTAGTAGGGCCTCAACAGCTCATCGACCTGCCCCAACGCGCCGCTGTGATTATACATCGCCGCAACCATCATCAGCCACGACAACCACTGGCATGCCTCGCGAAACGTCTCCGGTGGATCGGTGACACTTTTTCTACAGATGTCGGCCAACGTCAGGAGGTTTTTTTCTAACTCCGGATCGCTCTGTTCCCCTGCGAGTTTTTCGGCGTCTTCTGCATGGCGACCTATCCAGTCCTGCACACCTAATACGATGTCTTCCAAACCGTCATAGAAACCGGTGTCTTCTGGCGCGTTTTCATCGCGATAGCGGCGGATTTTTTCTAGAAGTCCTCCCCACCCCAGATCCAGTCCGATCTGGGCATCGGGGCAGAAGTGTTGAATCGACCCGATCCCAGGCGAGATGTTGTAGAGCAGCTGGTCTTCATGCAGGTGCGAGAACTCATAGTCAGGGTTCCAGTTGAGTGTCCTCGACTCCATGAGCATCGCCATCCACGCTCCTGCAAGGGAGGAGTGGGGATCGATGTACGTCGGATGCTTCTCCAACAACGCCCTGAAATTTGCACCGCACGCCTTGGCCCCAAAAAACTCTCCAGACGGATGGTTCCCTTTGGGGATGAACGACCACTCCTCTGGCGGCAGAACAAGCCCTTTATCGTCGATGTCCATCGCACCCCGGCGCTGCTGTTTTTCCAAGGTTTGGCCCAATTTGGTCGCGATTAGCTGGTCGATTCGCCACTGGTACCTACTTGCTTTGTCGAACATTGGCCGAGCCCTTCAGCGGTGGGAGGAGCTACTCAAGATGGCGCTTCTTAAGGTATAATTTACAGTAATCACAGCAAAACCCAACCGGACCAACGCCGATCATTCCTACCAATATCCACACCGCCGCCCCACCAGAGAGGAAACCCCATGTCCAACGAAACAGCAGTTTTTTCCCCCAACAGTTCGCCGCCTGGCCCAGTATCGGCGAATCATTGATAAGATTGGAGAGTTCAGGCAAGAACAGAGTTCAATCGCTTGAGCTGGCCAACTGCAACATCACCACGGTCTGGCGCGATATGGCGTTTGTGTCGTAGGATAACAAAACCGACAGTGACATCAGGGAACTGCGCGCCGCGATCACCGGTTTTCTCGATGCTCCAAAACCCCGAAGCGTTGCTGTCATCGGGTTCGGGAAACTTGGTCAGGCCGTTGCTAACCACGTCAAGCAGTCTGACGGCAACTTAACCGCAGCAGCAGCTTTCTATTCCAACTCAAGTTTGGTGGGTACAGAGGTCGGTGGCGTCAAATGTTTTGACTTAGCGGAGTTGGACGAGCAGATAGCCGCGCTTGGAATCAGCGTCGCCATACTGACGGTTCCTCCCAAATTTGCGCAGGCGGTTGCCGACCAGTTGGTGTTTGCTGGCGTTCAGGCGATTCTCAGCTTCGCGTCGATTCAGCTGTCGGTCCCTGACAGTGTCTTCGTCGAGAACTACGACATGACCACTGCGCTAGAGACTGTAGCCTACTTCGCCCGTGCAGACTGATCAGACCCAGCGGTTCCGGTAGAACAAGCAGATATCTGCTCCTCTGCACTGCAAACTGCGACCAGCCCCAAGTTCAGTTGGCTCCAGAATCGTGCTCTGTTCTGGCGATGATCTCGTCCTGTAGCGTCTTGGAGAGCCGGGTGAAATAGTCTGAATAGCCGCCGACTCTAACAATCAGATCGCCAAACTCATCAGGTCTCTCTTGAGCCTGCACAAGAGTCTTCTTGTCCACAACGTTGATCTGAATCTCGAAACCGCCCATCTCGAGGAAAGTTTCAAGCAGGTCGATAGTCTTTTCGCGCTCATCCGGGCTGCTGAACATCGACGTTGACAGCTTTATGTTTGTGACCATGCCACCCAAAAACCGCGAATGGTCCATCGACGCCACCGAGCGGAGCATCGTCGTTGGGCCGTTGGTGTCGCGGCCCTGCACCGGTCCGACAGAGTCGGCGAGCGCTGTGCCTGACTTACGCCCCTCCGGCGTCGCGCCGGTTCTTTCACCAAAAATCGAATGGATGATCCAGCAGAGAAAGCCTGGCTGGTACAGTCCGCCGCGTTGATTTGTGTAAGACCTCACTGTCCTGTCCCAAAAACCTGCCAACTCTTCAAACAGGGCGTCGGCCTCTTGATGGCCGTTTCCGTAGTGCGGCGGGCGAGTCGCCATCAGCTTCCTTAGCGCCTCTTCGCCCTCCCAATCCTTCCGCAAAATCCCCGAGAGGCCCGAGGGTGTGATCGCACCGCTCTCAAAGCACGCCCACCGTATCGCCAACAGCCCGTCCACTACATTCGCCAACCCCACCAGTTCTGGCTGTGTCGGGTTGTAGCGCGCACCGCCGTTGGTGATGTCGTTCCCGTCCTCAACGCAGTCGTTTACCACGCACGACAGGAACGGATAGCGCACAAACTCCTTCCATCCCTGCTCGTGGGCACCTGTTATCTCCACATTGTGCGCAACTGTCTGCGCCAAGTCGTCTTTGAAGCCACCGAGAAAGTCGTCCCACGTCGGCTCGCGGTCTTCGTGGGCGATCCGATGCACCACCCTCTCAAGTGCTTTAGCAGCGTTGACGTAGCCTGAAGCGACCCAAGGGTTGCTACAGCCAATCGGAGATATCTCCACGCACGATCCAGCCATATAGTCAACCGCGTCCTCCTGCTTTACGCCGTCGTTGACGAGACCAGGCACGATGGCTGTATCGTTAAATATCGCCGGAAAACCTATCCCTGTAGCCGCCAACGCCATTGAGCTTCGCATCACCTCTCGCGGCAGATCAGAGTGCCAGCTCAAGCAAAGCGCCGGATGAAGCATCTGGAGCTCTGTCGATGCATCCAAACACATGTAGGTCACCGGGTTGGTGGCGTCGGTCCCGTCGGCTTTCTGCCCACCAACGAAAAGTGTTTGCGGCGTACCGTAAGGGTCATACTCGCTGTATTTAAGAAACAGGCAGCAGAGCAGCTCGTAGGCTTCGTCGTGCGTAATAGTCCCAGCCGCCAGATCAGCTTCGTAGTAAGGTGCGAGATACTGATCGACCCGCCCAGGGCAGAAACAGGCATGACCTCCGCCTACGTCCATCGCACTGAGCATATGAACAAACCACAACGTCTGTGCCGCCTCATGGAAATCCCGCGCAGGCCATGCAGGTACCCGGCGACATGTTCCGGCAATCTTTAGCAGCTCTTTCCGGCGTTTACCGGTGGCGGTGGTGGAAAGCCAGCGGGCATGTTCCGAATAACGCCTGGCGAATTTCAGCGCCCCGGTGGTCGCCGCGATTGCTGACCGGAGAAAATCACGCTCTTCGTCGATCGTGACCTCTTCTAACCGAGCCTGGGCTCTGCGCCTGATGCCGATGAGCCCTGTCTTTAACACGCCTGGATGATCTGGGGTCATATGCCCGGTCATCGCCCCGGCGGAGTGTCTGGTCTCAGCCATCGACTCATGCGCATCTGGCGATATGAGTGAGTTTATTAGAGCCTGCCGGGCCGACCCCAAATTCACCGATCCCCATCGCTCTTTCTCAGCCTGTTCGCTATCCTTTATCTGTCGCCTCAATATCCGCCCGACAATCAGTTCGTCGGTGGTGATCTCCACAGGCATCCTTTCGGCCATATACGCGAACGCTTTGCCGGACCTTGTGCCTATAGGCTGACTGCGGTGGGCGTACATACCTCTGTGCCACAGAAGGTCCCTCTCTACAAAACCACCTTCCTGCTCAAAAAGCCAATCCCTTATGCTCGCAACTCTCGGTGACAGGTTAAGCTCCGCTGTGGTCGCCATCTGATCTCCCGTTTGTTTTTGCCGGGATCGCCAAAAAAGCCTTTGGTCAGTCGTGCCTAACTGTGACGCCTCTATCGCTGAATATCGCCGCGACGCGCTTAATATTCTCGTCAGACGGGGAGTCCAACCCAGCCAATCCGTACTCCACGCCAAACTGTATATATTTGCCCTCTGCTAGCTTATGGTATGGCATCAGATAGACCCGTTCTAAACGAGGATGCTGACTCAGTTCGCTGCACAGCTCCGCCATGGCTGAGACCGTTTCATCCGAGTCGTTGCAGCCTGGTATGAGCGGCATCCTGAGCCACACTGACGGCCCATCATCGCTTTCCAGCATTTTTTCTAGATTCGCCAAAATCGGCTTGTTGGAGACACCGGTCAGCTCCTGATGATGATCGTCATCCACAGTTTTTAGATCATAAAGCACCAGGTCAGCGAGTTCGAACACCGGCCCGGCGACCTCCCACGGCGCAAACCCGGAAGAGTCCACAGTGCAGTGGAGATTCTCTTCATGCGCCAACGTCAACAACGCTTTTGTGAATTCAGGCTGATTTAGCGGCTCTCCACCTGAGAGTGTCATCCCCCCGCCAGAGCGCTCATAGAACATCGCATCCGCCATCACCTGTTTCAACACATCTCCAGCCGACACATCCCGACCGGCGATCTCCAGTGCGCCAGATGGGCATCCAGGCACACACGATCCACATCTTACACAGCGCTCGCGAAAGTAGTCGTGCCCCTCATCCGAGATGGAGTGTCCACCATGCTCACAGATGCCCTCGCACTGCCCGCAGTAGATGCATTTGTGCGCCACAAATCCTATGTTGACTCTCTTCTCCATCGACTCAGGGTTGTGGCACCAGAGACACCGAAGCGGGCATCCCTTCATAAACACCGTCGTCCTGATCCCAGGCCCATCATGCACCGAAAACGTCTGCACATCAAAAATCCGACCTTCAACAGCGGCCAGATTCGATTGCTTGGTTTCTGCGGTAACACTCATATAGCAGGCTTTCATAAAGGCATACCGGCGTTGTACATCATGGGAAATATAGATTGGGACAGACCAACCAGAACAGGGTGGGCCGATTATTTCGGATTTTTAGATGCCTATGGCGTAAACTGGTGGAGCAAAGGATAGCGTTCAGCGTAACCAAGTCCTACATAGAGGTAAGCTCGGTATGGTCACATCCGAACGCCTCGCCGCGCGTATCAAACCGGCCACGTTATCCCCGTTTTTTGGTTGGCATCTCGCCGTGGTCATGCGTGTTGTCTAGTTAATGGTGAGGTTGGAAAGAACCGCCCGAGGAATAAGTGGATGCCGATCATCTAATAGTCATCACCTCGCGAAGGAGTGCCCCAATGCGAAGCCGCCATGGTGCCGATGTCGCGATTGGCGTGGCAACGTTGCTCGGTTCGTTGTTGCTGTCATGCCAGCCTGGGAACTCCAGTGAATTTATAGAACGCCAAAAGCTCGTAGCCTCAAACGGGGCCGAGCGTGACGAGTTCGGCACTTCGGTGTCGGTATCTGGTGACGTTGCTGTAATCGGGGCGTATCTCGGAGACAGGTCAGGTTCGGCGTATGTGTTTGTCCGAGGTACAGACGGCCGTTGGAGCGAGCAGCAGATGCTGGCGGCATCTGACGGTGATGAAAAAGACCACTTTGGTATGTCGGTTTCGGTGTCCCGTGGCGTTGTGTTGATTGGCGCTGTGCGTGGCGACAACAAAGGCCGCAATACCGGTACAGCGTACGTGTTTTCTGCAGCCAGAGATGGCATCGTCGCGCCCCCGTAGATCCAGGCGCTCAGGTCAATCCGTTCGATGCTCTGCGCCATCAGAAACGGGCGCTGCAGAGCATGCCCCACAGCTAATGTCCACCGGTGATGTCCCTACTCCCGCCGACGCTCGTTTTGGCGATTGGCTATCCCACGCTTGACCCCTGAGATGCCTACAACACATCCACTTGTTGCGGGTCCACAAGACCAGGGACGCCGTCTAGCTCAAGTTTGATGACCGGGAGGAGCGGGTCTGGGGCGTGTTCGGGGAGTTCTTGGAGGATCACCCGGTCGCCTATCTGCTCTATTCTGGCTTCTTGTCCTGTGGAGAGAACCGTTGCGGACATTACGCGGTTCTTGATCCAGCCGAATGAGACGGTAGATCCCGACCAACGTTTTGCGAATATGTACATGTTCTGTCCCAACAGGGTCGCCCAACCGTTCCCAGGCGCGATGGGTGCCCTTTTTGACCCATAGACAGCTTCGCCATTCGTCCTCATCCACTGCCCCACCACCCTTAGCCGTTCCACCGCTTCGTTCTGAAACCTGCCGTCAGTATCAGGCGGTACGTTAAGCAAGAAGTTTCCGTCGCCTGACGCGCAGGACGCCAAAAGCTCAACAAGCTGCACCGGCGATTTCCACGCTCTGTCCCCAGGGGCATACCCCCAAGTCTCGTTGGTCGTGTAGCACGACTCCCACGGCCTATTTTCAGCGATGACCGTGTTTTCCGGTGTGCTGAAATCGCCATCGACACCAGCGCGGTTGTTTATGAGAATATCAGGCTGAAGTTGACGAATACTCTCCAAAAGCTCATCTGACCGCCATATCTCTGCGCTGTTAGGCCTCAGACCGTCAAACCAGAGGACGCTGATCTTCCCGTAGTTCGTCATAAGCTCCCTAATCTGTTCATGGGACTCATCGACGAGCTCACTGTAGTACGATGGCGGACCTATCACCTCTTTGGTCAAACAGCCAGGATGCCTCCAATTTTGGAGCGAATAGTAGAACCCAACAGGCATGTCGGCGTCGTGGCACGCCTCAACGAACTCAGCAAGCAGATCGCGCCCTATGGGGCTACTCATCACACTGAAGTCGGTGGTTTTTGTGTCGAACAGACAGAAGCCGTCATGGTTGCGAGTGGTGATGACCATGTACTTCATTCCAGCATCTTTGGCGACCTCCACCCAGTCTGACGGGCGGTACTCTTTGGGATCAAACTGCCCGACTAACTGCGCGTACTCATCTTTCGGGACATGTTCCCAGAACTGCACCCATATCCCTCGCTTCAGCAGCGTCGGCAGCCCCCAATGCACAAACATCCCAAACCGCGCCTCTTTCCACCATTTTGTCAGATCGTCACTCATTCGGATCTCTCCACTGGGTATTGTACAGGCAAAGTAGTCATCAACCGCAGGTACTTCTCAGCGCCGATGAATACCGTCGTTTGACGGTCGCGATTTTATCTAAGTTGATCCAGCCAGATCTGCGTTTGCCAACCATTAGGCACGCGACGCCACGCTCATTCACTATGAGCCTCCGTCTACGCCACAGTAACCTCATAGATCGCCACACCGAACGGTTCGAGTGTTTCAGCTCTTTGCTGGACACCACCCTCTGCCTCGATAGCCTCTCCTGGGCCATTTTCGGTGATGGGAGTGTAACTGAGTATGTTGCCTGCAAGTCCGTAGGAACCAGGATCGAATGAGTACTGATACGTTTGCGGCGTCTCTGAGAGGTTGGCCAAAAAGAGACCTATAGTTCCGTCTTCGGCGCGCCAGACAGACGAGATGACCGCATCCATCGTGGCGACCTGCTGCTTACCAAAAAACGGCCAGACAGCGCTCACTTTCGGGGCCGCCGCTTTTCGCATCGCCATCGCCTCCTGCGAGCCGCCTACATGCTCGCTGCCAGCAGTCGACTCTAGCTCGCCCACCAGTTCCCCAAATGTGAGGAATTTCCGTGCTTGCACCCTCAGTCTAACCAGCTTCTTGAGGTGCACCCTAAATGGGTCAGGCAGTGTCGGTCCCATCCACCCAAGCTGCGAGCCCCAAAGAAAGTCCCGCGACTGCGCCATTACGAACGACCGCAACCCCTCCCCTGTCGTGTGGTTGCTGGCGTAGTAGAGCGTGTAGCCAGCATAGACCGCAGTCATCATCGGCACCTCGGTCTGCTGCCTGGGGGTCCAGATGAGAAACGCTTCAACCCCGTCGATGTGTGCATCCCCAGGATTTTCCGATGTGAGGAACAGCTCGCGCCCCGACTGGTCGATGTAATCCTTGACGCGATTCAGGATGGTGCGATAGCCATCGTGCCAGTGGTGCCCCCCACCTAATGGATGGCCGTGGGTCGGGTCGTAACACGGTGAGGCGGGCATCGCTGATATCTGATCGAGATATACCGCGTTCGCACCGACCTCGTCATAGATTCTTCGGCACAGCTCAAACACCGTGTCCTGCCACAGTTTGGTCTGCGTGCACATCGGTGTCAGCAGCCCGCTCTTTTCACCATATATCTCCAGATATCGCTCGCCGGTCGGGTCTTTAGTTGTATATGGGATAGCCTCTGGAAACGACACAGCCCGGCTGTCCCACAACCGTGCGTTGATGTATGGCATGGCGACGATGCCTGCATCCACCAGCTTTTTGACCGCTTCGGGAACACCGGGTTTTGTGGGGAAGTACTCAGGATAGTCGTTGTCGAACGCAATTTCATGCCACCGATAGATGTGGACACCCACCGGCACGTCGTAATAGGTCGCGGCTTCTATGATCTCATCGGCCCACTGATCCGGCGTAGTTCCGCCGTCTTTTTCCGGCACAAAAGCGATAAACCACAGGCCGATATCCGTCAGAATTCTTGGCACGTCTTGTCGTTTTGAGATAGGGCCTCTAGCGCACCATTTTTGGTCAAGTGCCCACTCTCTGTAGCTTTTGCACCCCTCAAACCATCCACCCTCATGCACTTCGATCACGGTGGCATAGGTGTCCTCAAGTCCTACACCGGGCTTGTTTCCATCGGGCACTCGTGTCGAAAAAGTCGTCTCGTTGCCTGGATCGACCAGATAGGATTTGTAGTTCTGATGGGGGTCGTGGGCCGCGATTGTAAGCCCCTTATCGCCTGCCTCAAACGTGATAAACTGCATCGACCATGTATAGCTCGAAAACTCGCCCTTGTGCTTGTCCTCCACCGCCGGGTACCTGTGTCCCCAGTTGTGCCAGGGGACAGCGAGGTTGTACCGCTTCGGCGTTGGCCACCCATCAAACCACGGAAACCGAACCTCAAAAAGCCCATATAGTTCGCTGCGGTTGTCTACCCTAATTCGCCACTCTGACGCTCCAGAGTCCTTTGGCAATCTCACCGTCACAACGACATCAACCGACTTGGGCTCGTGCTGAAACCACATATCCTTCCACTCTATGGTCGCCACCTGAGCACCATCGCTCTCTGTGGTGAGATCCATTACCACATCGCCCTTCCACGCAGGCCATCCAAACGGGTGATCGTCATCGCCAGCGCGAAAATCCAGCTTCCAGATGCCCAACGGCGGGTCCGGCGGTGCCACATGAGCTACATCGCCTACGACGTCAATCAGGTGCGTTAACATCCCGCTCTCGTCATCAAACCCGATGCGAATCACTCCGTTGTCAAGGACCATTGATCTTCTCCTGGCGGTGGTCTTACAGGTGTCAGCGATAGAAGCGCTGAAGTCATTTGTAGTAGTCGATCGAGTTTACATCGGGCGTGGCCTCAATTCACAAGCCGTTTGTCGTTGGGCATATCGAGCACTCCAGCAATCACGCTCTCCCGAAATTCGTCGGTTATAAACGCGACGTACACCTGTGCAACACCGGTTCTGTCAGACGCGAAGACCGCTATGCGGCCGTCGTGACTCAGACCAGGATGCGGGTGCCCGGCCCTTACGTGCTCCTGAGTTGCGCCTGCATGGCAAAGCGTGCGGAAATGTCCGGTGGGCGCATGGATCAGTTTGAGCTCCTCATCAGGCCAGTTAGTGCCCGCGACAATCCACTCACCATCCCACGATGGGCCTGAGTGCCAGAAGTAGGGGCCGTTGCACAGTTTTCGAGGCGGCTCACCCTCTTGCGCGAACCAGATTGAGCGATCCGGCGACAGTCCGCAGCCCTGGATGCAGTCCGACCCTCCCAACATCGATGCGTGTGAAAACCTGTCAGGCGAGTGGAACCGTGGGTCTGCTCCATCCTCGTCAAGCGACCAGAGCGTCCTCTCCCCAGACGCCCGCGCAAAACTGATGTAGTCTGGCAGGGCATCGCCTTCGGTCGCAGTGTTCTTGAGCACAATAATCCGCCGCTCTTTAGCCATGCACGCCCATAGAAACCCATCAAGCTCCAGTTTGGTGGACTCACCAGTCTCAAGATCGACACGCACAGTGCCTATAGATGGGCTGCGAAACACAACATAGAGCCTGTCGCCAGCCGCCGAAATGCGGATGTGCTGAAAAATCGTCCCTTGTGGGCAGACGCTCTCAATCGAACACACATCCTCAATCGATCCGTTCTCCAAGTCCACCGCGTAGAGCACCGGATATCCGTTCCAGATGACGTACAGTGTCCGCCCGTCCAGCGATAGTATCGGCAGTGGTGCATTGAGCTTGTTGAAATGGGCCGGGAACTTGGATTCATCCCTCTTGGTGAGCTGAAACAGGTTCAACCCATCGGTATCGCACAGAAAAAGGTCCCACGGAGCAACCCGATCAGCCGTTCGCTGCGACATAAACACCAGGCGGTAGCCGTCCGGTGCTATCGACGGCCACTGGTACTCCAGCGGTAGGCTGGGCGTCGGATAGCTCGTTATCTGTATGACCTTGATCCCGGTCAATGGATCAACTCGCTGAATTCGTTCACTCGCAAAAGGTGTTCGCAGCAATTTCAGAATCCTTGTCAAAGAGCGCGGTTACATCCACTTGTCTTTAGGCCGGTCAAGCTCGCCAGCGATGACACTCTCTCTAAACTCATCGGTCACATGGGCGACATACACCTGTGACATCCCTGTTCTGTCCGACCTGAAAACCACCAAACGCCCATCCTGGCTGATTGTCGGATGACAGTGCCCGAACTCATAGTGGTCCTGCGTCGCGCCTGCATGACACAACGTCCTGAAATGACCGGTGGGGACGTGGATCAGCTGTATCCCGTTGTCGGGCCAGTTGGTGTCTGCGACGATCCATTCGCCGTCATAGGACGGTCCTGAGTGCCAGAAATACGGCCCCTGCGCCCTCTTCTCGGGTTCGGCATCACTCCCGGCGATCCAGATGCACCGGTGTGGCGGCCTCCCGCAGCCCTGCATCTGAGGCTTGCAGCCCAGGACCGTGGCGTGGGCGAATATCTGCGGGCAGATGAATTTCGGGTCGCCGCCATCCTGATCAAAAGCCCAGATCGCCAGTTCGTCACCGACATTCGTTATTCTACGCTCACCCTTCTCGTTCTCCTCGGTGCCCCACTTTATGCCGCCGGTCTGCACGACCACTCTATCCTCACTCTGAAAACAGCCGAACACCACCCCGCCATAGTCGATCTCCACGCACTCGCCAGTGTCAAGATCAACCCTCACGGTTCTCTGTTCGACCCCATATGTGCTCATGAAAAGGCGGTTGCGATCCACCGACATGTAAGGCGTCCCAAGTGGCGCGTCATCCGAACAGAATTCGCCTAGCTGCACCAGCAGCTCCTGGTCGCCTGTCTCGACGTCAATACGATGTAGATCGCTGCCCCACAGCGCATACAGCGTCTCACCGTCCAGCGTCAAAAGCCCGTGTGGTCGGCCGTAGTATCCACCGCCAGGCTCCTCCCGATCACCATGTTCCGAAAGCTGAAAAAGGTTGAGGCCATCGGCATCCACCCGGTAGAGATCCCAAGGCGCGCCTCGCCCGGTCCATCTCTGGCTGTAGAGCAGTACACGCCCGTTGTCAGGTGTAATGCTTGGCCAGTAGTACGGAAAGTGCCCACCAGGGCTTGGATAGCTCGAAAGCTGGATAACTTTTATCCCAGTTTTGGGATCGATCATCTGAATACGTTCGCTGGCGAATGGTGTTCTCAACATCTTTAGCACAACTTTCGGTTTGGGTCTATATCCACTTGTCGTTCGGCTGGTCAAGCTCTCCAGCTATCACGCTCTCTCTAAACTCGTCGGTAATATGCGCCACGTACACCTGCCGCACCCCGGTTCTGTCGGAGCCAAAGACGCATATACGACCATCAGCGCTCAAACCTGGGTGTGGATGCCCGAACTGTGAGTGGTCTTGAGTAGCGCCTGCGTGACAGAGCGTCCTGAATCCGCCTGATGGGATATGCACAAACTGAAGACCCAGGTCCGGCCAGTTGGTGTCGGTGACTGTCCACTCGCCGTCGAATGATCCGCCTGAATGCCAGAAATAGGGGCCTTCGGCCACTTTTCGTGGCTCTTCCCCTGGCTTTGTCACCCAAACGCAGCGGTTGGGCGGAAACCCTGGACCGTGAATGCAACCGGTGCCGCAAAGCACCGTACCATGCGCATATATCCATTCTGAGAGAAACTGCTCGTCGCCTCCATCAAGATCGTAAGTCCAGGTACTCATCGGGACTTCGTTCATGTTGGTGAAAACCCTCATCCCGTCATCCCTGGGCTCATACCCAAGCGTGTACGGATCGTGGTTGACAACGATGCGGTTTCTGACGAAATCTAACCCAAGCACCGTTCCCTCAACAGGCAGCGTCTCCAATGCGCCGGTGTCGGGGTCGAAAGTGTACCAGTCAAAACCCGACCGACCGCCTATCGGTCCCTCACCTCGCCCTCGCCCAACCAGCAGACGCCCATCCGGCATGATAGATGGCCCCACTACAGGATGGGCGGTGCCAAACTGTGGTGCCAGGTCGGTGACGACAACAGAATCTCCGGTCTCAGCATCGATCCGCCAGATTTTGGGATCCATCTTCCAGATTGCGTAGAGAGCCGAGTTGTCGAGTGTTAACCGAGCGATCGCTTGGCCCTCACCGCCCTCGGTAAGCTGAAACAGGTTGAGCCCGTCGGTATCACACCGCCAGATGTCCAGAGGCGCATCGCGGGAGCCGCTTCGTTGACAGTAGAAAAACAGCCGACTGTTGTCATTTGTGACACAGGGCCAGTCGTAAGGAAACGGAGTGCTTGGCGTCGGATAGCTCGTTATCTGAATTACTTTTATGCCGGTCTTGGAGTCCACTTTCTGTATCCGTTCACTCGCCAATGGCGTTCGCATCATATCGGCGGCCCCTCTGTGTTTCAGATCAGGTTCTATAGCCCGACCAGGTATTCTTCAAATAGACAAAACTTACCAATCGAGCAGCACGCCCAACGCCTTGTCAGGTTGCTCGTAGACCAGATCGTATGCGTCTCTAGCCTCGGTGAACGGAAGACGATGTGTGGTCATCAAGTCGGTGCGGATCACACCTGATTCCAGAAGGTCGAGCGCGCGGCGGGAGATTCTGGAATCAACATCCTGTCCGTAGTACCCGCCCAAAATCCGCTTTTTCTGAATTTTCCCTGAATACAGTGTCAACGGTGTATCTTCGTACAGTCCCACAAGGTGCAACAGACCTCCTGCACCAAGCATATCGACACCCTGCTCAAACGCTGCAGGGCCGGCCTTTCCACCGACAGCGTACACGACCACGTCAGCCCCAACCCCGTTCGTGAGACGTCTCACCGTTTCCACCGGGTCAACACGGCCTGCATTCACCACATGGTCCGCCCCGATCTCTGCTGCATTTCTGCATCTGCTGTCGAGCATGTCGATGGCGATGGTGTTTCTTGCGCCATCTGCTTTGGCCACTTGTAGTATCAGCGATCCCACAAGTCCCTGGCCCAGAATCACGACGGTGTCGTAGGGGTGCGCATCCTCAATCTCCACCCACGAGACCGCTCCGCAGACCAGCGGGTAGTATGGCGCTATGTCGAACGACACGTCGTCAGGCAGCCCAACCACCAGCGGCGTTTGGTCTGGTGATGAGACAACGGCTGAGCGCACCACGTACTCGGCGTGGGGAGTCAGGCTCACGACCCGGTCGCCTGGGCGCAGGTGTGTAACACGCTCTCCTACCGCATCCACCACGCCAGCAAGCGAGTAGCCCATCCGCTGAGGATCGATAGCTTCCTCGCGTGAGTACCGTCCGCCAATCTCAGACCCGGCGCTTATCAGGCTGCAAACAGCGCGGATGCGAACGTCGGTGTCCCCAAACTACTGGTACAAGAGCGTCTTCGACAACTATGTTGTGCAGTCCGCTTGGTTTGGCAAGCCTTTTCATTACCGCATTTCCCATGTCAAAGTCCTATCCGCCACTTTCTATCATCACAACCTCATGCGCCTGCAACCTGTCTATGCAGATTTCAAACCATCCATCTCTCCTATTGACCGGCATCTCCCTGTCGTCGGACAGCCGCACCATCCGCGACACCTCCCCTACCACCTCCTCATTCAGCCAGACCACCGGATCGGACAGCGACGGTACGGCACCGTCATTGCGGTCATAGACGCTGCTTTCCCAAATGTAGTGATTAAGGAGATGAACGTAGTGAATTATGCCGGTGTCATTTGTCTCACGACTCACCACAATCTCCACGCCAGAGGGTGTTTCGCTTCTCACAATCGGCGAAGGGTTGAGCCATCGGATAATGTTGCTGCATAGCGCACCCATCTGCCTGTTCTGCGGTGTAAACGGGTTCGCCCAGCTTCTCGTAGATCGCCCCAACCATCGCAGTTGCGTTGCAGCCAAAATACTCCGAACGGTTAAGGAGCATGGCGGCGGCCTGCGTGTGCAAAGAAACGCTTCATGACGCGGTCCGCATCAGAACTTTGCCCCGATCAGTCCGTCGGTACAGCAGTTGCTGACCAAAAAAAAGCTTTGAAGCGGTTGACGTTCAGGCAAACTACGGATATATTGCCCTGTGTGAGTTGGAGTCCAGGCGAGGCCCGTCTAGTGCCCGATGTGAGTCGAAGTCGGCAATCGTCTTTGGCAAAGTTAGTGCTGGAGGGGTTTTACAACCGACGATGCGGAAAGGAGACGGTCCTTCAGGTTTGGCGGCCGATGCTCAATAGTTTTGGATTGACGAGATTGAATAGGTGTCCGCACACAAAATAGTTTGGATTACCTTCACGTTTTTTTTGGGGTAGGAGGAACAGAAATGCCTCGCAAATTGGTAGTAACAGCGGCGTTAGCCGTTTTTTACAGTTTTGCGTCAGCAGGGCTTATTACTACAGACGGTGATGACAACGATTGGGTCTACCTACAGGCGTTAGGCGAGCTCGCAGATGATTTGATCGGGGATGTAGGCAACCCGATCTTGCTCACGTCCTCTAACGCCGCCAAAGCTCTGGAGCGCCAGCCTGAGGCGGACAGCACCTATACCACCTACCAGGAGTATTTTGACCTGGCGAAAACGGGGGCGTTCATTGAGCATAGCCCTGGTGTGTTGGACCATAGGCTGCACGTCCTGGCCCGCTTTAATTCCAAATCGGCGTGGTGGGCGCATATGATGCAGCCAACGCCCGACGGAGATACCACCGCACATGTGTTCGACCGCGAGCGGTTTGCCGGTCAGAAGGGTTGGCAGGGGTTGGAGACTGATCCACACGGCAGACTTCTTCCTGACCTTTTTGGGAAGTTCGCCCCAGGGCGAGATGAAGCGAGACTGATTATCCTTATCGACTTGGATTTCGACGCCAACACCGGCCCTGGTATCCGTGACTTCGCCTCTCAGGCGCTGGCAATAGGTGCCGCTCCAGTTGGTGGCCGTGACGAGTTGGGTGCCGATCTGGTTTGGGAGATTGTTCTCAAGGATCGCATCGCCAGTAGTAGTATGACGGCAACCCGTAACAACACAGTGCTTTATAAAATGGAAGCCTCTGGCGACCATGAGTTGCTCACCGATGGTGCCTTTACATCAGGTGGGGCCGGTGATGCTGGTCATCCGCCGATGGTGTGGGAATCGAAGAACAGCGTTATTCACGGACTGTTTGCTCTTGGATTTGGTCCAAACGTCGTTGAAGCTAGGCTGGATTGGCGCACGGCTCTGGCGTTCATGTCGATGCATATAGCTCCGCCAAACACCGCGACTATCAGGGTCGCAGTCGTGAGCTTGTCTCCCCGAGGGTTTGGTGACGCCACCAACGCTATACGGTTGAGTGTTCCTCTAAGTGACGTGCCGGTCGAAGCGTCGACTTGGGGCAGCGTCAAGAGTCTATATCGGTAGCAATTTAGGTTAGTATCTAAAAAAGCCCGGCTCCTTGATGGGGCCGGGCTTTTTTTGGGTGTGATCGAGTTTGGTGTGGGAGGGCGGCGAGATGATCAATGCAGTTTGTGCGACGGCGTTTGAGTTGCTTCTGTTGGCCGCTCACGCAGGATCCTCGATAATGGTAACCGACGGGGATGATCTCGACTGGTGGTTCGTCAGGCAGCTTGGCACGACCCGCGACGATCTCGCTCACGATGTTGGTAACCCCGTCCTTCTGACATCCGAGAACGCCCCCGAACTCCTATCAATCTACCCCTGGGCTGACAGCTCCTATACAACCTACCAGGACCATTTCGATCTCGTGGAAACTGGTGTCTTCTACGAGCAGCGCGGACAGGTCAGCTTCGACCAGTTTGTCCATGTTCTGGCAGTATTCAAAAATGAATCGCCGTGATGGGCGCACCTGATGCACCCAACACCCAACGGCGACACGACCGCTTTTGCGTTCGAGCGTGAGCGGTTTGCAGACTATCCTGGCTGGCAAGGGTTGGAGATTGACGAAAAAGCCCGGCTCCTACCAGAGGTCGATGGGAAGTTCGCACCGGCGCGGGATGAGGCGGGAATCCTGTTTCTGTTCGACGTGGACAACGACGCGTCCACAGGCCCCCCAATTGGCGACTTCATCACCGAAGTGATCTCCATGGGCGAAGAGGTGGTACCTCCGCTCGCTGTCGAAGTCGATATCGCTTCTCAGATCTGACCTCGTGAGGCGTAGTCATACAATACTTTTCAACATCCACGCTCCAAAGGCTTACGCGAATTGCGTGTTCACGCGCGAACACCGATCCGCATGCGGCCACGGGCACGATAACTCGTAGAGATCTTCATTCATAGACTGCCTTGATATTCTCACAACGGAGCGTTCGCACAACCTCTGCAGTCGTGAACCGCACGACACCCACATTTCGGGCACCCCGCCGTCCCGATTGTCCATACCGTCTTATGTTGCGGGCTCCGATCTCCCGGAGAATCTGGATCCGGCCAATTCCCTATCTGGTCGTGTCCGACGGTAGCCCTGCAAGCTCATATCGATCTACCTGACTGCCCTGTGCGTGCCAGATCTGGTTCGAGCGGCACGGAATGAAATCAAACCCCTCCAGGTGCGACGTGGTTTCCAGGATCTCCCAGACCCGCGTCGGTTGGTTCTCCGCTTCGGAGAGGGTGTCGGGAATCTGGAACTCGAATAGACCGTCCATTTCCCCGAACGTGTGAATGGTATAAAGCTTGTCTCCCACCACGCGAACGCCCTGCGAGAAGCTCATTTCCCTTGGATAGCGCAACACACCACGGTGGACGAGCTTCCCGTCGACAAGCGCGAAACGATGGATTCCAAGGTTGTTCATCTCGCCGACCCACACGTGTTCGCCGTCGAAGCACACCGGGTCGATCCACGTCAGCCCGTCTTCAGTGATATCCCAAGTCGCAACGACTTCCAGGTTGTCAGCGCGTATTTTCGCTATGATGGATCGGTTCTGCGAGGGGTCGTACTCGCCGTCTACGCGGGCATGGTTGAGCAGGCCTCCCCATATGTAGCCGTCGCGGTAGTCGACGGCGCCCAAATGGTTGACGCCCTCAATGTGGATCTCTCGTTCCCGGACTAGATTCTAGCTGGTGTCGAAGCGACAGACCGAGCTGCTCGTGGAGCCGTAGTATGCGGTATCAGCCAGCGCGACGCCCTGCGATGCCGAACCTGCGGCAAGCTCACACTGCTCGATCAGATGTGACTGCTCTTCTTGCAGATGATCCATCTGGCACCCCAATCCGACAAACGCCAAGACCGTTGAGGCCAAAATTCCTCGTACGTTCCAGGAAGTGGTAAGCATCGGTGTCTCCTGCTGCTAATTTGTTCGTCGACAATGATTTCAAGCCACGCGTTGTCCGTAGTAACGAGAACCGAATCGCCGACTATGTCACATCCCTCGCATCCGATTCGAGCGCTCCCGGCCTTAGACCGAGGCACCGGTTTGTTCGCGAGTCCACCAGGTCATGCCGACTATCTCGTCCTGTTTTGGAGCGGGGAAGAACGCGCTGGCAATCAGCCCCGCCGCGAAGACGACGACGTTGCCGACCACGATTATCATGAAGGGATGCACGTTGAAGGCGAACGGTTCCTGGACAATACCGAAGCGGCTGAGCGTGCACCAGATGATGGCAAGGATGCCCATGACAAGCCCTGCTGCCGCCGCCTTCGCGCTCACTCGATTGGTGAGGAACCCCAGGAAAAACAAGCCGCCGATTCCGCCGCCTATGACAGAGGCAACGAACATGAGCGTGTCAAGAATTGAGCCCGCACCTAAGTGCCATAGCCCATAGGCGACAAGAACCATGAGAACTCCGAGGGCGGCCGTGATGATCCGGGCGACCTGCAGGTAGTGCGAGTCGTCCTTGCCCTTCACGAAGTGGCGCTGATAGAAATCCACCGTCAGCACCGTCGCCGTGCCGTTCATGCTCGAGTCGATGCTGGACATGGCCGCGGCCAGCAACGCCGAGAGCACCAACC
>CAZVGZ010000047.1:8686-19902 GCA_964627605.1 uncultured bacterium | reverse complement strand
CCTCAGTCGCGACCCCTCGCCAGATGATCTGGCTACGCGAGTTTCCGAACTTGCGCAGGGCAAAACGAGAGAGGCGTTTGTAAATGAGATTAATGAATCTGAGGAGAGCGGGCAGCGCCGCCTCGGTGACGTGCTAGATCACCTTCGCAGCCACACAGACGCTGGTTCGTAGAATTGTGGCGTAGATAGGGCATCTTTCGCAGGCCCTATGGGATCGCAGGGCCTAGAGTCCTATATTCTTTGCTCAGTCCTTCGCAGTCCTATCAAACCGATTGCTGTGCCCGCGTCTCACGGAGTATTGGACCATGTCGCCAGTGAAGGCCAACACAACCTACCACAAGTTCGTCGGGAGCTGGGCATTCGTCCTCCACAGGCTCACCGGTGTCATACTTACAGGCTACATAGTTCTCCACATCTACGCCCTAAGCGCTCTACAAAAAGGTCCGATCGCCTTTCACACAGAGATGGCGGTATTCACGCAGCCCATTTTTATGGTTGTGGAGTGGCTTCTTTTTGCTGCTGTGCTGTTCCATGCTCTGAACGGCATCAGGATAGCGTTGGTGGACCTGTGGAGTGCAACAGCTATTCAGAGAGGGTTGTTCTGGGGGTTCGGAGTGCTCACTGTGGTCCTGTTCGTGGGGATGGGCCTGCTGATGCTCGTAAATCACCAGACTTTGGATTTCCAGGCTGACGGATCGGTGAAGGTCACGCCGTAAAACGGCAGGTTGAGGAGAAGCAGAATGGCGTACGAACTTAGAAAATCAGGGACTACCGGTGCCACAGCATGGTTGTTTCAGCGCTTGAGTGGGATGGTGTTGGTGCTGCTGACCATTGGGCACTTCGTCCTGATGCACATGGATACCGCCTCCGGACACACTTACACCGCTGTGGTGTCTAGGCTGTCCGGTCCATTCGGGGTTTGGTATAAGGCGGGCTATTTCACGTTTGTGGTGTTGGGACTCTATCACGGCCTCAACGGCATCTACAACATTATCCGCGACTTCAAACTGTCATCAGGCTGGAACTTGACGGCTATAAGTGTGCTGATTATCACCGGTATCGCGTTCGGCGCGATGGGGTTCACAACAATCCTGCATTTCAATGCACCTGTGCTCAATCTGGTGGGTAACTAAAGCCCCTTGGGGGAGGAACACCGATCATGGTCCATCAATTCGATGTGGTGATCCTCGGCGCTGGCGGCGCTGGACTCAGGGCGGCGGTCGAGGTACCCGAAGGGGTCAGGTGCGCGGTATTGACGAAAGTCTTTCCCACCAGGTCGCACACAGGGGCCGCGCAAGGCGGTGTGTGCGCGGCGTTGGCCAACGAAGAGGAAGATTCTTGGGATTGGCATGCGTTTGATACCGTCAAAGGTTCTGACTACCTGGGCGACCAAGACGCCATCGACATCATGTGTCAGGACGCGATAAGGGCGATCATCGAGCTTGAGCACATGGGGATGCCGTTTAGCCGCACTCCCGAAGGCAAGATCGCCCAGCGGAAATTTGGGGGTCACACCCGCGATTTCGGCGAGGGACCGGTGCGCAGAGCGTGCTATTCCGCCGACCGAACCGGTCATGTGATGCTCCACACTCTCTATGAAACCGCCCTTAAGAAAGGCGTGACGTTTTTTAATGAGTTTTTCGTTACGGATATGATCATCAAGAATGGTGTGTGCTGCGGTGTCGTGGCCGTGGACATGCTTGACGGGGAAGTTCACACGTTCCATGCCAAAGCGATCATGTTTGCCGTAGGTGGCTACGGCAGAGCGTTCCAGATTACTTCCAATGCCCATGTTGGAACCGGCGACGGTTTCAATATCGCGTGGGAGAACGGAGTGCCGCTCGAAGACATGGAGTTTGTTCAGTTTCACCCTACAGGCTTGTGGCGACTCGGTGTTTTGATTAGTGAGGCTGCCCGGGGTGAAGGCGGAATTCTACTAAACAAAGACGGTGTCCGGTTTATGGAACAGATAGCGCCGTCAGTGAAAGATCTGGCCCCTAGAGATATGGTGAGCCGTGCGATATTTGATGAGGTCGCTGCTGGCCGAGGATTTATGGGGCACGACGGGACCAGCTACGTCCATCTGGACGTCTCGCATCTTGGTAAGGAGATCATCAACACCAAGCTGCCAGAGGTGACCGGTTTTGCCAGGACATACCTTGGGGTAGAACCCATTACGGAGCCGATCCCCGTTCAGCCGACGACCCACTATGCCATGGGTGGCATACCAACGGACAACGACGGTCGAGTGATTTTGGATGGGCAGGGAACTATCATGCCAGGGTTCTTTGCCGCCGGGGAGTGCGCATGTGTGTCTGTGCATGGTGCTAACAGGTTGGGTACCAACTCTCTTTTGGATATCATCGTGTTTGGACGACGTGCGGGGAAAACCATAACTGAGTTTCTTAATGACGCCTCATTTACCGATCTGCCGGAAGACCCTGAGGCCAAGACCCGGTCGCGAATGAGCAAACTCCTCAACTCAGGCAGCGGAAGCGAGCGAATCGCCGATGTTCGAACTGAACTTCAGAAAGTGATGATGGACAACGTTTCGGTGTACCGGGAAGATGAACCATTGGGAGTAGCGATTGAAGCGGTCGCGCAGCTAAGAGAGCGCTATGAACGGTGCGTGATCGACGACAAAGGCTCGGTCTACAACACCGACCTGTTTGAGGCGATGGAGCTTGAGCATCTGATCGGAAGCGCAGATGCCATAGCTCAGTCTGCGAGGATCAGGACCGAAAGTCGCGGTGCCCACTTTAGAATTGACCACAACGAACGTGACGACGATGAGTGGCTCAAACATACACTGATCCACCGCAGCGACAGTGGGGATACCAGTTTTTCGTATAAATCGGTCACGTTGGGCCGCTTCGAACCGAAACCGAGGGTGTACTGATGCCTGAAACGTTGACGGCGACGTTCCGGATCCAGCGGTACGATCCTGAAAAAGATGAGGCACCCCACTTTCAGACATATATCTTAAAAGATCTGGCCGACACAGATCGCGTGCTGGACGCCCTGCATCGAATAAAGTGGGAACAGGACGGCAGTTTGGCATTCCGCCGCTCGTGCGCCCACGGGGTCTGTGGATCAGATGGGATCAAGGTCAATGGACGCAACATGTTAGCGTGCTCGGTCCTCCTTCGGGATCTCGAACCGAAACACACGGTTACCCTCGAGCCGCTGCCAGGTCTGCCCATTATAAAAGACCTGGTGCTAAACATGGACTCATTTTTCGAAAAATACGAGGCGGTAAAGCCGTACCTGATCAACAAAACCGCTACGCCTGAAAGAGAACGGCTTCAGAGCAACGAAGACGCTGAATCGCTTTTTGAGTCGGCCAAGTGCATCCTGTGCGGTTGTTGCTCCACATCGTGTCCTTCATCTTGGACCAACGACGATTATCTGGCTCCGGCTGCGATGCTCAAGGCGTTTCGCTTTATTCATGACACTCGCGACCAGGCCGCCGATGAACGTCTGGATGTGCTGGACACTCAAGATGGTATCTGGCGCTGTCACAGCATTTTTAACTGTGTAGAGGCGTGCCCCAAAGAGATCGACATCACCTGGCATCTCTCCGAGCTCAAGAAAGACCTCGTCAACCGGAGCTATTGACCGCAAGGCGAGGCGGGTCCGTCGAACGACAGAGCCCCGCTGTGTGCTGAGTGAATTGGTGCTAGCACTCCTGCGAATCGGCTGGTATCCCACCGTGAACTAGCAGATTGAGGGCGTGGTCTGCCAGATGGTTCAAACTTCCCCGTGATCAGCCACAACAGATGCAACGGAGTAGTGTTGCATGCAACATATTGTGCGCATATCCAACCGCAGGTGAAGTTGGTCGAGGACGGGACGCGACAGGCTGTAAGGGGCACTGGTCCGAGTATTGCAGGTATTGCTGTCGTCGATAGCTGAATGTGTTGAACTACTTGATTTCATAGCCTGGAGATTGACGTGCCATTCTTACGAATATAGTTGTCGTGAGTGCGAAAACGAGTTTGAGGAGCGTCAGCCGCTCGGTGCGAACGGTGACGACCTTATATGCCCTGTCTGCGGTTCCGAGCGTCCATCGTGAATTCTGTCTGGATTTGCTGCCACGGTTGCTGGAGGCAGATCGTCGTGCGGGCCATCAGGCTTTTCTTGAGCGCGCTGACGGAGACCGTGTGTTCCTATTGCCAGTGCGCGTGTGTGGTCTATCAGGTGTGTGCGTCGACGCGCTGAGTGCTCGGCGCACTCTTGCGCATCGCCTTTGAGACTCGCGACGCGAAGGCGGTTACGTCGTCGAGCACCATGTAGATCGCTGGGATGAGGACCAGTGTAAGAACTGTCGAAGCGGCCAAACCACCCATCAGCACCAACCCCATTGGAGCCCAAAAAGCTGCGCCTCCCTCTACTGGTGGTATCAGGTAGCGCAACCCACCAGGGACGCTCCCACCCCACAATCCTGTTAGCCAATCCCCCCAGCGCATAATCGTCGCCCACAGGAGCGACGAGGCCATGGGCAGAAGGCCGAATACGGTTGTCAGTGCCGTCATAAGTATCGGCCGCAGCCTGTGCCTGCCACCCTCCAATATCGCCTCATTGCGTGCCAACCCGTTCTTGCGCAAGTGATTTATGTGGTCGACAAGGATTATCGCATTGTTGACCACAATGCCAGCGAGCATGATGAGCCCGAGCATTATCATCGGGTCTTGAGGCTGCTTGGTTAGGTACAGTGTGATAGCTGCGCCGGTGAGCGCGAACGGGATGGAGAATAGAATTGCTAATGGATATACAAAAGATTCAAACAGGGCGGCCATTACCATATAGACGAGGATGATCGCCAGACCCAGCGATTCAATCTCCAACTGCCGCGACCTGCGCCATCGCCGGTGTTCGACGGCGTGACGCCACGAGTAGCCCGGCGGGAGTTGGACTCGCTCCATGACCGTTTCGACCGCGCTGGTGAGGCTAGGTTCGGTGATCCCGATAGCACCCTCGACGCTTACCACCACCGTTGAGAGCCGGTCCTCCCTGCGGATGGGCCGCGGCCCCTCCTGATAACCGAACGACACCAACGATTCTAGAGGTACCGGCGCTCCCTCTTCGGCAGCCAATGGAAGGCTTCTGACAGAGTGTGTCGTGAGAGAACGGGCACCAGCACCAACTCTGAGTGAGATGTCGATTTCGCGCTCGTCCAACGTCATGTAGGTAATAGCATGTTCGCTCAAGGCTGCTGAAAGCGCTGACGACACCGTGTTCGGAGAGATATCTTCGCCGTCCCCACCCTGTTCAGGGCGTCGGCGAACCACCATCTCTTCAGTGCCATTCTCAAGGCTGTTGTCCACTTTGCTTACTTCAGAGAGCGTCTCCACCCGCTCTTGAACGATCTGCGCGAGCATCGACAATACTTTGAGGTCTCGACCTCGCAGTTCGATGTTAACGCCTGAAGTACCTCCTCCCATCCCTCTGGAATTCCTCATTCGCATTGTTGCACCAGGGACCGTTGGCATCAGCGCGTCGATTCGGGCTTTGACCTGATCGGTTGCTAACCGCTCTAGACCGTCGTCCCTCAGGTAGGCGGTGATGTTCGCGCTGCGCCGGTCGGCTCGAATGACCAGCGTCTCTATCTCCAGACTGTCGCGCCGAGCATCAAGCAGGTCATAGATACGGTGGCTGATAGAGTTCACGTCAGCCAGGGTAAACGCGTTGTCGAACTCCATTCGTACTTCAGCCTGACGTGGGCGTATGTACCGGGTTCGTCCTTTTTCGATCTGCTGCATCAACGTTACGCTGCCGACCAACAGCGCGATCGCAACTCCCACCGCGCCAGCCGCATGCCATCTGCTTCTTATCGTTAGGCCGGCCAAGCGCACGTACCCTTTTTCCAGGGCGACCACCATCCGCGACTTACGAGCAGGCGGCTTCGTCATCACCCATTTTGACAACAAAGGCACCAGGGTCAACGACACCAACAGTGCACTTACCAAAGCGCTACAGATAACAACGGCGAAATCCCGCATGAACATGCCCATGCGGGTGGTCGGCATGAATATCATCGGGAGGAACACGCACAGTGAAGTCAGAGTGGCTGCGCTTAGCGCAACACTGACGTCACCTGCGCCCAATCTTGCCGCTTCGCCTGGCGAAATCCCTTCGTCGTGTCTCTTGCGAAAAATGTTCTCCAACACTACCACCGCCGGATCAACGAGCATCCCCACGGCAATCAGAAGGCCCATGAGCGAAATGATGTTTATGGTGACCGCGACATCTGTCGTTCGCCTAAGGAGATACATTCCGCCGAATGTCGCCACGGCTGACAGCGGGATGGTGAGCCCCACGACCAAGGTGCTAGGGAGATGTCTCAAAAACAGAAAGATGAATAGCACCGCCAACGATCCGCCGATTATCGCGGCTTGTCTTAACGAGCCGACGCGTTGAAGGATTGATTCGGAGCGGTCGCGGTATACGTGAAACGTCAATCCATCAATCTCATCTGCAAGTTTTTTTAGCGTTTCGCGCGATCTTCTGGCGACCGCCACCAGGTTCGCGTTTGAGGCTTTCTGGATTTGGACGGTCAACGCCGGAATTCCGTCCATCTCGTCCACACGGTCGATAGGCGGCTCTTCGAATGATATCTCGCCTAAGTCCGACAGCTTCACACCACGGGAGCCCACCGTGAGATCGCCCAAGGCTTTCGGTCCATCAAGCTCACCGACGACACGCACCACCGAAGACTGTCCGGCAGCTCGCATCACCCCGCCTGACGAGGTGTGGTTGTTTTGCCTGATCGCGGACGTCACTTCCCTCACGTCGATATTGCGGCTCGCGAGTCGTTCCCGATCTAGCGCAACGAGAAACTGTTTACGTTTGACACCTCGCACATCGACGTCTGCCACCCCTCTCAATCTCAGCAGTCGTGGCTGCACTACGTCTTCTGCGAGCATCATCAGCGTCTGCCGAGGGCCTTCAAACGCCAGGAACGCCTCAATTACCGGTCTCTCGCTGGAGCGCCACCGATGTATTCGCACGCGGTCGACGCCCTCAGGTAGGCGGTGGTGCACATGGTCTAAGCGATCCCTCACCTCCATTCCCATCATATCCATGTCGGTCTTGAGCTCGAACGTCATGCTGAAATTGGCGCTATTAGCCGATGACGTGGAGCTGATCTGGGTCAGTCGAGGAAGTGTGCTCAAGACCTCCTCAACCGGCAGCGTTATCCGCCTTCGGACCTCATCCGGGGCGGACGAACGATAGATGATGGAGACACGCATGTGAGGGGAGTCGGTGTCAGGAAAGAACTCGACCGGGATTAGGTTGATGGAGATAGCGCCGAACAGGATGACGCTTACCATGGCCATCACAGTGCTGACGGGATGTCTGAGCGACCAGGACGGAAGACTCATATGTTTTTGGCCTGAATATGAGAGAAACTGGTTGCTAAAGGCTCGTTTGCCGCTGCATCTACGTTGCCGAACAATTTAAAAAATAGCCGCAACTCTTACATACTGGTAGGTCGTGGAGCATAGTTTCGAGTACCGCCTAACAGATAATCCGAGCAGTTGGTTCCATGTTGGCCGCCACGAGGATGGCAGATGTGACATTTTGCTCGTTGTGTCGCCATCTAGGTACTTCTAACCGGCGGGGATCGGCTCGAGCAGTAGCTCCTGAATATCTATGGATGGTGGCGTCGATGCGAGATGGACTACCGTCGCAGCCAGTAGATCGGGGTCCATACCCCCAGAAAGCGAACCAGGGCCCATAATCTCCGTGTCGATTGGACCTGGACAGAAAGTAGTGACGCCGATGTTCTGGTCTCCGAGCTCCAACCCGACCGACCGACCCATTCCCAACAGAGCGTGTTTGCTCGCGACGTAGGGCGCCATTCCAGCAAGGCCCTTGATTGCGGCGTCAGAAGCGATGTTGATGATCCGACCGCCACCACCACCGCGCATCTTTCGCGCAGCCTCGCGCATAACAACAAAAGCGCCGATTACGTTGACGTCAATGACCTCTCTCAGTTCGGCGGTAGTCGTCTCCAAAGTCGGACGAGCACGGGCGATGCCGGCGTTGTTTATCAGAACGTCCAGTTTCGGTAGGTCTGCGATGAGCGAAACCACAGCCTCTTCATCACGAACATCGATCGTGATGATGGTGAACTTTCCTCCAACCTGCTCAGCAATCTCCTCGGTATCTCGCATCGCCGTGGCATCACGTCCCGTACCCACCACATTGGCACCCTCTTTGAGCAGTGCAATAGCAACTGAACGACCAAGGCCGCGACTCGCTCCTGTCACCAGTACGGTCTTCCCGTCAGCTGTCACAAGCTCCCGCCTTTCTCTGGAATCTCTGGCCAGTTGTATTCAGGCTGATAGCCCAACTGATCGCGCGCCTCTGTCCAATCAAACAGGCTGTCGCAACGACCGGCGACTATGTTAAAGGTTCCCCACTTCACCTGGTCGGCCTCAAGCGACAACTCGACCGCTTGAGCGATGTCTCTGGGGTCCACGTAGACAAACCAAGGGTTCTCTATAGGTCCTTCTGGGACCACGGGGCCAGCATTGAGGCCGTCGCCGTCAATTACACCTGGTCGGATGTTGATCACTTCTAGACCGTGGGCTTGATGATAGGCATAGCCAACCTGTTCGCCCAGATGTTTGGATATGCAGTAGTAGAGATCGCTCTCCCCAAAATTGGGAGGATCGCCCACCCGGTGTGGTTGGGCAAAATCAGAGGGCCAACCCATCGCGATAATGCTAGAGATGTTCACTATCCGATTCACGCCGCTTTTGACGCAACCGTCTGCGATATGCCACATTCCTTTCACCATCACATCCGAAAACAGAGCCGCCGGTTTGTCGAATCGCTCGCGAACCAGTGCCACCGTGTTGACGACGGCATCATTTCCGTCGAGCGCTTCTATCACCTGTTCTGGATCGGTTATATCCATCCGAACCGAAGGCAGGTGAGAAAACTCTTCGGGAGCATTGATAACGTCAGCCAATGTCAATTCATAGCTGCTTTGAAGACGCCGGACAATGGAGGCAGCCAGATAGCCTGAGCCACCGGCGATGATTACTTTTTTTTTCATCTAGGCTGGTCCAACCGTGTTAGGAGTGTTTGATCTGCACAAAACGCCCGGTTCCTCTGCTGTCGACAGCAGCTTCAACCAGCGCCAGTGTGTGGAGTGCATCTGAGAACGGCGATCTGATGAGTTCTGGGATGGAGGTCTCGATAGCTCTCAACCAGGCACCGGTCTTGTCCAGGCCCAAGCTGCCGGGTTTGGATGATTCATCCACCGGCTCGCCGTTCATGAAGCCGACCACCCGCCCAGTAGCCAAGTTAGCCGCCAATCTCAAATGAGGGCCGATCATCTCCATGTCGAAGCTGAAACCTTCGCAGCCGCAATGGTTAAGATGGGTTCCGAAAACGCCGTTATCGAGCTCGTAGGTCATCTGGATCGAGTTTTCTGCATCAAATTCGTCTCTATCGTAAGCCATATTTTTGGCGGCTAGAGCGTGTGCCTGCACAGCCCTTACGTCGCCAAACATGTAGCGGACCGAATCCAACAGGTGGATCGCCTGTTCGGCTATCGGACCACCGCTTATCTCGCTTTGCAAAAACCAGGGTGACATACCGAAATTGAGGTAGTAGTCGATTGTGCAGACGGTTCTGACAAGGTGCACTTCCTGCCCTGCGAGTTTATCCTTCATCATTTCGTACAGCGCATCGTAGCGCAGTTGAAACCCGACCGCAGCCATAATGTCGGACTTCTCGATGTGGGCCAAACATTCGATCCCATCGGACATTGTGAGTGCAGGCGGCTTCTCTATCATCAGATGAATGCCGCGTTCGCACGCCATGGAAACTGGTTCGATCCTCACCGGCGGTGGCGCGGCGATGACAACTGCATCCATCGGTATCGCGAAAAACTCCTCAAGCCCATCGAACGGCTTCGCTCCGCACTCTTTAGCCAAGTCTGTTGCCGCACTCAACTGAACGTCGTGAACACACGCTATGTCAGCACCATAGGTTTTACATGCGTTGGCGTGTGCTCGCCCCATATTTCCTGCGCCGATGATCCCTACTATCAACATTGACCGCCCCAAGTTTTTCTGCGATTATCTTTTCTGGTCGTAATCTTTGTCGACCCCATGCCTAACAACGCGATGTCCACAGACCCTACCAAGGCCCCAATGAGCGCCAGCAGCAGCGTCACTTCAGCACTTATGAAAATGATCGCCCATGCCCCCATTACCCTAGTCAACCAATATACCACGACATTCGAGCAAGACGGGCCTCTCAATGGCGCTGGGCTGCGCACAGCTAACATTGATTGGTATCTGAAGCAGAGATCGGACTGTCGAGTGTTGTTAGTCAGCCAAGCTCCAGGACAACTCGGTGCCAGATGGTCGGGCATACCTCTCACAGACACGCAGATGATCGCAGATGGGCGCTTGGGCAGTGGATATGATTACACCCATTTGGCGAGCGAACCGTCGTCACGCGCTGTCCATGCTGGGCTTGGAGATTGGCACGAGCAGGTTTTGTTGTGGTCTGTCGTCCCTTGGCATCCAGCAGGACAGACGCCAGACTCCAACCGCAAACCGACTGACGAAGAGATCGCCGCAGGTACCGCACTGCTATCAACGTTTGTCACGGAAAGAGATTTCGATCTGATAGTTGGGCTCGGGGCGGTGGCGCACGCGGTGTTGACCGCATTGGGTATATCGAGCGAGCGGTTGCCTCATCCTTTCTATGATGGCACCGACAGTTGCACAGACGCAATAAGAGACAGGATGGAGCGTTATTTCTATGCAACGCGTTAGGTCGGTATACTCACACTCAGAGACGGTGCGCATGACCAACACAGACGCCGCTGGAGTGTTGTACTTTGCCGAGGTTTTTGTTCTGGCTCACGCTTGCTACGAGTCGTTCCTACACAGCGGTGGGTTGAGCCTGGATGCGGTCATCAACGAGGGGACGGTAATGTTCCTCGTAATCAACGCTGAAGCGGAGTTTCGCGCACCGATGAGACTTGGTGATGAGGTGACAATCGAGCTAGAAATCCTGAGGATTGGAAAAACGTCATTCACCCTCGGTTACAGTTTTGTTCTGCCAGATGGCACAGGTGCCGCATCTGCCAAAACCACTCACGTCGCGGTTGATCACGGTACAGCGAAACCTGTGCCACTGCCCCCAAACATCACCAGGATACTCACTGAAAATCTTCCAGT
>CAZVGZ010000047.1:0-8676 GCA_964627605.1 uncultured bacterium | reverse complement strand
GCAGGGGAAACGCGAGCCTCTTCACCTCTTCCCGGTCAACCTTCTTTGATGCGGCAAGTGGAATAGTTGGCAACAGGCACCACATGCGCGGGCGTTTGAACTGCGCTAGGTTCTTATGGACATGACTCTCTAATTCCGACCAGACAGCTTCGCATCCTTCTTTGAGCGTCAAAGCGCCACAAACCAGTTCGCCCCAATCGTCGTCAGGTACACCAAATACGCAGGCGTTGTCCACCCACACAACCTGAGACAAAACATCTTCTATTTCAGGGGGAAACACATTCTCACCGCCGGAGATTATGACATCACCACTTCGGGCCATCACGATTAGCGACCCATCATCGCAGAGAACTCCCTTGTCACCAGTACCGAGCCATCCACCGGCATCCACTACCGTCTCTTCTGACTCTGGCGGGAAATAGCCACACGTCACAGCTTCGGATCGCACGAAAATCTCGTCCTCCCGCACCGATACCTCAAACCCGTCCAACGGTTTTCCGCAGCCGATCTCGGTTTCGATGGACTCGAGCCTCTGAGTGCAGATCTGCGATGAGGTCTCCGTGAGTCCATAAGTCCTTAGTGCCCGCACTCCCAGCTCCCTGGCAGCTTCAAGCAGGTCATCGCTCACAGGCGCGCCGCCAACCAAAGCAAACCTGAGATGGTCAGGCGCCCTCCACGACCCGCCTAAATCCAGTACCCGTTTGAGCACTGTCGGGACCAACGAGAGCTGCGTCACCCGATCAGCGTCCAGATGGTTCCTTATGTCGTCGGCGGAGGTGGATGCTGAGCAGACGATCGCCGAGCGTTCGAGGAGGCATCTCGTCACTATTGACAAACCACCGACATGCGCTGTGGGCATATTAAGTAGCCATCTGTCGTCGTTGAACCAGCCCAGATTTGCTCCGCTGGCCCACCCTGACGCCATCAAGTTTCTCTGCGACAACATCACACCTCTGCGGCATCCGCTGGTGCCAGACGTGGTAATTATCACGGCGCACTCGTCAGGGGTTGAGGGCGCTCCATCCCACTCGAACCATCGCGCCTCGTCGTCCCAAAGCACCGCAGGTTTCATCTGGGACAGCACGGTGTCTTTCTCAGCTTCTGTGAGATCGGGATGTATCATCACCACTGGGATGCGCAGCTCCAGGAGCGCATAGAGCTTTATTATAGTCTCCAACCGAGTATCGCCTGTCAGCGCCACCTTTGTCGTCGGATCAGGCAGCAGGTCATCGCAAACATCGACGACCGCTTCGGTTGTCATATCCGCTAGATCGGCGAACGAATACTCCTCGTCATCGACAATAAGCCCGATCTTATCTGGCTGTTCGTGACCTGCATCAAAAACCGAAAGAGTCATCGCGGTACGCTCTTTAGGTTAATGCCCAATCCGTGTCGGTCCGCAGAACTTATCATGGCGCGACCAATGTGGGGTGTTTTTGTAGCCCACGAGTCGTGGAAACGGTGCTGCGCCAAACCGCAAGGCAACGGTGGTGGAGCGAGGGAGGCGGCAAACTCACAGCAGGCCGAATGTGCAACAGGACCGTCAAAAAGATGAGTTACAACCACACCTATCCCCTGCTTAGACGCTGCTGCTGCCAGCCGTTCACATCGCAGAACGCCCCCCGATACCATGGGCTTCAGGACGAATACGGAGCAAGCTCGGGACCTCCCGTCATTTCTCTCATCAGTCTCAAGCCCAGACTCTCCTGCCAGATACCACTCCAGATCGTCGCTTTCACATCCCAACAACTCTGCGGTCGTCTCCAAGTCGCGTAGCGATTCGTCCGCCGCCAACGGTACTGTCGGGTGAGAAAACCTGGGCAGGTCGGCTGTTGAGACCGGCTGTTCACAGTAGTCAATGTCGAAACCGCAAAGAGCGTCCAGCGCCCTTTGAGCCTCACCGAGCGACCAGCCTCCGTTGGCATCGAGTCGAATACATATCTTGTCGCCGAATCGTCTCCTTAAGTCTGTGAGCAACTGGACATCCTCGTCGATTGAAAATGGTGGTCCGATTTTTATTTTTATCCTATTGATGCCTTCATCGACCAGATTTTCCGCCAACTCTACCGCTTCAGACCTTGAAAGCTCATCGCGTTCGATCACACCGTTTACCTCGATAGTGCGTCCCTCAACAGTGTCTGATGCAGCGAGAAGCGACGCTACTGAGGCACCGTTAGACCGTCCGCACAGATCCAACCAGGCGGTTTCGATGGCGAATGCTGCTGACGGTATTTTGGCTGCCACCGGCGCGAGTGTCTGGAGCATCTGCGACCGCCAGGGCTTTGCTGGATCAAACGACGGCAAATCGCCGTAGGAAAAGTCCGCCAAAGCGTCGGCGGCATTATCTAGCGTTTCAGATGAGTAGCCAGGTAGCGGCGCCGCTTCGCCGATTCCTCGGTTTCCCAACTGGTCGGACACTGTCAATATGAGCCCATGGCGAACATTCCCTCTAGCGTCGCAGGCGCGATAGACCTCTGTGTCGGTTTTGGCGATCGCCACATCCTAATCCCCGAGGCCGATCCCGAAGGCCAGCAAAAACCCCTGGACCAGCATCAAACCGCCTGTAGCCGCCAAAGACCTGTTGTACAGGGGGCCACTATCAGCCCTGAGAACTTTTCGTGTTACTACGACTCCTAACGGAGTTGACAGCAGCGGTAGAAACGCCCACGGGATCTCGGCACTGACCACTGCGGGAACTGCATACGCCACCAGTATGAGTGCAACATATTCGATCTTTCCCACACCGGTTCCGAACCGCACAGCCAGTGTGCGTTTGCCTGATGGAGCGTCGGTCTCGGCGTCGCGGACGTTGTTTACTACCAAAATCGCTGCTGCCATGGCACCTGGATTGAGCGAACAGATCAGGGCCAATGAAGTAATCCGCCCAACTTGCACGTAGCACGTACCGCAAACAGCGACGAAACCGAAAAACAGTATGACAAAAACCTCGCCCAACCCGTTGTAGCCCAGCGGATAGGGCCCGGCGGTGTATGCAATCGCAGCGAGTATTGAAGCGATTCCAACTACTACGATTGGCCACCCTGTCAGAGACACCAGATAGCTTCCGACAGCTATCGCCAACGTAAATACAACCGCGATCCCTACGGTCATCGCTGATGCTGTGATAGTACCACTTTGGACCGCACGTGTTGGTCCTAGCCTGTCGTCCGCGTCGGCCCCATACTTGAAATCGTAGAGATCGTTAGCAAAATTGGCCCCGATCTGGATAAGCACCGCTCCTACGAGCGCCGCCAATGCCGCTGGCAAGAAGAGTCCGTCAGCCTGCTTGGCGCACGCCGTGCCCACTAATACAGGTGCCACAGCCGCAGGCAGTGTTTTGGGCCTTGATGCCAGTACCCACGCTCCAAGCGATGTGGTTTCCTTCATGGCAAACGTGTGAACTTTCCGAAGTCAGGCTCGCGTTTTTCCAGAAATGCGTTCTTGCCCTCTTTGCCCTCTTCTGTAAGATAGAAGAGCAGAGTCGCGTCGCCTGCTAACTGCTGTAGTCCCGCTTGACCGTCGCAGTCGGCATTGAGAGATGCTTTTAGTAGTCTGAGGGCTGTCGGGCTGTTTTTTAGGATCTGCCGCGCCCAATCGATTGTGGTCGATTCGAGGTCAGCCAACTCCACGACTCTGTTGACAAGACCCATATCGAGCGCTTCTTGTGCGCTGTATTGCTTGCACAGGAACCAGATTTCGCGAGCTTTCTTCTGCCCGACTATCCGGGCCAGATAGGACGATCCAAATCCACCGTCAAAACTCCCTACCCTGGGGCCGGTCTGTCCGAAAACTGCATTGTCGGCAGCGATTGTGAGATCGCACACGACGTGCAGGACGTGCCCGCCGCCGATGGCGTAGCCTGCTACCATTGCGATCACCGGCTTTGGCAGCGTGCGAATTTGCCGTTGGACGTCCAGAATATTGAGCCGTGGAACACCGTCATCGCCGACGTAACCACCCTCTCCGCGGACTTTTTGATCGCCGCCGGAACAGAACGCCAGATCGCCCTCGCCGGTGAGAATCACCACCCCTATATCCGAGTCTTCCCTGGCGTCGGTAAACGCCTGGCCCATCTCAGTGACGGTCAAAGGTCGAAAGGCGTTGCGGACCTCCGGTCGGCGGATCGTGATTTTTGCGATCGACTCCGCTTTTTCGTAGCGGATGTCGCTGAATTCAGCGGCTTGGACCCAATCAGGAATGACGAGTTCTTTGTCAGGCATCTGGCATCCGATCCATCTCGGGTCCCTCATCCATCGCGAAAAGTTCTAACATCGCCTTTTCGATATTTCCAAACAGTGTAGTGTAGTGGTTCCCGGCGGCCTCCGGCGACACAATCGCATCAATGATTGTGACCCCCGATTCTAAGTAAGCCTCCGAAAGCGCGATGTCCAGTGCCGTGACATCTGTCACGCGAGCCGATGCCGACCCGAAAGAGCCAGCAACAGACGACACGTCCACTTGGTGGGGCATGACGAAATGTTCTTCGACAGTGTCTGAATATCTCGGATTATTCGCAACAGGAAGATGCTCAAATATCCGTCCACCGTTGTTGTTTACCACCACTACCACGACGGATTTTTTTATTTTTTTGGCGATGACTAGCGCGTGTAGATCGTGCAAGAAAGTCTCATCACCGATCAGGACCGTCACCGGTTCATCGGTCTTGCTAGCTGCGCCAAAGGCTTGCGACATCATGCCGCCAATGCCTGCCGCACCCCTCTGAGAAAGAACGCCGGCTGTGGCCATATCTCCCGAACAGAACCAGTCGATGTCTCTGATGACCAAGCCGTTGCCGACAACAACCAGCGACTCTCTGGGTACGTGCTCAAAAACAGTGTGGCAGATGGAGGCTGGAAGCAGCTCTTCCCCGCCATGGCGGACGGTTTCCAGGACACACTCAGAGGCAGCCTTATCTGCCGCAGCCCAGGATTTGCGCCATCCCTCGTTGCTCATGTTGGCAGGTAGTCGTTCTGACAGACGAGAGCAGGTGTCAGCGACGTCAGATATAAGAATACTTTCAGCTGCATTTAGCGGGTCCTGCCAGCCGTGGGGGCTAATTACGAATCGGCGAATATGAGGCAGAGACTTGAGGTACTCGCCAAACCATTTTGATGTTGGCATCGGCCCCAACTGGATAACCAGATCGGTGGCCAATGACAAGCGCGCTTCTGGCGATCTCAACACCGCATCAAACGCGTCACATCGAACAGGCCGTTCTGCATCCGATCCCACGAACCTCAACTGGCTGCTCCCTTCTGCCAGCAGAGGAAAACCGGTAGCACCGACCAGCGTCTCTATCTTTCGCTGATATTTGTCGCCCGATGGCGAGACCGGTCCGCAGACGATCAGGCCGCGTTCGGCTTCCTGGCACGCCAGTGCGAGCTGGTCGATGATCTCATTCGACAGCTTTGGGGGGCCCGATTCGACAACGATGGCAGGACGCGCCGTCGTCTCGCTTTGAAATGTAACAGCATTCGAGGTCTCCGAGTCGGGTTCCAAAGGTTTTCGGAACGGCGCATTGACTTGTACTGGGCCTGGTGTCGGGAACTGTGACACCGCAAACGCCTGCGACGCCTTGCGTCTTATGCCTAGAATACTCTCCTCACCGGGCTCAGCGATACCAAGATCGAGATACAGTCTCGCGTAGTCGCCAAACAGCTTCATCTGATCCACTGTTTGTGACGCACCGCTCATGTGAAGCTCTGTGGGGCGGTCGGCGGTGATTACGATCAGCGGAGTGAAGGAGAGAGACGCCTCAATTACGGCGGAGAAATAGTGAGCGGCGGCAGTGCCGGAAGTACACACGAGCAGGGTTGGACAACCGGTGAGTTTGGCTGACCCCAAAGCGAAAAAACCAGCAGAACGCTCGTCGATAATGTCATGAATCGTCAGCGATGGCAATTCTGCTAAAGCTAGTACGAGAGGTGTTGATCTGGAACCCGGGCTTACTACGGCGTCTTTGAGCCCAAGCTCACCGAGCGTCCTGACGAATAGCTGCGCCCATCGGCTCTGCCATTCAGCGAAGCTCACGCGCCGACACCAAGGGCGTCCAGCAGCGGAACAAATTTCGCTCTAATCTCCTCGAATTCGGTCTCCGCTTGCGATCCGGCGACTATCCCTGCGCCTGCGAAAAGCGTGGCGGTGTGGCCGTCAACAACCGCCGAACGGATCGCTGTCGCGAACTCACCGTCACCGTCAGGATCAACCCACCCTACTGGTGAGGCGTACCATCCTCGGTGTCCAGGTTCATGCTCAGCTATCCATTCCATGGCTGCGCGGGTGGGCGTGCCACCTGCTGCGGGAGTTGGATGGAGATCGTCGAGAAGACGCAGAATATGTGTGGGTTGTTTGAGTCTGCCGCTGATAGGTGTCTGTAGGTGGTGGACGTTCGCCAATCGGCGCACTATAGGCTGTGCGGGGTTCTCGACCAGTTCACATCGGTTACCAAGCGCCTGGTAGACCTGTTGAATCACAAACTCGTGTTCATGGTGGTCCTTCTGGCTCGACAGGAGTTTTTCTACAATCTCCAGATCGTCCAAACCGTTTCCCCGGACCGAACTGGCGGGAATCGAGCCAGCGAGGGCTTCGGTCTTCACCGCCATCCCACTCTTGGCGATCAGCCGCTCTGGTGTGGCACCGAGAAATGTCGAAAATCGTTTGGAATCAGCGCCTTCTGTCCTGGGGAGACGCATAGCGAATCTGTAGCAGTCGGGATAGGTTTTGGACAGGCGCGAAAGAACCTGGGCGACCGAAATAGTTTCCCGCAGTTCCACGACGGTTCGCGATGCGGCGACCACCTTCTCAAAATTGCCGGATCGGATACCACTAACTATATCGCCAACTATCTCTGCCCAGTCGGATTTGGATGGACCATGAACGCTGTCGGCAACCTCAATACGTTCTGGTTGGTACCACTCACGACCAGACATCTCTCCCAAATGGTTGAGGATTTCCGGTGAATCTGAAATCTCGGGCTCTATTCCGCCTGAAACAACACCGATGGTCGCGCTGCCACCCTTTACTTCGTATACCAAACGTGGCAGTGTCAAAAGACCGTCGGGATAACCATCCCAAAGCGGGTCTCGTGATTGGGGAACGTCAAACGAAAAACCGCCGAATAGCTTTGGCTTGGGTGGTTGGCAACTCGGGTGCGATTCCAGGTCCAAGATGTTCCAGAGCGTTTGGGCCTCTGCTTCGATAGAGCGGAAACGGTCTTCACCCACAGCCGCGATCCGCGTAGCTGACCCCACCGCTACGTAGGTGGTACCAGATGGTTCTGACCAGTATGTGACCTGATGGTCCTGGTAGAAATCGAAAACCGCCAACGGGTCTACTATCGGGGCAGGTTGGGTCACCAGCGTCATACAACCGGTGTCAGGATGGTCCCCGAGTTCTTCTTGGATAGGACTTGCGGTCGTAGACAACGTGGGCAACCCATTTTCTTGAGGAGGAGGGGGACTAGCTGTAGATTTCGGCTTCCACGATCAGAAAACGCTCAACACCAAATGATCGCAAAAACCGCCCCTCTTGCGTAGGGGCAGACAGCTAAATCATCATGGTCAGATCGCCATACACCTCCGGCCTGCGTGCCTTTAGCTGCATTCCGCTTCGGCTTCTGATATCGTGAAGCAGTTGAGGCTCCAAAACCGCCGTCACCATCTGTGGTTCCGACACAGGTCGCCCCTTGGCGAGCATGGTTTCGTCCGGTGCTGTGATATATACACCGCCGCTGTGGGTACTGTGGCCGTTGAAGCCATACTGATTTGCATAGACCCCATAGACGCCGTTGTCAGCCGAATAGATGGTATTTCTTAGGGACACTTTGCCCAGCATATTCTTGATCACGTCCTGTTGTTTGTCCAGCGGCAACTCTGATCCCCATCCAGAGCGCGAGGCGTGGGGCAAGAGTAGCACTTCGGCCCCTTTCAACGCCATCACCCGCCAGCTCTCAAAAAAAGTCACGTCGTAGCAGATTAGTATTCCTACCCGACAGAAACCCAAATCAAAGACATCAAAGTCGCGGCTCATTCGGAAGTGAAAATACTCATCATTTGACGCATGTACCTTTCGCTGTACACCCACCAATCCCTTGGGGGACATAAGCGCCTGGCTGTTGTAGAAAGTGCCGTGCGCCTCCTCGCAAAACCCGTAGCAGATCACGATATTCAACCGTTTGGATAGGTCCAAAAATGTGTCGTGAATACGCCCCCTGTCCGCAGGTTCGCTCAGCTTTGTGGCGTCGGTATGGCCGAAATGGGCAGTCACAGAAAGCTCTGGAAACATCACAATGTCACAGTCGTCAGCTGCGGCTTCCCTCGAAAAATGGGCGTGAATCTCCAGATTGCCCTCAAGGTCATCTCTAAGGGCGTTCATCTGCACCGCAGCGACTTTTGTTCTATTCACGCCTGTCCCCTTTTTGTGGACATAAACCCGATGTGGTCTCAACCGATGAATCTGTCCAAACCTCGGCATAGGAACAAGGCTTGTCGGTGTTGAATCTGGTCTCGTGACAGGAAAATAGGGCGGCGGTTTAGGTGAGTTGGATCACATCGTAGATGGGCTGGTGTTACTATTATCGGGAGAAGACTCTACGAGACGTTCTTTTCTTTAGGCGCTACCGCTAGAGTTGGTTCTATGTATTCGCTGCTTTGGCCTAACCGCTTTGGCGGTCCTCAC
>CAZVGZ010000046.1:0-20350 GCA_964627605.1 uncultured bacterium | reverse complement strand
CGCAACTTTGTGATAATCTCCTCTGCGCGGTAATGCTTCCTCCGCATGGTTCGCCCAAACTGTTCGCCGCCTACCTAAACTGGTGAAACCAGCTCGCTCCGTGTTATCAATTCAGACCTCCAATATCCTGGCCCATACTACAAACACGTTGCTTTGCGCACAACGCGGCCACAGTACCGGTTAATGCGGCGCTCGACCCATCTCCTCAAGCGTAGGCCTCTTCGTTGCGATCGAATAGTCGCGCAGAGCGTGATCGGGGTTGCCACCTGGGCCGTAGCCCTGAATGGTGGAGAGTCTATTGAGTGGGATGAAATTCGGAGTGATAGCGTCAGACGAGACTTCGCACAGCGTGAATCCTAGAGTGGGATCGCCGTCGTACCACCGGTCCGCGACTTGAGGGAATGCGGTAGCAGGTGCGAAGTAGAGCCTTATCCCTTGGTAGCCGACCTCCCGCCGACAGTGGATATGCCCGCTGATTACCAGATCGGCTTTTGTGGCCTTGAATATCTCAAGCAGACGGCTTCGATGAGGGTTGTCGATGTTGAAATACCAACCTGCGCGGTCAGCGTGAACGTCAATGTTGGGCTCGTCTGGGCGGTCCATGAACAGCGACTGGTGCATGACCCAGACGTGAAATCCGGTCTTCGGTTCTTTTGCTTGTAGCTCCAACCAGTCCCACAGCAACCTCTCCTGAGGAAGCTCAGACCCCAAAAGAAATGTGTTGAAACCGGTGAATCGCACGTCTTTGTGAAGAAAACTCCATTCGCTGCCGCCGAATACCGATGCGTAGTGAGAAAGATACTCCTCGTTGACGCTCACAGATTTGAAGAGCCTCTGAGAATCGATGGTGTTCGGTATCTGCTTGTTGCCGACTTCGTGATTTCCTGGGACTACATAATATGGAAACGGCAACCGATCCAGATCGGCCTTAATCTGATCGAGCTCATACCTGTGGGTCGCCCCATCCCGAGTTAGATCGCCACCCACAAGCAGCAGATCGGGTTCTGAGTCGACGATCTGGCCACGGGCGGTTGTCCAGTTTTCGTTCCACGCCGGGGCATATCTGTACGAGCGCGGCGTGCCGACGTGAATGTCCGCCACATGCGCGAAGGTCCAATCCGACAGATCTCATCTCCATTTCTCAGTCGTGCAGGCCGCACCAGAGCGAACAAGCGACGTCAATTGTAAGGCTAATGAATTACTGATGGGCTACTGACGACATCAGCCAAAGCGACAGCGCTGCCTCTCCGGTTGCGAAACGACATTACAGAATCAAACCCTTGACGCTCAAGCATCTCATAGGCCTCGGTCAAGCCGTTTCCTGCGTCTTTGGCGCGGTGAGAATCCGACCCAGTGGTTATCAGCTCTCCACCCATCTCTCTGTACATTGCCACCACAGATTCGCAAGGATACATCTCCTTGGGTCCCTGTCTTATTCCAGATGTATTCAGCTCCAGGCATACGCCACCGTCTATAATCGTCTGAAGGATGACGCGAATCTGATCCTCAAACTCAATCGGGTCAAAAGGGCCGTAAGTCTTGACGCCATAGCGTTTTATCAGGTCCAGATGTCCCAATGAATCAAACAGCCCAGACTTGGCTGCACAGAGCACCTGCTCGAAATAAGGGGTATAGACCTCCGTGACCGACCTACCAGAAAAAAAGTCCTCGGCGCGAGGCTCGCTGATATTACCGCGCCCCCTTAAGTAGTGAACCGACCCAACTACAAAATCCAACTCTCTCGAATCAAGCCAGTCTCGCATCTCAGACTCAAAATCAAAGCAGTAGTCCATCTCCGCAGCCATCAATATCGTCAGCCGCCCTTCAAACAGTTTTCTGCAACACTCGATCTCAGCTATGTACGGCTCATAGTCGAAGTAGCCGGTGTTGACCTCCTCAGGGATGAAATCAACATGCTCGGTAAACGCGATCTCAGTGATGCCGACATCAACAGCCTGGTTGCAGACTTCTGTCATGACGGCCTGGGAATCGACCGAAAATGAGCTATGTATGTGGTATTCAAACACTCTATACCTCTCGTATCAATCAAACCGGCTGGTACAAACATATCAGGGGCACGCAAGAGCATGCCCCCCCCCAAATACTAAAAACTGCCGTACTGCGCATCACCGCACGCCAGCCATCGCGTCGTTCACTTTTTTGGCGGCGTCGGTCATGATGTCGCTGTAGTCCTGCCTAGTTGTGGCGGTCCGAGGTTCGACCTGGACCGGGAGCAGCACCTCACGCAGCACTTTGCCCATAAACCTGAATTCAGGAATACACGGCCTTGGCACCGCCCACTCCATCTCATCTAGGAACACCGCTAAGTCGGGGTGACGCGCCAAATGGTCGCGGTAGACCGGGCTGTAGCGACCGCTATGAGTCACTGGAAGCGCTTGAATCGCCAGACATAACCTCACATACGCTTCTGGCGAATACAGCCACTCCAACGCCCTGAGCGCTGCTTTCTGCTTCTCTGGTGTGGATTTGCCAATTACCAGTCCGATTACGCCCGCTGAATGCCCGTAGGTGTTTGCACGGCGAGGTCCAGCAGGCAGCGGCGCAACTACGTGGGGAAGGTGGTCATACCGACCAAACGTGTTGTCCGGCACACTGATTTTCATCCCCAAAGTGCCTGCCTCAAAAGAGCCGTGCGGCGGGCGTTCTACATAGAAACGCGCATAGGCCTCAAGCGCATCCACACCTCGTTCGTCATTCCAGCCCTGACTGAGCTATCTCCAACGGAAACTGAAATGAGCACTGTTGATAGCCCCATACGTCCTCAGGCAGCGCGGTGATCGCCGCACTGGCCTGAGCAACCTCCTCCCATGTCCTGGGAGGGCAATCGACCCCGGCCTTGGCGAATAGCGCTGTATGACAGAACAGGGCGTAGGTGTCCGCGTAGATCGGAAGACCCAACAGTTGACCGTCGTAGGTGAGTGTATCGAGTACCGAACCATATCGACTCTGATGGAAATCTGAGCGATTGATGGCATCAGAAGCCTCCACCATCTCGTCTATCGGGACTATGTGACCCGCTTCCAGCGCCGCCGGAAGGCCATCGGCGTGAGCCATTAACAGATCAGCGGGACCAGCCTCGAACAGATCAGGCACACTCCATACCGTAGCCACCTGACGCTCCCACGAGTCGTCCACATCGATCTTGTTGGGGGTGATCTCCATATCCGGCGCACCGGAGAAGGCAGCGGACAGAGTTTCGTCGTTGAAAAGGCGATGGTGAAGGGCAAGTTTGGCTGGCATTTTTCTCTTCACGGCTTCGGCGGAGGGAGACGATCAGTCCATCAGTGTCAATCGAACTATATCTATCAACTCTGCGATGCGGTAGGGCTTTCTTAAGAGGTGTTTGACATCAGCTTTTATCAGCCTGTTTGTCTGCTCCGAATCGCTGTAGCCCGTTGAGATAATCACTCTAACGTCAGGGTCTATCTCCTTCAGCCGCCCAAATGTCTCAATCCCGTCCATCCCAGGCATCAGCATGTCCAAGATCACAAGTTCAATGCTGTCGTGGTCGGCTTGAAAAATCTCCACTCCAGCCTCGCCGCTGGCCGCGCCTTGGGCCTCCATGCCTTCGACGGAAAGCGCATCTACAACCAGCTCTCTAATCAGCGTCTCGTCGTCTACAACAAGGATCACGACTCACCACTTTCGTCAAATGAAACAAGAATCGGCGTCTATCGCGGTGCCTTTTTTACGCATAATCCGATAGCATATCCCAATCACCAATAAAGAATATAATCGTAGTCATGGAGGTGTGACAGTGCCCTCATGCCATTAGGCGGTACGTCACCGCATCCGCCAATAGGACGCCCTGTTCGGTCAACCTGACGCGCGACATATCGACATCAACCAAGCTTCGAAGCGCAGAACCCCGCGCGAGCTCCTCAACACGCTGCCATCTGGCTTGTGGAAGGTTGGTCGCGCTTAGACCCTCTGACAGCCTCAACCCCAACATGATCAGTTCGTCTTCGACTTCACTGTCGCCCAGTATCTCTTCGGATGCTGTGGCACTTCCGGTCTCGGCGACATTAGAGCAGTAACCATTGAGGTCACCGACATTCCACCACCGATGGTTGCCACTGGACGAATGGGCAGATGGCCCAAAACCCAGGTAGGGCTTCCGCCGCCAGCAGCCCAGGTTGTGCCTACATTCACACCCTGGTCTGGCATAGTTTGAAAGTTCGTAGGGTTTGAGCCCCTTCTCACCAAAATAAATACGGACCATCGTAAGCATCTGCGCGACAGTATCATCATCAAGACAGTGATCGTCGCCTGAGTGCGCAAACGCTGTATCGCCTTCAACTGTCAACGCATAGGCAGATATATGTTCCACACCAAGTGACAACGCTTGGGTCAGGGATGTTTGCCACGACTTCTCGGTCTGAACTGCCATACCGAACATCAGGTCCACACTGACGTTATCAAACCCGGCCTGTCTGGCGATTTCCACCGCCTCCACAGCTCGCGCAGAGGAGTGAATACGCCCTAAAAACTCCAGCTCGCCGTCGTCAAACGACTGAACCCCCAAATTCAGCCTGTTGACACCAGCGGCCTGGAATATCTGCAAAGTCTCCAGACTTACCGACTCCGGGTTGGCTTCGGTCGTTATCTCGGCGCCCGGCGTGAACGCGACATTGGCGTGGATTGTGTCTAAGATTGTCTCAAGATCGCCCGGAGGCAGAAAAGTGGGAGTTCCACCCCCTATAAACATCGTCTCCACATCACAGAAAGGCCCGTAACGTATTGCAGCGGTGTCAATCTCTTGTACGATCGAACGAGTGAACCGTGTCATTCCCTCAGTGTCTGTCACCGAATAGAAGTCACAGTAGGGGCACAGACTTTCGCAAAACGGCAGGTGCAAGTACAGGTGCTTGAAAGCGGTTTTAGGGTTGTGGAGGGGCATCGGCTACATCAATCGAACAGTGTTTGCCGTCGCTATGGCGCTTGAGACACTCTGTTTGGGATAAGTACAGAGTGTCCAAAAAATCTCAAAACCCATCGTACGTTCCTTGAGTACTTAGAGTTACGACAAGAAACATATCGGTCCCATGCGCCATTTTCAACATCTCAACCGGATCGAGCATTTCTGGATACCGGACTGAATAGCCCGACCTGATTGGCGTTGTCGTATCAAACTGCATCGCCGGCATTCCTGGGACGGTGAATTCGCGAAATTTTTCCTTCGTCTGCGATGGTGTTATGCCCGGCCTGATTCGCGCCGTCGCCCGTCCAGGAGCAACCAACCAGGTTGTCGTGGAATCTCGGTCCAGCATATACCACTGCCCTCAATCCTGACATATGGCGACCGTGTCTGCGACGAATCACGCTGGGAGAACCACTCATGCGTCGGTTCGTATTCATAGGGCCACATGTACTCATCCTTGGCCCCAACATTCTTGGCCAGATCGCTCAATCCGACCGGCGAGCTTGAACTGCAACCAAACACCGCTGCAACTATCAAAACAGCACAGATTGACGACAGGGTTCTCACATCACACTCCCAAGGTCGCACTTTGAAACTAATGAGTGTTTGACCTGGAATCTGGCAAACCTTTCCAAACTGATGGGCAGAGCTCAGGACCTCAGCATGTCAGCGAAAAGCGACAGTGTCACGATGTCCATCCCCAGCCCCGATCTCTTCGAGTCCGACACCTGCTATCTCACGACCGCATTGGCGGCAACTGTTGCCGTCGAGGTTCGTGCCGGTCAACCGATAGCCTTGCCGCTCGATGACAACAGCATCGCACCCTGGGCATCGTGTATTCTGCCACCCCGGCCCAGGTTGATTACCTGCATACACATAATACAGACCCTCCGCCCGACCGATGTCGCACGCTCGCTGGAGTGTTTGAGCTGGCGTGGGCGGCGTGTCGATCATCTTGTAGTCAGGGTGAAAGCCGCTAACATGCCAGGGAGTCTCAGCGCCTAAGTCGCTCTTGATGAACCGGGCGATCTGCGTCAGTTCATCGTCGGAATCGTTCATGGTTGGGATCACCAACGTGGTGATTTCCAACCAGATTCCCAACTCCTTGATTAGCCTAACCGAATCCAGCATAGGTGTATATCCAGGCGCACCCATCACCGTACGGTAAACTGACTCGTTAAACCCTTTGATGTCGATGTTGGCAGCCCCGAGATAAGGCGCGATCGTCCTTAGCGGCTCTTTAGTCATGTAACCGTTGGATACAAACAGATTTTCCACACCGACTTCATGGGCTGCAATGGCTGCATCCAGTGCGTATTCGAAAAAAATGGTGGGTTCGCTGTAGGTGTAAGCGATTGTTTTACAGCGGTTTTCAACCGCTTGCGCTGCCAACGCCTCAGGTGCAACATAGCGCCCGTCAATCCGTCCGCCGCTGCCATTGGACGTTTGGGACAGCGTCCAGTTCTGGCAGAATTTGCATCTAAAATTGCAGCCAGCGGTGCCAACCGAAAGAGTCATTGATCCGGGATAGAAGTGCGATAGCGGTTTTTTTTCAATGGGGTCGATGTGCCCCGAAGCGACCATGCCATAGACCAACGTTTTTAGCTCACCGCCTTCGTTCTTTCGAACCCCGCAAACGCCCAATCTGCCCTCGTTCATCATGCAATGTTGCCCACAGAGGTAGCAGTGGACATCGCCGCCATCGAGCCGATTGTAGAACATCGCTTCATGCACGTTAGAAGGACCCCGAAAACCATCCGCGCACATCTCACGCATTTTGGCGCATACCCGCGCATTTGGCGCAAATTTGGCGCATTTTTCGCGCGGACTCAAACGATCTCGAATCTGAGACCTGATCTATCGTCGAGATGCTGTTTCGTATCTGGCAGTACAATTCCGTGCCAAATAAAGCGGCTGACCCGGCAAGACACTACCAGCCCAAACCGCATCCGTCGCAACGGGGATCTGAGCCGATCATCATCGCACCATTATCGGAATGAATCATTACCCCTTGGACATGGCCGCTTCCACCCCAAGCACCGCTGGATTTGGCTCTGTGCCCTCGGCGTTCAAGCTCTGCGACGGTGTCGTCCGGCACTCGATCCTCCAACGCCACGATATCGCCACCGTGGTTCCACCTCGGCGCTTCAATCGCCTCCTGAAGTGTGATCCCGTGATCGACCACCGCTTCGATGATCTGAAGGTTCGTCTGGACCTGCACGTCGCCCCCTGGCGTCCCGCAGACCAGCGACGGTTTGCCGTCTTTAATAAGCATGTAGGCATTGAGGGTGTGAATCGGCTTCTTGCCTGGAGCTAACACGTTGGGGCTGTCAGGATCAAGATAGAAGCCGTTCATCCGGTTATTCATTAGCATCCCCGTTCCCTCCACCACACACCCGGCACCAAACTCGGCAAAAATGCTCTGGATGAACGACACGGCATTGCCCTCACCGTCCATGACACAGAAGTATGTTGTGTCGTGATTTGGAAGCTCGCCAGCCTTGGCGCTGCTACTGGCCTTTTCAGGATCGATCTCTTTCGCCCTTGTGTTCGCGAAATCTTTAGACAGCAGCGCGTCCAGCGGGTTGTCAGTGCTGTTGGGATCACCAATGTAGGCTATCCGGTCCGCAAACGCCAGTTTTTTGGCCTCAATTGAGTGGTGCAGGGAATCTGCCGATAGATGCCCCCACTCACTGATCGGAAAACCTTCCAGAATGTTCAGCTCTTCGAGCATTATCAGACCCTGAGAGGCTGGTGGCTGCCCTAAAACCTCATGACCTCGATAGGTTGTGCGGATCGGTTCGATGAGCTGTGTCTGGTGGTTCGCCATGTCTTCCACACTCAAAAAACCGCCGTTGTTTTGGGCGAAGAATGCTATCGCCTCTGCTATCTCTCCCTGGTAGAACGACTCCCGCCCCCCCTTGGCCAACATCCGCATGGTTTTGGCCATGTCTCGATTGCACCACCGCTCGCCTGGGCCTGGAGCTTTTCCGTTTGTTAGAAACAGGGCCTTTGAGGTTGGGAAACCACCGAGCATCTCCCTGGAACCGTGAATGGAGTGGGACAGGTTGAAATTGACGTAGAAACCGTCTTCAGCGTAGGCAATTGCTGGCCCAAGCAGCTGCTCAAGCGACCTGGTGCCCCAGTGCTCTAGAGCGGTTATCCATCCATCCACCTGTCCTGGAACGGTTGCCGCAGCCATACCCCTGTCCGGGATGCCCTCTGGAAGCACCTCTGGGCTGACGGCCATAGCAGCGTTGCCGCTGCCGTTAAGCGCTGTGGAATGCCCGGTCTTTGCGTCGTACACTATCATGAAGACATCGCCGCCCAAGTTCGAATTGTAAGGCTCCACAACGTTCAGCACAGCTGCGGTGGCGATGGCGGCATCCATGAAGTTGCCGCCGTCTTGAAGAGTCTGCAAACCTGTGGCGGTGGCCAGCGGATGGGCGGTGGCGACGGCTCCATTCTCCGCCATGACCATCCCACGGCGGGCGTTGTATGGGCGATCAGGGGCGTACATCGATCTCTCTCCCAGCGGTCATTGATGTTTGGCTACATCTGAATTCGAAAATGTCTGAATCTGGTCGCGACTGATCTGTTGGCGACCTGGACTCAAAGAGAGGGTAGCGAGAGCGGCGTATAGCGGCAACCAGTTAGGGGCTAGCAGTGGGGATATGATAGCGGATACGCGGGAAAGTTTTACCGCTTACAGAGACTCTATGGTGCTTTCGGAGGATTGGGCGTAGATGGAGCAAGCGCACGCCTTGCACAGTTCAGGTCAGACCGAAGTGGGCGCTTATCTCTTGGGCGGTGTTTTCGAGCGTTCTTGAACCATCGACATTGAGATAGCGGCGTCGCGGCTCATCCAGTTGTCAAACGCGGTCTCAGGGTTTTTGCACCCGGAGAGTGCATAGTTGAGCAGCTCTGTTCGTTGGGGATACCGTGATCGGAGGAACTTTTCTGACGATATTAACCAGATGGCTTTGGTGCTTTCACCTGACACGTCTGCGACGAGATCGGGGAGAAGTGCCGCGCTTTCTGCCAGGATTGAGATTGATCCGTCAGTTTGAAGAAGATCTTCCATCATCATTCCGAACCACTCTCTTAGCACCTCAATCCCGGTGCTGACCTGGATGTCCACAGGTCGCATCCACAGCTCGTTCCACGACAGCCGCGACACCGGATGGTACGTAAGGTGTTTTTGAGGTTCAATCCGCTCTAGGCCAACGTGGTCATCGCCGTGGTAGGGTGTGATACCATATTTGGAGCAGATAAGATCAGTGAGTGTGCTTTTGCCTGCGTAGGTTGATCCGCCCATCCAAAGGACGTGGGAGAGGCGTTTTTTTATTTCAGGGGACGACACCGGCCTGGCGTCCGTGATTAATAGACGTACAGCTGGCCATAGGGACGAGCGGAGACCGGAGCGATTTTTATGAACTCTGAAGGATTTTTTAGCGGGTTGTCAACGTCGAATGTCGCTGCAAAATCGTCGAGAATTGGTCTCAGAAAGTCGATATCAGATTTTTCTAAGTTTTGGCGGGCGACCTCTTGACCAAGCTGATAGTCCTCGACGTGGCCGCGTATATACATCACACCACCGTGCATCCCGGTGGCGCAGTAACGTCCAACTGATGCGCTTTCACCGTCTCCAGTGCAGTTCAAGAGCACCAGGCATCCGCCTGCCATGTACTCGCCAAAAAAGTCGCCAGCGGTGCCGCCGACCACAATCACAGGCTGCTTCTCCTGATAGCCTTTCATATGGATGCCAACACGGTAGCCCACATCACCTCGAACCAGTACACGTCCACCACGCATCCCATATCCGACGACATCACCTGCGCGGCCATGAACCTCGATGCGACCGTCGTTCATCGTGTTGCCGATGCCGTCCTGGCCGTTGCCGTGGACGATAAGACTGGGGCCGTCCATGAAAGCGCCCATGTCCTGCCCAGGAATACCCTCAATGTCAATCGTCGTTCCTGGTGCCCTGATCCCTGCACCAATGTATCTGTGGCCCATTACTTCGGTTAGAAACAGCTTGTCGGCACCAGCTTCTATCGCGGCTCTAATCTGTTCGTTGTACTCCCGGTAGTAGAGCCCTTGGGCGCTCAATGTCTGCGATCCGTTGGTCGTGTTAGCACTCATCAAGCCACCCCGTTGTTTAGCGTAGCGATGATCGGTTCGCCGGCCACAGGACTGTAGCAGCTATCCAGATCGTCCGAGATCACCCTGATCGCAGCCTCCTCGCTGGACATGTACACCGTCTCGCCTTTTTCTGCCACAACCAGCGGCCTGAGCTTAATCCTGTCATTGAGACCGATAAGGCCGCCATTGAAGCCGAACAGGAACGCGAATGGACCGTTCAACTGCGCGGAGGCGTATATCGTTCTAAGATCGGTGGCCTCCTTGGCGGACACCTCGTCCATACGTGTGATGTCATCCCAAAACGGAGGAGCCATCACCACTCCGGCCCGCTCAAAAGAGAGCCCATGCCGCCTAACAAGCAGATCGAACAGGTAGGCCACAACCTCAGTGTCTGTTCTGAGCGTGCACCGGTAGCCAAAACTCTCGACGTAGCGACGGTTGGTGCCGTAGGACGATATCTCGCCGTTGTGGACGATGGACCAGTCGAGCAGAGCGAACGGGTGCGCGCCGCCCCACCATCCAGGCGTGTTTGTTGGGAACCGGTTGTGAGCGGTCCAGAGATAGGCGTCATATTCGTCCAGACGAAAGAAGTCGGCCAGGTCCTCAGGGAAACCAACGCCCTTGAAGACACCCATGTTCTTGCCGCTGGACATCACGAATGCGCCGTCGATCTCGACATTGATCGACATTATGACCTCGAGCATATAGTCCTGCTCATCCTCTTCCACCCCGTCTGGGACACGGGTGAAGTAGCGGAAGAACAGCGGCGATTTGGAGATCACTGGCGTCTTGCGAGTCGGCAGCGGCTCGGTGTCCAGGACGTTTACTCGCTCTTTTAGAAGCTCTTCAACGCCGTCTTTGGCTGCCTCATCGTCGTACATCACATGCAGCGCGAAATCGTCGGCTCTGTGGCGGTAGATGCCGTAGGCCGCAAAACCGCCTCCCAAGCCGTTGCCCCTGTCACGCATGAGACCGATGGAGCGGGCGATAGCCTGCCCGTCAACAAGCGTCCCGTCGCGGTTGATGAACCCTGTAAGGCCACACGACGAGATATCCTTCTCTTCATGCGGGCGTCTGACCATGTAAGCACCGGGCTGTGTCATTGATCCACCGTAAACATCGCTTCTCGTTCAGCCAAAGGAAGATGGCCAATCCCAAAATCGTCGTCGAGCAGATGCTCCTTAAACGACGTAACGTCAATCTGATTCTCGACAAGATGCCGATAGAGCCCAGCGCGGTCGATGTCCGTCAGAAACAGCGCGCCGGTAATCCTACCATCGCGGATAATGATTTTCTTGTAGATGTTCTTGTTGTCGTCCCTGACTCTCATAACCTCGGCGTCGGTCTCGTCTTTGACGAAGCCGTACGATATCGCCTGAATTCCGCCGAACTGAATCGCGTTGAGCGAAAGGCCGCCGACGTAGGTGCTATCTTCGCCTACCATGTTGCACCCGGCAACGTAGCCGTGGGTGGAAGCGACAGGGATTACTGGGATGGCCATGGTCTTTCCGGTAATGATCTCTGGGCCTTGAGCGCAGTCACCGGCCGCGTATATGTCTTCGATTGAGGTTTCCATTTTGAGATTGACAACTATGCCTTGATCTATTTCGATGCCTGAATCCCTGACGAAGTCAACGTTAGGCCGAACACCCACTGCGACGACGAGCACATCGCACTCGACTCTACTGCCGTCCTGAAGAAGGCATGCAGTCGGCTGACCGTCCTTCCCCTCCACCTCTTGAGCGGTGTTGGAGGTGCGTATCTCTATCCCCTCGGCCTTAAGCTCCTTGGCGACGATACCGCTGCTATCCTCATCAAGCGCCATAGGCAAAATGGCATCGGCCATCTCGACGACAGTCACCTTGACGCCCAGAGTCGCCAACGCCTCGCCACACTGGAGGCCGATAAGCCCCGCACCCACCACAACAGCGGATTTGGCGTCTGCTGCGGCTTTTTGAAGGCCAGTAGCGTCATCCATCGTGGTGAACGTGTGGGACGCAACACTATCCAACCCCTCAATCGGCGGGATAAACGGAGCGCCACCGGTGGAGATTAGAAGCCGGTCGTATTCGACGCCGCCATCGTCGGTTTTCACAGTTTTTGACGAGGGATCAATTCCGGTGACTTGACGCCCCAAAAGCGGTTCAATGCGGAGCGTCTCAAAAAAGTCGGCATCCCGCATATAGACCAGCCGCTCGTCAACCAGACCAGCCAGCAGTTCGTGGATCATCGCACGACTGTAGGGACGCTGCGGCTCTTGGCTGATGATGGTGATCTCGTCGCCTTCGCTTCGCTTGCGGATCGCTTCAGCAGCGAAGATGCCAGCGAAGGAGTTGCCTATAATTACGTGTCTCATGCCCGACCGCGCTCCTCAAATACCAACGCTTTGGTGGGGCAAACCCAGACGCACGCCGGTTGATCGCGCTCAGGGCAGAGGTCGCAATGATGGTTTATGCCGTTGTGCTTGACGCCTGGAACATTTTGTGTCGTGGCGTTGCGACCGATTGCGCCGTAGCGGCAAGCCATGACGCACATCCAGCATCCGACACATTTGTCTTCCTGGAGCCGCACACGCCCTTCATCATCGACATAGAGCGAGCCGTTCTTGCAGGCGAATACGCAGTCTGGTGCTTCGCAGTGGCGGCAGTTTGTGCTAATGGAGACCGAACCGTCAGTGGTCTGTTCGACCAGTGTGCGGTTGAGTGGTCTGGGCAGCCCCTCGACCAGCGCCACTGCCGGATCGGTGATGTCACCACCGTCTAACAGATTGAATCTGAGCCCTTCAACATGGTAGGCACCCATGGCCGTCTTGGATTCTGAGTGCTCTATAATACACGCCACCTCACACAGGTGGCAGTTTATGCACCTGGACTCTATTGGATAGACCTTTTTCATGCTCTTCCTTTAGTCTACTCGGCGGCATTTGATGCCCCGAACACCGTTCAGACTCCGACAAACGTTCTGTTGCGCCGCCATAGAGACCGCGCTTGAGCAGTCCAGACCCTTCTACACGACACCGTCTTTACGTTCAACCGCTTTCGCCGGAGAATCAGACCCCTGCGTGGCGAATTCCCAACACATCCAGCTCTGTCTGAGTCATTCCAACACCGCGCAGTTTGAGGCGATTGCCACGCAAACTTTCCAGCGCGTTGAGTCCCATCAACCCCAACATCTCTTTTATCTCGTGCTCCCAACCACGAAGCAGCCCCTCAAGCCGTTCAGCGGCCACACCCGCTGGTAGCCTCGGTGCCAGTTCCGGGCGGTTGGTGGTTATTCCCCATGCGCACTTGCCCCTGTGGCATTGCTGACACGCGGTGCATCCAACAGCCAACATTGCCGATGTTCCCACGTAGCAGGCGTCGGCCCCTAGCGCCACGGCTTTGACGATGTCGGCACTGCTGCGGATGCTGCCTGCGGCGATGACTGAGGCCATGTGTCGAATCCCTTCACTGCGCAGCCTCTGATCCACCTGCGCCAGCGCTATTTCCACTGGGATGCCCACATGGTCGCGGATGATAGTCGGTGCCGCTCCGGTGCCACCACGGAAGCCGTCCAGCACAACGATATCCGCTCCAGCCCTGACAATTCCGCTGGCGATAGCTGCGACGTTATGCACAGCAGCTATTTTGACGCTGACAGGTTTCTTGTACTCAGTCGCCTCTTTGAGAGCGTAGATCAGCAGCCGCAGATCTTCGATAGAGTAGATATCGTGCTGTGGGGCTGGTGACAGAGCGTCCGACCCTTCAGGAATCATTCGGGTCCGGGAGACTTCGAATGTTACTTTCTCGCCGGGAAGATGCCCCCCGATGCCTGGTTTGGCGCCTTGACCGATCTTGATTTCAACCGCTGCGCCCCTTGCCAGATAATCAGCGCTCACTCCAAATCGACCGGACGCCACCTGTACCATCGCGTTGGACCCGTATTCGAAAAGGTCGGGGTGCAACCCGCCCTCGCCGGTGTTGAAATAGGTGCCCACAGCTTTTGATGCGCGAGCCAGACCTTTTTGAAAGTTCTGGCTGATGGCACCGAAAGACATAGGGGCGAAGATCACCGGAAGCTCTATTGTAAGCTGAGGAGGTAGCTGTTCATCGGGTACATATTTTTCTGGTTTTGCGCCGATGAACGTCCTCAACTCCATCGGTTCGCGGAGCGGATCGATGGAGGGGTTGGTAACCTGAGAGGCGTCCAGGACCATTCTGTCGAAGTAGGATACGTATTCGCGGTCATTGCCTAAGCCTGTAATGGGCACGGCACCAGAGTCGGCCTGCTTATAAACATTTGAGATTGTTTTGTGGCGCCAGTTGGCGTTTGGGCGAAAACCGCCGCCCCATTCACGGATCTCGATGGCGTCGGTGGGACACATGATGTCGCACCGGCGGCAGTTGACGCAGTTTTCGTGGATGTTGGTGACTTTGTGGCGCTTCGAGTCGTAGAAAGTCGCATCGTAGGGACACTGCCTAACACACACAAGGCAGCGGATGCACGCCTCGTCGTCGCGATGGACTTTGTATTCAGGGAAACTGTGAAACCAGTCCCCCTCTGTCATTCGCCTTATGCCCAACGTCGTCCGCTGGTCAGGCTCATTTAGGATGTCCATGTGGGCCAAATCCTACGGTATGCGCTGGAATCTACCACCCAGTCACGGTCGTTTGTCTGAATTATCCGGCGCTATTACTGAGTTGGAGACACGAATCCCAGCACACCTACCATCGGCGCGCTGGAAGCCAAAATACTCGAACGATCAGGGAAGGGGCGCGAAAACCCCTACGACCAGATGCGGCCAACTAATATCGCACCCCGCATGGGTCGTGTCAACGTATTAGGAGCATTCGATGCGTTTGGACAGTTTGCTGAGTGGTCAGACGAACGAAGTAGACTCCGCTGGCGACATTGCGTCCGCTGAAGTCGCGACCGTTCCAGACCGAAGTGTGGAATCCTGCGGCCTTCACCCGATCATCCAGAACCCGGACCTTCTGACCGAATGTGTTGTAGACGGCGAGCTGGACGTGCTGCCGGGCGGCGAGGCTGTACCGGATCGTAGTGGTGGAATTGAATGGGTTGGGTGAGATTCGGACAATTCGAGATGTCGGGCGATCAGGTTGGGGATCTGCGCCTACTGTCGTGATGGGATTGTCGCTTGCCAACCAGCTGATCATGGAGGTGAGTAACTGCCGCTGGCTGCCGACGTTGTATAGACCTTCAATGCTGAATGAGCAGAACACAACGGCGGAGTGTCCATCAGCCCACGCCACCGCCGACACCAGCGTATCGGAGTTGATCGGATAGTAGAGAGGAATACCTCCGTTCACCGGGCGAATGGCATCAACACTGACCTGGCGTCCGTAGTCGAATAGATCGGCTGGATAGGGCAGTTCAACACCGGCGCGAACGTCTACCGCATGTAGTTGGAGCGGTAGATCGAGCATCGGTCCGTAGATCGCTCGGTGCATGGGAATAGGCACACTGGCATTTGGCCACAGATTCGGTTCCAGGTATTCGGAATGGAGGCGATCCCTAAGAAAACTGGCCCCGGTCTCCCCACCGAGAACGTCCAAAGCGGACGCGGCGTTGCGGCTGGTGAGCAGCAGTCGCCCTCCCTGGTCCAGGTAGTCGGATAAAAGGCGCTGCTCCTGCTCGTCGAGAGGAATCACCGCTGAGCCAGTTTCCCATAACACAACAGGAAACCGTTTCAACACGTCGATCGGCGGCGGACCGCTCTCCTCCACCGACCAGAGATCCCAGACGACCGACGTTTGGGATAGCAGCAAGGCATAGGCGCGCTCACGGTAAGAATCGATACGACTGAACGAAACTCGGTCGTCGTCTACTATGAGTACATGCGGTATCCCTGCGTAAACATCGAGTTCATATGTGCGGTTGTGCCCAGCTGAAGACATAGTTATCATAAGCTGTCCTTCGAGAACTGTGTCTGACACTGCGACTTCTACCTCGAAGCCATCGAGAACAGTGACAGTGTCTAGCTGTCCCAACGACGCCACTTGAGCTACACCGCCCACCACTGTGACGCCTTCAATAGTTGAAGACAGTGTTAGATCGATCGTCCCCACGGGCAGATGGATATTGGCGAGACGCACTGTGAACCTCTGGACCCCTGGAGGTAGGTACAAGTGCCCGTCGTGATATGTTGCAGAACCTGAAGGGACCAGATCGCGGATATGGACGCCGGTGAGAAGATCATCTGGAATCAGTTGGTGGTACCTCGCCATCCAGTATGCCATCAAGAAATCGGAAGGCTCGGAGGCGCGGCCGCCGCCCTTGCTTCCGTCGAGACGATCGGGGTCGTCCAGCCACTCCATGCGGGGCACCGGACGCTCGTAGATGGGCAGGGGCACCAGCGCTCGAAGCTCAAAATTGCCGTATTCCCACGCCAGCGGGACGTCTGTGCGATCTGAGTTGACAACGCTATTGCGTACACGGTCTGTTGGCATTTCGTCCAGAGATCGCCAAGCGTCGTCAAGATGGTTGAACTCATCCAAGAAGACAGTGTGCATCACGTTGAAGAAGGTATTGCGCTCATCCCGCACGTCTCGCCACGTCCGACGCATACTCTGTTCGTATCGATCCAATCGGATCTGATTGGTCTCGTACATCCGACCGTAGGTCATGAGGTGGTAGTAGGCAAGGTAAGCCAGCAGATCGTCGTTGTGATTGACGTAGCTGATACCTGATATTTTCTGATCGACGGCCAGACGGTCGTACTTCCAGGTTGTTATCAGGTACTCGTACCCGTCCTTGAACGACTGCTTCCCAGTCATATGGATGCCAGTCAGCAGATGCGAGAGGATATCCATGGGGTTCAAACCATACTCAAACCACCATTTGGAGCCGTAGGGTGCCCCTGCAATCTGAGTGGGGTCCCACACGGCCCATGTGGTCTGCTCACCATCAACATCGATGACGCGGTAGCCGTTGTCGATTATGTATTGAGTCACCGTGTCCACCACGCCCGCGATAAGCGCTTTCTCTTGTTCGTCCGCTACCAGATCGTAGTAGAGCGCCAAGCCGAAGTACCATCCATCAAGTTGATCGGTGCTTACATCGCCGTTCCACCAAAGCGAATCTATCGTTGTGGAATGGTGCCACTGACCGCCTGACTTAGGTGTATTCATCACACCACGGCACAACAACCCCTTGATAGGCGTCACGCGCTCCAACGTCAACAGCGCCTGCATGGACCGTTGGGCGTTGGCTTTGGCGTCAGCCGCACCGGTGACAGCATAGCGGAAACATTCTGCGCCCAGGTAGCACCCCGTATAGATATTCGAGTCGCCTATGCCCCGTGGTATGGCGTCGCTCATATCGGGCTGACTGAATGCTATCTCCACAGACTGGCCGAGGTACATGTTGTGGGTCTGCATTATGTCGACCATCGCCGCCGACTTCTCTTCGTAGGAGAGATCAACGCCCCGCGCATTGAGGTCCTGGATCGATATTCCAAACGTCGGTCGTGCGCCGATAACTGCGATGATCACAAATATGGTCCGTAGTATCATTTCTCTCTTGGTTGGGCGTGTCCACCGCAGGCAAACGACCTTAACATAAAGATCGTGCACAGGGAAAAACGTTAGCAGTCGGGCGATTTGGGGAATAGAGGCGGCAGTGGCGTCCCGGTTCTTCTCAGTTCGTCGTCTGTTGTGGGCCTTGATCTAAGTTGCTACCCATGTGGCTGGGGTGCCGATGTGGAGACTACGGCGTCGGTGGCGCACATGGACCGACTTACACCAGTCACCACGACATCCACTCTGCCAGAACCTCGACGATCTCAATATGGACGCTCCACAACGATTGGTCAATGGCTTGATTTGACTACCGCATCAAGAGCACACGATGCGTCTGGATAGATTCCATGGTGGTCATACGAACGAAGTAGACACCGCTGGCAACGTGGCGTCCGTTGGAATCGAGACCATTCCAAGATGTGGTGTGGCGACCGACTCTCATTTTCCGAGCGACTAGTTTACGGACCCGCTGGCCGGTTAGCGAGAAGACGTCGATGCGGGTTTTTCCGGTCGCAGCCAGTCGGAAGCTGATTTCGGTAGTCGGATTGAACGGGTTGGGTGAGTTGCCCAGGATGCAAGTCTCAGACCGCGCCGACGTTTCCGGCGACCAGAATCGCCGCCGCAACAACCCATTTTCGCATCGTCTCGTTCCTCCCGCTCCTATTCTTGAGTTTTGGGCCGCTTTTTTGGCTCATGTGATCTGCTTCACAACCTATAGACGGAAAAGCTCGCGGTTTTGATGATGATGTGGCGTATTTTTACAGAAGTTTTTTTTGGCGTCGATTTGAATCGCGCTCGATAACATCAGTAATTCCAATAATATACGCACGATTCCAACGCATGTCACTTTGCCTGGATATCTAATACAGTTAGCTTGATCTCCGCCGACTGCCATAGGCTTCATCTTGACTCGGGAGTGTTGAGTATTGAATCGAATAGGAAGGGTTTTGCGCCGACAGATTCATGGCTGTTAGCGAGTTACCAAGAAAGTTGGACGTAAAATGCCGCGGTTCCGATCACGCCAAAGGCCGTTGTCGTTGGTAACACCCACTGTGACGAAAAAACCCGCCGTGCGTCTGGCCAGCACAGCGGGTTTTTTCTTTGAAAGCATTCGGGTGAATAACTTTGATAATCTAGGTAACGTCAGTAATTTTAATCACATAGGCGTGCTGACACGGCATATCGTCTACCAACAGGTTTGGAAGCGCCACGCGTAGTGAACCGCTCTCCTCTTTATGCGTTAAAGGTGCATCGTGCCCCAGTAGCGTCACTGTAGTCGATGCGCCAGGGGTGACGGAATCGATGGCGATTTCATTCCCTTGCCATTTCAGGCAGATGGCGTAGAGTGCATCGGGGGTAGATGTGTAATTGATGTTTTCGTTGGTCGACCTGTTTTTCCAGGGGCGAGTGCTGTAGATCGCTTCGCTGTTGACCTTCAGCCACGCACCCATGTCAAGCAGGCGTTCCTGTTGAATGACCGGGATGCGGCCGTCAGCGGTGGGCCCGATGTTGAGCAGAAGATTGCCACCTTTGCTCACCGTGTTGATCAGCAGATGGATGCACTCCTGGGAGGACATGTAGTCGGACACTACCTCTGTGCGGTTGAAACCGAACGAAGCACCGATGCCGCGACACTCCTCCCACACCCGCCCTTCGGTTAGTGCTGATCCGAAACCGACTTCGCCGTATTCCGTGGTGAAGTACCCACCGTGGACACTTCGTGTCTCCTTCCCCCAACGGTCATTGACCACCAGCTCATCTCGCCTGGGCCCTTCGTTGAACATCCACGTCAGAACCTCAGTTGACCTCCACACATCGCTGGGATAGTCCCACTCACCGTCGGTAAATAGTATTGACGGCTCATAGCGCTCTATCATCTCTTTCATCTGAGGGATCATATGCTTGTCGACGTATTCGTGTACATCTCTTAGATAGAACGGATGGTACCACTCGTACAGTGAGTAGTAGAATCCCATTTTGACAGCGTCATGTTTGCGGACCGCGGTGGTCAGCTCGCCTAACAGGTCTCGGTGGGGGCCGACATCCACGCTGTTCCAGTTCCAACTGTAGGCGCTGGGCCAAAGGCAGAAGCCGTCGTGGTGTTTTGACGTTATGGTGAAATAGCGCGCGCCTGCATCGGCGAAAAGCTGCGCCCACTCGTCAGCGTCAAACGCTTCAACGGTAAAGTCTTTCACGAAGTCCTGATAGGCGAAATCCTCACCATAGGTCCGTACGTGGAAATCCCAGTATTCCTCTTTCTTGACGAGGTTCTCCCAATACCACTCGGCATATTTGCCTTTAGGGGCGAAAGCTGGTACAGAGTAGAGGCCCCAGTGCATGAAAATGCCGAATTTGGCATCCCCAAACCATTGTGGAACAGGTCTGGAGTCGATCGATTCCCAGTTGGGCTCGTAGGTCATTCGGAACAATCCTTCGCGGCTGGTCGGTGTCGCTGTACTGCTGATGGGTTGCGCGTATGCTAAGTTGGCGACATCGCGGGTCGTTGGCAAGGCTCACATCATAGAACGCTGCTGCAAATTGACGATTTTGCGGCATCAACACTGGATTTGAGTCTGCCAAATGGACAGTTGATGCGTTGTGCCTTTGTGGGTCGGCTAGCGCGGCGGCATGTGCACACACTGGGATCGAAGGTCTTCTAGCTGTCAAAAAACACACCGATTGATCTCACTGACCTGCCTCCCTGAAACCGGTCCGGAGTTAGTGTTATAATTCGATTCATTTT
>CAZVGZ010000045.1:0-21071 GCA_964627605.1 uncultured bacterium | reverse complement strand
GGGATAGGCTGTTCAGTCGGCGAACTGATGGGGAGCGAAGAAAACAGGAAGCGAATCGATCCCGCGAAGTATGTCACCGCCGATTTGGGATTGCCGACACTGACCGATATTTTGGCTGAGTTGGAAAAACCGGGGCGTGACCCACGAGAGACGTTCGAAGTGTTTGAGTTCGCCTCTGGTGTCGATGCCATCTCAGACCTGACGACAGGCATGATCCTTAACGGACTGGTCACCAACGTCACAAACTTTGGTGCTTTCGTGGATGTGGGGGTCCACCAGGACGGTCTGGTGCATATCAGTCAGCTAGCCGACAAGTTCGTAAAACACCCGTCGGATGTGGTTCAGGTAAGGCAGCAGGTCAAAGTCAAAGTGATGGATGTTGATCTTGATCGCGGAAGAATATCGCTGTCGATGAAGGACGTGTGACGAACTGGCCGCAAAGGTCAATGTCGATTGGCGGTTCTGGCGATGACTTAGTTCGAAGATCGAATCGTATGCGATGCAAGAATGCACCTGGTTTCCTGTTCGCGCCTCGATCCAATCCTATCGGGATGGGGCCGGGTACCGAGAACCTGACACCTCCTGCTTGTCCTTGACCCTTACCTCACAACTCCAATCGGATACCGAAGAACGGCATCGCCGGGAGCATGTAGCTGACGAGTCTGGTGGAGTAGTCGTTGTCCCAGTAGTATTCGTAGACGTTTCTGCGGTTGAGAAGGTTTATTATCTCAAAATAGAACAGAATACTCCGTCCCTCTCCAAGTTTGCGCTCCCATTCCACTCGTACATCCAGCCGCTTGTAGACCGGATTCCGCGCTGAATTGGTCTTAGCCCAAACCATCTCCCCCTCGTCATCAAACACGGGGTTTCCAGCCTCATCTTCAACCACCGGCGTCCAGGGAAAGCCGCTTCCGTAACCGTATGTCACGTCAATGGATATGCGCTTGGTCAACCTCAAACGGCTTACGACGTTTAGGGTGTGTCGCTGATCAAAATCGCGGAAATAGAGATCCTTCTCAGGTGTCTTTTCCTTGGTAAACGAATGCGAATAACTGATCCAACCAGACAATCTGGAACTGTCCGATGGCTTTTTCTGAAAAAACAGCTCAAGACCGCTGGCGAACCCTGAGCCAGAGTTGTTGGGGATGTTGTTGTGTGTAGAGTCGGTCAGCACCACCAGGTGATCTAGCGACTTGTAGTAGCCCTCCACTTTTGCCGTGTACTCGCCTCCAGCGTCCCACTCCAAACCCCCCAAATAGTGGATCGCCTTCTCGGTACCAAGAGTAACGGTCTCAAAAATGTTCCATTCGATCTGTCTTTCAAACCGCTCAAACAGGGACACGAAGTTCGGCGCCTGATGGAAGTAACCCCAACCTGCCCTAAGCGCTAGATCGTCCCTCAGCATGTAGGTCATTGATAGACGTGGGCTAAAGACCGTCTCACGGGTGAATGTCGAATGGTCAACGCGACAGCCAGCGAGCGCTCTGAACACCGGAGCGAACCGCTTCCACTCGTCCTGAACGTAGGCCGATGTGAGGGTGGCGGCGTTCTGGAAACGGAATTTGCGGTGGACGATGGCTTGGTCGTCTTCGCGCCGGTCGTCTGGGTTGTCTTCATAGAATTTTTCAGAGTCCTGATTTAACTCGACCGTGATGTCGGTGATCTGATCGGCAATTGACAGCCCTCCCTGAAGCGAATGCTCACGGGAGGCGATGTGCAGGATATCTTCGTCGATTGCCAGCTTGCGCATCTCGATCTCAAAGTCGATGGACTCATCCGTAGATTCGACGCCCAGCGCCCAGGTGTCGTCAAAACGAGAGAGCGTCAGATCTGAAAGCGTCACGTCTGAAATCGCCGTAACCCATCCAACGCTATACAGCCGATTGTCGAGCTCGATGGAAAGACTGAAGTCTTCGTCATCGCCGAAAAATTCGTCGTCATCCCCCTCCTCGGCTTCCAACTCTTTGAGCTCGGTTCCCTCTCTGGAGTCCAACACGTTCAGGGTCACTTTTTGAGTGGGAGATAGATCGTATACCAATTTGCCCTGCACATCCCGGAAATATGGGAGCACCGTTCCCTTGGGCAGCGAGTCTAAGTTGTTTAACAACAGGTCGTAGTAGGTGCGGCGACCAGCGATGAGCCATGAACCATCGCCTTCGGAGCGCGGCAGTGGTCCTTCGACGAAACCGCGCATATCGATCAGGCTGGCGCTGCCTTTGAATCGATGCTGAAAACGATCACCCTCCTTGTTGTCAACCACCAAAACAGACGCCATCTTGTCGCCATAGTTAGCGGGAAAACCGCCAGGCAGCAGTTCGACATGATCGACTACATCGGGGTTGAACATGCTGATGGGGCCGCCCAACAGCTTCAGACGGTAAGGGTTAAACACCTCAACGCCATCAACGAGAATCAGGTTCTGGTCTGGCGTGCCACCGCGCACATAGAACTGACTGGCGTAATCGGCCCTCGCAACGACTCCAGGCATGGCTTGAATAGCGCGAAACAGATCCTCGGCACCTCCCGCCATTTTCTTGACATCCCCGCCACGGATGATGCGCACACTCGGTCGCTGCTCTTCTCTAAGGGAAGCAGCCCGCCTGCGGGTGACAGTCACAGTTTCCAAGGAAATATCGTGAGCTTGCAGGGAGATATCCAGGACGATGGTCGAGTCCGCGATAACCCTTACCGCACGTAGTATCTCGTCTTGATAGCCGATCATCCGACCGACAAGCCGATGTCGACGGGCTGGTATCCGCTCGATCAGGTAGTTCCCGTTGCCATCAGCGACCCCGCCCAGGCGCATCCCCTCCACCGTCACATACGCCCCTATCAACGGTTCGCCGGTCTGCTGGTCGGTGATCCGGCCACTGACTTGACCAGTTGGGGCGGCAGAGACACCTCCCAAGTTCAGAATGGCTGCAAACAGCGCCGACGAAACCGCCTTTGTGGTCAATTCGTCGGCTATTGTGCGCACAATGACCTCTTTTCTTCATCGCGGGGAACCGTCTGCACTCATAATATCACGGCTTGGCAGCCTTTGGCCAAGCGTGTCTTGCTGGACCCGCTGGACTTGACCAGAGGTGGTGGAAAACATCAAGCTCGGCGGTCGCCGGTTTTTTTACAATAACGCTGGTCCAAGGGGATGATAGATGGCAGATGCCGAAAAAATGATGGATAAACTGGAGCGCGACGGTTTTGTGCTAGTGGAGGGTGTGCTCACCAAGCAGGAAGCCACCAATCTGGAAACAAGACTAGACAATGCCAGGGAGCAGGAGTGGCACATGGATTTCTAAGGCTACTGGAACGAGAAGCGCGAGGCGGAGAATCACAGATTGGCGGTACCGCCTTTCGCGATAAACACCACGTTCTACCTACAGGACAACGCCCCTGGTTTGGGGCATCTCAAGTATGCGAAGAACGGACATCGCTCAGAGCCACCTCATCTCAATCCGCTGGCTCACAAAAAATTTGAGGAGTGGTGCGACGCGCAAGAACACGTCGTCATATATCCCAAGGCGGGAGACTGTGTGGTTTGTCTCGAATGCGCGAGGATATGCCGGCATATTTCCGTTTGCGGAGTAGTGACCGAGGGCCGTGAACAGAGTAGGAAGCGTTGCGAGACCCGACATTTATCAGTAGAGTGGGGCCTGGTTTCTTCTTGGCGCTCTAAGGCACTACACAAAGTTTTGCGGCAGAGCCATCTTTGAGGGATTCGATCCCTTCGAGGTAGTCTTCGAAGCCGACTGTCCTGTTCACGATGGGCCTGGTCTTCACTGCGCCTGAGGAGATAAGCGCCATCGCCATCTCTGCGGATTCGTAGTTGTGGCCGGGATAGCCGTGAAGGGCGACGTTGCGGCCCCAGTGGTCCGTTTTGAAGCCGATAGTACCGTGGACCACACCGAACAGATGGATGCCACCAGACGTGACGCGCATCAAGTTCTGGGCCGATGCAGCGACGCCTGAACACTCGAACGCTACATCGAAGTCGCGGTCGCCCAGAGCCGCGGAGTCGTCAGACGTGGGGTCATAGGCGACCTCTGCTCCCAACTCTGTCGCCAGTGACCGTCGAGACTCTTGCGGGTCAAATGCGACGACTCGCTTCGCGCCCAGCGTCCGGGCCATCTGAATCGCAAACAGCCCTGCGGGGCCTGCACCACCGACGGCAACACGTTTGCCAGCTAGATCCCCTGCCTGCCTTATCGACGCCGCCACACACATCGCCAGCTCCAGGGGCGCGATCTCTTCAAACGACAGATGGTCTGGCGCTACCATTAGGTCCTCGACTGGGATCGCCGCATATTCGGCATAGTAGCCCATTCGCCCCTTTCGCTGCGATCCTCTGGAACTCCAGGCTGCTACCCGGTCACCATCCTGGCACCAACTGCTCTTAGGGCCGACGTCAACAACCACGCCGGACATCTCGTGCCCAGGGACGCCGACCTGGATCGGGTATTTGGGGTAGTCGGGCCGTTCAAAAATGTCCTTGCCAGCGAGCATTGTGAGGTCCCACTGAGTGCAGATCGTGACCGCTTCGACCCTGACCAGGACTTCACCAGGCGGAGGAGTCGGAACCTCAACGTTTACGATCTGCGCCTCGCCTGGCGCTGTTATCTGTAGAGCTCGCATTTCTTTTGCCACACCTATACTCCTGGTGGTTCACGCCATTTGATTACTATCCCCAAAAACGGTTCGGGTTTGTTTAGTACCAGATCGTAGGCGTCGGACGCGGCTTCTGCATCGAAGATGTGCGTCGTTAGTTCGCTGGTTTTAAGAGCGCCAGCGGCCACCAACTCGAGCGTAGCGGTCAGCCTGTCCCTGCTCCATCCCGATGGACTGTGAACTGTAACCTCTCTGCCGTGAAGCTGATTGATGCTCAGCAGATGCTGGCCCTCGCGATAGTAGCCGTTCAGAATCAGGTTGCCGTTATGCCCCACCAAACGCAACAGACTCTCGACACTCTCAGCGGTGCCCACGGTATCCCCAATGATGGCAAAACCGTCCGGCCCGTGCTCCGCCGCGACCTCTTCCAATGATGTGTCGTGACTGTTCGCCACTACGTCGGCGGAATACTTTTCCGCCAGCGCCAACCTGTCGGGTCGGCGGCCCACAAGAACGACATGCGCACCTCGGTGGCGCAGGGTCTGAGCAAGCCACTGACCTACCAAGCCATCTCCAACGACTATCGCTCTGTCCCCATCGTTGACCGGAGGTCTGGAACCGCCGTTGAAACCGACCTGGGTCAATACCAGACCAGCGGCGGCCATCGGGTCGATGTCAGCCGGGAGCGGGATCACCTCGTTCTGGTGCTGCACTGAGTGCTCTATGTGGCCACCCCAACCCCGGCTTGCGTTTGGGTCATCCATCATCGAACTGGTGGCGAAAACCCACTGCCCGATTGAGAGGTCTTTGACATCGCTGCCCACCGCCATGACCGTGCCGACTTTTTGGTAACCAGGGACCAGCGGATGGGCCATCGGCGGTTCGCCAGGGGCGTGAAACTGTCCTGAGATCACCCACCGCTCTGTCCCGGTGCTTATCGCGGAGTAGACTGTGTGAACGAGGACGTCTGAGTCGCCAAGATCGGGAATGCTCACGCTGCTGAGATTAACACCTTCCTTCGTGTGCGCGACAACCACACGAGTAATCACGATTCGCTCCCTGTGGTAGACTTTTCCAAAATGCCACTGTGGTCGGTCTGCTACGCCGCCATCGCGTTCGCAATGATCGTCCTTACATCGGCCTCAGACAGCGGGGCAATGCAGTTGGGGAGGCCGTAGGTAGCCATCGCGCCTTCGACCCAGTTTTCAATGTCATCATCGGTGACACCGCTGGTAGGCACTGACGACGGCAGCCTGCAGCTCTCTGTGAAGCCCTTCAGACTCCCACCGAACAGCTCCTCAATCTCTGAGGCTCGACTGACGCCCTTGTCTACCAAGAACTCAATATATGCTGGCATCAGCATCGCGTTGACGCGGCCATGCGGGACGTGGATGGTCTCGTTTATTCTGTACCCCACCGCGTGGATTATCACTGTTCCGCACGCTGCCAAAACCAAGCCGCCTTCAACAGCCGCAGACAGCATTTTGCCTCTGGAGATCATGTCGTTGGGGTCGCTGAGAACTCTTGGCAGGTTTGTGTGGACCGTACGGAATACACCGACGCTGAGATCGTCCAGGAATCCGTGGCAGAGTGATGACAGGTAGGCCTCAACAGCGTGAGACACCGCGTCGATACCAGTGTCGGCGGTAACAGATCGCGGCATTGAGACGGTAAGCGCTGGATCGCAGAGAGCGACCGAAGGGGCTAGACCCATGTGTTTAACAGAGGTTTTTCTGTGGTGGGCGGAGTCGGTTAGCACCACGAACGGTGAGACCTCGCTCCCTGTACCTGCTGTGGTGGGTGCGGCGACTATCTTGGCAGTGGGATCAGTAAGCGGCCCTTCGGCACCGTCTTCGCCATAGTGCGGATTGGCGGCGAACCAGGACGCGCCCTTCGCCGAGTCGATGGTGCTGCCTCCGCCGATGGCGATAATGGTCTCAATCTCGTCGGCGACAACGTGCTGGCCCAACGCTCTCACCAACCCGTGAGATGGGTTCTCCTCAAAGGCATCTGAGCGGACAAAAAAGCTGCTGCTGACGTGCAGTGCGGCGATCAGGTCGGGGTCGTCGAACCCTGGATATGTGAGGAGAAGACACCGCTTTCCCCTGACATCCTCCAACTGCGGCAACAGCCTAATCGAGTCTTCGCCAAATCTGATGGCGGTGGGTACGTGAAAATCGTAGTGCATTTCTGTGGGATTCCCCGCTAGCGATGTTAGACACTTCACGAAAACTGCGGTAGCCAATCCATTTCGGCTTCGAATAGTTCGTCCACCATCTGTCGGGTCTGCTTCAGGTCAAGAATAGCCATTGTCAGCGGATCGTAGCAGATTGCATGGTAGGCCAGCTCCTTGTCGCCGTTCAGAACCCATGCAGTCGATCATGAGTCGCTTGAAAAAACCTAGGCTGCCTGCTCCGATGAACGTAATTTTTGGCATTGATAGCTCCGGCGATCGGGTAGAACGTTAGGACCCTACAGGGGCGCTGCGGACATCTGCGGCGCGATCGTAGATCTCTTCTTCGGAAATCCCCGCTGCGTCGTACATCGCAAAAATATTCTCGTCGGGGGTCTCCGGCGGGATGGTGTGTGACGCAGCCAAGATATATCCACCGCCGTCGCTGGTCATCTCCTCAACCAGTAGGGCGGTCGCTCTCTTTACTTCGTCTGCTGAGCCGTGGGGAAGAACACCTTGGGTATCGACACCACCCATAAACGACAGGTCGCTTCCATATTCGCGCTTGAGGTCAACCGCATCCATTCCAGGGCACCCGGCCTGAATCGGGTTGAGCACATCAAGGCCCATCTCTATGAGGTCGGGGATGATAGGTCTGATCGCCCCGCAGGAGTGGTATGCGTTCACCAGATCGTAGGAACGTCCCAGATCGAACACTTCAGTAAGGTCGTCTCTTAGCTGTTCGCGCCACATCTCTGGACTCATCATCATTCCAAACTGCCCCGCGACATCGTCACCAGCCCAGAGCCAATCAAGCTCAAACTCCTCGCACGCCCTGCGAGACATCTCAAGTGTGAACTCCATCGCTTTCCTTAGAAAGCGCGCTGTAAAATCCGGGTCTTGCGCCATATCAAGTAGCGCGTCGTCCATGCTTCTAAGGCGCCAAAATATCTCAAATGCGCACGGCGAGACATCGCAGCCGATGAAATACTCATCGGACTGTGCGGCGACCGGGTCCATCAGACCCAAAAGAAAATCAGCTCGGTCGTAGGGGAACTCGTATTCGTCCACTTCGCTTCGGCTAAGGCCTGCTAATGGGTATTTCGAAACCTGATTAAACGGCCCCTGCTTTGTCCAGGTGATTCCCCAGTCATCGGTGTGCGACTGGCCGTCCTCTTCGTGGACGACCCCCTCCATGGCGTAGTTGTTGTTGACCCAGGTCTGCCTTACGTCGTTGCCCATCACGTCTTGAAGTTTTTGAGGTGGAATCTCCAACAACTTGGACAGATGCAACGCTGTGCCAGGGTGAAACCACATGTAGACCGGCACCCGGTCCACCGGCTCGCGTCTAAGGGCTCTGTGCACACGCTCTTTGGAGGTCATAGTTCCTCAATAAATCTGGCTGTTCAAAGTGCTGTGATAGCTCAATAACAGACACAACCGTCCGGCCAACCGCAATAATCTACGGGTACGGGTCGGTCGAACGGCAGGTCAGTCGCTAATAGCCCCAAGCTGTTGGAGGATCAGGAGCGGAAAGCGTTCTTCGCTCTTGAGAGGATTGACGGGCCAACCACAGAGGTCGAGAGCGGCGCAACCTCGGTCGCTGCAACAGTGACGTCAGTGCCCACAGCAGCCCTGCCGTTTTGGATGGTCGTCTTGTAGGAGACGAGAGGGTCTCGTGCCGGGCCGTTTAACACCGACCCATCGGCGGCGAACTGAGAGCCGTGTCAGAGACAATCGAAAGTTTTGCCCGAAGCGTTCCAAACAGCGGTGCATCCCTGATGGGTACATATTGATGACCTGGTTGCGACACTCTCGTTGGTGGAGATAACAAAAGCCTTTATGCTAGGTTCCAACGTCACGCTGCCAGAGGGATAGGCGCTGGTAATTTTGAGTTCGACTATCGCCTGCGGTGCGGACCGTGCCCGACCAACAATCGCGAAACCGACTACTCCCGCGAAAAGCCTCAAAAACCATCTGCGTGAACCCTATCGTTCAGACGACATCCCCATCCCCTATATCTAACGCCTCTAAGCCGTGGCGGCTATTTAGGGATTCCCCGGCGACAGCGACGATAACGAGCAACAGCGACAACTAGTTCCCGCAGCCGCTGTACTATGTGGGCCGGTCAACTGTCCCGGCGTCGACGGTAATCATAGAGGCCAGGCCACACTCGCTTAAAGCCCTGTTCGAGAGGCAGCATCTGTATGTTGAGCAGAGAAGCTGCCTTGTCGGTTTTGAGCGAGATGTCAACCGGTCTCGGTGCGCGGTCGCCCGAACCACTCATACCCTCCTTGACCGTCACGAGTTTGGGATCGGCTCCCAGATACTCGACAACTTTCATGCCCATCTCCACGCGGCTTACGCGGTCGGCTCCGCCGAGATGAAAAACCCCTCCATGGTCGCCAAACGCGATCTCCAAAAGCGCGTCACACAGTGTCAGGACATCAATCGGCGTGCGAATCTCGTCCGACAAGAGCCATATGCCTTCACCAGAGTCCAACCGATCCACAAACTCAGAGATGCTGCTTACCGCGTTGGAGGTCAGCGGTAGGCCGTAGACAATGCAGATTCGCGCAACCGCCGAATCATGCGACTTCGCGAATACCGCGTCCTCTGCGGCGAGCTTGGTTTCGCCATAGAAGTTGATCGGCATCGGGTCGTCATCCTCAGAGTACCAACCCCTATCGCCATCAAACACGGTGTCGGTGCTGACATGAACCAGCTTGGCTGTGTGTTCGGCACAGGCGGCGGCGACATTCTCAGTCGCTGTCACGTTGCAGGCCCACGCCTCTTCCTGATTCTGCTGGCAGTAGTCAATCCCGCTGATGGCAGCGCTATGTATAACAGCGTCAGGTTTGACATCTGAAAACAGTCTGCCCACGGCGACACCGTCCGTAAGATCGACCTGATGCCAGTTGACGCCCCTGAGCGAGCCACGACGTGAGTTGTAGATAGAGTGGACCTCGGACCCTACTTGCGCTAAACATGCCAGATGGCCACCGATGAACCCGCTGCCACCGGTTATGAGCAGGCGCGCCATTTTGATCCTTTCTGTTTACGCGTTTACGCTACGCCCGTGCACGGCTATCTTTTTAGAGCGCGCAGGAGCCCCTATTATATGAGCAGGAACAGCGTTGAACCGACGAGCGCACATTATTGTCACTGGCCGTGTCCAAGGCGTCGGGTTCCGCTATTTCACACGCACCGAGGCCAGTGCGCTCCGACTGACAGGCTGGGTCCGCAACCGCGCCGACGGTAAGGTGGAGATCGAAGCGCAAGGCGAGAGCCCAGATATTGATCAGTTTGTATTGGCGCTGAGTAGAGGCCCAAGTTGGGCGAGCGTTGACAATGTAAGCGTTTCGTGGATAGACACCAAAAACGAAAACTCATTTGAGGTGACTGGATGAGCATGGACTTGAAAAAATGCATTCGCGATGTACCTGACTTCCCTGAACCGGGAATACTGTTTAAAGACATAACTCCGCTGCTAGCCAACCCTGAAGCGTTTGAGCAGACCATTGACTGGCTCGCTGAAGATGCGGACTCGCGACAGGTTGACATAATCGCAGGGATTGAGTCGCGTGGGTTTATTTTCGGTACGCCGTTGGCGCTGAGGTTAGGTCTGGGGTTCGTGCCGATCCGTAAGCCTGGGAAACTGCCTGCTGAAACTATGAGTGAGGAATACACCCTCGAATATGGCACCAACACTATTGAGATGCACACCGACGCTGTTGAACCAGGGCAGAGGGTCTTGATAGTGGACGACCTGCTGGCCACCGGGGGCACAGCGGCGGCGGCGGCGAGGCTGGTGGAGAGGGCTGGAGGGGTTGTCGCTGGGCTTTCATTTATCATCGAACTTGAGTTTTTGGATGGTCGCAAAAAGCTGGGAGACCACGATATAAGCGCTCTGATAGCGTATTGACAGATAGGCCACTAAGATCACAGCCTGCGTTTTTGAGGTCTCTCAATTAAGAGAACTGGTATCCGTTTTGGACGAAAAGATTCCAACAGACCATCCACGCGCCGCCTCGTTGAGGCTCAGAGAAAAAATAACGCTCCACCACAAGACCGGCCTTGTTGCCGACGCTGGTCCCATTGCACATGGGCGCGGCGAGGCCTTTGATTACATACTAGGTGAGGCTACCCCAGAGCCGGTATTGGAGGACATCAGGACCGCTGCGGCGATGCTGTTAACCGCCGATCACCCAGTGTTCTCCGTCAACGGCAACACAGCAGCGCTGGCTGGCGCTGAAGCGATCTCGCTGGCGGTTGCGGTGGGGGCCAAGCTGGAGGTGAACGTCTTTTACGGCAGGACCAACGAACGCGAGCAGCAGATTGCGGAACTACTTAGGGAAATGGGCGCGAAGGAAGTCTTGGGGGTGGACCCAAAAAGCAAGGTGCCCAACCTCTCGTCGTCAAGATCGCTGGTGGACAGAGACGGCATCGCTGAAGCGGATGTCGTGTTGGTCGCGCTGGAAGACGGTGACAGGGCCCAAGCGCTGCTGGAGTGGGGCAAAAAAGTGGTGTCCATCGACCTAAACCCGCTCTCAAGAACAGCACGCGACGCGAATCTAAATATCTGCGACAATATTGTTAGAGCGCTGCCCTTGATCGAGGCCGCCGCTGACGACCTTAGACACCATCGTGACGAATGCGCTCGGATGGCAGCAGAAGTTGACAGCGAGCGCTCGACTGCCCGCGTTTTGCGGTTCATGTCAGATCGGTTAAAAAGCCTCGCCGAAAAAACTGGCGGCTGACCGCCCGACTCCACTATCGACCTGGATGCTGGACCCTTACAGACCAATGCCCCAAAACCCCGTTAATAGTGAGAGCGATAACGTCGCGCTTTTGGATGTGGGCAACACAGCTATCAAGCTGGGTTTTGCCGATGGTGACACAGGCGACGTAAGGGGCTGCCATACAGTCGTATCTGCGTCAGACTGCCGCGACAAGCTGGAGACTATGGGCGGCGGAACGCTGTACTACTCAAGCGTCAGATCAGGGTTCGATCCGCAATCGGCATGCCCCTTAAGCGGCTGGGAGATCATGTCTGCCAAAGAGTCTGTCAACAGTTGCGGCATTGAGTTTCTCCCAAATCTCGACGTCGGTGTTGATCGTAAAGTCGCATGCGTTGCAGCTAGGACAAAACATGGCGAACCTGTGTTGGTGATTACAGCAGGAACAGCCACAACGGTGTCAGCGGTTAATAGTGGCCGATGCGACTTTGCTGTGATATGGCCTGGGTTGGAGGTTTCGCTAAAAGCGATTACCGAGAGCACACACATTAGTACACCCGATCTCTTTCCAACTACCGCGACCCTAACAGACGTAACTAGCTTGACTGAGTCTGTGACAATAGGTGTGCTCTCCTCAACCGTGGCAGTCATCGAGCGATGGGTAGCGCATTTCGAAAATCTGTGGGGGACCAGGCCGGCGCTCGTGGTCGCCGGTGGGTATGCCGAACCTATATCCGCTCACTTGGAGACTGAGCACCATCTGGAGAGCTATCTGGTGATTGAGGGGTTGGCGATGATGGCGACGGGCGCGCTCGGTTGAAGAGACTGCCGTCAACGGGATTACTGGAGATCGGTCGGGGGTTGTGGGGTTGGCGTACGAGGCAGTTCCTTGATCGTGCCAGAAAAAACATCGCTGGTGCAGCAGCCTATATATCGCTGACGACAAAGCCCGAAGGCTGGTTTGACTCAGTCCGCAGCGACCACATCTGTCGCCTGATCTCAAAGAGTATCCGCTTGCCCAATTCTGAATAATTAGCCGTTCGGGTTGATGACGATTTTCAGCGACTCATTTTTGAGCTGCTCGAACAGCTCAAACGCGTGCTGTGTGTCATCCAGATTGAAATGATGCGTCACCATTGATCTGGCGTCCACAACCCCCTGTTCTACCAATCTGATGGACGCTTCGACAGCGAGGCGGCTGCGGCGGCACCACTTTATGGAGAGCCCCTTGCGACGGCAACGCGTTGAGTCGAACGCCACATCGCTCTGCGATGCGCAGATGCCGATGAGGATCACTTTGCCGCCTATTGCGCATAGGTCAGCGACCAGACGCGGTGTGTCAGGCGCTCCCGCGGCCTCAAACACCACATCCACACCTCACCCATCGGTCAGATCCGCCACCGAGAGAGATTCCAACACCACCCCTTCATCGTCAGATAGACCGTCAGGCAGTTTCATCACCCAGGTGGCTGGATGGCAGAAAAACTGTTTGAAGGTGCCGTCAACTGGTGGCGTCCCGTGAAATCTGAGGTTGGGGCAGAGGTTGATGTCGTCTCGAAAACACCACTCGCACTGCATACAAGGCACGCCTGGGTCTACCACTACCCTCTGCCCGACCGCCACGCGAGTCACATCTGCTCCGACTTCGACTATCGTCCCGACGGTTTCATGGCCCAAGACGTGGGGGTATGCCGCCTCCAGACTCGCCATCCCTAAAGTAGTGGGCATCTGAGCCGCAGATTCCTACGGCGTCGGTCTTGATGAGTACTTCGTGATCTTGCGGCGATGGGTCAGGAGTTTCAATTACCTCAAACTGTCGGAGGGCTGTCAGGGGAGCCGTCTTCATTGGTCGAGTCGCTTCGTCACTATTAGGAGTGTTGGAGGAGGTGAGTGCCAATTGGCTTCGTGCTGCTCAACCGCACCGCTATTCTTCCCGGCAAAAACTGGACAGACAGTAGTTCGGTGCCCGATATTCAAAAACGTTTGTTATCAGGTGGTGTATTCAGCGTTGATCTTGACGTAGTCGTATGAGAAATCACAGGTGTACATCTCGGCTTCGGCGCTGCCTGCGCCAAGATCAAACCTTATCTCCACCACCGCCTCGCCGATGATATTTTCTGCGCGCTGAAGATCAAATTCTGTTGGCATTCCACTATCGAAGACCTGGAGATCACCCAACCAGATAGCCAGGTCGCTCTGCGCAAATTTTGCGCCTGAATAGCCCACCGCGCACGCGATGCGTCCCCAGTTGGGATCGTTTCCAAAGATAGCGGTCTTCACCAGAGGAGAGCTCGCCACAGTGCGGGCGGCTAACCGAGCATCTTCCATCGACGCCGCACCGGTCGCGCAGACCGAAACAAATGTGGTCGCGCCTTCGCCGTCGTCAGCGATCATCCGCGCCATCTCGTCGCAGACACTAGTCAGTTCGGATTGGAACAGATTGGCGTCGTCGGTACCTGCGGCTAGCTCTGGTAGATCCGCAGCTCCGTTAGCCAGGATAATAACCATGTCGCTTGTACTGGTGTCGCCGTCGATGGTCACGGAGTTGAATGTCGGTTCCACCGCGTGTCTTAGCATGATGCTCAACAACGTAGGCGCAACGGTTGCGTCGGTGGTGATGAACGCCAACATGGTCGCCAGATTGGGCGCGATCATCCCGGAGCCTTTACAGATGCCTCCGACAGTCACCTCTCCGGTAGACATAGCGATAGGGCGAGAGGTCTTTTTGGGCTTGGTGTCGGTGGTCATAATAGCCAAGGCGGCGTCATCGCCCCCCAAGTCCGATCGGGACATGGTGGCGTAGGCGATCCCCTCAAGAAGAGTGTCCATGGGAAGTTGGCGACCGATGATCCCCGTTGAGGCCACCAGAACATCCTCGCCACCGAGACCCAAGCACTCCCCGGTGTATTCAGCCATCCGCCTCGCGTTTGCCAAACCCTCGGAACCGGTACAGGCGTTGGCGTTGCCTGAGTTGACGACAATCGCCCGAGCGCTCCCGTTGGCGATGCGTTCGCGGGAGACCTCTACCGGTGCTCCGCACACTACGTTGGTGGTGAAAACACCTGCGGCTGAAGCTGGGCGGTCAGAAACGATAACCGCCACATCGCGGTCCTGGGCTTTTATCCCACACGCCCCGCCAGCGGCTGTAAACCCTTTGGGGGCGCATACTGATCTGTCCCGTGCAGTCATCTATTTCTCACGCTCAAGACACGCTCACACTGCTACCAAAGGGTTAGCGCCACCAAGATATGTCAATGTCGCCGAAAAGCGAATCTGCCTCTTCACATGCTTCGAAAAACGCCCAATCGGTTTCGTCCAGTGTTGTACCGTCAGCGGATTTTTGGGCGAGGTCTGCCAGCCTGATAAACGCATCGTGGTGACCGGTGAACCTGAGCTCTGCGTAGTCCCTGGCCGACCAGGTGCTAATGAGGAACTGCCAGTCGGACGATAGGCGCACTCTGGAAGCCACACCCCTTTGGGTGCTCTTCCGAAATGGCGTTTGTAGACATCAACGCCCTGGTTCACCTGCGCTCTAACGCACTCATCGCTGCCCAACAGCGCCAGATAGTCGTGGGTGGCAGCGCAAGTGATGATCTCTATATGGCCGCTATCCTGAAGCCGCCTGAAGCCGCCGATAAGATCGTGTTCGTATCTGTCGTGCCAAAGCTGTGACAGGTGCGTGTACTCGTCGCGCCAGAAATCAGCCAGTTCGGCCATCTTTCCGTCACCCTGTCGCCTGAACTCTGTGGCGTCGGTCTCTGCTGCGGTGAGTTTCTGGGTAAGATAGCCGGAAAATTCGTGCCCGAACGACTCGTCAGCAAGCTGCTCTGACAGGACGGGTGTTATCCCCAGCGTAAATTTCGGAGAGATGCCGTCCACGACAAGCGCATCGCACGCAGCCAAGAGCGGGATGTAGGTCTCAGCGGTGGCTTCGTTGAGCCAGTCCGTTCCGTGGGGCCATCGGCCGTGCGAGAGCACGTAGGGCAGGTGGGAGTGCAGCACGAACGAGAGGTACCTGCCGCCTGATTCAGTCATTCTCACTCCATTGATGTAGAAGGTGCCAAGAATCCCTTAACTGATTTGATCGGTATCTATCGCAGACCGGGCGTTAGATGCCGAGATAGCGGTCGCGACCTGCCACCAGCGCACGCATCTTGCCGTCGGCGACACTTCTAGGCAACATCCAAAACCCGCAGTCGGGATGAATGTATTTTACACGTCCATCGCCCAAGGTTGAAACAGCGTTCTCCAGCCGCCTAGCAATGGTATCAGGCGTCTCAATCTCGTTGTCTTTTATGTCGATAACACCTAGCCCTACCCCGATCTCTTGAGGTAGGTTTTTGAGCGAGGGAAGTTCTTCGTAGCCCCGGCGCGCAAACTCAAGGACAAGATGGTCGGTGTGGAGTGCTGAGAGAAACGGCATCAGATCGTCCCACAACCCATCCTGTACCCTCTGACCGCCGTAGTTGCCAAAGCAGACGTGGACCGCCTTCTCGCCTTTTGCTCCATCCAAAACATGGTTGATGGCCTCCGCAGCCCATGGACCTTCACTTGGGTTGCCGGAGACGTTGGCTTCGTCTATTTGGATCACGTCGGCGTCTATGGTTTCGACCTGTTTCCTCAGAATTTCGGCAATGGCCATCGCCAGCGCTGGAGTATAGTTATAGTGGTTGTCCACCAAGACTTTAGCCAGCATATGAGGACCGGTGAGTGTGAATTTGAGAGGCGCGTCGGTAAGCGGCTGAACGAACCCGAAATCTTTGGGTAGATTGAGCGTGCCTTCCCCTAAGCCCGCGTTTACAACGCCAGCGGGCATGGCGCGATAGCCCATCCCAGCCTGACTCTGGAAAGCTTGCCAATCGGCGCGGCTAATCTCGGTGTCGATCCCATCCATCTGCCCTATGAAATAGTCGATCATCCCGTTGGTTTCCGGATGGTTCACATCGAATCGGTAGAGTTCGCCGTCTACCACTACGTCAATTCCAGCTAGCTCTTGGGTTTGGAAGACAACCATCACCGCATCCTCAAGCGCGGTGCGCGAGCTGCTCGTCGCTAGCCATGAAGGGATTGGATAGCTGCCAACTACCGTAGTCTTGATCTCTGGTACCGCCACAAATTACCATCCTGGTTTCTGGAAATATGAGGTCTCAAAAGCCTGTCTGAAGCGATTAGAATAACGGCCTCACCGAGCCTTTATGAGTACCATGTAGACACTGTCGAGGTCAAGCGATGTCGATGGATTGATGCGTTTCGAGTACGTCCAGCCGTGCATGGCCCAAACAGCTCAATAACTAAGGACCTGAAAAGCCCCAAAAAAGCCCCACTGACGCATAGCCAGCGTTACCCTCTTTCGGTAATGAACTTCGTGATTGGTAAGATATAGCACGCGGTCGCGGCCAGTCTATGTGGTGACTGTGCCATCTGGGTCGGAAAAAGAGTAGGTCGCGGCCATCGCCTTACCGTTGTCTGCTGAGAAAAAGCCCGAAATCCTGTCTCCTGAGGCCCCCAACACGGCGATGATCGAATCTCTGTCGCGACTGTAACTTGGTGGTCCTGTCCGTCCGTCCTCCATGACGTGTGCCATCCACCAGTGGACGCCATCCGCGATGTAGATAAACAGCGCAGCCAGAGACATCGCCACACCCTCGGCGATTGCGTCGAACAGTTCTCTGGGCACTCGGTGCATCAGTTCGACGGTGTCTGCACGTGTGTTAAGAAAATGATCGAAGACTGTCTTGTCGATCTGGTGCCTCGTCAACTCTCCTGCCAGATGTGTCGCCTTTTGGTACGCAGTCAACGACTGGTCTTTATGCCACCGGGAACGACCGTGGCGGATGCTCATTAGACCACGAGACGCTGGCTGGCCTCTACTAGACCTCGATGCCGAAGAGTTCTCGAATAAAATAGCCAACGACAAACGAAAAAGCGGCGACGCCCATGCTGATGCCAGCCATCTCAAGAAAACGCTTGCCGAACGGAAGGTGTTTGGCGACCGCCAAATAGTAGTTGAAAACAGCGATGATTATGATAGCGTTTAGCAGCGTCCACGCCAAACACGCCATATAGTGTTCGAGGACCAGGTAGGGCACGATTAGCACCACCACAGTCAATATGTAGGCTATGCCTGTGTAGATGCAGGATTTGATGGGATCGGATTCACCCTCCTCAGCGCGGGCAGACAGATATTCCGACGCCGCCATCGAGAACGATGCTGAGATCCCGGTAATAAGGCCAGCCAGAGCAATAAGCGCCGTGTCCTGGAAAGCTAATGTGAGTCCTGCCAGCGCCCCGGTTAGCTCTACCAAAGCATCGTTTAGCCCCAGGACCACCGACCCGGCGTATTTCAGGGCATCTTCATCCAACATAGAGAGAAGCTGCTGCTCATGTTTTTCTTCATCGGTCTTTGCAGCTTCGAGTTCGGGAAGCGGTGTGGTGGCCTGGACGAAGTCCATCGGTGCCACGCCACGATGCTCCATCCGTTCCATCAGTTTGGTGCCGAACGTCAGCCCTAGAACCCTGGCGGTCCAATAGTAGAGAATCACAGCGATTCTCTTGGGGGCAACGTCCTGCCCTGTGTGTTTCTTGAGAGCCTGGTAGTGGCTCATCTCGTCGGCGGCGATCTGCTCAAACACCCCTCGATTGTTGTGATCTTTTACTATGGAGGCCAATCGCAGATAGATGTGATGGCCGGTTATTTCGGCCTTCTGCCACTCCAACATCAGTTTCCTGGTCTTTTTGTCGGTGATCTCCTGCTGCATCCAGGCCAACGCTTTCTTTTTATGGTCCGTTGATTACTCAGAGGCGAAGTAGAGAGGTAGTTCGACGATAGTGGTGCCGCAGTGAGCGAAGAGAGGAAAATATACGGATCAAACCTGCTATGCGCGATACCTACGACTGCTCACCGGATTGATTCGCGAAGCAGCTGTAGTTACTATCGGCCCCAAGATCCTTCAACACGACACACCGAGGAGATCAAACGATGGTGCTGGCACACGATGGGAAAAGTTCATGTCGGATCGTAACACCGCAAAAAGCAACGCCGCAAGAGGGTTATGCCGCCAAGGAGCTCAGTTCATTTTTGGAGCGGATTAGCGGCGCGACGCTGCCGATTGTCACCGACGAGGGGCCACTGGGTGATAGTGACATTCTCGTGGGTGCGGTCAGGCAACTTTCGGATATCGCCCCAGACATCGGCGTCGGTGAGTTGGGACAGGAGACCTCAGTTCTGCACCAGGTGGGCAACCATTTAGTCATCGTCGGTGGAGAGCCCAGGGGGACGCTCTACGGCGTGTATGCGCTACTTGAGGAACATCTTGGATGCAGGTTTTTCGCGGTGGATGAGACCAGAGTACCTAGCCTGGACACGGTTGAGTTGAAGGGGCTAGATGAGACGATTTCGCCCAGATTGGAGTACCGCGAACCGTTCTACACCGAGGCGTTTGACGGCGATTTCGCCGCGCGCTCCCGCATGAACAGCAATCGGGCGCTACTCGAAGAGCGGCACGGCGGCAAGATTGTTTACGGCTCTTTCGTCCATACGTTCTATCCTCTGATCTCCCCTGAGGAGTTTTTTGACGACCACCCTGAATATTTCAGCTTCAGCAGAGAAAAAGCCGAAAGATTCCAAGAACGCGGTCAGCTCTGTCTTACCAACCCCGATGTTCTAGCGATAACGATTGAGAGGGTCCGTGGGTGGTGTTTGCGCAACCCTGATATCAGGATTGTCAGCGTGTCACAAAACGATTGGCACGGGGCGTGTGAGTGCGATAACTGCGCTGCGATTGACGAGGCTGAAGAGAGCCAGATGGGGACGATGCTTCAGTTCGTCAACCAGGTCGCCGATGCGATCAGGGATGATCTGCCCCATGTCGCCGTCGATACGCTGGCGTACCAGTACACACGCAAACCACCGAAGACACTGATACCTAGAGACAACGTGATTATCAGGCTATGTAGCATTGAGTGCTGTTTTAGCCACACGCTCGATAGCGACTGTGGAGACAATGTGGCTTTCGCCGACGATATACGCGGCTGGTCAAAAATCTGCCAGAGGGTCTACATCTGGGACTATGTCACCAACTTTGGGCACTACGTCCAGCCGTTCCCCAACTTCAAAGTATTGGCCTCCAATATCAGGTTTTTCGCAGACCACGGTGTCAAAGGGATATTTGAGGAGGGCAACTACGCGACAGGAGGTGGCGGTGAGCTTGCGCCATTGAGGTCCTATGTCCTCTCCAAGCTGCTCTGGGACCCGGATTCCGATCCCGAAATCGCGACTAAGGAGTTCGTCGAGCAGTACTACGGCACTGCATCCAACACGGTCATGGAGTACCTCGACCTGCTCCATGCAGACGTGGATGATCCTGACAAACATCTTCACATCTTTGACCGCCCAGATGTGCTTTTCTTGACAGACGGGTTCGTTGCGGAGGCGCTTCAACTTCTGGAAGGGGCGCTCGCAAATATCACCAATGAAGCAACTGCCCAAAGGATGGAGATGGTGATTGCGCCGCTGATATATCTCAAGTGGGCGCGTCTGGACGAAAGCGACCCACTCAGGGGAGCACTGTTGGACCGGTTCGAAGAGACGGCGCGACGCGGCGGTGTTGCGTTCTTGAGCGAGCGGACGACGTTGGACGCGTGGCTTGAGAAGGTGCGTGCCGGAAACTGAGGCGTGTCGATTTGAATAGGCGCAGTACCAGATTTTGAAAGATTGACGTGCGGTGTTGGTGGCAATCTCTGCTCGTTTTTCATATTACCTGGATTATACATTGCTGCAACCAGGTTGAAATCTCATCCCGCTAAGTTTTCAATGTGCTCCGGTAGGTGCCGGAGCATGGCGGATGGGGAGTCTAACCACTTTGTCCGTGTGATAAGGAGCCACCAGTATCAAGCCTGGGTAATCGCTTATTGTGGCTATATAGTGTAGTTGATACACTATCTTATGACTTCATCCGTCGGTCCGTTTTTTTCTGAAAAGCGAGAGATGAAAACATGAAACAGTGGCGTATGGCGTTTGTCGGGGCGCTAGTGGCCGTATTAGGGACCGCGTTGGTCTGGTTCGTCCACGATGCACGCCCGCAAAAAGAGCGCGGGAGGGGATCAGCGGCAGCGATAACTGCGAGCGGCGAGTGCGCTGCGTGTCATGCACGAATCACACCTGCGATCGTGAGGCAGTTTGGCGATAGCCGCCACGCCAATGAGGGCGTCACCTGTCTCGACTGCCACAAACCGCGTCCTGGTGCCGACACCACAAAGGTGATATACCACAACGGCTACTCAATCACGGCTGACGTGACAAGCGGATCGTGCGCAGCGTGTCACAACGATCAGTATCAGCAGTTCACCCGCAGCCGTCACGGTGCGCCAGCGTGGACCGCTGTACGGGGAACCCAGGATTTCACAGCAGAGCAGATCGAGTTCGCCGCTGATTACCATCCAGGGCCCATGAGCAGAGGCGCGAACGGCCTCGCCATTCAGGAAGGCCCCGCGTCAATTGCCAACGGCTGTTTGGGGTGTCACAATATAGGCGAACCGAGATATGACGGTAGCGTCGG
>CAZVGZ010000044.1:0-22154 GCA_964627605.1 uncultured bacterium | reverse complement strand
GGTACGACAGGATGGGCGACTATCTTCACAGTTGGAGTGGTAGCGGCTCTGAGCCTGGGAACATGATCTGTCCTCACGGCATCTGGACCGACACGCGAGAAGACAACCCTTTGGTGTTGGTTGCTGACAGGGGCAATAACCGTATACAGCAGTTTACGCTTGTCGGGGAGCATGTGGACTTTATTACGTTTGATCTCAGACAGCCGTGCTGTTCTTACGGCTGGAAGGACGAGATGTATATCCCGGACCTGCAATCCAGGGTCACTAAACTCGATAGAAACAACGATCTCATCTGCCATGTGGGCGACCGCCCTGGATTCTGGCGTACTGAGGGTTGGCCCAACATACCCGAAGAGTTGTGGGAGAGGGGGGCGTTCAGCTCGCCCCACGGATGTGTGGTGGACTCAAGCGGCGATCTCTACGTCGCCGAGTGGATTAGCTGCAGTCGGGTTACCAAGCTCAAACGTCTCGGCTGATTTTTCTTGGGATTCAGTTTTTGCGTATAGTTAGAGCAAGGCGGTCAGTATGGCCGTCCTGTTTTCACTTTTGTAGAGGCTTAAGACTCCGGGAGAGAAGCGTTGACATTCGAGTTTGATGGGGACAGATACGCCGCCGCTTCGAACCATCAGAAAGCTTGAGGAGAGGCGTTCATCTCCGAATTGGCGCTGGCAGCCGACGGAAATATCCTCGACCTTGGGTGTGGCGATGGCGCACTGACGGACAGGCTAGCCGGACTTGTTCCCAGGGGGCAAGTGATCGGGATAGATACGTCGCAGGGCATGATAGACGCCGCCAAAAAAACACACCACAGTAAGCACTCCGACTGAACCTGGAGTGAGATGGCCCTTCGACTGGAATGAGATCGCCAAACGAGCGGTAAACACCGTAGAAGTCAAATAACTTACTACGCGTTTCAACCCCCTAACAAGCCGGAAAGGTCTACTCAATGTCCCTCCCAGACGCGTCACAAGAACGGTTGGCGCTTGCCTACTACTACATCTGGTTCACAAAAGGCTGGTTCGATGGCAGTGATACGCCGAGCCTCAAAGCCGCGATGTCGGATATCCACCCAACAATCGGAGCATACGACTCCCACGACGAAGAGGTCATTACCGCTCACATGGGCCAGTGCGTGGATGCCAACCTCGACGCGTTGGCTGTCAGCTTCTATCACGGAAAACGGAACATAGGCACCGACGGAAATCGCGACGGTGCCCACTATCACGACATTCTGGAATCTGTGATGAACATAGGACACGAGCACGGTCTTAGAATCTGCATAGACTTGGAAGCCGCGGCGCTGCCAGATGCGGACAAGCTGTATGCTGGGATGAAATACTATCTGGAGCGGTACTCGAATGACCCGCGGACGCTCCACGCCGAAGGCAAACCGGTGATGCTCTGCTGGTCAACGTGGTTGTTGGGCGTGGGTGTCTGGAATGATGTAACCGCCAAACTTAGGTCTGAAGGACTTGAAGGTTTCTATGTTGCGTCCAATCAGATGGAGACCGATTATCTGAGCTTTCTTGATGCGTTGGAGTGCTATACACCTCTGCACACAACCGAGACGGTGATGGAGCAGTACACACGCATCCGCTCAGAGGTGGACGCTTACAACGAAAGTCACGATGGCCCACCAAAACGGTGGCACGGCACCATTATGCCCGGATTCGACGACCGGTGCATTCCAAAGCGGCTGGACCGCGACGATTACGCCCACTCTCGCCTGAGGCGTGGCGCTTCTTACTACTGGGAGACTTTTGCTGCGGTGATGGCATCAAGGGCTGACTGGCTACACGTCACTAGCTTCAACGAACTCGCTGAACATTCCCACATCGAAGAGACCATCGAAGACGGCGACCGGTTCATCCGCCTCACCGCCGAAATGGTCAAACACTTCAAAGCGTGTGTGTGTTGACGGCCGTTTAAGGCATAGTCTCAATAGACGATTTTGGTGTGGCACTTGTCCAGACAGTGCCACACCATATGTATTTTGGCCAACACCCTTCGTTTTTCACCAGTTTGGGCGAACCATCCCCCACTTCCAGATCGCTCTGTAACAGATTCGGCGCTCGTCTGACAGGCTGACTACTCATCTTCGTTGGATTCGGGAGGTGCCAAGATGGACATCAATTCGTGGAGGTCGCCGATGGTGGTGGTGTCGCCTTTGGGGGATTCGGATGGATGGCGTCGGATGAGAATCGGTTTGATGCCAGCGGCTTGAGCGCCTCGGACGTCGTCTTGGGGGGTGTCGCCAACATGGATGGCGTCGGTTGGGTTGACGCCTAACTCCTTCAAAGTTTGGCGAAATATCCATGGGTCGGGTTTGTCTGATTCCGCGATTACTGAGGGCATTATGACATCAAAGAGTCGTCCTATGCCCAACCGAAGACACTGATCAGAGAGCGACGGCCTGTCCCAGTTGGACACAATCGCCATCCTAAATCCGCAGGCGTGGAGCGTCTCAAGAGCACCGCGAACGTCCGGGTAGAGTGCGTAGGTGTCTGTGTCCGCTTCGGCAAGCGAATCGGCGATCCGACCGCCCTGGTCAGGAATCCCAGCGCCTAGCAGGAGGTCGGTCGCAAAATCTGAAAGCCTTCTCTGCCGACTTTGGCGATCGGGGAGATACTGGTCACGGCGACGCGCGTCCAACGACGACGCCATATCCCACCCTCTACCTACACTTACCCAGTCGGTTTCGACGCCCTGGTCGATCAGCCAGTCGTAGACACCATCGCCCTGCCCGCGAACCAGGCGTGCCAAAGTACCTACAAAGTCGAACAGAATTACCGATCCTAAGGTGGGCTGGTCGCTCATTTGGGATCTCGAAGTTTTGGGCGAACCTTTTCAGCGTGCAAAAATCAGACTGCCTGACAGAGCAATATATTGGAGTGGTGGGTGACGGACAATAGCGCCGACACTAGGGGAACGTGAAGCTCCCCAAATTTGTTCAGTTTTCCCGATGCTGTCTTTGTCCGTATCTTATAGACGGGGCCGGTACCTCTTTGGGAAATGAGAGCTACAAAAAAATGCGCATTCGCGCCGTCGGATTAGCCGTGTATCTCCTGCTGATGTGCGGATCTCGGTGGTCAAACGCCGATGAACTGGGTGCCGTTGCTGAGGCGGTCACCGGACTTGAGGTGTCGCCACGGTCTGCTCGTCTATGGCAATTAAACATCCCCACCGACCTGTTGTCCAACGACAGGTTGACGCTCTGGCTTCATACCGGCCTCTCTGATGTCATGCGCCGCCAAATACCCAGCGACGGACTCCACTCTTTCTCCTCTGGGTTGGGTGGAGCGATGGTGATCCCTTGGGGATCAGGCGTCACCGCTGTCAGAGCCAGCGGCCGCAGTCAGGACCACCGGTTTGCCGACGCGCGTGAGCACATCTCCATCACGCCAACACCACGGCTTGGAACCATGATATTGGCCCACGCACACAGAAGGCATGACTCCCGATTTGGATTTTCTGTGGCGCGCTCGACATACTCCATCAGGGATAAAGTGATGGTTAAGAGATATCCGCATTCAAAGAGGTCTGAACCTCTCAACCTACTTTTCCTTAACCTGCTGCCGACGGCGATTGGGTCGCCAGTCGGGTATGACGCTGTCGGGGACCAGTACCAGCTTACTTTCGATGCCGCCTCGCAGGGATCAGAGTGGACTTTGGGGGCCGCTGCGATTTGGAACCGACACGACACGGATGTTGGCACCGAGCACCGGAACTCGACTGAAGGGTCTCTTCTGTCGGGGCGCAAAATCGGGGTCGGATCGTTTGAAGGCAGCGAGTGGATTCTCGGCGGCAGGCTCGATTGGCATCCAGATGAGACGCGAGCAGTGCGTATGGCAGCAAGTTGGGGAAGTGGCGATGGGCGATTTGGGCTGTGGCAGGTTGACCCGACTTACGACGAGAGTGGCCGCACAATCGACACGAGTACCTGGCTGTTGGATACGCTTTCGACCGGTCGCTGGAGATGGAGCGTTGATGCAAGATGGGATGTGCTGCAAAACTGGAGTGTCGCTGGAGCGGCACAGTATTCGATAACCGACATCGCTATCGACGGGCTCGCCCAGACGCCTGTGTTGCGCCGTGAGTCGGCAGGGCAAGAAGTGCTCCATCGCGCTACCAACATCCGTTCAGAGGGTGACATCAAGGCATGGATCATCGACATCGCGGTGAAGAAATACCCAAGGAAGCTGTGGGGGATCAGATCTGGAGTTGGGGTACTAGGTGCGAGCGGTAGGGTGGACCTGTCGGCGGATAGAGACATGTCTTACGATATTGAGGATATGGTGAGGCCATACGCGACGCAGATAGGGTATCGAAACTCACTGATAGCGTTTGTTGATGCGGGCGTCAGCCGAAGACTAACCTCTCAGATCGTAGTGTCGTACGACGTGAGACAATACCTACCGCTAAAGGGTCACTGGACTTTCGACGGTACCAGGAGCACCGACGGGTTATTGGCAGGTAGCGGCAACAGAGGTGGCAGCACACACTTAGCTGCCATTGAGATGGAGCTCTAGCTGCGATGTCCGTGTGAGGTCGATAGCATTGGGACTGGGAGTGTGTTGGACGAGTTCGGATATCAATTGGACCTGATCTCTGTTCTCCCGGATAGGGATAGAGCCAGTGCGGCCGCTCAGCGGGGTTGATCTGGGACCTGTAATCGCTGGGGGGCCGTCAGGGCGTGAGTACGTCACATCGACGTTCAAGGATTTCTGCTGGGTACGCGACGAAAAATACTGGTTCTGGTGCCACTACTCAGGACAAAGACCTGTGCTTTTCGATCTTGAGGCGGACCCGAATTGCCAGAGAAACATCGCTGAGGATCATAAAGGCCGGGTGGAGCGTCTATACGGGTTGGCGCTGGAAGACGCTGATGGCGAGCTGCCGATCTACGATGGTATGAGGACCACATTTGCCGACGGTTCGGCTGAGAGTTGAGTATATCCAGGCGTGACATCTCTAGTGAGTGCGCTTGACACCCCCTACATTCGCCCGCATTGTTTGAAGCAGCCACCAAACCGGAGTTCTAGGTTTTGCGACCTGAAATAGTACGATTGGCAGCGTCTTTTGTTATGCGTGCGCTGAGAGGCGAGACCAACCCATGGCTAACGCTGGGAGCTGCGCTGGTCTATCTGGTGTCGCCATTTGATCTGCTGCCTGACCTGCTCCCAGGTTTGGGGTTCGCCGATGACCTAATCATTGTGCCGACTCTACTATATATGGCGTTCAAAGGTTTCAGACGAAAACAAGCAGAAAAACAGAACAGGGACGGGCAGGGCGATGGCCGCGAACCGGTCGATGCTGAGTTTGAGGTGGTGGAGTGAGAACCCAGAGAGAGTGGTGGTGAAGTGGACCAGGTGATGCGGTAATCCGCAGACCGAAGACGGCGGTGTTGAGAGGATATTTATGAGAGTAGGGTCTACGCTGATAGAAACGGTTGAAGGGGACATCTGCGTCCAGACAACCGACGCCATTGTAAACGCTGCGAACACTCACCTCTGGATGGGAGCCGGGGTCGGAGGCTTTCCCATAGTCGACTGCGCCGAGACGATGATTGATGTGGCGATTGAGCATTCAACATCCAGTACAACCCTCGAACTGATCCGCTTCGTACTCTTAGGCGATGAGGCCCACCAGTTTTTCGCCGACATTCTGCGAGCCCGAGAGGCCGATGCCTAGTCTAGCGCCCATCCGCGTTATAATGACCGGCGCGGGAGCACCTGGCGCCCCTGGTATTTTGGAGAGCTTGCAGCTCGTTACTGAACGTCAGGTGACCGTGATCGGTGCGGATATGAACCCACACGCCTCCTGCGCGTCGATGGTGGACGAGTTCAAAACCATACCGCCAGCGTCAAACCCTGACTTCATACCTGTCCTAAGTGAGTTCGCCGCGCAGAAAAAGGCGAACGCGATACTGCCGCTGGTTACCTGCGAACTGCCTATCTTGTCGCGTGAGCGGGAGACATTTGCCCAATATGGTTGCCAGGCTGTGGTGGCCAACGAGAACGTTATCGCGGTGTCTGGCGACAAAGGGAGGATGTTGACGGCACTTGAGGAAAAGGGCGTACCGGTGCCCAGGTCGAGATCTGTTACCAGTGTTGAAGAGTTAAGGGCGGCGGCGGACTATCTCGGTCACCCATCTGCGCCGGTTGTGGTAAAACCATGTGTTAGCAATGGAAGCCGGGGGATGAGAATCCTCGACCGATCTGTCGACCGGCTCAAGCTCTTACTGAAAAATAAACCGACGAGCGCATACAGCAACCTGGATGAGATCTGTGGCGTTCTTGAAGGGGCCGACCCTTTTCCCGACTATCTGGTGATGGAGTACCTCCCTCATCAGGAGTACAGCGTAGACATCCTGGCGAAAGACGGCGATGCTCTTGTGATTGTGCCACGGCAGCGAGACAGAGTTCGCGGCGGGATCAGCATTGAGGCCACGGCGGTCTGCGACACCGATGTTATCGACTACTCAAAAGTCGTCACTAAGACATTGGGTCTGGATGGTGTGGTGGGGATTCAGGTCATATTAGACTCCGACGACTTGCCAAAAATCATAGAGGTTAACCCGCGTGTGCAGGGCACTATTGTCCTCTCAACCGCCGCAGGAGTCAACATGCCGTACCTAGCGATAAAACAGGCGCTGGGAGAGCCGTTCGACATCCCGGAGATACGTTGGGGAACCAAAATGGTGAGGCGGTTTACCGAATCGTTCACATCTGATGACGGCAGAAGCGGGATGCTTGGCGATTTCGCCCAGTTGGGGCCGATATGAGCTTGGAACGTCCTGTTCTTCTTTTTGTCGTGGCTGCAAGGCCGAATTTTATGAAGGTCGCGCCGATATTGGCGGCGCTAGACGCGCGGGGCGAAGGATCGGCATATCTGGTTCACACCAGTCAACACTACGATCGCCAGATGTCGCAGACGTTTTTCGACGAACTCGGAATCCCGCCGCCAGATGTCAACCTGGGGGTAGGCTCTGGCACCCACGCTGAGCAGACAGCGGGGGTTATGCTGGCGTTTGAACCGGTGTTGGAGGATGCGAAACCTGACATGGTGGTGGTGGTGGGAGACGTGAACTCTACTGTGGCCTGTGCGCTTACTGCGGCGAAGCGCGGGATAGGTGTCGCGCATGTCGAAGCCGGGCTCAGGAGCGGCGACAGAACGATGCCCGAAGAGCTGAATCGACTGGTAACTGATCAGCTTTCAGACCTGCTACTTACCCCTTCGAGAGACGCAGACGAGAACCTGGTCTCCGAGGGGATCGCCGCTGAGCGAATTAGGTTTGTTGGCAACGTGATGATCGACACACTTCTGGCTAACGTACCTAATGCCAGGGAGCCAGTATTCTTAAAACAGATAGACGTTGAGTTGGGGCGATATGTACTGGTGACAGCGCACCGGCCATCGAATGTTGACAGCGCGGTGTCGCTTCAAGGCGTCCTCGAAACACTCGAAGCGGTGGCTCTACGGCTTGATGTGGTGTGGACGCTCCACCCTCGAACCCGCTCTCGGCTGGTTGAGTTCGGGCTTGAGGAGAGGGCTTTGGCGCATCCTCGCATTAACGTAGTCGATCCGATGCCCTACCTTGAGATGTTGTATGTGATGAAGAACGCCGCGCTGGTGCTCACAGATTCAGGAGGTGTGCAGGAAGAGACGACATCGCTCCATGTTCCGTGTATGACCGCCAGGCCAAACACCGAGCGACCTGTGACATGTACCGTTGGCACGAACCGCCTCGTAGGCGACGACCGGACGGCGATTATCGCCGGTGTGGAGGAGGTCGTTCAAGGACGCTGGACCAAGGGCGGTGACCCTGAGCTTTGGGATGGCAAAGCCGCAGAGCGCGTTGTGGACGCGCTGCTTGAGTGGACCAATCGCTAGCGTGGTGACCCCATCGAACCAGGTTCTGTCAGCCCTAACTTCTTTAAATAGCCAGACATGCGACCTGATCTGAAAGCCATCCTATCACACTCTGCGGTCTACAGTGTTGCAGAGGCGATAAATAAGGCCGCCGCTATACTTCTCGTCCCGCTCTACACCCGCGTGTTCCCGCAAGCCGAATATGGCGTGCTCGAGCTGACGAGAGCCACTGTTGCGCTCCTGGCATCAGTGTCCACTCTGGCTGTGGCCTCGGCGTTTCAGCGCTACTACTCAGAAGCCCACTCCGACCCCGCACTCATGCGCGAAGGGTTCCGCCACGCTGTCTCTGTGGCGATCGTGGGTACCAGCTCTATAGGCGCGCTGGTCTTCTTGTTCTCCGCTCCGTTGGCGGGTCTGACGTTGGGGGACGAGTCGAAATGGCGGTTGATGCAGCTTGTTACCGGCGTCGTTTTCTTGGAGGGGCTCGCAACACTCTCGATGATGGCGGCGAGAATGGAGCGCCAGCCGGTGCGGTACGCGGTGACATCGTTAGTCAGATTCCTGGTTGGCACCTCAGCGATCGTCTATCTCGTGCTGGTGAGGGGTTTGGGGATCGAGGCGGTGTTGATCGGGCAAATGTTGGGAGCTGCAGTGGCGGTGGCGATTCTTGGTCTGCGGTATGGATGGCTGCTGCCTTTGAGCTTGGCGCCAGTCAAGCGACTTCTGAGGTTCTCTGTGCCTCTTCTGCCTGCTGGAATCGCTTTTCTGCTGATGATGTTGGCCGATCGCTTTATGCTGAGGTGGCTCACCTCGGTGGAGGAGGTGGCTGTCTACGGCATCGCTGTCAAGTTTGGGCTGGTGGTTGCGGTAGGGATGGTTAGACCATTTCGTGCTGCGGCGGGCCCGGTTCTCTACGCACGACACAAGGAGGTGAACGCCCCTCTATTTGCCGCCCACATCACCACGTATATCTGGGTGGGGGCGATCGGAATCAGCCTGGTGCTCACAGCTTTTGCCAGTGAGGCCGTTGCCATCATCGCTCCACCTTCGTACGCTACTGCGGCGTTGATCGCTCCGACGCTGATGGTCGCACAGGCTATGCTCGGTTTGAGGGACATGATGTCCTACGGGCTGGCGATTCGCGAGAAGACCTGGGTGGTGAGTGTGTTAGCTGTCGCCGGTCTGATGGTGAATGTGGTGCTGAACTACGTCTTCATCAGAATTTGGGGTGCGCTTGGTGCTGGGATGGCGACGCTGGTGGCTTCTGTGGTGACGGTGCTGCTTTTGGGGGTGGTGGGGCGCCGGTGGTACCCGCTGCCAATAGAGTGGGGGCGGCTCTCACTGAGCGGCGCGGTGTTCGCGGTTGTGGGTGTCGGATTATATCTGGCAGGCGGTGGTGGACTGGCGTGGATCATCAAGCCGTTGCTTGTGATAAGTGTGCCTTTTTGGCTGTGGTTAGTCGGTTTCTACAAACCCGCCGAAATAGATGCGCTGCGCAATCTGCCAAGAAACATCAGTCAGCGGGTGAGGACCATATGGTAGGGAGAACGGTTTGCGAATAGGGATGGTTCTGGATTGGGTATATCCGCCTGATCCAAGGGTGGCTAAAGAGGCAAAATCGTTGATAGAGGCCGGGCATGAGGTACACCTGTTGTGTTTGCGGCACGAGCCTGAGAAAGATCGTGAGGTTGTCGGCGGTCTTCACGTTCATCGGTGGTTCTATCGGCAGTGGCTGAAAAACAAGTTGAGTGCAGTCATGCTGACCGTGCCGATCCACAGGTGGTGGTGGCGTAAAAGAATCAACGCATTTGTGAAAACGGTCCAGCCAGAGGTGCTCCACTGTCACGACCTTCCGCTGGTAAAAGCTGTGGCGACGGCGGCAAAAAGTGCGCAGATTCCGATCGTGTTGGATCTTCACGAGACCTATCCGGCGACTGTGGCTTCTTCGGGGTACGCAAGTTCGATTCTTGGGCGGCTGCTGATTAGTGTTGAGGCGTGGCGGCGCTACGAGCGTTACTGGGTCGCCTGTGCTGATCGGGTAATTGCAGTCACAGAGGAGATGCGTGAGCGAGAGATCGCCGAAAAGGGTATATCGCCCAAAAAAATAGTGTCGGTGCCCAACCACGTCGATCTTGAGAGCTACTACACCGAATCCAGACCTTGTCCCCACGCCGAAAAATTCGTCAACCGTCAGGTGGCGGTACATACAGGGGGAACAGATGAGGTAAGGGGTGTTGACTTTGTGATTAGGGCGGTGCCAGAGGTGGTTAAATCGGTGCCTAATCTGCTGATTATGGTGGTGGGTGATGGATCATTTAGACCTGAATTGGAGCGGCTTACCGACGAGTTAAGGGTGCGGGAATGGGTGTTTTTCACAGGCTGGCAGAAGTCTGACGATCTGGCGTCTTATGTAGCGCTGGCACAGGTCGGTCTGGTGACCCTCAACCGTGCTGAGCAGACGCTGACGACATCGCCAAACAAGCTGACTGAGTACATGGCGTTGGGAACTCCGGTGCTGGTGACTGATTGCGGGGCTCCTGCGAGGTTGGTGGAGCGGGCAGGGGCGGGGATAGTGGTGGAGCCCGAAGACCCCAAGTCGATGGCTGATGGGTTGATTGAGATGCTTAATGATCGCGATCCTAAATGGAGCGAGAACGGGAAAAACGCTGTACAGAGGAAATACAACTGGGCCGCAGCAGCCAAGGCACTTACTGGCATGTACGGTCAGTTGGCGGAAAATATAGACAGTTCGCAGCAGTCAGGTGGGTGATTGGGCCTTTTTGGGGGAGACCAGCATGTGGAATTTGGAGCCAGAGATTGGGCAGTCACTCGAAGCGGCAATACCGGGAATATTTGATGGCCAAAGACCTAACGGCCAGTTCGGCACCGATCCGTGGATCTGCCATGACCAACACCATATTTTTGCGTTGGCGGCTGCGTGGGCGCTCGAAGAAGGTAGGTACTTCCACGACGACCGTCTGTTAGATGCGATTATCGCAGGTGGTGATGCCCTGATGGAGCAGTACGATGACGTAGGGATGTGGACATTCCGCAAGAAAGACGGCTCCACCTGGGGGCAGGTATATATGCCGTGGACATACAGCCGGTGGATTAGGTGCTACGGGCTGGTGCGTGACTCTTTTTCTACCGAAGCGCGAGACCGGTGGGACGGCGCGCTTACGCTCGGATTTGAGGGGATAGCATCCACCTGTTTGGAGCGGGTGCACAACATTCCGGCACACCATGCCATGGCGCTGTATCGAGCGGGGGAGGTGCTTGGTCGAATGGAGTGGTGTAATACCGCTTCTGAGTTTATGGCCTCAGTTGTAAAGGAGCAGTCGCAGTACGGTTGGTGGACCGAGCACGTCGGCCCGGTGGTGGTCTACAATTTTGTCTATGTAGATGCGCTGGGCGTGTACTATGTCATGTCTGGGGATGAGAATGTGCTCCCTGCGCTTGAGAGAGCCGCGCAGTTCCATTCGGATTGGGTCTATCCCAACGGCAGCATCGTGGAGACCATCGACGAGCGAAACCCATACCGTCCAGCGGTGAGTCTGGGCAACCCTGGATTTAGCCTGTCTGATGTGGGACGAGGGTTTCTAAAACAGCAGCATCGGCGTCACATAGAGTCAGCTGACGGCGACGATCCGGTATTTGATACCGATTACGCAGCCAATATGATTCTCTACTGCCAGAGCGGTGAATCGACACCGCCTGCTGGCGGACAGGACCGGTCTGTATGCCCGATGGGAGACAAAGCGCTGACTGTCAGACGACGGCCCTGGTTCGTAGGGTTGTCGGCGTTCACTGCTGAAGTGCCAGAGAACCGTTGGATCCAGGACCGCCAGAATTTTGTTAGCGTATTTCATGACGAAACAGGGCTTATAGTAGGCGGCGGTAATACCAAACTACAGCCGCTCTGGAGCAGTTTTTCCGTTGGTGACACTTCGCTCCTAAAGCACGCCCCTGGTGATGAGGAACCGCAGTTCAGGCCCGACGGCGACCTGCTGCACGTGCCAGACGATGTGGCGATAACATCTGACGCTAGCGAACCCAAAATATCGCTCAGATATGGCGATGTGTGGTGCTATGTTCATCTATCGCTCGACAGTGACGATAGGTTGGAGCTGAGATACGGATGTGACGAGACGTTGGGCCAAAACGTTGAGGCGCATCTCGTACTGATGCCCAACGTGGATGAGCCGCTGGTTTTGCCAACTGGAGACAGTGTTGATCTGTTTGGGGACAGAGTGGAGATCGACTGTGGTGACGGTGGAGATATTGAACACTTGGGCTGGCGGGTGAGCTTACCGAGCGGCGCTCGAATTATCTGGCCTGCGCTGCCTCACAACCCCTACCGCAAGGCTGGCGATGCGGAGATTACAGAGGGTAGGGTGGTGGTGGCAATGAGTCTTAGCGATTCGGAGCCTGAGCGCGAAGTGGCGATTAAGTTACGCTGACGTTCGGCTCCTACTAAGGAGATGATTTGACCACTGAAGAGATAATCATCGTCGAACCAGGGCGCGTCGAACTGACCGCCAGGACGATGGACGAGCCCTTGCCGCGTGACGGTGTGCTCGTTGAGACGAGCTACAGTGTGGTGAGCCCTGGCACTGAAGGAGCGGTGTTTACAGGGCTGGTAAACAAGATGCCTGTTCAGGGGCCTGCAGAGTTATCCCACACGCACAGGATATGGGCATCTGGGACGGGTGCTTGACGTAGGTGCTGACGTTGCGATGTGTGCGCCTGGCGACACGGTCCTTAGTTTCACATATCACGGATCATTGGTTCATGCTGAGGGGTGCAGGATGGCGCTGCCTGTGAGGGACGGAGATGGCGCGGATGGCTGGTGTGAATATGGCGGCGTTGCGCTCAACGACGGTAAAACCAGGCGACAAGGTAGTTGTCATCGGAATGGGTCTAGTTGGCAACTTTGCGGCGCAGTTGCTAACTCTTGCAGGCGCGGAGGTGATGGCGGTGGACTCATCGGAATTTCGCCTCGCCAAAGCCAAAGAGTGTGGTATCACCAACACAGTGTTGAGACTATCGTCCGAAGTCACAGAGCAGGTGATGGACTGGACTGACGGAGCCAGGGCGGTGGTGGAGGCTGTCGGGAAGAGCGAGGCCGTACGCGATGCGGTTCTGCTCACTCGTCGCTGGGGCGAGACTATTATCCTCGGCAGCCCCAGGGCTCCAGCGGAGTTTGATGTGACACCGATGCTGTTTCATATACATGTCAAATCGATACGGCTAATCGGCGCATTTGAGTGGGGCTGGCCGGTGAACGAGACCGAGCGTACGAGAAATATCGTGGACAACTACCGACTGCTACTGGACTGGATCAGGGATGGTCGCCTACAGGCAAGGCCGCTGATGACCCACATCCTCTCGCCCAAGGAGTGTCAGCAGGGGTACGACGGGCTCACTGGAAACCGCGATGAGTTTTTGAGTGTTGTGTTTGACTGGGGAGTTATGTGAATGCGCCTTTGTGTCTTTCACTTACTAACCCTAGAGCCGGAACAGGCGCCACAGCGACCATAGAAATAGGAGAGAAAAAATGGCTGATGTGACCATCTATCACAATCCAAAATGCAGCAAGAGCCGCCAGACGCTGGCACTACTCAAAGAGCAGGACAAAGAGCCGACAATCGTCGAATATCTTAAAAAACCGCCAAGCGAGTCGGATCTGAAGCGGATTTTGGGGCAGTTGGGGATAGAGCCAGCCCAACTGATCCGCAAAAAGGAGTGGAAAGAGGATGTTGGGCAGGATATCAAAACGATGGGCGGCGATGAGATTGTCAAACAGATGGCGGCCCATCCCAGAGTGATCGAACGACCGATCGTAATCAGCGGCGATCAGGCGCGACTGGGTCGCCCGCCCGAGCAGGTCCTTGAGATTCTCTAATAAGGCCGACTGCTGTGGGTGATATTCCGAGGGTTCACCTGGTTGGGCGTAAGAACCAGGGCAAGACAACCCTGATGGTTGAGCTTGTTGAGGAGTTGGTGCGGCGTGGTATACGGGTGGGCACCATAAAGCACACACTCCACTCATACGAGCTGGATACCCCTGGTACTGATTCCTATCGACATCAAGAGGCTGGTGGAAACCCAGCGGCGTTCATTTCAGGGCCAAATACGGCTGTATATCTCACCGGTAGACCGGGTGCCGACCCTTACGAGCAGATATTAGACCTCTTCGCCGACTGCGATCTGATTCTTGTGGAGGGCGATGTGTCGTCCTCGCATCCCAGAGTCGAAGTCTGGCGTGAAGATATCGGAGAACCGCCGATTGCAGAGGAGGCAGAGATATCGGTGCTGGTGAGTGATGATCATGTCGATTTTGGAGTGGTTGTCTGGCCGCGATCTGATATCTCGGTGATCGCTACAAGTTTGCTCAATCTTGCTGGGATTAGCGTGTGAAGCCTCAAGGCTACATTCTGGCTGGTGGATACAGCAGCCGAATGGGACGCGACAAAGGCAGAGAGGTTGTTGATGGTACTCCTCTAGTAAGTCACATCGCCGGTGCGATCACAGAGTCAGTGGCATCGGTGACCGTGATTGCCAAGACCGATGGTGCCTACAGCGATCTTGGTTTTGCGACCATCGCGGACAAGACCCCCGATCTGGGGCCGTTAGGCGGTCTGGAAACAGCGATGGTTGACGCCGACACGCCAGGTTGGGTGCTTCTGGCGGCATGTGATTGGGTTGGAGTGCAGGGCGAGTGGGTAGAAACGCTTGTTCAGGCGTCGGTACCTGGCATTCACGCTGTGGCGTTCAATGACGGGCGCTGGCAACCCCTTCTGGCGCTGTACCACACCGATTCGCTAACCACCGTGCGAGACCACATCAAAGAAGGCAAACGCGCGATGTGGCAGGTCATCGAAGCTGTTCCCAACGCTAGATTGTCCCCTCCGCCAGGATGGGAGAGCGCTGGGCAGATAAACGATCAGGCCGCGTTGGCTAAGTGGCGCGCCGGAAATCGTTGATCCTTCGCCGTTTTATGTTCGAGCGATTACCCGACTATAGAACGTCCAATCTCCACCCTAGGGCTGTTGCCATCCCACTGGTATTTACCGTATTTTTACGGGCATCGTAGGAACCCTCAAATTTGAGCTAATCGGCGGTCCAGATTTTAAATTCAACCGGCAAGACCAGTGCTGATCTATGTCGGTACGCCTGTGGAACTCTGTTAATATTTTTTTTGCTCCGCCGCCCTTGACACCACAACATGTGGTGCCATACAATTATAACTACCCCAAGATGATGTGGTCGCCAGACTCATATCGTGTTGGGGCACAATGGGGAGAATCTTCAATATTCCACAGAATCCCACGCCAGGGAGGGGACTACCAATGGGGCAGTCAGCACAGGTCGGCGTATCAGCCACCGAAGTAGCCGATCCACCGCAAGCGCAAGCAGATGACAACGGCAAATCCGAACACGTGAACCTGGAAGTCTTCGCCATGCCGCGGCGTCACACAACGCCGGGGATAGACCCGTTTGACGAGGTCGAGTGGGATATAAGATCGGCAGGCATCACAAACGAGAACGGTGAGATGGTTTTTGAGCAGGATAGCGTGGAGGTCCCGACGTTCTGGACCCAGCTGGCCACCAACGTGGTCGCCAGCAAATATTTCCACGGCCCCTTGGGAACCCAGGAGCGGGAAAATTCGGTAAAACAGCTCATCGGTCGGGTGGTTACGACGATACGGCGCTGGGGAGAGCAGGATGGCTATTTCGTCACCCCTGAAGAAGCTGATACGTTTGAGGCGGAGCTGAAATACATTTTGGTCCACCAGTGGGCTTCGTTCAACAGTCCTGTCTGGTTCAACTGCGGCGTCGAGGAGCGGCCCCAGTGTTCGGCGTGCTTCATCAACGCTGTTGAAGACAAAATGGAGAGCATTTTAGATCTAGCCAAAACAGAGGGGATGCTCTTTAAGTGGGGATCTGGTGCAGGCTCCAACCTGTCGCCTCTAAGATCGTCCCGCGAGGGTCTAGGTGGCGGTGGTGAAGCCAGTGGACCAGTGTCGTTCATGCGGGGATTTGATTCGTTTGCCGGTGTCATCAAATCAGGTGGCAAAACCCGACGAGCGGCCAAAATGGTGATCCTAAACACCGATCACCCGGACATAGGCGAGTTCATCGACTGCAAAGCCAACGAGGAGAAGAAGGCGTGGGCGCTCATCGACGCGGGGTTTGATGGAGGGTTCAATCAGCCTGGTGGCGCATACGATTCGATACAGTACCAGAACGCCAATCACTCGGTCCGCGCTTCGGATGATTTCATGCAGGCGGTGGAAGACGACCAGAAATGGGCGACAAAATTTGTCCTCTCAGGCGAGACCGCTGACACCAGGCCAGCGCGGGATCTGATGGAATCTTTGGCTGATGCGACACACGTCTGCGGCGACCCTGGGATGCAGTTTGACACTACCATCAACAGGTGGCATACCTGCCCCAACACCGACAAAATCAACGCCTCCAACCCCTGTTCGGAGTACATGTTCCTGGACAACAGCGCCTGCAACCTGGCAAGCCTCAACCTTATGAAGTTCCGCCTGGAAGACGGCACGTTCAACACTGAGGATTTCCAACACACAGTCGGGGTGGTTTTCACCGCTATGGAGATCATTGTCGGCAACGCCAACTATCCAACTGACGAGATCGGCAAGAACAGCGAAGATTACAGGCCGCTTGGACTTGGGTTCGCCAATCTGGGCGCGCTTCTGATGTCTCGGAGTCTGCCGTATGACAGTGTTGGGGGCAGGGCGCTCGCTGGAGCGATCACTTCGGTGATGACCGGAACCGCCTACAAAACATCCGCGCAGATCGCATCACGCGTTGGCCCGTTTAACGATTATGCAGCCAACAGTGAGCCGATGCTAAACGTAATAAAAATGCACGGCAAGCAGGTGGACCTAATCGAGTCGAGCGACACCGTCGAAGCTCAACTGATTGACGCCGGGCGTCAGACCTGGGCCGACGCGCATGAGTTAGGTACTGAGCACGGCTTCAGAAACGCACAGGCTAGCGTCCTTGCGCCTACAGGCACAATCGCGTTTATGATGGATTGTGACACGACCGGGATTGAGCCTGACATCGCTCTGGTCAAATACAAGAAGCTTGTCGGCGGCGGGATGCTGAAGATCGTCAACAACACTGTGCCGCTGGCGCTTGAGCGGTTGGGTTACGATCCTGAAGCGATCGAACGAATCACCGGCTACATCGACGAGCACGACACCATAGAGGGTGCCCCGGACCTGGGTGATGAGCATCTGGACGTATTTGATTGCGCGTTTAAGCCAAAGAACGGCGAACGCACCATCCACTACTCCGGGCATGTTCGGATGATGGCGGCTGTTCAGCCGTTTATCTCTGGTGCCATCTCAAAAACTGTCAACATGCCCAACGAGGCGACTGTTGAGGAGATCAAAGAGACTTACGCCCAGTCGTGGAAGCTGGGGATCAAAGCCATCGCCATCTATCGCGACGGATGCAAACGCAGTCAGCCGCTTAGTGCGGGCAAAGAGGATGAGGATGGCAAGCGCGTCGAGCGTCGCCGCCCTGTCCGACGGCGTCTGCCTGATGAGCGCCACGCGCTGACTCACAAATTCAGTGTCGGTGGGCATGAAGGCTATATCACTGTCGGTATGTACGAAGATGGCACTCCTGGCGAAATCTTTGTCACCATGGCGAAAGAGGGCACCGTTGTCAGCGGCCTCATGGACGGGTTCGCCACGGCGATATCTATGACACTCCAGTTCGGTGTGCCGCTTAACGTATTGGTGGACAAATTCTCCCACAGCCGCTTTGAGCCGTCGGGCTTCACCAACAACCCCGAAATACCCATGGCGAAATCCATCCTGGACTACATCTTCCGCTGGATGGGTCTCAAGTTTCTGCCTACGGATGAGCAGCCTGGGGAGGATAAGTCCGATACGGATGACGCACGGACGATGATCCCTGTCGTCAGCCCAAGCCAGGCGCCCAAGTCCGAGAACGACTATGTCCGCGAGCCATCCCCCACCGAGATGTCCGAAAAGCGGGTGTTCAAAAACCAGTCCGACTCACCGCCATGCCCAGACTGCGGAGCTATCATGGTCCGCAACGGCTTCTGCTACAAATGTCTGGAATGTGGTAGTACGAGCGGGTGTAGTTAAGCCAGTTTCACACGGGGCAGGGAAATACCGGGTCGGCACTCGAAAGGGCGCCGACCCGTTTAGCTGATTGGGAGCGACAACGGTGTCATGACGGGTATATTCGGCGATGGCGTAGATTTCGTCCGAACGGCCAAATGATGACAACCAGGAGGATCATGGCCTAATAATCGTCAGACGTGGCGCGATCTCTGTCCCGTGTAAGCCTGCCAACTTTGTCAACCTGCTTGATTGCTACCCTTCCTCCTCTAACGACTCATAGACCAGCGGTTCGCGCATTGAACGGCGGCGGACGGGGGGGATTTTGGTTTGGAGAGTGTTCCAGTCGGTGATACCGAGGCCGGCGAGGTCGTCCAGTTCTTTGAGGAGAACTTGGGTGGTGACGCGGGCGTCTTCTCCGGCGCGGTGGAGACCCTTTGAGTGAATTCCCAGGTGACGGCAGAGGTTGCCGAGGTTCTTTTTGCGTAGATCCGGGTAGAGCCAGCGTGCCAGACGTAGTGTGCAGAGACGCTTGGGGGTGAGCTTTTCGCCGGTGGCTTCCTCAAGTTGGGGATCGACGAATCGGGCGTCGAACGGCACACTGTGGGCGACGAACGTTGCGCCTTCGAGCATGTCGGCAACAATGGGCATGACCTCAAGTGTTGACGGCTGATTTGAGACCATCTCGTTGGTGATGCCGGTGATCCTGGTGACCGTGGCGGGGATATGGCGCTCCGGGTTGACCAGCGTTTCGAACTCCTTAACAATCTGTCCCTGCTCCACACGAACGATCCCGATCTCGGTAATTCGGTCATCTGGCGGCCTGGCACCTGTGGTTTCTACGTCCACGACTGCGTATGTTGCGTCCTGCAGCGGGCTCCTCTCTGGAACCTCAAACGTCCATATATCGTCCGAAAGCCTCACAAAGCGGCTGTCGCCTGCCAGCACGCCTCGCAGAAGACCGTCGGCGACGGCTGTAGACGGTGGACGTCGCAGCGAAAACAGTTCTGCGGCAAGTTTTGAGGCGGGAAGCGGGCCTGAGTCGATAAGAGTTTTACGCGCAATAGTGCGCATCGCGTCGTGGGCGTCAGCCATTTTTTCTCACTGTCAGAGTGGATCAGTCGTTCATCAGAAGATACGACCTGCGATGTGTGTCGCACACGCGGTCATTGACACAAGAATGGAAGCGAAATGTCTTTTGCGGTAATCGCGACTACAATATGGCTCACGGTGCACACATATATCGGTCTGAGGTTCATTGTCCCTGCCAAACTGCCGCTGACGTGGCAGATAGTGGCGTGGGTGGCGCTCTATCTTCATGCAGCACTGATCCCTCTCAATTTCTATCTCGGTCGAACAGCGGACCGCCCTTCATGGCTCCCAATCCTTTCCTGGACGACATACCTTGGCATGGGGCTAATCGCGCTCCTGTTACCGCTGCTGCTGCTGAGGGATCTGGGATGGGTTGGTGCGACGCTTATTGACAGGCTAATATCACTGATTGGCGGAGGCGGTTTTGTTGAGAACGGACCGCTCCTTCCTGCTGATCTCGTTCGGCGGGGCGTGTTGTTGAACACGCTCAATTTGGGGATAGTGGGGCTGGCAGGTGGGCTTCTTGGATGGGGTGTCTATCAGGCGAAAAAAACACCGAAGGTGGTCCACACCGAGGTTCCGATACAAAACCTTCCGCCGGACCTGGAAGGCTTTCGGATAGTGCAGATCACCGACACACACATTAGCGATACCTTTATAAGAAGCGATCTCCAAGCTGTGGTGGATGTCGTAAACAGCCTTGATGCTGACATCGCGGTAATGACCGGCGACTTGGTTGATGGCAGTGTCGATGAACGCAGGGATGGGGTGGCGCCGTTGGGGGAGATGCGCGCTCGGTACGGATCGTTCTTTGTGACCGGCAACCACGAATACTACTGGAACGGCCCGCAGTGGATTGATGAGGTCAGGAGACTCGGGCTAAAGCCGCTGATAAACGAGCACCAGGTGATAGAACACGGAATGGGGCGTGTTGTCGTGGCTGGTGTGACTGACCACTCGGCTGGGCGGAGGATACCCGGACACATCAGCGACCCTTCAAAAGCCAAGGAGGGCGCTGTGAAGCACGACGTTAGCATTCTGTTGGCGCATCAGCCCAAAAGCGTATTTGCCGCCCAAAAAGCTGGATATGACCTCATGCTCTCCGGCCACACACACGGTGGCCAGCTTTGGGGGTGGAACTATCTTGTGGCGGTGGATCAACCTTATATCTCCAGTCTCAACTGGGCTGAGAACATGTGGGTGTATGTGAGTCGGGGAGCTGGCTACTGGGGGCCGCCGGTGAGAGTTGCTGCCCCTTCAGAGGTAGCGCTGCTGACACTGACAGAACGCCAGAAGACGGCATGACGCGCAAGAATTGGACCTTTCTGTATCAACAACGAATGGAAACCAAACACAATGTCGGAGCAACTGGATCACATCGCGACTGTCGCCACCGAGTGTTCGCTGGATACGAAACAGGTTGAGGCTGTTGGGGAGCTTCTGGCGGGAGGTGCTACTGTCCCGTTTATCGCGCGCTACCGAAAAGAGGCAACAGGCTCGCTCGACGAGGTGGTGATCGCCACGATTCGAGACAGACTGACAGCGCTGGACGAACTCGACAAACGCCGCCAAGCGATCCTAAAATCGTTGGAAGAACGATGGTTGCTCACCGACGAACTCAAAAGCGCGGTTGCTGGTGCCTCGTCAATGACTGTCCTGGAAGACGTGTATCTGCCCTACCGTCCCAAACGAAGGACACGGGCGACCATCGCCAAAGAGAAGGGCTTGGAGCCGCTGGCTGATCTGCTCTGGAACCAGGATGCCAAGACCGATGCTCACCAGGTGGCGGCTAATTACGTCGATAAGGAAAAAGATGTCTCGACACCAGATGAAGCTCTGGCTGGAGCGCGGGATATTGTCGCTGAGCGGATAAGCGAGCTGCCGCGTGTGCGCCGCTCTGCCAGGGATCTCTTGACAAAACGCGGCGTGCTGATCTCAAAAGCCAAGTCCTCCGATGCCGATCAGAAATTCCGCGACTATTTCGAATGGTCGGAATCTGCCGTGAAAGCCCCATCCCACAGGGTGCTGGCGATGTTTCGCGGCGAGGCCGAATCGTCGCTGAACGTGCGCATACGAGTGCCAGACGATGAAGATCATTCGCTGGTGCAGCGGTTGACCGTCACCGGTTCCAACTCGGCGTCAAGACAGGTGAATGAGGCCGCTGTTGACTGCTCAAAGAGGCTTTTGGGGCCATCTCTGGAGACTGAGTTCCGAAACGAGCTCAAAAAGCGGGCAGACGAAGAGGCTATAGACGTTTTCGCCGATAACTTAAGACATCTTCTGCTGGAATCGCCATTGGGGCCATGCCGCGTTCTGGCACTGGACCCAGGGTTTAGAACAGGCTGCAAAACCGTCTGCCTCGATGAGATGGGCTCGCTGCTGCATGAGACGGTGATCTATCCCCATCTGGGCAAAGCACAGGAGGACAAAGCGGGAGAGGATGTTGCCCGGATGTGCCGCCGGTATGAGATAAGCGCTGTGGCGATAGGGAACGGGACCGCTGGAAAGGAGACTGAGGCTTTTGTTCGGGGTCTTGATCTGCCTGGTTCGCCGAAAATCATCTCGGTGGATGAGAGCGGCGCGTCGATCTATTCGGCCTCTGAGATAGCCCGCAAAGAGTTCCCAGAGAGCGATGTCACCACTCGCGGCGCTGTCTCTATAGGACGCCGGTTGATGGACCCTCTCGCTGAACTGATAAAAATCGACCCCAAATCCATTGGAGTCGGGCAGTATCAGCACGACGTCGATCAGACCGCCCTTAAATCGCGGTTGGACGATGTGGTCGTTAGCTGTGTCGCTGCTGTAGGGGTGGAGGTGAATACCGCGAGTGAGGCGCTGCTGACCTACGTCCCAGGTCTCGGCCCGGTTTTGGCGGCGAACATTGTCGCGCACCGTAGCGACTCCGCGCCATTTAGTTCGCGACGGGACTTAAAATCAGTGGCTCGCCTCGGAAACAAAGCGTTCGAACAAGCCGCGGGTTTTTTGAGAATCCGCAACAGCAAACATCCGCTTGACGCCAGCGCGGTCCATCCTGAGCGGTATGCCACGGTTAAG
>CAZVGZ010000043.1:0-24121 GCA_964627605.1 uncultured bacterium | reverse complement strand
GTGGTTTTGAATATGCTCTGGATTCCAAGGTGGGGCATGATGGGTGCGGCATGGGCGACGTTAGTGGCCTACGGGATGATGGCTGTTATGATGACCTATTTGGGATGCCATTTCTACGGCACGCCCTTGGAGTGGAGAAGACTGGCCAAACTATTGGCCTCAAGCATCATCACAGTAGTCGCTGCATCCTGGGTCGTTAGGCCAGTGTTGTGGGAGCAGGCGCTTCTTCATCTCGGAGTCTGCCTGATTTTTCCTGTAACACTGCTGATGTTGAGGTTTGTCGAGCCCAACGAGTGGGAGCGCTTCCACAGGATTCTCGCAAAGTTCCTCGATTGACGCCCTAATTCAAACGCATGACGGTACCGCGTGCCACCCAGTCTTTCTGCCGTGATGTGTACTCAGTTATCTTTCTCTATGAACTCCTATCGCGGACTTTATTGACGCGGTTCTGACGTTAGATTGGCGCACTCAACTGAGTATCAAATAGTTATAGCGGATACATAAGCGCCCAATTCTCCGGCTCTGGAGATCGTTGCACCACCGTTTCTATTATATGCAGCATCAGATATGCATTGCGCCCATATCTCTCACGGAGAGAACCTACCATAAACATGTTAATCGTGATCGCAGGCATCGTATGGGCGATGACCACAATCGGGCATTTCGCCGTTGGTACATCACAGTTCCTGGACCCGATGCTCGCCGCATCGTTCGATGAGGTCGCGCAGAAGGTCATGCACTGCGTCTTCCACTACGTCTCCACCTACCTCATTCTCTCTAGCGCCGCTCTGCTCCTCATTGGGTTCGGCAAGCTACGCAACAGTGGCGCGGCTCTGATGGTGAGGTTCATCGCAGTCAACTACGCGGTGTTTGGAATCTGGCAGCTAGGTCTGGTATTTTCGTCCGATATTCCCAGCGCACCCACCAAGCTCTTTCAGTGGACATTCTTCTTCATCATCGCCGCATGCGCATGGTTGGGCGCAGCACGTTTGACGGAGTCTACCTCAGAAGAATCAGACTCCGTATGAAAGGCCCGGATATAGGTTGCGACAACGCCGTTTAGGGTTGTGTTGCCAACACTTCCGACCGTCTCTGAGGATTAACAGGTTACCAGATCAATCAGGCCAAATCACGTTCGACCGGTTTTGCATCGCTCACAGAACACGTTGCTGGCATCTCCTGATGAGGCTGGTCAGTTCACGTCGACAGACGCTATCCGAGGAATCGGGTGGCTGGCCCTGATGTAACGCACCAGCGGCTCAGCCATATCCACGCGGTTAAATGGCGGCATCACGTAGATGCCTGGGGCACCTGCTTCAAACGCCACATCTATCAGTTCGCAGGCGATCGCGATGCCCTCTTTTTTGGAAAGGTCTTTGTCATTGCTGCACGCCCTCATCCGCTCGCGGATCGACTCTGGTATCGTGATTCCAGGCACTTCGTTGTGGAGAAACTCGGTGTTTCTGCTCGAGAGCAAAGGCAGGTTGCCGATAAGGATCGGCACCCCAAGCTCTGCGGTACGTTCATACATCTCCTTGATGCGATCTGAGTGGTAGATTGGCTGCGTCATTACATACTGTACGTGACCCATCTCCAGTTTCTTTTTTAGCCGCCTCAAGTTGCCATCAATCTTGCGCCCTGCTGGATCAAACGCACATCCGATGACGAAATCTGTTGGCCTCTGTATCGACTTGCCCGCCAGATTCACGCCACCGTTGAGCTTATCTATCATCTCGATCAGCCCCATAGATGTGGTGTCGAATATTGTGGTCGCTCCAATTCCCGCCATCGACGCAGGATCACCAGTCAGCGCCAAGACATACTCTATCCCCAACGCCGCAGCGCCCATTAGCATCGACTGCTGCCCGATTAGGTTTCGGTCCCTGCACGCCAGATGAACAATCACCGGGATTCCCACCTCACGCTCTATCAGATGCCCCATCACAACGCTAGACATACGCAATTGCGCCAGCGAACAGTCAGCGCAGGTGATCGCGTCTACACCAGCGGCTTTTAGAGCCTTGGCACCCTCCAACACCGGTGCGTAGTTGAGCCCTTTAGGCGGGTCCAGCTCCACGACCACTATCGACTCCACGCCGACTTTGGTGAGAAACCCCTTTTTCGGTCGCGCTTCCAGACGTTGATAGACCGCCGCAGGAGCCTCTGTCGCCACATCGACTATCGTCCGCGCAGCGGGTACGACGCCCGAAATACGCTCTTTGAGCATCCTTATGTGCTCGGGCGTCGTTCCACAGCAGCCACCGATCAGGTTGGCTCCCAACTCCACTAAGGTTTCTGCGCTGTTGACGACATATTCTGGCGAGTTGACGTATATATATCGCCCGTCCACGTATTGAGGATATGATGCATTGGGCAGTGCCGAAAGCGGCATTTTGGTTGACGCCCCCAGCTCTTCTAACACTCCCACTAGCCCATTGGGGCCGCTTCCGCAGTTGCCGCCGACAACATCAGCACCAGCGCTCTCTAGCGCCGCGAGCGCCTCCCTGGCGCTGGTACCCGTCACAGTCCTAGCCCCTTCTTCATACGCCATCTGGCATATAACCGGCAGATCGCAGACCGACCGCGCTGCCGCCAGTGCAAGCAGTATCTCCTCCAGATCGACAAAAGTCTCCAAGACCAGAAGGTCAACACTCCCCTCACACAGAAGAGTCGCCTGCTCGGCAAACACTTCGGTCTTGTAGTCGTCGCACACCTCTTCGGTCACTTTGCCAAACGGCCCCATCGCCCCAGCGACGAGCACACTGTCCGCCGCCCCCCTGGCTAGAGCCACGCCTTGACGATTGATCTCCTCAGTGTGATCGTCTATCCCCCTCTGCGCCAACTTAAACCTGTTGGCCGAGAAAGTGTTCGTCTCGATCATCTCCGCGCCAGCAGCGACATACTCCAGATGAACGGCCTGCACAAGCTGTGGCGTAGCGATATTCAGATGCTCGAACGAAGTATCCCAAGGCACCCCACGAGTATGGAGCATCGTCCCCATTGCACCGTCAGAGACCATCACTCTCTCGGACAGACGATTTCTAAGTTCTTGCCGCTCCATATAGACCACTCCTTAGTCGGTATGTGCTTGAATTGACACGAACAAAGTATACCGCTTGTCGAGCGCAGTAAACGGCTCAGTCATGGCTCTGCGCGAACATTGGCGGTATTCTAAATAGTACCCTCACGCGACCAGCTCAAACACGCAGCAGGTCGACACCTCATTTTTCAAATTGGACCTACAGACGAAACAACGATGACAGAACAGCTAGACTCTACAAACATCTCAGATGAAAAAACATTCTGCGGCTACGTGGCGATAGTGGGGCCACCGAACGCAGGAAAATCGACCCTCATGAACACAATCCTTGGCGAGCGATTGTCGATAGTCACCCCCAAACCCCACACAACCCGCACCCGCGTCCTGGGCATAGCCTCATTTCGGCCTTACCAGGTGATTTTCTTGGATACACCAGGCATCCTTACACCTAGATACAGGCTTCAAGAGGTGATGCAGCAGCAGATCACCGCCTCTGTATTTGATGCCGACGCGGTGATAGCCCTGTTCGACTATGAGAAACGCGACAAACACACCATCGAGGAGACCAGTGAGATAGCCAGCATGGGCGCAGGAAAGACGCTTTTCGCATTGAATAAAATGGACCTCTGCAACGACGATGAGCTAGATCTTTCGCCCTATCCCGAAGGCACCATCCCCATCTCGGCGCTGCATGAGATAAACATGGGGATTTTGGGAGATGCGATAAGGGACGCAATGCCTCCAGGGCCGTTTCTGTATCCTGAGGACATGCTCGCTGAGCAGCCTGAGCGGCTTTTCGTCGCCGAACTCATACGGGAGACCATTTTTGAGGTGATGCGACAGGAGATTCCCTATACCTCAGCGGTCTCAATCGAGCAGTTCGTTGAGCGGGACCCCAAATATTACATCCAGGCCAACATTTTTGTCGATCGCAACTCCCAAAAAGGCATGATGATCGGCGGGCAGGGTCGGACCCTTAAAAACATAGGCAGTCAGGCTCGCAAAAAGATAGATGCCTTTCTGGATCACCCGGTCTATCTGGAGCTGTACGTAAAGGTGCGCCCTGACTGGATGAAACGCGATCAAGACCTCAAAGATTTGGGATACATCGACGGCGAGTAGTGGTGGAACATCACTCCCCTTAAGAGATGACGATGGACCGCTCTCAGCTTCTTACAGAAAAGCGCAACCCTGCTTCACAAGACATCGACACAGCCACCAGCCCTGAAATTGTCGATATCATACTCAGTCAGGACCAAACGGTATGCGACGCGGTTGAGGCCGAGCGTGACTCGATAGCATCGTTGATCGATGTCGTATCCGAGCGGTTCAACAACGGCGGCAGGCTGTTCTACGTTGGAGCAGGGACCAGTGGCCGTTTGGGCGTTATTGATGCAGCGGAATGCCCTCCAACATTTGGATCGCCACCAGATCAGATCCAAGCCATTGTCGCAGGTGGCACTGACGCTGTTTTTCGCTCTATCGAGGGGGCTGAAGACGACCGGGCAGCAGGCGCTAACGCGATAGATGCGTGCGGAGTCAATCACAACGACTGTGTTGTCGGCATCGCCGCCAGCGGAACAACCCCGTTTGTGCTTGGCGCTCTAGAAAAAGCCAGCCGATCCGAAGCGCACACCGCGTTCATAACCTGTTCAGACATCAAATATGACAGCGACCCAGCCAAGCAGATGATCCGCCTCTTGGTCGGCCCAGAGGTCATCACCGGTTCCACCCGCATGAAAGCCGGTACCGCAACAAAAATGGTACTGAACATGATTACCACCGGCGCGATGATCCGCACAGGAAAAGTCTACGGCAACTTGATGGTGGATGTTCAGGCGTGGTGCGACAAACTTGTGGACAGAGCAGAGCGGATAGTGATGACCGCAGGAGATGTAGACAGACATGTCGCCACCAAACTGCTAGAAAACGCCGACGGCTCCGCGAAGACCGCCATCGTCATGGCTCTGCTCGACGTTGACGCACCAACCGCGCAGAAACGGCTCGAAGAAACGTCCGGCCACGTCCGGCCAGCAGTCCAAAAACCTCCATCAAGCGGCACACAGATCTCTAGCTAGGCCATTTGCCTGGAATCTTACGGCGAAGGCATCGCCGATTCCGAATTCTCAACCACCGCTTGCGAACCACCACCCGACAGCGCCACCGACAACTGTGCAAGCCAGATTGACATGGTTATTGGTCAGCACTCCGTGGTTGTGAATACTCGGCTGATCGCAGTGGACGTCTCTCTCTACCACCTTGTCGCAGACCACACACCAATATTTGCGCTCCATCGTAGCACCGAGAATGCTGTCAACTACGCTGCCAGCGAAGCCAGCCACAACCATCAATGGGATCACAGAAAATCGTGCTGAAAGGACCGGCATTGTCCACATCGCAACAAAGGCGATAGCCACCGCGCCCAACATGGTGCCGAAGGTACCGATTAGTGTCACACCCCCTGAATCGCCGACTGACATTTTTTGGAAAGTCAACACGTTGCGTGGAATGCCGCCGAATCTACAGCCGATCTCTGTTGCCCAGGTGTCTGCATTCGCAGCAGAAAGAGAGCCGACAAACGCTCCGGCCCATCCAATGTGTCCGGTGATTCCGAACATCAGTGCAGCGACAGCAGCCACGAAGCCGTTAGCCGCGACCTGCCCAAACCGCCTTATATCGTGATCGCTTCTGTCCTCATCGAGCAGGCGTGTGAGTGCGCTTGATGAGACGAAAAACGCCAATACCGGCGCACCCCACCCCCAACCACCGCACCACAACACCACCACAGCAAGCATAGCCGCCCCGAGGGCAGCAGATTTCGTCACCGCTTTGGCCGCTGCTGCCGCCGTCGCCACAGACAGCGAAACGAGTATTTTCAGAGCCGCTTCGTCAGCCAATGCACCGCCAAATCAACGCGAGAAGAAAACCCGAAATTGCTAGAAAGTGCGGTCGAGGAGTATGGCTGCAAGACCAACCAGCATGTCCCATTTTACGACCGAACTAACCAGCGCAAGATCGCTAGAGTCTGGACGGCGCACGAGTACCCACGCCGACCAGAGCATCACAGGAGCAACACCCAAACCTGCGACGCAGAGGTATGTCTGGCCAAACCAGCCCCAGACGTACGGCCAAGGAAGCGCCACAACAACCAGCAATAGCGCCGCCGCACCACATCTGACTGCGAGGCCGGGACCAGCGACTACCGCCAACGTCCGAGCGCCTTGGGCGGCATCACCGACAAAATCTTCGGCGTCTTTGACCAGCTCGCGTCCCAGATGGACCAGGAACGCCAGAACAGCGGGAACGGCGGAATACCAGAGTTCGCCCGCCGCCAGACCGCCGTAGATGAACGCTAAAGCCGCCACAAACGCCACAGTCAAGTTACCCACCAGCGCCATCTGTTTAAGCAGTGCTGAGTACCAGATGAGTAGCAGAGCAGCCAACGCCGCAACGATTACAAGGTGCCAGCCAATCGGGATAGAGAGAGCCACGCCAGCAGCAAAAAGAGTATAGGATAGGTAGCGGCCCTCCCGGAGCGACACGACGCCCTTGGGCAATGGGCGATCTGGGCGGTTCACTCTGTCGATCTGGATGTCGAATACATCGTTTATCGCGTTGCCGCCAGCGCCGATTAAGGCGGCGGAGATGGCTGCCAACAAAATAAAACCGTCAATCTGCAACACTGCGGCGCACGCACCGACCACCACAGACAGGGTTGTGATCGCCACGTTCATCGGTCTGACAAGCTGCCACATCCCTTTGGCTATGGACATTATATACTCCCGATTGACGACAGAGAGAGGGACGACATCCGTGGAACCTATCGCGAAGCGGGGCCGCGTTTTCGCGTTTTCCAAACATGACAGGTCATAGGTACCAAGTCGTTGTCATTCCCTAAGGCTGAGGTGTGTCGCCAATTTGCAGGAGCTACAACCCACACAGAGCACTAGCGGCTGATAAATCGAGTCGTTGAAGTAATCTCATTTCCCGAAACGTCACTTACAGTTATCACCACTTCGTGCTCGCCAGGAGCCAGTGGTACCGTCGGCCTGAACACGTAGCTGTGCTCTTCGTTGTCATACTGAGCAGGCACCCAACCGCCGTCCAACGTCATGCGTAGGTCAGCATCCCTCTTTGAGATGCCGCTTCCCCTGTCCCTTACTGTTGCGCGAATAAGCGGAGTCGAGGATTTGACGCTGGCGCCGTCACTGGGTTTGATGCGGGAAATCTTTGGCGGGGTACTATCTCGAAACAGCCCCATTGTTGGCAAACTGTGCATCACGGTCGTCAGCACCGAGTCGGTGGAATCGGCGGTCACATCAAAGCAGAAAGCTTTGTCCCCAAGCAAACCAAATAGACCGATCTGGGAGCGGTCTCGCAGGCGGGGCGGTACTCGCATGACAATTTCCGCCCACTCATCAAACGGCACCTCTTGAGGCTCGAACCGGTACACCAACCCAACGGGCGAAAGCTCCGGCAAAGAGTCGCCAATAGTGCTGGTAGACGAGACGAACATCCTCTCGGCCACGGTTCGCGGCTTGAACATTATCTCCGCCAAACTGTCGCTGCTAAAAATGTGGCCACCATCAGGATGGACCAACGCCCCAACCAGTGTCGTCTCCGCCAAAGCACCATCGGCGCGCGCCTGCAGCCAAAGCTTCCCCGGGAAATTATCCGGCACCCGAAGAATCCCCTCATATGTCGGACCGTTATCCACATTCCCGGCAGAAATCGGGTACACTGCTATATCGGCATGCACCGTGTCCAGCCAGTCCGCCACCACCGTGCCTTGAGTCGCATCAGCCAAAATGTTGAGTGATTGGCCCCGTGGAAGTCTATCGTCTATAGGCACCGTGGCCTGATAGGTATTTGGCCCGACGAGGGTTGTGGGGTACTCGCGCAGATAGGGCACGAGCCACCAGGCATCCACCGACGGCGGACTGGTCAAAGCCCGGTCAGAACCGATGTTTATAAGAGCGGCGTCGCCATGAATCACAGGTGTTAGACTAAGGCTCGGCAATGACCCCAATTCAGAGCTGATAGGACGCATTAGAGTGGACGTACGATTCTTTGCGGCATCGGACGCCCAAGCTCTATAGATCCAAGTGCTGTCCACGTCCCCCACCAGCTCCATCGCTCCGTGGTGGCTGGCGACGCGCGATCCGGCAAGTTCGATCCACGTCTTCCCGCCATCCAGCGATTGGTCGACTCCCACCCCTATCAGGTCACCGTCATCTTCGGCGTTGACCGCTATCGTCCTGCCCCGATCTGAGTCGGCAACTGACGCCGTCAGCAACCTTGGGGGTCGGCTCACCAAAAAACTGATCCGAGCCGTACAGGTGTTACCAGCAAAATCGCCAAAAGTCAGCTCGGCGGAGTGCTCGCCAGGAGGCCATGGTGTTACCGGATGCGCAGCCTCGGCGACACCTGCGTGGATCACACCAGCGCTGGTAACTTTGTCTCCATAGAACCGAAGCCTGTTACCACTTGAAATCGACATCACCAAAAACCGACCAAGCCCCCGTGCCATCAGCGTGAAATCCAGGTCGAAATTAGAGTGATGTTGTGTGGGCCACTCAAAACGGTCATACGTCGAGTTGAATACAGGCACGCCGTCCAACATCAGACGCCTGCTGTAAACCCCGAGCCTGTAGTTGGCGTGATGACTTCTCTCGTCTGGTTTGGCGCTCAGAGCGATTGGCCCCCATACCCTGGGTATCTGGTCCGTCGTCCAGACTCCGTCACGTTGCTTGAGCCTGATGACCGCAAGCCTCGAACGACCGTTGACTCTGGAGCTGGCGCTAAGGGGGATGACAGCTAAGTGGGTGATCCTCGGCGGTCGCCTGTCATCCAATAAAAATCCGTTGTGGAGCGGACTAGTGGGTCGGCCTTCACGGTCGCGAATCTCAACGTGTAGATGAGGGTTGCCTATGCCTGTCCGACCAGAGTAGCCGACCAACGCTCCTCGGCTAACCGAGAACTGATTCGGGCGAGGATACAGATTGAGGGAATAAGATTTCCTGCTGTACTGCTCTTCTAAGACATACCGGTCCAGGTCATCAGTGAACCTGCTAAGGTGCGCGTATACGACAGTGCGTCCATCGCGCAGTTTGAGATAGAGCGATTTTCCGTAGCCGTAGGGGCTGACCCGAACACGGGAGAGAAAACCGTCTCCAGCAGCCCAAACCGGGACGCCAGTACGACCTCCTGTGGTGAGGTCTATCCCGGCGTGCAGCCTGTCGGGTCTATACTCGGCAAACGAAGAGGTCACCGCAGGCGGGATATCCAACGGCCACGTAAGGTCCTGTCTAGCATGGACGTTACCCCCCAATGTGCAGACGATCGTAGTGATGAAGCAGCCAAACCAACGCATCCGTCAGACCAAGTGGCTTTGGGCGGTAAAACGACGATAAGATTGTTCGAAACCTAAACCTACGTCACCACAACATGATCCGTCAAGAAAGCGTCGCCGCCGCCGTCCCGTTGACGCAAAACGTTTCTGCGGCTAGAGTACCGTGATCCACTCGTGTTGACGACGGCCAAAATCACACCGCAAACCAACCGAACGGCCCCAATCTCATGTTGTTCCTCAATCCAGCGTGGCTAGCAGCGCTGGCGGCGGCGCTACCGATCGCCATTCATCTGTTTGGACGGCGACGGCCCCGTCTGATCCGTTTCAGCGCTTTGATGTTCCTAAGAGAGATCGAGAAACGGCAGTTCCAGCGTCTGAAAATACGCCAGTGGATGTTGCTCGCACTCAGAACACTGGCGGTTCTGCTGTTAGTCGCCGGATTCGCCCGCCCAGCGCTAGAGGGAACAACGGCGGGGATGGTCGGTCGAGCCAGCAGCGAGGCGGTTGTGCTGTTGGACGACACCCCGAGCATGGGCTACTCCGACGCACGAGGTGCCAGGATGAACTGGGCCAATTCCAAACTGACCGAAATCGCATCGCTCATGCGCCCTCAAGATCAGGCGCTCCTGGTCCGCCTCTCGCAACCGGACTTAGTGTCGCAACTACTTCCTCTGCCGCAGACAGCCCTGGCTGTCTCCCCGAAGTCAGGGGACGTCCAGACGGCACTTTCTACAGCCGCCTATGTATTGTCTCAAGCCTCAAAAACCAATCGTGAGCTCTACATCGTCTCCGATTTAGCAGGAGAAAGTTGGGCGGGTCTGGAAGCGACACAGTGGCCTGAGCGGACCACCGCGTTTGTGATCGCTCCAGCAGGACGGGGAGCAGAGCAGAACGCCGCCGTCGAATCGCTCGAAGTCGCCGGGGAGCTGGCCCGCCTCGGTAGAGATCTGACTGTGGAAGCCACGATCGCCAACACCGGTCCAGATGAACTTGAGGATCTTGGCGTCAGCCTTTGGGTTGGAGGGCGACGAGTTCAACAGACCGCGATAGCAGTCCCATCAAACAGAAGGCGTCGGGTAACCTTCAAAACCCCCTTAAACAAATCGGGCTGGGTGGACATCGAAGTCCGTTGTTCTGACGACGCGTTGAGGAAGGACAACAGTCGGCGCGTAGTCCTGAGAGTCCCAGAGCACACTTCGATTCTTGTATTGGGCGATGATCTGTGGCAGTTGAGTGTGGTCACCGCAGCCCTTGGAGCAGCTGGCGACAACCAGCTTGAGATTACCATCGCAGCACCAACATCTGTTGGCTCAGAGCAGGTGGAGATGGCCGACGTGATAGTCCTTGTGGATGTGCCACGACTGGACCAAAGAAGGAGCGGATGGATAAAGCGCGCTCTCACCCAAAACGCCGGACTACTCGTGCTGATGGGGCCTTCGGTCGATCTGCAAACCTACAACCGCGATGTTCTGCCTTGGATCACATCAGGGCGTGCTACCGGCATCAAGGCCAGCGACCGCACCAGATCTGTATCATCGCAAGACACCGTGGGCTACTATTCGTTGGTACCAGAAGCAGACGGCCCTGTGCTGGAGGGGATCACAAAAGCGCTCGCACATTCAGGGCCTAAAACGACGTCGTACGTTATCGTGAAGGCCTCCCAATCGGCCGCTCAACTCCGTTTTGGGACCGCAGACCCAGCCTTGATTTTTGACAGTGGTACCGCCGGACGAGGTGCCATAATCACGTCTGGAATCGCGCCAGGCTGGACAGACCTGGCACTCACTGGCCTGTTTGTGCCGCTCATTCACCGCGCTCTAGCCGCAGTTAGTGGCTCCATCCACGATCAGGTTTCATTCGTGCCTGGAGACTCTTCGACTATACCTTTGCCAAATGAGGTGGTTGGTGCGCTCTCCCTCGAATCCCCATCAGGCATGCGGAGATCAGTATCCACCACCGCGACGCGCAGAGGTCGTACGGCAGAGCTAGGAGAGTTGGGAGAGCTTGGTGTATGGAAACTTTTTGCTGCAAAACGTCAGGCTATGGCGTTGGCTGTCAACCTAACGCCGTTAGAAAGCTGGATGACACCCAACACCGCCAAAAAAGTAACCACAGTCGCAGGGCTCAAACGTGTGGTAGTGATCGACGGGCAGGTGGATATGGCTGTGGAGGCAGCCAGATTTGGCTCTGAACTGGCATGGCTGTTCCTGGCAGGAGCTTTGGTTTGCCTCGCTACCGAAGTGTGGCTCCAACGCTCTCGACGAGCGCTCGGCAACGATGTCGCCAAAAAATCACCCACTCAGGCGCTCTCAGTGGCTGAGATTGCTTGACTCCCGGCAAGCCAAAACGGTAGCTTTGATGGTATGTCCGAGTCACCACCACTGACAGAAAGCTCGCCTGCCGACACCGAGTGGCAGGACGAGATCGCCTCCAAGGGCAATCTGCCGCGTCACATCGCGGTGATCCCCGACGGCAATGGTCGTTGGGCTTTGAGCCGAGGGTTTGCCCGCAACGAGGGGCACCGCCGGGGCGTGGAGGCGGTGCGCAACTTGGTGCGCGTATCGGCGCAGCTTGATATAGAGGTTCTGACGCTTTTCGTCTTTTCCACGGAGAACTGGAGCCGCCCAAGAATAGAAGTTCGTGCGTTGATGCATCTTCTGCGCGAAAAGCTCTTGGCTGAAACCGAAGAGCTCGACGATAAAGATGTGCGAGTAGTAGTGTCTGGCCGGGCACACGAACTGCCAGGTCCGAGCTACGAAGCGCTTCAGGAGACCATAGCTCGGACAGAGAACAACAAGGGGCTCATCCTCAATCTAGCGATTAACTACGGCGGACGAGCCGAGCTTGTTGACGCCCTCAAACGGATCGTCGAAGAGGGAATTGACCCCGACGAGATCACTGAGGACCTCATCAGCCGCTACGTTTATCACCCGGAACTGCCCGATCCCGATCTGCTCATCCGAGCATCGGGCGAGCAGAGGATGAGCAACTTCCTCCTGTGGGAGATGACCTACACCGAGGTCGTTGTCACCGATGTCCTCTGGCCCGATTTCTCTCGCCGCGATTTCTACGAGGCGATCTCCGAATATCAGAGCCGCGAACGCCGTTTTGGGAAAACAGGCAAACAGAGCGCTCCCAAAGTTGGCGCGGACTGACCCCGGCAGTGGCGTTTTCACTATCCAATCTTCTGGCTCGCGTGGCGGTGGCGGCCATAGCCATCCCTGGACTGTTGTGGATCGCACTCGCCGGCGGATTGCCTCTAGCGCTTCTGTCCGGTGGAATAATCGTTCTTGGAGCCATCGAATGGGCCGACTTGGCGCGGTCTGGCGGATTTCAATGTCCGGTCTGGCTGATTGCTGGGGGCGCGTTGGCGATCGGTGCAGATATTTTTTTAAGACAGGGGGCTGACATTGGGCTTCTGGGCAGCCTTGTAGTCGTTAGTGCGTTGACAGTAATGATCACCCAACGATGGGAGCAGAGTCTGGCGTTTGCGTCGGTGGGGCTCACGATCGCAGGCGTCTGGTACCTGTCGTGTTACGCGTCGTTGATCGGCCTATCGACCGGGGTCGGGTCGATCTCCGCTGAGGACGGCTCAAGAGTCGTCGCTGCACTGCTGATGATGGTCTGGATCAGCGATTCGGCGGCCTATTTTGGAGGTTCTGCGTTCGGAAAGACCAAACTAGCACCGACCATGAGCCCCAACAAGACATGGGAGGGGACGGCGTGCGGCTGGGTCGGTGCTGTGCTGGGAGCTGTCGGTGCGGGCTTGCTGTGGCCTATGGACACTATTTCGCTTTTGGAGCTGGTGGGAATTGGGGCGGCGATGGGGGTGGTAGGGCAGGTGGGTGATCTAGCCGAATCTGTCCTAAAAAGATCGGTGGGAGTCAAGGATAGCGCTATCTGGCTACCAGGGCATGGGGGCATTTTGGACCGGTTCGATTCGCTGGCGTTTGTCGCACCGAGCACCTGGTTGTGGCTGTGGCTGCGGGATGGAGTTATCTGACGGCGGTGATATGGCTTATATTTTGTAGCCCTGCTGGATGCTCATGTACATATCGAACCCGTTTCTGAGTTTTCCTTTAAGTGCGCCCCTGTGAACGATCGACGCGCCACCGTTTTTTCGCACCAAAGGGCAGATAAGCTGATAGATATATGCGCAACGTAGCTATCCTGGGCTCCACAGGCTCAATCGGTACCCAGTGTTTGAGCGTCATCGCGTCCAATAAGGACAAGTGGTCGGTATGCGCTCTCGCCGCTGGCAGGCGGTGGGAAGACCTGCTTGAGCAGTGTAGCTTGTTCGACCCAGATGTCGTGTCCGTCGCAGACGAGACAGACGCCCAACGACTGCGCGAGCTTCTCGGTGGAAACACAGAGGTACTATCAGGCGCTCAAGGTTTGGAGGCGGTAGCGACTCACGACGCAGCGGATGTGGTCGTAGGGAGCCTAAGCGGCGGTGTCGGTGTGAAGGCGACACTTGCGGCGGTGGAGGCGGGCCGTGATGTCGCATTGGCCAACAAAGAGGTGCTAGTTCTTGCAGGACACTTAGTTCGCCGTGCCGCCGAGAGGAGCGGAGCGGCTCTGCTGCCGATGGATAGCGAGATCAGCGCGATTTGGCAATGTCTTGAGGGTCAAGATAAGAACGCGGTGGCAAGAGTACTTCTCACTGCGTCTGGTGGGCCGTTCAAGAACGCTTCGACTGAGGAGATGGAGCGGGTCACCCCCACACAAGCACTTGACCATCCTACATGGGATATGGGCGACAAAGTCACCATCGATTCGGCGACACTGATGAACAAGGGTTTTGAGATTCACGAAATTCACTGGCTCTTCGACGTGCCGCTGGACGCCATTGAAGTGGTGGTACATCCGCAATCGATACTCCACTCGATGGTGGAATTCGACGATGGTGCGGTCATCGCCCAGTTGGGCGCTCCAGACATGACGGTGCCCATCCAGTTCGCTCTATCATCGCCGCAGCGGCTGCCAACCAACGCTGACAGACTCGACTTTGCAGAGATCGGCGCGTTGACATTCGAGGCTCCACAGACCGACAGGTTTGCAGCACTTGGATTGGCCAGAGATGCTGCGATGGAGGGCGGAACGATGCCCGCAGTACTCAGCGGCGCAGACGAGGCGGCGGTCAAAGCGTTTTTGGATGGGCGCATCTCATTCACAGCGATCCCAGAGATGGTCGCTGACGCCATGGAAGCGCATGAAACGTTGGACGACCCCGATCTCGATACAGTGATTGTCGCCGAAAGTTGGGCGGCCGAATGGGTCGAGGGTCGTCTCTGACAACCGATGAGACAAGATGGCACAGCGTGCCACAATGGACATAGCCGACTACCAAAGGTGACATAATGTCCCATTATACAGCTACAAACCGTGAAGCGGAGATGCGATGATAGAGTGGATCACCTCAAGCGCTTTTTCGTTGATGTCTTTCATCGGGCTGTTGAGCGTCCTGGTGATAGTACACGAGTTCGGCCACTTTGCCGTCGCCAAAAAGGTGGGTATACGGGTCGAAGAGTTCGCCATCTTCTTCGGAAAAGTTCTCTGGTCGAAGCAGATCGGCGAAACACTGTACTCGATCCGACTGATACCGTTCGGTGGATTCGTTAGAATGACCGGCCAGAACGATTTTGGCCCTGTTGAAGATGGTGACGACGGGCCCGACGCAGAATACTCCTTCTCCGCCAAACCAATCTGGGCCCGTGCTGCCGTCGTAGCCGCAGGCCCGGTTATGAACTTGATTTTGGCGGTGCTCGTCTTCGCGGTCTTGGACATAGCCTACGGTGTCGTGGGCCGCATCGGGATTATCGCCTCTCCTAACATTATCGCCGAATCGGTCGAACCAGGTTCAGCAGCCGATCATGCTGGAGTGAGCCCAGGCGGACAGCTAGTGGCTATAAACGGAAGATCTGTCACCTCATTAGCGGATCTAGCCGCAGCTCTGAGCGACAGTGCCTCAACATCCTTAGATGTCGAGTTCCGCCACCGGGATGAAAGGGTCGCAGTTCTGAGCCTTACGCACTACTCCCGTGTAGAGTCTGTGGGGGTGACATGGAGAGTGCCCTCTATGGTAGGCGGTGTACTTCCCATCAAACCTGGACAGGCCAGCGGCCTTGAGGCTGGCGATCTGATAACATCGGTAAACGGACAGCCAATCGGCGACTGGAAATCTTTGAGGGAGGAGATCGCGCGCAACCCTGGTCGAGAAGTGCCACTCGTCTATGAGCGGGATGGACAAGCCCACCACACCCTGGTTGTGCCCGACATAGACTCGGCCGTCAGGTCCGATATGGGGGTCAGACAGGGCCCGATTGACGCATTACTGTTAGGCTTCCAACAGACTTACGGCGTCATGGGCGAGATGTTCGAATTTCTCTCGCGGCTCATCGGTCGAACAATATCGACGAAATATCTAGCAGGCCCCTTGGGAATCGCTCAGATGGCCGGAAGAGCAGCAGAGAGCGGCATCGGTGTCTTTCTGACGTTGGTGGCAATGCTCTCAACTCAATTGGGCGTGCTCAACCTGCTCCCGCTGGCGGTTCTCGACGGCGGCCATCTGCTGATGTTTGGTGTTGAGAGTCTAACCGGCAAGAGACCCTCGGCCAAAAATCAGGGGATAATCCAGAACGTCGGTGCTGCGATGCTGATACTGCTAATGGTGTTCGTCACCTTCAATGACATCGCTAGGTGGTGGGGAAACTAGACAGGCTCGGTCTGAGATTGCCCCATCGCGGATCGGTTCGTGGCCCGCCGATTGCTTTGTTAACTGCTTTATTGGAACACTGATCGGAAAAGGCTCCCTCACCTGAGGGCAGAACCAAAACAGCACCCCTTCAGAGGTGAACCCATGCAGACGCGTTATATCAAAATCATCATCGCCGCCGCAGTGGTCGCAGTCGCCATAGGCGGGCTGGTCGTCACCGCCACCGAAACCGGTGTCACCTACTATCACACCCCATCTGAGTTTCTGCCAGCCGCCGCTGAATATGCGGGCCAGATAGTCAGAATAAACGGCAAAGTGGTCGCAGGTTCAGTGACCGACGACACCAAGCAGAAGGGCGGCGTCCCAACGGTCAGGTTCGTGCTAGGGGACTCAGCAGGAGTCACGATCCCAGTCGTCTACACAGGTACCGAGATTCCCGACGCCTTCGGCGATGACGCCGATGTGGTGGTCGAAGGGGAGGTCAGCTCCCAAGGAGAGATGGAAGCCCGAAAACTGCTGGTCAAATGCCCATCAAAATACGAAGCCGCCGAAGAGGATGGACAGGAATCTCCACACCCGATTTCAGATGACGGTGCGTGATAAAGGCACCATGATAGTGTTTGCGGAAGGACCACTAACAGCGTCTGGTCGGTGTAAAAAAACGCCTGAACTTCACAGCCGTAACCAAAATGGGGCGGCTCCGAGCAACTTCAATATAGAAACCGGCGGACACGAAACGCAGACCACGAATCTATCGGGAATTCTGGGTGGCAACGGTGCACTCCCAGTACAGCGTCAGTCGCAACAGCGGCATAAACGCGAAAACTATCGGGGCATAGATGCCTGAAATTGGGCAATACATTCTGATTTTGGCGTGGGTCGTATCCACATACGTTATCTACGTTGGGTGGAGCGCAGGCAAGAACAACAACCGTGAGATGGCGGTCAGCGCCTATAGGGGCGTCTGGACGGTATTCGGCCTGTTGACTTTGGCGTCGATCATACTCGTCTACCTACTTGCAGTACGCGACTTCCGCGTCGATTACGTCGTCCGCTACACTAGCGCCAAACTTCCGGTATTCTACGCTATCCCAGCGTTTTGGGCTGGCAACGCCGGCTCTCTTCTTCTTTGGGTGTGGCTGTTGTCGGCATTCGCAGCGTTGGCGTTGTACAGGCACCGACACACCGCCTCGCGTCTAATACCGTACGTGGCGATGGTGTGCATGATGATCGCCACATTTTTTATCACGCTGATGCTGTTCCTGTTCCGCGAGGAGACAGGAGCCAACGCTTGGTTCACTACCAACCCGCTCTATTCAGCCCTCCAGACGCTGTTCGACACTGATGGGCAGGTGCGCCCCATCGCAAACCCGTTCTTTACCACTCCCTACATTCCCACCGAGGGCAAGGGGCTCAACCCGCAGCTTCAAAACCCTGGAATGATGTTCCACCCACCGACGCTCTATCTGGGGTATGTCGGCCTGGCTATCCCGTTCGCTTTCGCGATGGCGGCGCTGCTCGTCAGAAGGGTGGATAACACCTGGCTCATAATGACCAGACGGTGGACCATCACCGCGTGGTTCTTTCTGTCCATAGGCAATATTTTAGGCGCGTGGTGGGCCTATGTGACCCTGGGGTGGGGTGGTTTCTGGACGTGGGATCCGGTGGAAAATGCGTCGTTCATGCCCTGGCTCACAGCAACAGCGTTCCTGCACTCGGTCATGATCCAAGAGAAGCGCGGGATGCTGAAGCTCTGGAATATGCTCCTGGTCATCGCTAGTTTTGGACTGACTATATTCGGGACGTTCCTCACAAGAAGTGGCGTTATATCCTCAGTACACGCATTCGCACAATCGCCAGCCTTCAACATCACGTTTTTGGTGTTCCTGGCGACGATGACAGCGTGGGCACTCTGGCTGGTGGTCTCGCGCCTTGATCTGTTGGAGAGCGACAATCGCCTCAACTCACTATTTAGCCGTGAAGCCGCATTTTTATATAACAACCTTGTTCTTGTAGGCGCGGCGTTCGTTGTGCTTTTCGGAACGATGTTCCCGATGTTGTCTGAGTGGCTAACAGGGCGCAAGATCACAGTAGGACCGCCGTGGTTCAACCTGGTGCTCTCACCACTCTGGCTATTTCTGATAATCTTAACCGGTGTAGGCCCGGTCATAGCTTGGCGCAGAACTTCAAAAAGCAATGTGACGCGCAACTTTACATGGCCCGCCTTGGTGGGGGTTATCACTGCGGTGGCGCTTCCGCTGATGGGAGTCACGGACGGCTACGCCATCGCCTTTTCAGCCCTTTGCGCTTTCGTGGTGGGCACTATAGTTCAGGAGTTTTGGCGAGGTGGTAGGGCCAGGGCCAGGAAGTCCGGGCAGACCCCTGTCATGGCGGTAATCCCGCTTCTGTTCAGACATCCTCGCCGCTACGGCGGATACATAGTCCATCTGGGCATTGTGATGATAGTGATGGGTGCTTCGATCTCCATGATCTACCAGTACGAGCAGGATTTGACGCTAAGAAAAGGCCAGTCGGTGAAGGTCAAGGATTATGACATAACCTTCTCGGATTTTCAAACGCACGATGCTGGCAACAAGATGGTTCACGCAGCAGTCTTGCACGTGGTGGATGACGGTGTGGTCTTGGGCGAAATGCGGACGGTCAAAGAGGACTACCGCGTCGAGCAGATGCGTTGGACCCAGCCAGCAATCAACTACAGCCTCAAAGAGGATCTCTATCTGACACTCGCTAGTTTCGCCGAAGATGGATCAGTGGTAACCGTAAACGCTAAGATCAACCCCATGGTGGATTTCCTTTGGCTCGGTGGGTTGGTCTTGATATTTGGGACAGTGATTGCGATGTGGCCAGATCGGCGCGAACGACGACAGGTCCAGCAGAGGAGAAAACAAGGCCATGATTAAAATCTGCCGACATCTGGCGGTCGACCTGTGGTTGCTGGCTAGCGTTGCTGCCGCCCAACCGCTTCAACAGAGCGAAGCGGCTCCGACAATTGTAGAGTCGATGTCAGCCAAAATGCCGTCGGCGATGCAGATTAGGGCGGTTACCACCCAGATAATCTGCCTCTGTGGCTGCAATTTGATGTTTGCAGACTGTCCGCACAACGTGTGCAGTTTTCGCGATCAGCAGAAGCCTCGCATAGCAAAAATGCTATCTCAAGGTTTGAAGCCTGACGTGATCATCGCAAAATACGTCGCTGAATATGGCGAGCGGATTCTGGCCTCACCTAACACCGAGGGGTTCAACCTGGTGGCGTGGATCGTCCCATTTTTGGGTGCGGCGATAGGCGCTTTTGGTTTGGGAGTGATGGTCAAGAAATGGACCAAACGCCAGCCCGTTCCCGGCGCGCTTGGGAGCACCCCGTTGGCAGGGGGTTCAGGCAGCGCGCTTGATGACGATCAGCTCCAACGCATTGACGCCGAGCTGGCCAGTTTCGACTGAACCGCTACAAGATAATTCACGAAAAGAGAGACACTGTGAACACCACAAGGAGAGTGACCCGCAAAGCGTCTTTGTATGTGGGAGGATGTCGCTGATGGAGTTTTTGGTGATGCTGTCAGTCGGCGTGCTCACCGTCGCTGTTGCGATCTACATCCTGGAGCCGGTCGTGCGCCCTCGTCGCCGCAAGCAGGGTACCTACAGAGGCGAGTCGATGGGCGATCTGGAAGCGGCCAAAGATATGGTCCTCAAAGACATCAGAGAACTGGAACTGGACTACGCCACGGGCAAGCTGAACGACGAGGATTACCGATCCGACTTAGCCGCCCAAAAAGTGAGGGCATCAGACATCCTGGAGCAGATCGACCGCTCCGAAGGCGGAGAGGCCAGACCCCCGACTGCAGTGGTTGACGATGTTGACATCGAAGCCCTGATTGAACAACGCGTTGCCGACGTGCGGGAGAAGTCGCCGAATCAATCCGATCAGATCGACTGCCAAGAGTGTGGCGTATCGAACTCCTCTGGCGCGCAGTTTTGCATGGATTGTGGAAAGACGTTGACATGAAACTCCTAATGGTTGTCGTCGCCTCTGCGATCGCCGCGACGATCAGCACTCAGCCTGAAGGTGCTCTGCCACCAGGACATCCCCCGGTACCTGGGATGCCAGCGGGCCATCCCCCTGTAGATCGACCCCAAAAGACGCCACCAAAGCCGGTGGGCAAAGCGCGGATCACAGACGTAACCGGCGTCGTGCGCAACGTCACCAGAGCTGGGAATCCTCAATCAGACCAATCTGTGCAGCTCTTTAGAGTCGCAGGCGGCGCGGCCAAGGTGATCGATTCGACCAACACTAACCAAACCGGGCAGTTCCGGTTCCGTCGAGTGAACTACGACCCGTTTTCACAGTACCGGATCGGTATGAGCCACCTGGGATTCCCCCACGCCAGCGAGACCATCGACTTTACATCAGACCCGGTGACCACAGATGTTGCGATTCACGACACCACCTGGTCTGACCAAAGCATCTCTCAAGAGCGCGTGCACCTGATAATTCAGTTCGACCAGGGCCAGCTTTACGCCACTGAGATACACACCCTCCAGAACTGGGGTGGCATCTATGTGGGACAACCGACAGCAACCAAAACCGACGCCCGCCAGACAGTCAAGTTCTATCTCCCACAAAATGTGTCTGGCTTCAACGTGATGCCCATGGGCGGCAACCTGCTTACGTCAGGAAACATTAGGCAGCCGTGGGGCGTGGCGGCGACGACCCCTTTTAGGCCAGGTGAACAACTCGAGGCGTTTCAGTATGAGATCCCCTACGACGGCTCCGATCTCGATTTCACGTTTAGGCTCGCCTACCCGACAGGGACAGCGATGGTGATCGCGCATCAAGCCGGCCCTGACATCGAAGTCACAGGGATGGAATCCCGAGAAGAGATTACCCGGCCAGGACCATCGGGACAGACCATCAATCTTATCCAGTACACCTCCAACTCAGTAGGCGCTGGCGCGGTTTTTGAGATACATGTCTCTCCCCAAGCATCTCCAGGCAGATGGTTCGTCCTGGTGGGAGGCGTCAGCCTGCTGGCGGCACTTGGTGTGATGACCTACATTCGCAGCAGACGCAGCGAGACTGAGGCAGTCTCGCAGGACGACGAGGAACCCGATTCGGCGGCGGATCAGGACCAAACCGCGCAGCAGTTGGTGGAGGAGATCGCGGCTCTTGACGACCTCCACGAAGACAACCAACTTCCTGAAGACGAGTACAATGAGCGTCGTGACACGCTCAAAACCCAGCTAGCTAATCTGCTCAACAACGACGCCTGAACCCCGAAAATTTCGGAAGTGTGGCTCACGGCGATGGTGATCATGATGTAGTCAAACCTGTCGGCGTTGGTGCGGACAGCATAGGACGATCGGGACCGCTGCGATGATTTCCGTTAGAGGGCTGAAAAAGGTCTACGGGGCGATTCCCGCGCTTGAAAACCTTGATCTTGAGATTCCTACCGGACAGTTTGTAGCGCTGTTCGGCCCCAACGGCGCTGGCAAAACCACTCTTGTAAACATCCTCTCGACACTGCTTCTACCTACCGACGGTACTGTCGCCATTGGCGGTTTTGACCTGAAGCGACAGGCCAACGATATCAGAAAACTTCTTGGCGTCATCTCCCATTACCCCTGGCTCTACAGCAGGCTCTCGGCCAAAGAGAACCTGATGTTCTATGGGCGGATGTACGGCATCGGGAGTCTTGAGGAACAGGTTGACAGACGCCTTAGCGATGTGGGTATGGACAGTTGGGCAGACGAAACAGTAGACAGGTTCTCAAGGGGGATGCAACAGAGGTTGGCGATTGCACGGACACTACTTCACGATCCACCGGTGCTGTTGCTGGACGAACCCTACACCGGCCTCGACCGTCACGCCGCCAAGATGCTCACAAACTCCCTCGCCGCGCTCAGGTCAGAGAAGCGTACGATACTTCTGGTGACCCATGACCTTTCGCAAGGTTTGGCACAAGCTCACCGGGCGATGATCCTCCGCAGCGGTCGAATTGTCGAAGACAGCCAGGTAGACGAGCTCGATTTTGACGAGTTTACAGCAAAATACGATTCGATAATAGGCGGTTGATCCTTGAGAGCCTATCTGGCAATACTGGGCAAAGATGTGCGTCAGGAGCTGCGCACCAAAGAGATGATCACCGCCATGGCGGTCTTCGCGCTCTTAGTGATGCTCATATTCAACTTCGCACTGGGGATAGGCCATACAGACAAAAACACCCTCGCCGCTGCGGTGTTGTGGGTGGCATTTACTTTCGCTGGCACACTGGGTCTTAACCGCTCGATGTCACAGGAGCGCGCCGGCGAGTCGCTCCGTGGCCTGCTTCTGTGCCCCGTGGACAGAAGCGTGATTTTTCTGGCGAAAGCCACCGCCAACCTAATCTTCATGCTCGCAGTCGAGCTGGTTGCCATCCCGGTGGCTATCATTCTTTTTAATCTGAAGCTTGTGCCCAGCATGGTTTGGCTGCCTCTGGTTCTCTTTTTAGGATCGCTCGGTTTTGCGACTGTGGGAACAGTATTCGCTACTATGGCTACAGGCACGCGCGCGAGAGACTGGCTCCTGCCGCTGCTTCTGCTGCCGATAGAGATACCGGTCATCATCGGAGCCGTTCAGGCCACGGCCACCATATTAACCGGCGAGCCACCAACCAATGCTGGCATGGGTTTCAACCTTCTCGTGGCCTGCGATGTGATCTATCTTGCTGTCTGCTATGTCCTTTTTGAATACGCGGTGGAGGTTTGATGCCCAATAACGACAACACAGGAAGCAAACGGTTTCTCCCAGCGATGATCGTGGTGGGATTTTTTGGGATCATGTCAGCTATCTGTATGGTGTTCGCCTACGCCCCTCAAGAGAGAGTGATGGGCATAGTGCAGAAAATCTTCTATTTCCACGTCTCATCGGCCTGGATCGCTTTCTTGGCATTTTTCCTGGTGCTAGTAGGCAGCGTGGCCTACCTGTGGACACGAAACGCAAAGTGGGACAGATTCGCCCATTCATCTGATGAGGTCGGAGTGGTATTCACGACCATCGTCCTGCTTACAGGGCCACTGTGGGGCAAACCGGTATGGGGCGGATGGTGGGCCTGGGATCCCAGGCTCACTACTACACTTATTCTGTGGCTAATAGCCGTGGCGTATCTCTTAATCAGGGCGTTCGTAGACGACAGGGACCAGGCCGCGAGATACTGCGCGGTATTGGGAATAATAGGTGCCCTTGATCTACCTATCATCCACTATTCAGTCGAATGGTGGCGCTCTATCCATCCATCTCCCATCGTTCTCAAGAAAGGCGGCGGCGGCCTGACACCTGAAATGCTCAAGACCCTTTTCGTCTCAATGGGGGCCTTTACAATCCTGTTCGTCGTGCTGGTCACAGTGCGAATGAATCTTCAAGCGATGCGCGAGAAGGCGCATGACTTACGCCGTTTGATCGGTCAGCGGAGGTCAACATGAACAATCTGGGATATCTGGTCGCAGCCTACGCGGTTGTCTGGGCGGCCCTGTTTTTCTACCTGTGGCGTTTGAACTCGCTCTGCCGAACGGTGGAAGACGACGTTGCCAGACTAGAGAGTAGGCTGGGTACTGAAAGCGACAACTCAGCAACAGCTTAGGTCGCATATAGCGTTTTTGAGCACTAACAAAAATAATTAGGATTTTTTAGGGACTTAGACTTGACATTCAGGTTTTGAGTCTTTATACTGGGGTTAGATAGGATGGAGGGACACCTATCTAGCCCCTATTTTGTGCAATGAGGGCACCACAGGGGCACCGCGAGCGATACTACCACCATAGGAATGGTGCGTATCACCAGGTTCGACAAGAGGTTAGCGCTTATGTCAGGTGCAGCTATTGACCTTGTACGTCTGTCGTGCGAAACTATTCAGGTGACCCTAGGCTCCCCTAGGGCACTCGAGCGCACTACATGATCGCTGAAGGTCCTGACATTATGCCGACAGAGACCAGTTTCGTCGGATCGTACGAACGGACAGTCGAC
>CAZVGZ010000042.1:10793-25381 GCA_964627605.1 uncultured bacterium | reverse complement strand
GTGTGGACTACCTGCCGGTGGGTGGGGCCGCTGGCGATCTGGATCGTGCCGTGGGGTGGAATTGTTCTGGCTGACCACATCGCCCAGGCCGATATTTCCATTACCATTTTTGGGGTTCGCTCTTGACGCTTGCTGTTTCCCTGATTAAATTTATCGCTCGTGAGCCGCAGGCCTCTCCTTAAAGACTGCACACTGCTCTGTGGATGGGTGACCGAGCGAGGGGCGGGCGACAACTTGTTCGTATGTAGCATCCTAAGAATAGGCCGAATAAGGGAGGATGTCCCTGATGGTGCGCCATCTATCCATCGTAGCAATCGTTTTAGCGGTGAGTCTGATCCCCGACATGGCTTTTGCTCAGGGGAAAATCGCCGGTAGAGTGACCGACGCGTCTTCAGGTGAACCGCTCCCTGGTGCTCCTATTCGTGTGACAGGTACGCGTCAGGGTACCACTACTGATGTCGATGGCCAGTATTTCCTTCTAAATTTGCCCCCTGGAACACACACACTGGATTTTTCTTTCATCGGCTATCAGTCGGTGAAAGTTACGGATGTTCGCGTTGAAAGTGGGCGGACCACGCCCATTGACGCCAGGCTTCAGCCCGCCGCCATTGAGCAAGAGGCGATGGTGATTGTCGCGGAGCGCGAAGTTATAAGAATGGATGTTTCAGGCTCTGTTACGATAATGTCCGCCGAGGACCTCAAAGCCAGGCCGGTGTCCACGTTTGCGGAGGCTGTAGGGCTGGACCCGGCTGTCGAGTCAAGTGGGAAGATAAGGGGCGGTCGCAGAGCGTCGACTCAGGTCATCATTGATGGGCACGATACTGGTGACTTAAGGAACAACGTGCCGATCATGGAGGTGAACAGCGCGATGGTCTCCGAAGTGCAGGTCCAGACCGGTGGCTACAACGCTGAGTTTGGCAACGCCAGGGCGGGACTGATTATTGTCGCCACACGCGACGCTTTGGGAGGTACCAAGAAGGGGCGGCCGATCTGGTTTTCAGGCGCCGGCAACTACACCCCAGGCCGCTTGACCTGGTTCGAGAGCCCGGCAGGTGAAGCCGATGGTGATTCCATGGCGTCGACGGGAGTCTACACCGCGTACGGTAGAGAGAGTTTCGAGTGGCAAAGGCTCGGTACACCTTCGTCGCTTACCGACACGTCGATCTACATTGACCACCGGGGTCGCTCGAGGAAAATCTACCCCTGGGCGAGGAACGTCGGCGCCGGAGTAAGGCCGGATTGGCGCCCAGAGGACCGCCAACGGAACTGGATGAATATCCATCGTATAGGCGTCGACAGCCTCGGAGGCAAAAAAGCAGGCGACGAGCCCAGCTTCGTGCTAGAAGGGGCGGTAGGGGTGCCAATCACTTCGTCCGTCGGTGTCGTTTTGGCCGGTCGGTCCAAGCAGACCGGTTATGTGTTTCCTCACCCTGAGCCCGCCTACTCGGACAAGAGCTTTGACGGAAAGCTCAACTTGCGACCGACAGATAACCTGCAGCTGGACGTTTCGTACCTTTTTGGACGGAGTCAGGGTGTCGGGGATAGGGCGGTGGAAAACGTTGTCGGCAACTTTAACACGGGCAACGCATACGCGCCGGGCGCACGGGCGATCGACAGCATCGATCCGTTGGGCATAGGCCCGAAGGACAAATACCGCATCGACGACGTGTCTATCGCCAGAATCGACAGGTGGCGCGTTGGCCTGAATACAATCTACGCGCTTTCCCAGCGAACGTTTGCCGAGTTTCGTATTAGGCACCAGCGCATGGACTACACCGTCTGGGCTCCGCCGGTGTCAGATCCCATTCCAGAGCGGTACCAGCTCAAGATTCCGCTCTATACCCGAAATGGGCCGTATACTCCGGAAGAACTGACAGGCGAGATCGACACGGTCGATGCGTTTTGGCACGCCAATGTGTACTTGGGCGAGGTCAAAGACAACACATTCCGCAATTACGAACTGGGTGGGCGCCGCCAGGCATACAAGGTCGACTCGTCTTCGTTCAACGTGACGTCTTTTGCCGCCTCGGTGACCAGCCAGATCAACCGGTTCCACCGGTTGAAAATCGGCGGCGAGTGGCAGTTGACCTCCTTTGATGAGAACTCGGGGTGGACCGATCCAGGTTCGATCAACTGGACTTTCTTCAAAGTGAAGCCGGTGACGTCTGCCATATACATACAAGACCGGATGGAATATCAGGGCATGATCGCCAATTTTGGTCTGCGGATGGATACCTACAACTCTGACGGCGAAATGTTCGAGCCGAACGAGCCCTGGTCCCGCCTCTGGCAGCAGACCATCTGGGGTAACAAAGGTGCCCAGGACATCCGAGGCGAAACAAAGGCGAACTGGCAGCGTCCTCTCTCAGAAGAGGTGCGCGACGAGAACGGCAACATAATCACCCCAGAAGGCGCACTGTGGGCGACAGTCGACGGAGGTGACTCGCTCGACGTCGTCAAGTCGGAGACCGAGTATACACTCAGTCCTAGGATTGGGATTTCCCATCCGTTGGACGAACACACGAAGATATATTTCAACTACGGCCATTTCTATGACATACCAGGCAGCGCCCATCAGTGGCACATGCGAAACAATCAACCAGGCGACATCTCCTACATAGCGAACCCGCTCCTCGAAAGGCCTCGCACCATTCAGTATGAGCTCGGCGTTGAGCGGGAGGTGTTCAGGATTGGGTTGATTCATCTGGCGGGATGGGTCAAAGATCAGACGGGGGATATTAGTGACATAAATCAGACATACCAGACGCTGAATCAGGATCTCAACATTGGAAGGCCGTTCAACAAGGTGTACAGCGACCACAAAGGGATTGATTTCAGAGGAGAGTGGCGCACCCGATTCTTCAGCGGATTCATCAACTATGCGTTGCGGTTTAGGTCACACGCGGCGGTGGGCAACCTAACCGAATACGAGGGCAACCTGAAGCGCAACATCACTGAGAATCCAGAAATAATACACCAGGAGCCTGCGCCCCAGATCACAGCCAATCTCCGCTTTACCACGCCAGGCGACTATGAGGTGGCTGGACTGTCCCGACACTTAGTTGGCGCCTGGTCCCTCAACATGCTCTGGACCCGGACGCCTGACAGGAAAACGTTAACGTTCGACCCGATTCCCAAGCAGGGAGTCCGAGAACCGAATGTTTGGACGCATGGGTCCTCAATCTGGAATATGCGGTTGGAAAAAGGGTTGACAGTGGGTGGGGCGCACCTGGTGGCCTACATGGACATTCGCAACCTTTTCAACCATCGAACGTTCGCCGGGGGGTTCACCGGCAGCGAGTTCGATGAGTATGTCTATTCGTTGCATATCCCCGTCGAGGGCACCCATCTGCAAGGACTGCCCCCAACACCTGAAACGTTCGTTGAACGTGCCGACGGCAAACTGGTTGCCCCCGATGGATTTGCTGGGTGGAAGGGTGTAACGTGGACGCGGGACGATCTCGGCAATCTGATTGCCGATGTGCCGCCAGGCGACGACATGTACGGTGATATGCCCGACTACGCGGTGCTTCCGCTATTCGATAGGTGGTCGATGTGGAGAAATCCACGTTATATGAGTTGGGGGCTGAGGCTCGATTTTTAGTGTCGGTAAAGGCGCCCTAGACGTGCGTGGCCCGGAGTCGGCGGCCGAATTTGGCCGGGTCCGGAAAAAAACGCCGCTGGAGAGCAGGGCGACAATCTGAACTCATTACTAGGGAGGAGGGACGATTGGGCGTGACTGGTGGCAGATTGCCGCCTTAGCAAAACCGATCGGAGCCGTGGGCTCTGGAGGAAGAACTTCGAGTGGCCCTCGAAGCGCTCGAGATTCGGCGCTGGAGAGCTGCACCCCGTCCACCTTGTTGGACGGTGACAAAGGAGCAAAAAATGATGTCATCGCGACATAATTTGGTTCCGATAAGGTTGGGCATCGCCCTCCTTGTCGGCGTCGCCACTTTGGCGACAGCTACATCCATCAACATGCGAATGGGAACGTTGTGGGATGTCTATGACGACAACGGCAACGAGGGTTGGGGCGGTAGTGCACTGGTCTGGCCGGGCGCCATCCATGTGCCCTATGAGGCCACGGCCGGAGGCACAATTAACGAGGGGCAAGCGTCAGTCTCTTACAAAGGCTTTCTCTACGGCGCTACCAACTTTGTCGTCCCAGATACTGGTGCCGCCATCGGAGGGTTCTGGATTGAAGACAAGGACGTTCCGAACGGAGCTGGTCCTCCAGCCCCAGGAGACGTCCTGCCCTACTATGTTGTGGTAAGGGATATACCTAACCATCAGGGCGGGGACTGGAATGGTGTCCAACTCCTGCGGAGCGGCCTGCAAGGCGACGCAGATGAGGTGCGTGGCACTGAAGTGATGCTCAGGCACCCGTTGACCGAAGTCAGGGTAGACGGCGTCCTTCAGAGTAAACTGCAGGATGGGAGCGAAGAGGCGATCATCAATCCAAATCTGGGGGCCGATATTGTGGTCCATCAGTGGTGGCGCATCAACATGGGTATCACTACCCATCGCTACCTCGCACAGAACCTCCACGAGGACCATGACGACTACATCGTCTGGCACTACCGCTTTGAGAATGACGGGCGGTACAACCAGTCGAACGCATCCATCTCACACGGCAACCAGATAAACGGTTTCTACTACAGCTGGTCGACATGGTTTATGGACCGCGCTGAAGGTGGCAGACTGCACGGCACTACCGGTGAGAACAGGGGCGACAACGCTACGGAATATGATCCCGGCACGCGGATGATGTTCGGATTCGACCGTGACGCTATCGACACGCCAGGTGACGACACGGGCGATCCGCATCCAGCGACCGGCGAGATGATCTCCGCACGTTTTGCGGGAATCGCGGTTGTTCATGCAGACGTGAGTACGACCGATCGTTCCGACGACCCGGAACAGCCCAAAAGGTTTGATTACGACAACCACCGCGCCTGTATCGGGTTGAAGACGCACGGCTCACAGCGGCTGGGTGTCACCGGCCAGGAAGGCCCGTTCGGCTTTGAACCTCTCTACAAGTCGATGATGTGGCCAGGTGGTGAGATGCGCCCTTGGACGCCGTCTGACGGTTCGAATTTCTACAAAGGCGAAGGCGCCGACGCCGGCGGCCGCTGGGCCAAGAGCTCCCGCGAGTTGGGTTGGCCTGTCGGCGACATCGCCTACACCGGTGGGTTCTTCACCGATGCTTCCGAAGAAATCACTGCCGAAGAAGTCGAGCGAGTTAACGCCGCGAATACGTGGTTCTCAGTCGGTGGTTGGGACATACCGTCTGGCGAACATATCAACGTGACGTGGGTAGCCGCTGTAGGCGGAATGCCCCGCAAAAGAGCTCGTGAAATCGCTGCCGGACAGATCGCCGCTGTGATTACGGAACAGCAGCGTCTCGCGGAGTATTTTGATCTAGAGACAGAGCTCAAAACGATCGTGGGTCGTGCCGATGCTTTGATCGGACCGGCTTCTGAGTGGGCTGACGTTGAGGTCGCTCTGGCTGAAGTCCCACAAGGACCACCTAGCCCGGTCACGCTAGATGTATGGAGCGATACCGATGTGCGTCTCGGCTGGGACGTGAACCCAAACGTCGAGGCGACCGACAGAGTGAAGATTCTGCGTTCGCTCGGGCCGTGGGACGACACAGCGTGGGAAGAGGTCGCCGACTTGGCCGGCACAGAAAGCCGCTGGGATGACACTTCAGCTCCTTTGGCTGTTGACCTCTACTACCGTGTGATTCCGATTGGTGCCAACGGTGTTGCCGCCAGCAAGTATACTTCGCAAACCCTGCTCCCGGTGCGGCGCACGACGTCTTCGACGAGTGTCGTGCCTGACAGCATCAGGATGGTGGGTATCGAGGATGGTGTCCCAGCGGCCAGTGGCCTCTCGGATGGCGCTCCTAATCCGTTTAACCCGAGCACCACATTCACACTCTCGGTCAAAGAAGATGCGACGGCTCGCGTCGAGATATTTGCTCTGACCGGTCAGCGTGTTGCGGTTCTCTATAGCGAGTTTGCTCCGGCTGGCGTTCAGACGCTAGTTTGGAACGGGCACGATCAGACTGGCCGCATGGTTGCCGCCGGTTCTTATCTCGTCCGTGCGCAGGTGGGTGAAGAGGTCTTTATGCGTCGTGTGACGTTCTTGAAGTAACCTTTTTGTCCGCGTATTGATGAATGCGACAGGGAGGGACGACACCGTCTCTCCCTGTCGCGGATTACTAGTTTGTTAGTGAGGACGGCGATTGGCGGCCGCTACTATTCGCGCCGCTCTTAAGAGGGGAACACCAATGTTTCCATGTGCTGAAAACTTTAGACACGCTCGCGAACTGCGATGGGCGTGGCTGGTCCAGATCGTGTCGATAGGGCTTTTTGCGACTTCGGTCCAGCCTCAGGCCTTTGCCGATAATCGCCCCCTCTCGGTTGTTACCGGTCAGAACCAGATTCAGCTGGCGTGGTCCGGCACCCAAGAGCTGCCGGAAGGCGGATTCAGGGTTCTTCGGACCGATGGCAATGATCCGAATTTTTTCAATTCGACTGATCTCGGCACGGTTTCCCGCAGCGAACATAGTTTCATTGATAGGACAGCTCTTAGGTGGCAAACATACCGCTACCGTGTGGTGCCTTTGGGATCGGACGGACAACAAGAGCAGTTGTCCCTTGTTTGGCAGACCGAAGCGCCGGTCCAGGTTGGCAGACTCAGCCGCGCAAGCGCCAACAGGGATTCGGTGCGCGTCGCACCCAATCCGTGGAGCTACGCCAGAGCGATCGCGCTTTCTGAAGAGTTTTTGGGCGAACCGCCAGGGCGGATAGCCAGCTCTGCCAACAGGATACTTTTTTTCGGGCTCAACACGGCCGCTATTCACTCCATAGTGAGCGTCTACACCGTCGAAGGACACCTGGTGCACCGGCTGGATTCTGCCGAACAGTCAGGCGAGCCAACCTGGGATTTGCGAACCAAAGACGGTCAGTTCGCTGTGAGCGGCATCTACGTATACGTTGTCGAAGCAATAGGCTACAGGGATCCGGCGCTTGGTTCTGAAACCGCACGGCTAAGCACGGACATTGGCAAACTAGTCATCATCCGCTAGGCAGAGGAGTTCCCCATGAGGTGGTGTGCCGCGACGCTGGTCGTGACTGTTTTGGGCGTGGTCTCCGGACTGCCGGGCGGTGTGTCCGCTCAGAGCAACACGGGTGACCACCTACCAACCGATCCGCCCTTGACCACCGACAAGGTGGGTCAGGCCGGTATGACGTTTCTCCAGGTTCAGGTTAACTCTCGTGCCGCAGGCATGAGCGGCGCGCAGACCAGTTCTGGCGGCGGAGCGGCAACGGTGTTCACCAATCCGGCACTGATCCCCCTATTCTCAGGTGACGCAGACGCCTATGCTGCGCAGGTAAGTTGGTTTGCGGATATATCCATATCGGCAGTCTCTGCGGTGTTTAGACTACCGTTCGCGAGCAATGTGGTAGTCGGTGCGTCTCTGCTAACAACCAATTATGGGGATATCCACTACACCGAGTTGGCGCTTGACGACCCGTCCCTCGCGTTTCGTGATCTGGGTCTGGTCGATGTGAACGAGTTTGCTGCCGGGGTTGCGGTAGGCGCAGAGATTACAGACCGGTTCTCGTTGGGAGTCAGCGCCAGGCTCGTTAGCCAGGAGCTTTGGGGCAACAGAACGTTTATGATCGTTTCTACTGATCCGGCGTCTGACAGCCTCTTGAACCTGCCTTTCACCGATTCCAAGCGCCGCAAAGGGCTTACAGACTCAACTGGTGCCACTACAGCCGACCCCTGGACATTCGATTTTGGCACGCGATACGAGACCGGTTTTGAGAGTCTGGTTCTTAGTATGTCCATACGTAATTTCGCCAGGGCGACCTTCCATGAGGACAAGCCTGGGGAGTTAGGCCTGCCGATTGAGCTTAGGATCGGCGTTGCGGCGGATGTGCTCGATTTTATGGGCGATGTCGGCGATGGGCCTAACAGCCTTCTTCTGGCTGTGGAGGGCATTCATCCCCGCGATCATCCCGAAAAACTGGCGATGGGCCTTGAAGCCGACCTGATGGGTCATTTTCAGCTACGAGGCGGATACACGTTCAACGAAGACGTCATCGGCTTCAGCGCTGGTGTGGGTGTGCGGCAGCGAATTGGCCCTTCAATGGTAGGCGTTGATTATGCCTATACAGACGTTGGCAGCATACTCGGCGCGACGCACAGGTGGGGGTTGACGTTTGGGTTCTAGCCGGCGAGTTCTGAGTTTAGCTGTTCTGTTCGTTCTGGTCTGTTACGCGGGTTGCGAACAGGCGTCATTGCAGCTTGGTCAGTTGGTTCGTGTAAACAGCGTAGATATGCTCTACGTCCCAGGTGGCACCGCCATCTTGGGGGCGGAGGATGATACCTGCATAGTAACATTGTCGCCCTACCTGATCGACAAGACTGAGGTCACAAACGCTCAGTTTAGATCGTTTGCGAAGATGTTTGCCCTCGATTTTGATGTTCCCACGACACACGACGACGAGCCCGTGATCCATGTGGATTGGGTCACCGCTGACGCTTTCGCTGCGTGGCGAGGTGTACGTTTGCCAACTGAGGCTGAGTGGGAGTTTGCCGCCAGGGGGTCTGACAGACGGACGTGGCCTTGGGGGTCATTTTGGAACCCAACCTGGCTTAACGGCAACGACGAGATAGAGCCCGGTTCGGTGCACGGCCCCCACGGGCTTGTTGACGGGTACACCCGCGTGTCACCGGTGGGTTTTTATCCAGATGGCGCGAGTCCATTCGGCGCGTTGGACATGGCCGGAAATGTCTGGGAGTGGGTGTCCGATCCATACCGCGACACTTTTTGTGCTGAGCTCTCAGGGGCTACTGAAGCATCAACCGTCACGCTGAGGCATACCGCTCGTGGAGGTAGTTGGCGGACATTCATGCCCAACGCCGCCACCACCTACCGTCTCTCTCGCCATTCGACCGCCCGGGAGGCGGACTTGGGGTTCCGATGCGCAGTGAGCTACCCAATCGTCGCACCCAAATAGCGCTCCATCTCCCCTGGGTCGAGGTAGGAAAGCTCGCAGCTATCGCGTTCGATAGGCGTCTGGGGCGCATTGGATAGCCGCTTTTCCCGATTGCTCCTGGTGTTGATTTCGACCTTACCGGTTTGGTCTTTGGGGGTCATCGAGCTGCTACAACACCCTCACGAGCCACAATGCGGCTGTTGATCGGTAGGTCTGTCATCTCACTTTCAAAGCCGCTGCTCCACTTCACTCTCAGTGTGTCCACAACGGCTGCCGAACCCAAGCCAAACACCAGACGCGTCGTGGGGCCTGACAGGTAAGATGCGTTGCCACCGACGAGTTTGGTCTGGCGAAGACTGTCGGTGACGACGGTTACTATTGCTCCTTCTCCATCCTTTGGAGAGTTCGTCCCCTCAAGCTCAACTGACAACCACGCCCCGCCGGTGGTTTGATCGTTGCGCCAGAGACGGATCCCTTCGCCGTGGGACATGATCGCTGCGTCATCGTCGCCGTCGCCGTCGTAATCGCCGACCGCCATCCCTCTGGCTACCACCCTCGACCGGACCAGTTCGCCAACGGAGACTCCTAGCGGGAGATAGCCGATAACGGGGCCTCGGTTCCAATATATCCGGGCGTTCTGGGGTGCCATTAGCGATCTGTCTGACTCCAAAGGCAGCGTGCTGCCGTTGACGATGAGAATGTCGTCCCACCCGTCGAGATCGATATCCAGAAATCCGACCCCCCAACCCACATCTGGAAGCGACATCTGCCCCAAGCCAATCTGATCGGCTACATCCACGAACCTGAGAGAGCTGTCTTTGGATTCCACCCGCCAGTTGCGGTAGACCGCGTTCTCCTGCCCAAGCCAGTGGGTGACCACCATATCGAGGTCGCCATCATGGTCATCGTCACCCACCGCCAGCCCCATCGCTCCGCGGTAGTCAGCGACATTGGCTGACAGGCTTACGTTGGAAAATGAGCCGTTTCCCATATTGCGGAAAAGAGCGTTGTCTGAAACATCGTTTGCGACGTATAGGTCGAGCCAGCCATCGTCATCGAAATCTGCCCAGACCGCTCCCAAACTGCGGCCTTTAGGGTTAGATACCCCGGCAGATTCGGCGACCTGTGTAAACACTCCCTCACCATCATTGTGAAACAAGAGATTGCGTTCCGGGGTGTATGCTGACGGGTTAAGCGCTCCAGGTACATCCATTCGGCCGTACTGATCCTGGCGTCCCTTGGGTGGGCCAGTATAGCGGACGTAACCGCAGACGTATAGGTCAAGAAAACCGTCGCGGTCGTAGTCGCCCCATGACACTCCTGCCCAGAACATGGACCAGCCCGCCACGCCTGTGAGTTGGCTAACATCGGCGAAGGTGTGGTCAGGCGATTGCCGCATCAGCTTGAGAACACCGAAGCCGCTGACAATCAGGTCACTTAGTCCGTCGCGGTCGTAGTCAGCCCACGCGCAGCCGTTGAAAAAACCTGTCAAATCCAAACCAACACGATGCGTCACGTCGGTAAAGGTGCCGTCGCCATCGTTGGAGAAAAGGGCGCAGGTAGCTTTGGACGCTTCGATTGAATCACTGGGCGAGGTAAAGGGGCCTGAGATGTTGGCAGCGAACAGGTCCAGGTCGCCGTCGCCGTCGTAGTCGCACCATGACAGTCCAGAGCCCATGTCCTCAGGAAGTTGATTGGAGCGTGTGCCTGAAAAGTGGCGAAATTCGATTCCTGCGCTCGATGAGACTTCGGTGAAAACAACCGCTGGGGCGTCGGTCGGGGTTTGTCGATGGAGTGTGGAGGTGACCCCCTCGTCGTCTGTATTTGTAAGGGGAATAATCACCACCGCCAAAGCTAGAGCCAAAGCGGTGATGACCCATGCCCAGAGGACGGTCTGCCGCCGCGACTTGGTCAACGGCGGCATGCCATCCCGCTACTCACGAAGTTACTCGAACCTGGGTGGTGTCTGATACCATTATCGTCTCTGGCGCAACCAGACCGTGGCCGGGGCCCAGTATCGCGTTTAGGATACGAGGTTGCGCTTTGTGGTAGCAAAACTCCGTCACGACCTTGTAGACACCGGGTCTGGGCGCTGAGAGCGCTTTGATGGGATTTGTCAAGGCCCCTGGATCGTCTATTACGGTTACTGGGCATGGCACAGCCATCGTGGCAAAATCCTGTAGTCCTGGAAACAGCGCACGTTTGAATCTTACTCCCACCAAATCCCACAGATTGTGTCGTTCCAGAACCTCTCCCTGGTTGTTTACAGGCTCGGCTTTAAACATGACCTTGGGGTCAGCATCGCCGCCCTCAGCGGTGGGATCGCCCGTCTGGAGCACGACACGGCCGTTTTCGTCAATAAGTTTGAGACGTACCCACGCACGGATGAGGTCCAGCGGGCCTGTGGGCAGGTCGTGACCCGCCTTGCGGTTTGTCATCGTCAAATGTACGCGAATTGAATCGCGAACCGACACCACTGAGTCGGCTAGTTGCGATGTCATCCCTACAACCGGGCCTGGAACCCACCTCTCCTCTATCTCCGGCACAGGGATTTTGCCCTGAAGCCATAGTTCTATCAGGTCCGTGTGTTTCTGGGCGTCCTCCAGCCCAAGGAGAAGTGGCACAAACTGGTTGGCACCCAAGCTGCGGTGGGAGCGATGGGCGCCTTTTTCACGCGAGTCTGTGGCGTAGGCAGCGGCGGGATCGGTGGAGTTGTGCTGAACCGGCATGTGGCAATCTCTGCACGCCAGCCTCTTCTTAGGTTCGTCCTGGTGATACCACCTGCTTGCTTTCCAGTTGTCGTATTGGTTTTGCAGCTGTACCCAGCCGACCTTGTTGATCTCAACATCGACGAACTGCTTGTGGCAAGCACCGCAGAACTCTGGCGTCTGAAGCAGTTTGTGACCCATCGAACTTCGATGTACACCGCCTAGAGATCGGATCAGGAAATCACGGGTGACCTGCCCTGCTGTGCTTACCGGCGGGTCAAACATAAAGCGAGGCGGCTCTGCGATGACGTAGTCGGCGTTGCCCCGTACGTCCACTTGCGTCATGGCGTGACAGACCAAGCACGAGACGCCTTCGGCAACACCCATTTCAGAGCTCAAAGGTGTTTCGCCAGCCATTTTTTCGCCAGAGAACAGGGAAATCGGATCGTGACAGCCACCGCAGTAGCGGGTTGATTCCGATCCGTTCTCTTTGGCCATCAGGTTCTGGACGGTCTGGAACAGCGGGTCCATCGCACCATAGCGGTGCGCTGAGGGTGCCCACTCTTTGACGATGTCGGGGTGGCACTTCGCCGTTCCGCAGGAAGCAGAGTTTCCAAGGGCGTCTGGTGCTAGAGCCGCTCCATGCTCCGTGCGTGCCAGAGATGGTGCAAAAGGGCGGTCTTCGCCGTAGATGAGAGCGTAGTCATCGGAGAACTCTTTCATGTTTGTCTGCGTCTTGAACGCCGAGACTCCGACGACAATAATCACCGCCGCTGCAACGACGTGAACAACCGATCTCCAGCCAAAACGCCTCGCTGCCAGACCCTCGGCGCGAGTGTCTTCGACCGAGGAGGTCCACACCCGCCAGAGTGAGGTGGTCAGGTGCGCGCCAACCGATCCGACCAGAGCGAACGTCGCGACCTGGTGTACGAGTTTCCACGGGTCGCTGATTCTGGCACCCCAGATCGCCTGGGCTGTTACGACTACCCCACTGACAATGAGCGCTATGCTCGAAGCCAGTGCGAGATAGCCGGTAGCTCCTGCTTGCGACTGTGCACGAATGTCTCTGCGTCGCCACAAGTGGGTCATCAGATACCAGATCCACGGTACGGTCAGAACCACACCTGAGACCGTGTGGACCAGCGTCATCACCTGCATAGCATCGCCGAACGGCCCTAACATAAGCCAAAGCCCGGTGACGGTCTCGATCAGCAGCCACGCGGCGGTAATCGCCGCAAGTTGGCGCAACCACTCTCTTTCGCGCTCCTGTGCAGTAAGCGGCATTTTACTTTTCCCAGCAAGGAATTTCCGAGGGACCCTCATCAAGCGTCACTGCGCTTTGGCGATCCCCCTCTAATGAGAGGGAATGGGTACGGATTCTGCCAACCATCTGCAACCGCCAAACCGGCGCCTTCATTTCCGTCATCGGAATACTGGTCCCACAACGTGCCAATTCTCAGATTGATCGTAGTGGCGTGCCCCACCGAGCAAAGCCCAATCGACACAGCTGCGACGACGCAAAACCGCCTGACCGTGTTGTTCTCCTGCATCCACATGGCATCCTCCCTAAAAAGATGCCCCCTGTTCACAATTAACTTACCGCCAATATGGTCTATCGCTATGCTTTGATAGCACCTGACGCCAGCCCTTCGACGAAATAGCGCATCGTAAAAGTAAACAGAATCACAAGCGGTACTGACGCTAAGGCATAGCCCGCCATGAGCGATCCCCAGGCTGTCGAGTGCTGCTTCGTCAAGAACGACAGACCATATGAGACTGTCTTGAAATCGTCTGCCACCACCAGTGGCCATATGTAGTCGTTCCAAACAAACACCACCGTCATAATCGCCAGGGTTCCCATTATTGATTTAGATAGCGGTACCGCTATCGACGCATATTGACGAACATGCCCCGCACCATCAATCTGCGCCGCCTCAAACAGCTCTTTGGGGATTCCCTGAAAAAATGTTCTCATTATGTACACTTCCAGTACCTGACGGCCTGCCACATAGAACAGCACCAGAGCCCATATAGTGTTGACCAGACCCAGATTAAGCGCCAGCACGTACTGCGGTATCAGGTTCAGCACCCCAGGGATCATCAACAGCACCATGAGCGCGCTGAAAAGAGCCGCCCGCCCTGGAAACTTGTACCTGGCGAAGACATATGCCGTAAGCGAGCTGCACGCCAGACTCACTACCGTCACTATTACCGCCACCAGAGCGGTGTTGAGAACGTATGGTGCCACAGCGTTCCATCCCGAGACATAGTTCTCCCAATGAAACGGTGGTGAAGGGTACAAGATATTCTGCAAGAACTGGCGAAGGTTCTTAAAGCTGATGCTAACCATTATCCAGAACGGCACAAGCACCGCTATCGCGATGAGCGAGAGCACCGCCAGTTTCGCTGTCTCAGCACGCTTTGAGAGTATAGCCACCTGTTTTACGCTCCTTCAGCCTGATCGTCGTGTGTTTTGAAATATTTTAGATTTATCATCGTCAACCCCAAGATCACCAGAAACATCAGAACCCCCACCGCCGAAGCGTATCCCATATGCGAATACCGAAACGCCCTTTGATACATCAGCAGTCCAGGCACAGTGGTAGAAACCCCAGGGCCACCCCCAGTCATTATCATCACTTTACCGTAGTCCTGAATTCCGCCAATAATACTGAGAATCAGCATTAGTTTTAGCTGTCCCAACACCATCGGGAGCTCAATGTGCCACACCCGGGAGATTGTGGCAGCACCGTCAATCATCGCCGCATCAATAAGGTCTTGTGAGATGCGCTGTAGCCCAGCGAGATAGATGAGAAGCCCGATCGTGTTAATCCACGGAAAGCCCATAAAGATCAGGCTA
>CAZVGZ010000042.1:0-10783 GCA_964627605.1 uncultured bacterium | reverse complement strand
GCTAGGCAGCGCCAATGAGTTGTCCGCCAACCATGTGGGACCATCCCATGGAAGGTCGATTATCCCGAGCGCCGCGAGTGTTCTGTTCAGCAGGCCCACATACGGGTTGTAGATGAACTGCCAGAGGAGCATCCCCACCATCCCAGGTACCACCATCGGCAGAACGAACAGCACTCGGAAACCGTACTGCCATTTGGGATAGCGCAGGTGATAGAGCACCAGCGCCGCTATCACGGTAGGAATCTGTAGGATCAGATTACCAGCCAGGAGCAGCGCCATGTTACCCACCGCCCGTGGCATGTCGGGGTCGTCAAAAATGACCCGAATGAAGTTCGCGAACCCGACGAACTCTTTGATATTGCTGCCGTTCCAGCGGAAAAAAGCGTGATAGACCGCCGAAAGCGACGGGTAGTACGTAAAAACGATGACAAAGGCGAAAGTCGGCAGGATCAACAGATACAGCTGACCCACCCCTGCCCGTCTTGACCGCGCCATTTCTAGTTCACTCCAGCCCATGCAGGTTGGCGGCTAAGTACATCTGCGATAAACGATTTCTGAGTCACTGCTTTTATTAGACCCTCACTGGTATATGCGCGTCGTCGCTCCAGTTTTCGTCTTTCAGCTCGCATTGATTCATCTTGTGGAAGCTGCGAAAGCTCTTCAAGCTGTACCTCAACCCCTGCGAGTCTTTCTGTCATCACACCCACCATCTTGATGTTCTCGGCAAGGGAGTAGCGCAGCTCTTCTTCCGCCAACCGGTGAAACAGCGGCGAATAGTCACTGACAAGCTCGTCCAGCGTAATCTCGCCGTCGGTATAGGCCTGAAGAAGTGCGAACAGCCGGTCAGCGCCCTCCGCCGACCCGCTCTGCTGAGAAACATACCACGGATTGGCGCTATACGGATAGCCCGTGTCCGGCGCAAACGACTCCATCTCTTCAGGAACCGGATACTCCTTTCTGGCACTGATAAAGGTTACCTACCGACTCAGCGTATCTGCGGCTTCAGTTGAGGTGAGATAGCCGAAAAATCCATCACCTCTTCAAATCGGCCCCTCTTTTTGGCGACGGCTCCCACTGCGAATGAGAGGTTGTAGTTCGAATCGTTTCTCGGTCTATCGACGAATGGAATTGTGCTTGTTGTCACCGTCGGCATCGGAAAGACCCCAACTTCAAAATCTACCGACTGCGTGATCGCTTCAGCCTCCCAAGAGCCGTCCATGTACATTGATCCGATCCCGTTGGCAAAAAGCATTTTGGCTTGCTGACAATCGAGCCCGTTAAACCCCCTGGACCAGAATGGCGACCACTCCTTTAGCTGTTCTACCACCGTGCGCACCTCCGGGTCCGTCAGATCGATCCTCCCATCATAAACTGCGGCGTTCATCTCTATTCCATCGGCTTTGCCATCGTGGATCATCACATCCCATTCACCCATACGGCTCTGGTAGAGCATGTCGCACAGCAGCTCCAAGCAGGTAAATATGTACCGGTGTGGGGAGTTTTTGGAGTTGGGCATCAGCTAGGGGACGAGTCCAACGGACATGAGCTTCTGTTGCGCCGCAAGAAACTCATCCCATGTTTTAGGTGGATGGGTAATGCCCGCAGCGGCGAATTGTTGTGTGTTGTAGAAGATGCGTATCGTAAAAAAATTAAGCGGGACAGATCAGTATTCGCCGTAGATCGGGTCCTCCTGCCCAACCCAAACGATAGGATAGAAAATATCCTTCCATCTGACTCCAGGGTCGTAAGGGTTTTCGTCGGACAGATATTCCTGGTAGCGGTTCGTCGGTCTGTCTATCGTGTACAGTTCCAGCGATGGTACCGGTTTCCTGCCTTGCGCCGACGTTCAATGGCGCAACAACCATCACCAGAACAGCCAAAACCGTGAATGTGGACAAACGGCTACACATCGCCGCTCCTTTGGCGTCACGTACCGTAGGAATCAACTCATGCTACCAGTGCGCATCTAGAATGCGTGTGTTGTAGTCGCGCAGATAGGAGGAATGAAGAGTGTCATCGGGATAGCCAACGCCAGGCGGATATGGGTAACTCGGCATTAAGCGGAACGGCATCGGCCCGACGGTCGCTAAAACCGGATCGCCCAAGACGACCTCTTTCATGAAGCCGTTAAGATAGATGAGGTAGTCCCGTTTCCATCCAGCAGGAGGCGGTTGCCGGATGTCGTCAAACGTGAGCGCCACCTCATCACCAGGAGCCATGACTACGAACCGGTCGTCAATCTCCGTCAAAAGCGTCTCCACTGATCCGGTGCGGGTGTAGGCTCCAGTCTGGCGGGGCATCGATGTCATCGATAGACGGTGCTGGTAGTTCCACGAAAAAGGTGCCTTTCCGTCACTGCTCGTATTGGACGGATAGCCAGCCCACCCAAGTTCCGCCGATCCGATCGGAATCTCTGTCAGTCTTATCGGCGATAGGTCTGTCCGCCCTTCGACTATGCGTAGCTGGTCCCAGTACACCAGCATGTTGGTGACAACCCTAATTTCGTGAACCCCGTTTGGCAGCAAGCCGGTAAGGTCGGTCACCATCGTCTTAGGAGTTCCGGCTGGCACACCTATACTCTCGACTATGGTCGTCCACCCCCCCGTTCCGTCGGGAATCTCCAATCGAGGAGGCACGGTGGTTACTCCCTGCCCCGCCGCTACCCCCAGACTCATCGAGCTCCAAAAACGTGACCAACCGTGCCACACCAACCTCAGTGGAGCGTCATGGTCAAACTCTCCCAAATCCACAATCAGATGCCGCATCCTTGAAAAGCCTGTGAACGGGAGCAGGGGAGGCGGTAGGACGTACTGGCGGTCCACGTTTTTAAGCAGTTGAGTAACGTCGGTGCCATCGCCCAAATTGGCGCTAATCGGGGGGCGCGAACTGGTCAGACGGTGGATTTTGAACTCAGGCAGCGGTCCGCCGATGGACATCCATTCGTTTGGAACGATCGACACGTTCTTAGGGTGGTCCACCGCCACCAAACGGACCTGATCGAGGAACGTAACTTCCGCCAGCGATTCAACAATGCGGATATCCAGCGTCCCATCGCGTGCTTCTAGCTCATCTCCTGGGATCAGAACATACTCATCGGGATCGGGATGGTTGTAGGAGTTTCTTTCAGCATCAAGTGGAACGCCGATGACACCGCTTCCGATGGCGTCGGCGATGAAAGAAAAATCGCTGCCGTTCCAGGCGAATATGAACGGACAGGACGCCGACTCCCCAGGCTTTTCGTCGATAAAAATCACCGAGTCGGCGTTTACGGTCATCGTCGCCTGTCTGATTCCGCTGGGCCATGTCACACGAATCACGTCGATGGGCCCTCTGTCGCCCATATCATACAGCAGATCGCCAGCGGAAAATTCGGGCGCTCTGTTTGTGTTGACTATCCGATGCCACTTTGCACCCTGGCCAATATCGACTTTCGCCCCCAGCCCGCCACGATTTGAGCGTTGACCGCCTCTGAGCCGTATAGTGGCGATCTTCGGATTGTTCTCCCGCTTCAGGGTCACAAGTCGAATCGCGCCAGCAGAATCTCCTATCGCCAACTCCAGGCCCGCTCGATCCAGCAGCTCGCCTTCCACGGCCGTCGTCATCGCACTGCCATCGGCTTCCAACGTGACACTGTCACTGCGCCTAAAAGTCCCGTCCCGCTGATTTCGGAACACGCTCGTTGATCCGTCCGATTCTACTAGCAGGTCCACCGCGTTATCACGGTCGATGTCACACCATCGCACCATCGAGTTTGGCGGCAGTTGGACATCTCCTAGTCCAGCAGAATCGGTTACGTCTGCAAAAACGGCTGTGATACTCGATTTCATGGGAAAATTCAGAGTCTCATCGCTGTCTAATATGCTCCCCAGCGGATCAGATCTCTGCTCCATCATGTCTGGCAAATGCGATTCGATCAGCTCCCTCAATCGCTTTTCCTGTATTCCGCTCCTGCGCGTTCGGCGTTCAGTTTTTTTGGGGACTTCGTACGTCGTCACCTGCCGCCAAAGCGATACAGAGCCGCCGCCGCTCGCCAACAGGTCCAACCTGCCGTCGTGATCGTAGTCGCCCCAAGTGACATCACCTACCAGAGCAGGTGGCGTTAGTGTCGTCACCCATGTCATCATGCCGTCCTCATTTCGCCACAACGTCACCCTATTACCGCCCCCTGTAGCCATATCCTGCCAACCGTCGTCGTCCCAATCAGCCACCGCTAGGCTGTTAAAGACCGACAACCCGCCGGTTCCCCTCTGATGCTCAACCCATCCATCATCTGAGAGCTTGTGAATGGACCACTCGACGCTGGTAAGCGCGATCAGTTCCGGGCCTGCCTCCTGATCCAGATCAATCCAGCGTGCAGCGACGTATCGTCCATCACCGTCAGGCTTAGGAGCGATCACCGGCCCCACCACCATCTCGGTTGCGTCTACTGGCGAGGTTGTTTTGGAAGCGACCGACCAGTTTGGGATCGGCAGTTCGGCGAGCGCGCCCTGCGTGTACTTGCCCAAGTCGCCACCGATGTCAATCGCAGTCCCGCCGTGGGCCTTGAGAAACGCAAACCGTTCCCACGCTACCTCGGCTTCGACGGTCATGCCTCTGCGGCTCAACGCCTGAGCGAGCGAATAGTTGGCCGACACGAGTTGCGGCGACAGAACCACCGATCGTTGCAGGTGAGCTATCGTCGAATCGCTTTGGTCCAACCGAGCGAACGCGATCCCCATCAGGTACGCCGCACCGCCGTCCTGCTTGCAGCGGCGAAGCGCTACTATAGCCTTTTGGTTCTGTCCGTTCCTTATATACAAAAAACCCAGGCAGTACCAAGCCTGTCGCAGCCCCGGGTCCAACTCCGTAGCCTGCTTCAGGCTCGCAGTCGCCAGCGAGTCCAACGCCTGATTGGCATACGCCACCCCCAGCGCAACAGCGATTTCAGCCTGTCGCGGAGCGATCTGAAGAGAGGAGTCGAGCAGTCGGGCGGCATCGGCGTACATGGCCTCGGCGATGAGGCCAACACCCCGGTTGAACAGCCGCGCGGCGCTGTCGATCTCCGTTGTTGTCAGCGTTCGCCCACAGCTGGATATCAACGACACCATAAGCGCTAAAAAGGTGGTTACATGGATAGCCCTTTTCACTTCTTGGGCTCCACGATAGGTCCTGATATCCTGATTACGATCCAACATTTATTCCCATCTGCGCGCTCTCGCCAATCTCGTTCGACGCCAGCCAATCACCTTCGCATATATTGCCATAGACGACCGCAGCCTTGGTGCCCTCGCGTATGGCGATCTGCGGTGCTGTCAGCGCCTTATTCATCGACTGCCAGAAATGGCTGCCAGAAACGCTGAGCGTCCCGCTGTCCTTTACCTCAAGTGTGCCGTCCACCCGATATGTTCCGGTGGGCAGATCGACAGTCCCACCGCCGCTTTCGGCACAGGCGTCGATAGCCACCTGGACCGCGTTGGTGTCGTCTATCTTGCCATCACCTACCACACCGAATCCCTTCGCGTCGGTTGAATGCATGCTTTCAGTCATTGAATTCTCGCCCTTGCTATGGTGTGGCAGGCCGAACCCTAAGATTGATATATCCGAAAATGGTTGAAAATATCTCAGATTGGCAACCCTATCAGGCTCTGCGTGGCGTTCGCCCACTCAAAAGCCACACTCCCTCAAGACGCCAGAGAGAGCTTTTGGATGGACTGCAGAGTTTTATGCAAACTATTTTACGCCAACGGCTTGACAGGTTGAGGCCAACCCGGTAACATGCATTTGTGGCATGACCACTGTTTTCCCGGCACCGACACAGCTGCGACGTAACTGATTTTTTGATATAGACACTGAAGAGCAGACCTCGGAGGATGGTCATGGAAAGAACGATGCAGATTGTGGTCGGATCGGTCATCAACTGGTTCCATATGGTGGCTGTGGTCGCATGGATAGGTGGTATGTTTACCAACATGCTGGTCCTGATGCCAGCCATCAAAGCCACACTTGAGCCACCGGTGGCGGGCAAGCTGATGGGTGCGTACATGAAAAAGTTTCGCGTTGTGATCTACGCGAGCATAGTGATTCTGTGGCTGACAGGGATGCTGATGACAAGGGTGAACGGTCAGTACCAGGGTCCAATACGATTGGAGAACCTCTGGAGCATAGCGGTCTTTGCTAAGCACGTACTGAGCCTGCTGCTGACCGTCTTGGCGATCTACGCCTTTGAGGTCATGGCCCCCAAAGTTGGCAAACTCGCCGCCCAAGGCCCGTCCCCACAGCTAGCCGCCCTACAGAAAAAACAGATGGGCTTGGCGTTCTTCGGCTTCATCATAGGACTGGCCATCCTCTGCACAACCTCGGTCATGTTGGTCGCCTAGTAGAATCGGCGGGCCGCGATGTCGTGAGTCTGGCGCACAACGTCTGGAACTCTATATTGGATGGGCTGATAAGGTCGCTGATCTGTCAGCCCTCCCAAACAAGTGCTGACCGACACTGCTCCTCATTAGGAATCCCTGGCCGCCTGACACATCGCCTCATCGACTGACAGCGACACGAAATGAACGTAGGTAGCAGCTTCCAAAGTAACCTCAATAAGCCCGTCGTCCAAAGTTGTAGCGGTTGCGCTGATGGCTGCGGGAAACAGCACCCAATCGCGGCGATGCCCAAGATGAAACACGCGCTCGCTTTGGCTGTCGCCGCACCTTAGTGTAGCGTGCAAAAACTCACGAGTCGGCTCTTCTATGACCAGCTCGGAAGGCAGTTCTTTGAGTAGCTCAGAGACTTGAGCAGCTTGCAGCGTCCCTTCGCACGCAGCTTCACCCAACAGCGCTCCTTCGTGGTTAAAGCGCCGAATCAGCAGTTCGCACGAAAGTTCGCCCAAATGATCGTTCACTCCGCAACAAAAGCTGCCATACGCCAATTAGTTCGATTGGGCTGTCTTCTCCCAAACCGGCGGCTCGCTCAGTACGTCAGTCAGGAACACAACCTGAGCCTGGGCTTTCTCGAAATTCTTTCTTACAAACGCTACCTGGCGCTCAAGTTTCTGACGTCTGACCGCTAGAGTATCGACCCCGTTTGTATCAGCACGAGCGGCGGGAAATTGGGACAGGTTCGATTCCAAAACCGCCAATCGACCGCCCACCTCTTTGACCATCTTGTGGTTCTCAGACAGCGCATATCGCATCTCTTCGACCACCAGACGCCGCTGCAATGGTTCAAAACGATCCACCATCTCTGTGGCGGTCAGTTCGTCTGCCAGATACATCTGCACCAACACTTTCAAGCGGTCCCCGCTCTCAGTCGATCCGGTCTGCTGAGCGACACCCCACACCGGACTACTCCACGGGTAGCCCGACGCTGGGGCGTAGGCCGTCAGATGCGGTGGCACCGGATAGTCTTTGAGAGAACTCACGAAAGACACGTAGCTGGTCAGGGTGTCCGCCGCCTCTGGCGATGTCAAGTACTGTAAGAAGTCGATCACGTCGTCCAAATGGCCACGGTCACGAGCGACGCTTCCCACGCTGAAAGTCAGATTGAAATTGCTGTCGTTGCGCGGACCATCGGCGTATTTGCTAGATTTTTTTGTAACTGTCGGAACACTGAACACACCCCAATCGAACGTCACCGCCTGGTTGAGCGCCTCAGCTTCCCAAGACCCATCGAAATACATCGCTCCGATCCCCTGGGCAAACAGCATTTTAGCTTCCTGGCGGTCGAGGCCGTTGTATCCTCTAGCCCAGTATTTTGACCACTGTTTGAGCAGCCTGAACGGCTCCAGAAGCTCCGGGTCTCTTAGGTTGATGAGCCCCTGGTATATCCCGGCGTTATGCTCGAAGCCGTCCAGCTTGCCATCGACAAATAGCCGGTCGAGTTTAGGGGTCAAACTCTGATGGAGCATGTCAGAGATGTAGACCATACCGGTGAGACTGTATCCGGTGTTCAGGTTGTTCGGCATTAGATAAGGGACGATGCCAGCGTCTTGAAGCCTCTGCTGCACATCTATGAACTCCGTCCAAGTCTTTGGCGGGGTCTCAGCCCCAACCTGCCTGAAAAGCCCCTTGTTGTAGAAAATCCGCAGCGCAAAAAAGTTGAACGGCACGATCCAGGTTTCGCCGTATATGGGGTCCTCGACGTTCTGCCACACAATGGGATACATGGTGTCAGCCCATCTCTCACCCTTGGCGTAGGGGCTCTCCTGATCAAGATATTCTGTGAGTGGAACCAGCATCCCCTGGCGGGCGCCAAGTCGGTGCGCGATGTTGTTGCCCAGGACAATCATGTCTGGGCCACGTCCACCTAGAAATTGGGTTTCAAGCCAGATCGCAAAACCGTCCAGCGGCTGATACTGAAGTTTGACCTCCACCTCGGGGCGGTGTTTTTCGTAACCGCGGATAACCCCAACAAAACCCTCCATCCACCCAGGGTGCTCGCCCATGTGAGAGGCGAATACGATGGCTTTGGTGTCTGATTCGGTGGGGTTTTCAGCCTCTAGTGCAGAGCCGCATCCGCAAAATGATATTGCCAACACTGAGCAGATCGCCGCCCATTTTGCAGAAGCAGCCACGCTATTTGAGCAGGGTCACACGGCGGATGAAGACCTCGCCACCGATCTGTGCGCGAACCAGATAGGATCCGGCTGCCACTGGTCGGCCACTTCTGTCCCGTCCATCCCACACCAGATTGTGATAACCAGGTGACACTGTCTCGTCTAATAAGAAAGCAACGCGTTGACCGATGAGGCTGAAAATCTCAACACGCGCCGAAGCAGCTTTTTCCACGGCCAACCTGATGGTCGTGCTCGGATTGAACGGGTTCGGTGCGGGTGAGAGCAGCTCGGTGACCAGCGGATGTTGCACTTTACCCCATCACCTCTTGAACGCTGTCCGCACTCAGAATCCCACTGCTGGTGAACAGCCGCTGTAACCCATCCGGACCAAGTGAAACACCCAGCGGGTCCCGCATCTTGATGTCGACCATAGCAACCAACGCTTCAGCCTCGATCAGGCATACCTCATTCACGTCGGTTTCCATTTTCAGAAAACGCACTGCTTCGTCGAAATCATCCACGAAAGTGCTCGATATGATAGCGTAGTAGAAATTCCGCATCGACTGACGGCGCTTTAGCTCGCGCGCCATACTCGCTATATATTCGCGGATCGTCCTATCGTCCGTTCCTATGCTGTAAGCACCCGCCCGAACCTTTGCGTCCCACAGCACAGCGTAAGCATCGTCGCTGTTTAACGCCTGCCCATCCGGAACTCTGCCCTGCCCCTGTCCGAGTAGCTTCGTCTCGTATCCGAGGATCGTAAACGCTGCGTTGATATTCTTCTCGAAGGCTCGGGCTAGGCTTATGCCGGATGCCTTTGCTGCTTCGTCAAGACTCGGTTCGTGTGCTGCCATCTGTGGGAGGATCGCGATTATCGGTGGGACATAGCTCTCTGGCAACAATGTAACTTTCTCTCGTGGGGGTTCAGGCTCTTTAAGAGGCTCGCTGTCCTCCCCGACATCGCCGATGATCTTCTCGCCTGTGAGCGGATTCTCACCGTGAGGCCAGAGGACGTGCTCGACATGGTAAAGGTCAAATGTTTGGCCACTCTCGTTTTCGAATACCCCCTGAAGCTCTCCCATAATTCGCTTGAACTCTATATATCCCTCTGCGAAGTCCTCGTTCGGGCTCCACAGGTTCAAGTTCACCATACTGCGTACGCCAGAGGTGTAGTAGATCGGCCATATCTCTAGCCCGTATATCTGCCAGAAGTGAGAGACGAAATATGGTGTGCTTCCCACCTTCGGTTTGCTGCGCACAGAACCACCGGAATTCACGTGCTCTTCGCCTATGCGCGCTACGTAACTGGCAAACGTCCGCATACGACTTCGCGCCATAGGCTCACTCTCTGGTGGCGCAAGAACCGCCTTTAGCTCCGCATCGCATTCCTCGAGATCAACGGCGGTTTTGGCGATCATGTTAAAGAACATCTGACCATTGACGCCTTTAAATCCCCAATGGTTGTGTCGTTTGCTGCTGCTATCGACCATCGAACGAAACGACATAATATCCATCTCGTCGGCAATGTAGTTGTCCAGTAGCGGTTTCAATTTTTCCGCGATCAGAGAACGCCTGCTCTTGTCGAGTTCTGTGTCGCTTGCAACTAAATCCGCTTGCTGCAGATATATCTTCATCGCTTCTATGGCTCTTGCCTGCTGCTGGGCGTTTAGTTCCGGCATGCGAGATCACCTTCCCTCGATTCGACTGGTGTTCCATACGAGGCCATCTGACCAGCTACGCTTTCGCCGCGAATTTGTATGACAAGCCTAAAAAAGTTCAAGATTCTGTGCTTCCTCTTTGCCATCGATCACCCCCCCCCCTGAACTGTGCGGTATTATTGCACCACCAAAAAAGCCGCGAGACGTGTCCATCAACCAAGTCAACCAGGTCGCGACAAAAACAGAGTCGACGAGCTTAGTATCCCAATGCAGTCCTGTCGCTCATCTACTCAGCATCGTCCTGCTGAATACATCCGACTTAAGATACCGTTGGTGGTCGGGGTCTCGCAACGATACCGGACTAGCACAATGCGCATCGTCCGCCACTACGTGTCTACCTGCTCACGCTGCCTAAGGCCTCCAGAAAAAGGGTTGACAGAAAACCTTATTCCTGGTTGTCCCGTTTGAGTTTTCGGATGTCGTGGAAGAGCCGCTTGACTTCGGGCGGAGGGAAGAAGCATAGAGTTCGATAATCGTCCACGAAGGCCGACCAGTTACCGAATTCGCTGTCCTGAACTTCCTGGGCGGCGTTTTTGTTGGT
>CAZVGZ010000041.1:21084-29641 GCA_964627605.1 uncultured bacterium | reverse complement strand
AAGTAGACTTCCTCAACCTTCAGAGTCTTCATGAAGCTCTCGGCGACGCTTGAGTTTACAGATGTGGTCGTTGATGGCGATCTGACCACCGGAACATCGACTTCGACAGCACTCGCCGGGACTATCACCATCGGCGGTTCATACCTTGCTGGCGGAACGACAACTCATACTGAAGGCACGCAGATCGTCCCTCGGTCGTCCAAACTGTCCTACAATCACATCCTCCACTTGCCACTCACCCTACCGACCCCATAAAATTCTCAGCGACCTTTCGCATCCCAACATTAACACCCCAACCAGGACGAACCAAATGCAGCCCATCGATCTGATGTGTCTGGCGTTGTACTTCATCGGCGTCGCAGCGATCGGCTACAAGTCTAGCCGCTCAAGTCGAGGCGACACAAAATCCTATTTTCTCGGCGGGGGCAATATCGCCTGGATCGCCATTGGTGCCAGCCTTTTTGCAAGCAATATCTCTGGCGAGCATTTCATTGATCTAGCCGGCAGCGGATCAGCGAGCGGGTTGGCGGTGGGCCAGTTCGAAATCCAGGCATGTCTGGTTCTTCTGGTATTGGGGTGGCTGTTCGTTCCGTTTTACAAGCGAACTGGTGTGTTTACCATGCCCGAGTTCCTGGAACGGCGATACAACAAGGGATGCCGCTCCTATCTCGCAGCGATCTCGCTCATCTCTTACGTCTTCACTAAGATCAGCGTATCGGTCTATGCTGGCGCGCTAGTGTTGGAGACCATCCTTGGTTGGAAGGGCGGTGGTGCTCCTTGTAGGTACGGGGGTGTACACGATTTTTGGCGGCCTGCGAGCGGTAATCTTTACCGACCTGTTTCAAGCGTTTGTTCTGATCGGGGGTAGTGTGTTGTTGACGGTGATCGCCGTGACCCAAGCGGGTGGTTTCGGCGCTCTTACGGCCAAAGTTGACCCATCATTTTTTAGCCTCTGGCTCGAATTTGATCATCCAGATTTTCCTTGGACAGGCATCCTTTTGGGAGCGCCAGCGCTTCATATCTGGTACTGGTGCACCGACCAGATGATTGTTCAGCGCACTCTTGCGGCGCGAAACGTCACCGACGCACGCAAAGCGACGATGCTGGCCGGATTTCTCAAAATACTGCCGCTGTTTATTCTGGTTTTGCCAGGAATCGCTGGACGGGTGCTGTTCCCCGATGTCCTGCCAGATCGGATGTACGCCACGATGATCGGTACGCTGCTCCCTCCAGGGATAAAAGGGATCGTCATCGCCGCGCTACTAGCGGCCCTTATGAGCTCTTTGTCCAGCGTGTTTAACAGCGCATCGACACTAGTGGTGATGGATTTTTACGTCAAGCGCAGGCCTCAAGCGACTGAGGCGACTCTGGTCCGCGCAGGAGAAATCGCCACGGGTATTCTGGTTTTTGTTGGACTGTTGTGGCTGCCGTTTATCGGTCTCATCAGCAGTCAGCTCTACGTCTATCTACAGTCCGTGCAGGCTTATATAGCACCGCCGATTACTGCGGTATTCCTGGTGGGCATACTTTGGAAACGCGTTAACGGCATCGGAGCACTGGCGACTCTGATAGGTGGGTTCGTGCTCGGAATGGGGCGTTTTGTAGTCGAAGTGTTGGTAAAGGCCGAGACTGTCACCTGGGGACCGGTTGTCGCTATTACTAAAACCAATTTCCTGCACTACTCTCTTTTCCTGTTCTTAGTGTCGCTTGCGGTGCTTACGGTGGTGAGCCTGTTGACTCCACCACCCGCAGCGGACAAACTCCGCGTGTTCGACAAGACCGATCAAGAGGCAGCAAATACGCGATCTAACACCTTCAATGTGGTGCTCGTCTCGCTGCTGATTACTGCGGTCGTGGCGATCATGTTCTACTTCAGTCCTCTGATTTTTTCGTGAAGGGAGCGTCTGGATTTATCAAAACGGGGATGACGGCCGTCTGTATGTTTAGGAGTGATTGAGAGATTCGAAAGTTTGTAGCCGGAAGGATTCCATGGGTGCAAGATCGTGTCTGTTATTGATGGTGGCGATGATCGGGTGTGTAGATCTAGCGATTCAGCCGCAATTGGACGCAACAGTGGCACAGGCCAGTCGCGCGTCAAGCAACTCAACGGTTGCATTCAGCGCAGGGTTAACGAAGTCCAGAGCAGTTCGAACAGAGCATCACACAAACTCAGGACAGCCTGCACCACTCATACCAAATCTGTCCAGCTTGAAGTGTGCACTCCATAACCCAGCATTCCGCTGGTTCAATACTCATTTTCATTGGCCCTCCGCTATGTGGAATGAAGTTGGTGGTACCCTAATCAGTGCTGCTAAGTCTGTACAGGGTTGGATGGTTGCACCGGGATTCGTTCACCTCAGAATCGCTAGATTATATAGTCCGATTGAGCCATACGCCAATTATCGTGCGCCGTTTGAAGACACGATAGCGGGTTTTCACCTGCAACGATGACAGCGTCGTTGGAGGACAGATTGGGGTTGAAAACTCTACTTGGGTCCACAGCGTCAACATTTACCGTCCACGGAAGGGGGTCTTTGATGATCCAGGGCAAACCCTATCGCATTATCTGGCATGAGGTCGGACATGCGATGCAGTACATGGATTTTCCAATCACGCCCGAAAACGTGTTGCGCAAAGCGGTCATCCCTGTCACGCGGACGCAGGTTGACTGCTTTTCATGGTTGGGACACACATATCTTGGCGGGCCGTATGACATGCCGCGTCTTTGGCGCGATCACATAGACCCCTCGCCCTACGAATATGTCGGTCCTGATGGAATGCCTATGGGCGTGTTTATGGAAAACGCTCGACCAGACCCGGATCGGTATCACAACGAGGGGCAGCGCCGCAGGTATGGAACCAGTCACGAGCTGTGGAAGCAGGGCGTTGATGTAGTAGACCTGGTCTCAGAGGCGGCAAGGGGACATGGGCTAGATTTCACTCTGGCGTTTCGGATGAACGACTACCATCATGGCTCGTGGGATGAGCATCCGCGCTGGTGGCTGGCCAATCGCGAGATGACCGTGGGCAAAGGAGTGTTGCCAAAAGACGACAGCGCTTCTGCCGCCAGGCGAATTTCTGGATTGGATTTCTCTCATCCTGAGGTCCGCGAACATGTAATCGCGCCAATAGTTGCTGCCGCAGAGTGTTACGACGTCGACGGCATCGATCTCGATTTCTCCCGCAGCAGGCCATATTTCCCTCCTGGCGAAGAAAAACCTGAATGCCTTACCGAACTGGTAAGGGAGGTACGCGCTAGTGTAACTCCAGCATTTGAGCGGCGTGGAAGGCCGATGCGAATTCTGGCAAGAATCTATGAACAACCGGTCTGTGATGATGCTGGTATGGACTGGAAGACGTGGCTAAATGAAGGGTTGATCGATAGTCTGTCCATCGGGAGGACATACGGCTCTGACCTGAGTGAAGTTATCGAAACCGGCAGGTCTAACGACATACCGATCTACGCTGGATTTGACTGTATCGGGTTCGACCTCAATGACACCAAAGAGTTCGGGAAGATCGAGTATTTTCGTGCCGCATGCCTCAACTACTATCACCAGGGCGTGACCGGCGTGTTTTTCTTCAACGGTGCCGGGTTCTGGTCAGGGCCCTATCCTGGACCGGTCGCCAGGGCGATGCCTCACCTTATGGAACTTGGCGACAAGGACTCTATCGAGCGGCGAAGCAAGATATACACCTCATGCTGGCATGTGGATCACCCCCACGATCTAGTCTGGTCGTCCGATCCTGATAGATCAGGCGATGGAGCCGAACGGACGTTTAGCGTGAGCGATTCACTTCAAGATTCATCGGACTGCGGCGATCTCGAGAGTGTGACGCTGAAAATCCAGTTCAGACTGGTGACGCCGCCGATAGACGAACTGAACGAGTGGCACCTCATCTGGGGCCGGATCGACGAGATGGAGTATCTCCTAAATGGCGATCCAATCGTACCAGAACGGATTCAGAAAGACGAATTGACCCCGTATGCGTTGAACGGCGCCGATATAAACAAAAATTGGAGTCGTTTTGTGAGTTTTGATCTTACGCGAGGCCCGCTACCCAAATACGGAGAGAACCTGCTTACGGTGCGGTTGATGGAACCGGACCCACAACTTGATGGCCCCCGCGATCTGATGATGGGGCGCGTGGACCTACACATCGACTATGGAGAGCATTCCTAAGCGTATCTGTGGGCTCGGTTTCTAGTACCGCCCGTAATTTCCTACTTGCAGTCGCTCAGAAACATAAAAAATGTGGTTATGCTTTTTTGGGCGCTGAACCCGCGCTTCCGCTATAACCAATATCAGGTCTTAGTTGGAGATCACTAACTGCTGTAGATGTCAGCGTTTAGATTCCCTCGGAACTCCCTTACTCGCACCAACAGCCGATTCACAGCTTCGCCAATGGACTGATCTAAGCGCCTCTAGACCCACCCCCAAAAGCTCTTCTCAGGCTGGAGCGCGACTGGCGATACCCTTGTGCTGTGCACACATCAGTGTGTATTTTGTGTGCGACTCAGTACTGAAGATTTTATCCCTATCGGGGGCACATATAGATGTCACATATAGACGCTCATCTGAACACAGACAGCGGCGTTTTGCCGCTTCTAGATACAGAAGCACGTCCGCAGTCACAAGGCGAAAGCGAGCTTGAAAGTAAGTTGGCAGAAGCTCGAAGAACTTTGGAGGCGGAGGTGGGTCTGCCGACGTCGATCGAGCATGTAAAGCGGCCTGCCGAACTTCCGTTTACAGCCGATCAGCGAGAACGGACGACTCTACTTTTTGGCGGGTTGACCTGGAAACACGAGACACTGATACAGGGCGCACTCGAAGGTATGGGATACAGGTGCGAGGAGCTGCCCACCCCTGATGTCAAAGCGTTCCAGACCGGAAAAGAGTATGGCAACAACGGGCAGTGTAACCCGACATACTTCACAGTGGGCAATCTCGTCCAATACCTCAAAAGCTTGGAATCTCAAGGGTTTACGCGCCAGGAAATAATCGACCAGTACGTGTTCTTTACGGCTGGCGCCTGTGGCCCATGCAGGTTCGGGATGTACGAAGCTGAGTTTCGTTTGGCGCTCCGCAATTCGGGGTTTGAAGGTTTCCGCGTAATCCTGTTCCAGCAGAATGAAGGTTTGGATCAGTCGGAAATAGAGGCTGGTCTGGTGCTGGACGTTGATTTTTTTATGGCATTCCTCAACTCGACTAACATCGCCGATCTCGTAAACGAGCTGGCGCATCAAATTCGCCCCTACGAATCGGTACCTGGAGACACCGATAGGGTTCTTGATGAGGTGATGGATGATCTTCACGAAGTAATGCGCTCCAAAAAACGTTTCGAGCTGTCAGGTCGCTTTGGAAAGCTGTTGAGATGGCTTCCTGGTCTTGAGGGCACAGCCACCGCCGTCGGGAAGTTTCTGGATCAGCTCAACGGGGATGAATATGTCGACGCGATGGTGCGGGCCAGAGAACGGTTTGACGGTATTTCTCTAGATCGTTTCCGTGTGAAGCCGGTAGTAAAGGTCACAGGGGAGTTCTGGGCTCAAACCACCGAAGGCGACGGCAACTTCAATATGTTCGAGTTCCTTGAGCGGGAGAACTCCGAGATATTGGTGGAGCCAGTCGCCACATGGATCGTGTACATGATCCACGGAGCGCAGAACTCGCTGAAGGACCGTAAAGGGCTTGCAGAGGGGATGATAGTGCCCACATGGCGCAGTCCGATCAGACGGATATTGAGCGAGTGGCGAGCAGGGAAATTGACAAAAACGCTCTCCCTGGCCCGGGTTGTGTTTACACGCGAATACAATCGGCTTCGGAGCGCGCTTGGCGGAACCGCCCACGAGCTTGTGGACCAGCTCAAGATGGAGCGGATTGCGCACCCGTTCTACAACTCGCGTGCCCAAGGCGGCGAGGGGCATTTAGAGGTGGCCAAGAATATCTACTACCACAACAACGACCTTTGCCACATGGTCTTGTGTTTAAAACCGTTCGGGTGCATGCCATCGACGCAGTCCGATGGCGCGCAAGCCGCTGTGATGTCCCACTTCCCCGAAATGATTTATTTGCCTATCGAGACATCAGGGGAAGGTGAGATCAACGCGCACAGCCGTGTTCAGATGGCGCTTGGCGAGGCCCGCACCAAAGCGCGACAGGAGTTTGCCAGAGCGCTTGAAAAGGGTGGGTATCCACTAAGCCAACTGCGCTCATACGTTGACAAACATCCAGAGTTAAAGCATGGCACCTTCCATGTTCCCCCAGCCGAAAATTTCGTCGGAACGGCGGCTAGAATGGCGCTGCATATCTCCAGTCTGTTGCAAAGCCACAACGTGCGCCCAGAAGGATCCGTTCTGACAGACCTTGAAAGCCTCGCTAGCCCTTCTCCTGATCTCTTGCAGGGCATGTCGGCTGTTGGCGAAGGGGTCGCAGTATGATCGATTTTGCGCATGCTCTACCGATGTATGACGAATCCGGGGGTGACGACAGCGCACTCCAGAGGGAAATCAAGCCCTCCCTGGCTCCTAAATCTGAGGCCAGATCAGGTGACAGAGATCTGTTTATCGGGCTTGATGTGGGTTCCACAACCGTCAAGGCGGTGGTGGTGGATCCTAGGACCGATGAGATACTCTGGCAGGACTATGAGCGCCACGAGACCAAGCAGCCAGAAAAAGTGTTGGAGTTTTTGTGCCGTATAGAGGCCGATCTGTCGAAGCCACCTGAATCTTTTCGGCTGTTTGTGGCAGGTTCTGGTGGTGCGGCGTTCGCGCATTACGTAGGCGCGAAGTTCGTGCAGGAGGTGACTGCGGTCAGCCTTGCCGTGGAGAAGCTGTATCCCGAAACAGATTCGGTGGTGGAGCTGGGAGGGCAAGACGCCAAGATAATTGTGTTCAAAGACCTACTTGGAAGCGACAAAAAGAAGAAAATCCCTTCGATGAACGACAAGTGTGCAGGAGGCACCGGGGCTGTAATCGACAAAATAAATGCGAAACTCAAGATCGCGCCGGATGATCTCCGCAATCAGGGCTATGATGGTATCAGACTCCATCACGTCGCCGGAAAGTGTGGAGTCTTCGCTGAAACGGACATCAATGGCCTACAAAAGCAGGGAGTGCCCACGAATGAGCTGATGGCGTCGCTCTTTGAATCGATCATACAGCAGAACCTCTCAGTCCTGACACGAGGTCATACTCTGCGACCGGTAGTTCTACTGTTGGGAGGGCCGAATACCTACATAACCGGAATGGTGGAGTGTTGGCGACACAACATTCCGCTCATCTGGGAGGAGCGCGGTGTTGAGGTACCTGATAGGCCGATTGACGAGCTGATTGTCGTCCCGGATAACGCCCAATATTTCGCAGCGATAGGTGCGGTGGAGTTTGGGAAACAGGAAGAGCCTGGGGTGGGGTTCTATCTGGGAACAGAGGCTCTGTCGCACTACCTGAATGTGGGACGTGTGGAGGAGAAGCGCTCCAGAGGGTCAGGTGGGTTGTCAGAGTCAAACGACGAGCTTGAGGCTTTCAAGACCCGCTTCAAGAAAGAGGAGTGGGAGCCTGCGGCCTTCGAGACAGGACAGATTGTTAGCGGTTTTGTCGGTGTTGATAGCGGATCGACATCGACCAAAGCTGTTTTGATGGGCCTCGATAGACGGTTATTAGCCAAAGCCTACCAGCTCTCCAAAGGCAACCCCATCGAAGACACTGTCCAGATGTTCGGCAACCTCAGGGAGCAGATTGAGAGCCAGGGGGCGACGCTCGATGTGTTAGGGGTGGCGACCACGGGCTACGCTAAAGACGTGCTCAAGGGCGCGTTGGCTGCTGATGTGGCGTTGGTGGAAACCGTGGCTCACACGAAAGCCGCAGTTCACTACTACCCCCAGGTGGATGTGATATGCGATGTCGGCGGCCAGGATATCAAGATCATCATCCTCAAGAACGGGCAGGTCAAAGATTTTAAACTCAATACCCAGTGCTCGGCTGGCAACGGCTATTTCCTGCAAAGCACAGCCGACCAGTTTGGCTACGCGGTGGAGGAGTTTGCCGAGGTCGCTTTTGACGCCGAGAGTATGCCCGATTTTGGCTATGGATGCGCAGTGTTTATGCAGTCAGACATAGTCGATTTTCAGCGCCAGGGCTGGAAACCGCAAGAGATTATGGCGGGATTGGCCAACGTAATTCCCAAAAATATCTGGCTCTATGTGAGTCAGATATCCAACCTGTCCAACCTCGGCAAAACTTTCGTGCTGCAAGGAGGCACCCAGCACAATCTGGCGGCTGTCAAATCACAGGTGGACTTCATTGAGAGCCGATTTGACGGCAAATCTGTAAAGCCTGAGGTGATAGTCCACAAATTTACCGGTGAATCAGGCGCTATCGGTGCAGCACTTGAGGCGGCACTTCTTTATGATAATGGACATCTTACTGAGTTTATCGGGCTTGATGCTGTCGAAGCGATTGAATACACGACAACCCGAGATGAGCGCACACGCTGTTATTTCTGCAAAAACAAATGTTTGCGCACGTTTGTGGATGTAAGAACATCGCAAGCCGACGAGA
>CAZVGZ010000041.1:0-21074 GCA_964627605.1 uncultured bacterium | reverse complement strand
AAGAGATGTTCTCGATCAAATCGGGACCGGAGCAGCCGAGGTCGGGAAAGGCGCGGCGCAACACCGAAGTTTCAAACACCGGTGCGGTACCAGCAGAGATCGCTCCTGATGCCGATCAGACGCCAAGAAAACAGCGCAAAATGGATTCGAAAATCCCCATCGCGCTAAACACCACCCGCATCATTATTGCAACCTGCGAAAAGGGCACAGTGGAGGACGTGGGGGATATGCGCGGGATCAAAGCGGAACTTGACACGATCAAGAAAGCCAACCCCAATTTGATTGAGATAGCCGCCAACACAGCGTTCAAGTCGTTCAAACCACCGATCGTCGTTGATCGGCCTCGGCGCCTGGAGTTTTTGCCCAGCGCCAAAGCGCGTGCGCGTGGCGAGAGGAGCGACCTACGCATAGGGATCCCCAGGGTGCTCAATATGTACTCGTTGGCACCTTTCTTCACCGCGTATTTCGAGAGCCTTGGCATCAAAGACAAAAACCTGGTCTGGTCGGACTACACCAGTGAGGAGATGTATAAAGAAGGTGCCAAGCGCGGTGCCATCGACCCCTGTTTCCCGAGCAAAGTGTGCATCCCACACATGCACAACCTTCTTCAGGTCCACCACGCCAAAAAGGTGATGGATTTTGTTTTTTTCCCGATGATCGATGTCTTACCGAGCCAGTTGGTAGATGTACAAGCGCATCGGGCCTGCCCCACGGTGACGGCAACATCAGAGTCGGTGAAAGCGGCGTTTACCAAAGAGGGAGACCTATTCGCCGAACTAGGCATCAGATACATCAACCCTCTGCTCAACCCAGGAGAACCCAAGAAGCTCGAACGGGAGATGTTCGAGACCTGGCAAGAGATATTGGGACTTTCTGTCGAAGAGAACGCGCGGGCTGTCTGTGAAGGGTTTGCGGCGCTCGATACTTTTGTCGATGTCGTCCAACGCGACAGAGCCAGGAGTGTTCTGGACGACCTTGAAGACCAGGATCGTCTGGGGATGGTGCTGCTAGCCAGGCCCTATCACAACGACCCTGGCATCAACCACGAAATCATGACTGAGTTCCAGAAGCTGGGCTATCCGATTTTCAGTCAGGCGTCACTACCGCTTGACAAGGACATTTTGCAGAGGCTCTTCGGAGACGAGGTGGCCGAGGGTGATATCAGCGATCCACTGGATATAGGCGACGTGTGGAAAAACAGCTATAGCGAGAACACATCGCAGAAGATTTTTGCGGCGAAATACGTTGCGCGTCATCCCAATCTGGTCGCATTGGAGATGTCCAATTTCAAATGTGGACACGACGCACCGGTGTACACTGTGGTCGAAGAGATTATCGAGGCTTCTGGTACGCCTCTTTTTAGCTTTAAAGACATCGACGAGAACAAACCTACCGGCTCGATAAAAATCCGCGTCGAGACCATTTCCTATTTCCTGGCGGCGTACCGCGAAACACTCGTGCGACACCGCGAACAGAAACAGCAGATCGACACAAAAATGCGCGAGTTAGAAGTCAGTCTTAAAAAAAAGATGTCGGATGCCAGCATTGGGGACAGGCTGATCGGTGCCTAGGGCAGCCAGTATCAGGTGGGAAATTCGCCGTTAGAACCGGCCAATGGACAGGAGCGATGATGGCAGCGCAAGAGTGGAACAAGGTGATGTACGAGATCTATCAGGGGGAGGGCTACAACAGCCGGTTCCGAGTGGTCTACTTCACGGAGCTCAACGACCACAACCGCGATGCGGAAATCGACAGAGCTCTCGCTGGACGTCATGTCCACGACGGCTTTGTCATCGAGCGGATCATATCGGATTTCGTCGGTCGCCTCAATGAGAGCGACGGCGTTGGGGCCAGCGATCTGGATGAGGCGCTAGGGGAGTTCGCCGCATAGCGGCGCGAGTTGGCACTATCTGGATTTGCCAATGGTGGGCAGCCGTTTTTTCCACCGGAGGCAGGTGAGCTTCAGGTCGAGTATCGTCAACCCTTTGATTTTATTGCAGTTGCAAATGGAGAGATAACTAACAACAGAGGCGACGAGGAGGGTAAGATCGGCGAAAATGAGGAATGGTGGAGCAGAGCGGATTCGAACCGCCGACCTCTTCCGTGCGAGGGAAGCGCTCTCCCAGCTGAGCTACTGCCCCACCTAAGTTGGGTATACAAATCAGTTGCGACCAGAGTCACTGGGCCTGGTTGACGCAGCAATCAATAATAATCAAATGGACTCGTTTCGGACAATGCGCTGCCAGGCTGACACGCAACTTTGATAAAAAAGGAGAGGCGGCCCGCGCTCCCCCTTGGAGTAGGAAACACGGACCGCCTGTACAACCTTTTAGCAGACTATAGGTTGTAACCGCGCTCGTCGTGTAAGGACACATCGAGGCCGATCTCTTCGGCTTTTTCATCGACACGCAGACCAATGACCGAGTCGATGATTTTGAGAATGATATATGACAAGACGCCACTGTATATCGCCGTGATCGCCACGCTGTAGAACTGAGCGATGAACTGCGACCCCATTGTCTTGCCTTCGGCTAGACCCACTCCGCCCAATCCTTCGGCGACAAATATCCCGGTCATCAGTGCGCCGACGATGCCGCCTACGCAGTGAACTCCGAATGCATCCAGAGAGTCATCGTAGCCAAATCGCGCTTTGAGCGAAGTTGCTGCCCAGAAGCAGACGACTCCTGCTGCCAACCCGATGGCGAAAGCTCCAGGAGGCCCGACACTGCCAGACGCCGGTGTGATGGCAACGAGCCCTGCAACCGCGCCGGTCACTGTGCCAAGAGCGCTTGGTTTGCCATGCTTCATCCACTCAACAAACATCCACGCCAACGCAGCTGTAGCAGTCGCGATCTGTGTTACCAGCATCGCCATTCCAGCCGAACCGTCAGCGGCGAGTGCACTGCCCGCGTTAAACCCGAACCATCCGACCCACAACATCGCGGCTCCGACGACCGTCAAAGTCAGGCTGTGAGGGACCATCAGCGTCTGGGGATAGCCATGGCGCTTACCGAGCACAACGGCCGCCACTAGAGCTGCGATACCAGCGTTGATATGGACCACGGTGCCCCCGGCGAAATCCAGAGCGCCTATGAGATCGCCCAACAGAGAACCATCGCCCGCCCAAGCCATGTGACAGATGGGGGCGTATACCACCACCGACCAGATTCCCATGAACCAGAGCATCGCCGAAAACTTCATGCGTTCGGCAAACGCCCCGACGATGAGCGCTGGTGTAATGATGAAAAACGTCATCTGGAAAGTGATGAACACCGATTCTGGAATGCTCCCTGACAGGCTGCCGACACTAACACCGCTGAGGAAAGCTGTCCCCAAGCCGCCAACCAAGGAGTTGAAGCTAAAAACCCCCTTCTGCATTCCACTGGTGTTGAACGCCAGGCTGTAACCCATCACCACCCAGATCACTGTCATGAGTGCTGTGAGGGTAAAACATTGCATCAGTATGCTGAGCACATTTTTCGCCCTCACCAGCCCGCCGTAGAACAGAGCCAATCCAGGGATTGTCATAAACAACACTAACGCCGTCGCTGTGAGCATCCAGGCTGTATTGCCCGAATTGAGCGAATCTTCGGCGAGTGCAGCGATCGGTGTAAACAGTGCGCCCAGCGTCGCCAACGCCAGACGGGAGCTTCGTTTTCGGTTCATTATTGCCTCCTGGCTGGTAGTGGCTAAAGGGCTTCTACGCCGGTTTCGCCAGTGCGGATACGAACTGCCTGCTCGATGCTCGTGACAAATATCTTTCCGTCGCCGACGTTGCCGGTGCGGGTCGCTTTTTCCAGAGTAGCGATGGCGGCCTCGACAACTGTGTCGTCTACCGCAATCTCGAGTTTAATTTTAGGTAGAAAATCGACGACGTACTCCGCACCTCGATAGACTTCCCGATGTCCTTTTTGTCGACCGAAACCTTTGGCTTCCAAGACAGTCATGCCTTGCACGCCGACCTCGGCTAGCGCGTCGCGCACCGAATCCAGTTTGTGAGGCTGAACTATGGCGCTAATCATTTTCATCGCGTCTCCTCCTGCTTGGTCTGTCCCATTCCAGTTTATCGAGCTTGTCAACAGTCGCCATCCCGTGCTCAGTGATTTTTTAAGATTAGCCTGCGTAGATTTCGTCCCGGTTACCAGTTCGCAAATATTTGGTAAACTGGAGGGGATCGCTTGCGGTTTGGCAAGCCAATGATGCGCGCTCAATTTATGTTGAGCACGACATCATCAAAATGGGCCGTTTCGACGTCTGTATATGTAGACCGCAGAAAATGAGAAAGTCAGTCTACTTGGCGGGACGGTTACGACTCAAGGGGAGATTATGTCTGTTGGACAGTCGCTAACCAGGTGGGCACTAGGGTGTTGTGGCGTTGCTCTGCTTATAGCTCTGCCAGCGACGACCGAAGCCCGCGAATTCAAATTGCTTGCGCGGGACGGTGCTGCAAGTCAGGCTTTCGGTGGTTCAGTATAGGTGTCGGGCAACGTGGCTTTGATAGGCACCAAGGTATACGACGAAAACGGCGCGGCCCCCGGCGCTGTGCACGTTTACGTCGACAGGGGCTGACGGCATCGGACGGAAGCGCAGACGACGGTTTCGGATACTCGGTCTCAGTATCTGGCGACAATTTCGTGATTGGCGCGCGCCGGTCCGATCGGTATGGCGAGAATTCCGGAGCGGCGTACCTGTTCGAACGTCGGGCCGACGGCAGCTGGACAGAGCAGAAACTGTTGACGTCCGACGGTTCTGTGGGTTCCGTGCTGGGTTACTCTGTATCTGTTTCTGGTGGTGTGGTCGTTGTCGGTGCGAGCCACAACGACGACAACGGTAGCGACTCGGGTTCGGCGTACGTGTTCGAAGGGATCTACGATCGCGTGAGCCAAACCACAGGCCTCGGGATCGCTTCGGCGCCGCGAACCGCAAACCTCGAACCCAGCTACCCCAACCTCTTCAACCCCACGACGACGCTTCGATACAACAACCACTCAAGTCAACAAATTCGATTAACGATCCACAACCTGTCTGGCCAAGTCGTGCGAACACTGGTCGATGAGCGGGTCTCGGCAGGATCGCACGGCATAGTGTGGGATGGACGCGACGCAACAGGCAAAGCGGTCGCCAGCGGCGTGTATCTATATCGCTTGACGTTTGACGAGCAGAAGATCACAAGGCGGATGACATTGGTGCGGTAAACTGCGATGGTTACCAACGCGTGGACCAGCCGAGGTCGCGCTCAGCGGCGGCGATGTCGTAGACGCCCATCTCGCCAGAGAGGTAGCGATGGTTAGCGATGGCTGGGTCGGCTCCGTTATCCACTAGCTCTTTGAGGATTTCGTCTGGCGTCATGCGTTCGCCGGTTTCGGTGTACCGATGTGCGGCGGAGATGTGATACACACCATACCCTGGCTCGCTCTCAAGGCATCGGCGAACCGCGTCGGCTACGTCGTCCTGATGGACCATGGAATCTAAGAAAGGCGCGTATAGCGGCGTGTCGCCGTGCCATATCCGGCCTGGGCGTATGCAGCGGATTGACATCTCTGGGCACCTACGCCAATAGCCTCGACAGAGCTGTTCGCTCATCAGTTTGCCCATACCGTAGAAATCGGACGGGGTCGCCAACATCGTCTCATGGTAAGGAAGCGCTTCGAGCGGGGTAGGTGGAACGGACAAAAGACCAGCAGCCCTGACACTGGACGCGCAGACTACGTGAGTCATCTTATTGGCCAGAGCAGCTCCCAGGACTCCAAAGGTCCCGCATAGGTTGATGTCCATCAGCCGACCGAACGGCGGCGTGTTCCAGGGGATTGCGCCCAGGTGCACAACCATGTCGCAACCCCGTGCAGCCAAGTCCACATCACTCTTGATGGTCTGATCGCCAATGTGGAAATCTTCCAAAACGTACTTTGGCGCAACACGGTCAAAGCCGCGAACTTGATACCCATGTTCGAGTAGATGGGGCACAACCGCCCGTCCGACCAAACCAGAACCACCGGTAACCAGCACCCGCCTCAAAGCGATGGCCCCGCGGTTCTATCGTATTGACCAGATCTTGCTACCACCTTGGCGACCACTCCAAATCCTTTTCAGCGGCGGAGATGTCGTACACACCCATCTCGCCACCGAGGTAGCATTCATCCGCTATCGCCGGATCAACGCCGTGGACCATCAGGTCGTCGCGGAGTTGATCCGGCGTCAACAGAGCGCCCTCTTTCGTGTAGCGTCTTCTTGATGTGGCATGATACACACCGAACCCTGGTGCAGATTCCAAACATCTGGCCACCGCATCGGCGATGTCGCCGGAGAAACTAACGGCGTTTGGAAACTCAAGGCTCATGGCGGCTGCTGAGTCGTCATGAACCACCAACCCCGGTCTTAAACATCTCACCGAAGTCTCAGGGAGTCTTAACTGGTGGCCGCGACACAGAACCTCGCCCATCAGTTTACCCATGCCATAGCAGTCCGCCGGTGCTGCATCCATAGCCTCACTGTAGGGTAGCGCTGGGACCGGCATAGGCGGTTCGGAAAGAATTCCTGTGGCGCATATGCTGGAAAAATTGACAATATGGGTCATTCCGACAGCCTCTGCGGCAGCCAACGCGTTGAAGACGCCAATTAGATTGATTTGCAGCAGCTCGTCGAACGGAGGTCGGTTTCCAGGGATCGCCGCCATATGGAGCACCGCGCTACAACCCCGCGCAGCCGCTATCAGATCGTCTCCCTGACGGACATCGCCAATCACCATGTCTGCCAACTCAAACGGTGGTACCAACCGGTCGAACCCCCGCACGTTGTGGCCTATCGACATCAGATGCGGAGTCACTACCTTGCCCACCCCACCTGCAACCCCGGTTGCCAATATACGCATAGTGACCGTTCTCCAAAAAAAACCTGTTGGACAGACCCGGTGAACGGGGGAAGATCACGCCAACACGAGCGATGCACAAGGTCTCTGTAGTTGCCCGTGGTGCCGGCTGCGGCATATTTTTACCACTCCACAAAGTGGACCCCTTACTTCTATGTGACAAGATGAACGGTCTGCAACGCCAAGCGTTACTCTACCAAACGACGCGCCACTCCACGCGTTTCGTGATGGCGGTGCTACTCATCTCATGTTTTTGGCTATGGCATCAGCGCAACGTGGCAAGGTCGGAATTGCACGAAGTACAAACCGCTTTAGACAGCGTCGAAACCAAGGCCGATGTGCCCTTACTATTGTTAGGTGATACAGCTCGCTGGCCACGCTTCGAGTCGCTGTTGGCATCCGACATCATCGACACGCCGATGGTAGGTTTGAGAGCGCTCACATGGTTAACCCGGAGACGTAGCCCGTATATTGGCGACAATATTCAGACTGTGATGGGAAACGTACATGGGGTAGGTAGATACGGCGCCAAACGTGGTAGACGACGTGAGCACAAAGGGATAGACCTGCCTGGAGCATTGGGTACGCCGGTTGCAGCCATACGCCCAGGTGTTGTGAAATTCGCCGGTTCGTTCAAAGACAGTGTCAATTTTCCCGGGCGTGTGGTCGACTACGGACAGACGGTGATGATAGAAGACCCGATAGGTGTTGAGTGGTGGTACAGCCATTTGGAGCGGCCGTTAGTGGATAGGGACAGCGTTGTGGTAGCTGGAGAGACGGTTATCGGCCGTGTCGGTATGACGGGAAACGTCAGTCAAGTCGCAGGCGATCCGGTCTACGACTATCCGCACTGCCACGTAACGGTCTACGACCCATCAATAACGATGATCGTTAATCCCACGCCGTACCTAACCCGAGGTGCAGATGTGGACCGATTGGTGCAGGCGATATGGACCATATTGCGGAACGACATGCCAGGCAACTAAAACCGCACGATGGTTTTCATTAGGAGAAAAAGATGCGAAATGCAACGATGGCGGCGCTTATCTGCGCGACAGTGGTTTTTGGATGTCGAGAAAGACAGGAGACGGATTTGGAAGGGCAGCCGATGACTCTGGCACAACAACTGGGCTACGGTCCTGACGAAAAGCTATTAATACTCAACGCCGATGATTTTGGGATGTGCCACACTGTGACATTGGCGACCGGCGAGTTGTTTAAAAACGGCGGAATTTCCTCTGCGACGATTATGGTGCCTCCGGAGGGGTTCCAAGAAGGCGCCGACTCTGCGGTAGCCAACCCCAACTGGGATGTGGGCATTCATCTGACTCTCACATCAGAGTGGAAAACCTATCGTTGGACTTCTGTCTCGCCCTCAGCAGAGGTGCCATCGCTCCACGATCCAGCGGGCTTTCTGTGGGCTGATACCGAAGATGTTCTAGCCCATGCCAGCGGCGAGGAGGCGGAGCGAGAGACCCGCGCACAGATCGAAAAAGCGCTTGCTGCGGGAATTGACGTTACTCACATCGACTCACATATGGGTGCTCACTATTTCAGGCCGGACCTGATCGGCATGACGATGAAGCTGTCAAAGGAGTATGGGCTGCCGTTTCGGTTGCCCTACGCCGTTGACCGAACAGATATCGGAGGTCAGCAGATCGCAAAATGGCGCGACGAGGGTTGGGCGATTCTGGACTACCTGATCCACGAAGTCACCAAGCACGACGATCTGGATTCGGCGCAGGTGTTCTACGAGAACTACCTCCGCGCTCTCAAGCCGGGAGTAACTGAACTGTTTATCCATGCAGGTGCGCCGACCGACGAACTCAGGTCGATTACAAACTCCTGGGCGCGCCGGACCTCCGACTCAGGGGTCTTCGGCAGCCCCAAAACTAAGGCGCTCATCGACTCGCTCGGGATTAAGCTGATCAGCTTCCGTGAATTAAGAGAGTATCAGCGGCGGCAGCATGGATGGCAATCACCTGCGATGTAGAGGTCTGAGCCTGAATTTGAGGACCGCTATCTGCGATCGGAATGATGGGGAGGCGGCAAGAAAATAGCCATTAACTTTTATTCGTCAGTTGGTATATTTCAGACTAGGGACGTAGCAGAACGGCGGGCATTGTGAAAACCGAACCTGGGGGCTTTCAAGGAGGAGTGTGCTATATGTCGTGGAATCCCGCACCTCGTTTCGATAGTACTTCTGTCGGTGCAGTTCGCCTCTGCGTAACTATCGGATATGATGGCTAACATCACATCCGATGGTGGCGGATTTTGGTACATATCATCCCCTTCAGTTGCAGTTCTGCCCCAACGTGCCCTCATTATTGGGAAGGATTGCGGTCGTTCAAAGCGTTTCGATTTATGGGGCAACGTTTCATACCAGACTCATACTGAAACACCACTACCAACATTTCAAATCGGCGAATCCGCTGCCTGAGAATCGCTACTTCTTCCATATCTGTACCCCTCCAGGTGGACGTGACCAGACTACAGCAGTTCGACCAGCTCTCCAGGCGGCAGTTTGGTGTTTTCCCAATATCGGTCGCCCCAAGCCAGTTCAGCGATAACGCGCAGTGATCGGTTGGAGACGTCTGCCAACAGTTCTAGGCGGCTTCCTTTGACCTCAATGTGTAGGTCAGCACGTTGGTTGGCGAAGAAGGAAAGTTTGTGACCAGCAAGATTGAGTCGAGCCGCTCCGGTGTTGGTAAAATGAACGGAAGGGCTGTCGCCATCTGCATTGCGAATAAGCAGAAGTTCGCCGTGGAAATCGGTCACCAGGTCGTGGGCGAATGTCAACGGGTGCGCCGCATAGGAGACCGCCCAGACGTGCCGACGTTTTTCGTCCCCGTCGATTCGCACGTCGATGACCAGCCCCATATCTTCGGATTGATTGACTGCTTCAAAGCTCGATACTGCGACATCAGGCTCAATCCCCGGCGTTGTCGGGAACATCACTGTCACCAGAGTGGCGGGGCATGTGATGATGGGGTTGTACACCAGGGCAGGAGCGGCAACAGCAATATCAGACGGATCGGTTGGGTCCACACCGTTCCAACCACGACCGCCGATCACCCAATCGGTACTGCCTTGCCCTCTGTTATAATTCGGATCGACAGACCGCTCCCGTTCACCGATGACCACAAAGCCGGGTCTATCATTCTCGACAGGCATCATGGTAAGCGCGCGGCCGTCGGGTCCGTGAATGATCTGTCTGTCGGCTGACATCTCCACAGTGCAACGTGCGTCGCACTGGAATGTCTGCTCGATTTGATGTGGTTTGTTTTTCGCGCCGGTGAGTCGGTCCAAGAGCAACCAGTAGTCCGGCACAGCAAACGATATCCTTCGTTGGTGCTGTACATCCAACTCGTGCTGCCAGAAATCATAATCCGCAGATACAGTATCTATACGGTGATGAGTTAAGAATCGATGCTGCATCGGAGCGGTGGCGGTGTCTTCAGCCTGTCCACGTCCTTGATCTACTCCATCAACCGCGATTGTGTTGTGGAGGAATCCGTGCGACAAGTCGAACCTTTCACCTATCCGGTCGGTCGAGCGGTAGGAGCAGGTACCTGGATCGACAATCAACGGACGACCGTAACCGTATAGGTGAATGCTCATGAAGTCCGCGTGTTGATGATTGCTGCCCCACGGACCAAAATCGCAAGCCAGATAGTTGGCGTCGTTGGACCAGTCGCCGCGCATCACATAGATCCCAGCCCAGGAGTCGTCGGCTCCAGAAGGTGGCCACGATCTAAACGGCGCAGACGTGGCGCCGGTGCCGTCCACAATGGCGTCTGGCAGATTACCGAGTTCGTAAAGGTTTTTTGCGCGACGAGCGATCTTGTCAGTAATATCACCAAAACGCAGATCGCCAAACGGCGGGATTGTCCTCTCAGGTGTGGAGATAGCCATGTAGAACCTGTTGGCGCGAGTAAGAATCTCCCCTACCTTTGCCGCCTCTGGCCGATCTGCGAGTGCTTCATAAACCAGATTCATCTGTCTTGTTACCGACGTGGCATATCCCAACGCCAACTCAATGCCACCGCCATCAGGGTAGTAGTAGGCACCGGCGAAATCCTCCCACAGCGCGATTGCTTGTAGGAGCCACTTGTCGGTGCCGGTCACGTCAGGTAGAAACAACGCCGCGTAGATTATATATTTGATCTGGGCGAACGTACCGTTCCAATGCAGCCCCAAATTCATGAACTGACGCCCGAACTCTACCTCGTCAATCACGACGCTGGCGATAGCGACCATATCTTGATCTGTGAAACCGGCGTAACTATCCAGATGGCGCGCCGAATCGATGAGACGTGCGGTCCTGGCGTTGATGAAACACCAGTGCCAGGGGTTGCTGTGCCAATCTGGCTCATTGCTGCTCTTAGCCAGCTCGATGGGAACGTGGGCAGCGTAATCTCGGATGACGTCCAACGCTGTTTGGGCGTAAATGTCGTCGCCGGTGGCTTTCCATGTGCGAATGAGCGGCCCTAAGTGTGGCATGCGAGCCAATGTGGTCATTGGGGGATCGAACCACGGCGGGGCGTTACCCACCAAGGCCTCACCGTATTCTTTGACCGTCCCGGCCACCGCCAGATCGGCACGGTGACGAATTTCATCGCTGTCATCGTCGTCCGTTTGCTTGATTTCCCAGAGCGGCAAGGGTATTTTGCGACGTCGGAGGTATCCGCCCGCCAAACCGATCGCTTGGTCCAAATCGCCTGAGGCCATCGCCTGGTCTACCTCTTTCGCTACAGGGGTATCAGAGACTAGGCGGGTGATAACGGTGGTGCGGAGCATTTTTTAGAGTCCTTGACAGTGGTGCGGAACGTCCGTTCGGCTGGTTGGGGAAGTTGGGGTGGGGGCCCGCACGCCAATATGCAGCTCACCACATTTCCACAAGCAACCGGGGCGGTCCACATTGTGGGCGATGACCCCCAAGACGCGGTGCACATCGGAATATTTTTCGATGGGCATAAGTGGATTGCCCACCAGGAATTTCGGTACCCTTATACCGTTGTTCTCACGGACCAGACTGTTCATTTGGGCATTCCTCAACTGGTGCCTGAGTTTCTCTTCCTCGGCTTTCTGTTCAAAGAAGGTAACGTCGATCTTACCTCTGGAACCGTCAAGCGGCGAATCCGGTTCGTTGGTACTCGCGATCAGCTCTCCCGCATCTGATTTCTGATAGTGCTGTGCTGTTGATGGGGATATTCTTGCAGTTGACATTGGATTGGTCGTTGGGGCTACCGGCTTACAATCGGCAGGCAAAAAAATTCGGGCGGACCAGTGTGTCTTCTCGCGGAGAGGGGTTTTGGATGGAATTCGTGAGAACGTTGCTGAGTTGGGCGGTGATGAGTGTGGTAGCTACGCTGTGTTTGGCTGGCTGCGGCGGAACCACAGGCCCAGATGAAAAACCACCGAGTGTTCCGACCGTCCAGGTGGCGAACGCAGGCAACGGAGAGGTGAGGCTAACATGGTCGAAGCCTCCTGAGGGTGATCTCAAAGGTTTCATGGTATACCGATCAGATCAGATAGATCAGTCGGTATGGGATCTTATCGCCAATTTGGGGAAGGATTCCCTGGGGTACACCGATTCAGGATTGGAATACAACACGATATACTACTATCAGGTCAGCGCTTTTGATAATGGCGGCATGATAAGTGACAGGAGCGCTGCTGTACCAGCGATGCCTGCCAATACGACCGCTCCGGCGACTCCAGACAGTGTCAAGGTGGTCGCCGTAAACATCTCAGCGCCGCGAATGCAGATCAGTTGGGCACCAGTAGCGGCACCCGACCTTTCTGGATATGTAGTCTATCGCGGACAACTCCCCGATTTTAGCCAGGCGACTCCGAACGACACGTTAGCAAAAGATGACCCCACATTCAGTTTGGACAGACAGATCGATATCGGTCGTGTCTACTATTATTGGATAGTGGCGTTCGACCGTGGAGGGCTATCGTCGGCATCAAGCGCATCAGCGGACGATGTTGCGCTTAGCCCCTCGGTGCTAATCTCCCCAGCAGACGGTGGAACCTCTGGACTACAACCCACATTCGCATGGCAAACGGTGTCTCTGGCAAGAGGTTACATGATCGTCCTCAAGCGCCAACAGCTTATCGAAGTGTGGCGGACCGGGGTAGGTGAGGGTGAAAACTCGGTTACCTACGACGGTGTCGCACTCAGCAAGGGTGAGACATACTCCTGGTTTGTGACTACCACAACAGACCCGGATGACCTTGAGCGGTCCAACTCCGTTAGCGATGAGTGGACGTTCGTGCCGATTGGCAGCCAATAGCCCCGACTCCCAAAAAACCAGCGCAGCTTGACCGCCGAAGACCGTTTGGCTATCGTGAACTGTGCGCGAGCGTAACTCAGCTGGTAGAGTACCAGCTTCCCAAGCTGGTTGTCGCGGGTTCGAGCCCCGTCGCTCGCTTTTTGATAAGCACTACCACGGTCACCGCCGCGAACACTGTTGCTGGCTGTACCACGCCTGCACGCCATTGCTGATTTCTGCAGCGATCTGGGCGAGCGCATTGTTAGCGGATCACGATCTTTCCAGGCAGCGCGTTCGCTTCCCTTCCAAAGAACTTGGTTTGGCGGACTCGCTTTGCGTTTGATTGGCACGGCATTGACCATTTCGGGCGTCCTGCTGCGAGCCATGACTACACTATTCGACTAACGATTGATGACGGATCGATATTCCACCGCGCGCTTGCCGTTGTTTTCTGTCCACTGCACCCAAACCTGTCCCTAGCCCTCCGGGTGGCTCTATCCCCACCCGCGACAAGCCTATCGCTCTCCATCTGGCAAATCTGCTGCCCGTCCACTTCGGCCTGTCGCGTAGAGACAGGCCCCAAAGAACCCGAAGGGTCCTGAAGGGTGTTGACGAGTTGGGGGGTAGTTGGTAGCATTATCCGTTCCGCCATGCCACGAACGACGATCCCCTGCAAGTCGTAATTGAACTGAAGGATCGCGATAAGCGCCGCGATCATGCACGCTTTCGAGACGACCCCATGTCAGAGCAGAATTCAAACGAACACTCCCCGTCCGCAATCACCCGCATCCTGACAACAGTCGGCAAATGGCTCCTTCTGGCCTTTGTAGCGTTTCAGTTGCTGTCTGTCACGGTGTTCAATCCGACCCAGGTGTCAAAATGGCTGTTCGGTGCCGATCAGCTTGAAGGGCGTCGAGGTATCCAGGCGATTGTGAGACCGCCTGTGAAAGGCGGCGTCGCGAGTGCGATGGCGTCGATTTCGCAAGAGGCTCTCAAGGACGTTGTTGAGGAAATGGTCGGTGCTGGTCGGTCACGAGCGGTGGGCTATAAAGGCAACATTGCGGCTGCTGAATACATCGAAAAGAGGTTCCGAGGTGCTGGACTAAGTGAGGTCCGCCACGAGGAGTTTGGCGTTGTTGTGCCCGTGGATGAGGGTGGTGCGATTAGCATTCAGACCAGCGATGGCGAAAAGAGCTTTGCGCTTCATGCGATGTGGCCGAACCATGTGCAGACCCCTACTCTGCCTAGAAAGGGTATTCGAGGGGAACTCGTGTTCGCCGGTAGCGGCGAGTTTGAGGTGTTCAATGGACGGGAGATCGACGGCAGCATCGTGTTGATGGGATTCGAATCACGGCAGCGCTACCTCAACGCAGCGATGCTCGGCGCAAAGGCTGTCGTTTTCTACGATGACGGACGCGTGTCCAGGACAGAAGCCGAATCGAAGTTCATGCGGGTCCCGGTGGATTTCCCGCGTTTCTATGTTGGGCGTGAGGCCGCCAACGAGCTGCTCCCATTAGCAACAGCGCCTGGAAACCAGGTGCATCTGACTTCGCGCATGGGCTGGAAAGAGGTAAAAGCACGCAATGTTTTGGGCTATCTGCCTGGGCTGAAGGATGCCCCCGCTGAGAGCACGCTGGTGCTATCGGCGTACTATGATGCCAATTCGGTCGCTCCGGGATTGTCGCCTGGCGCCGATCAGGCTGCTTCCATCGCTGCTCTGTTGGTGATGGCCGATGCACTTTCGAAGCACCGCCCAGAGCTTCCGGTGCTGTTTCTGGCGACATCGGCACACTTCGCCGGCTTAAAGGGCATAAAAGAGTTTCTGTATGCACATACCAGACAGGAAGATGATTTCCTAGAAGAGATACCTGAAGATGAACGGATAGAATTCGGTCTATTATTGGCTCTCGACCTTTCATCTCATAACGATCAGGTTGCTGCTTTCGCTCAAGGCACATTTTTCGGGGGATGGAATACCGACTCCCGGCGCACGAACATGCACACCGCCTACGGCAAAGCGTTCATGCGCTATGCTAAGGACATCTACCAGGGTAGTCGGAGCGCTGAGGAGATGGAGGCACTTGAGGAGCTGCCTCAGTTCGCCGACGCGGTCTCTCCAGCCAAACGCACATGGCGCAGTTTTTTGGCGCTGCCGTTGGCTTTCGACAACGAACCGGTGAATTTCGTCGGCAAAAATGCGTTGGCTCTGGCGACTACCAACGATTTCAGAGGCCGAGTAGACACCCCGGTAGACACTGTCGGTGCTGTTGATTTCCCAAACCTCGTAACTCAAACTCGAACTCTTACCGGCCTTGTTCTGCACGGCTTAAACGACCCTGGATTTTTCCAGGAGACGAAGATCAAGCCAAAAGATACAGGGCGCGATTTAGAAGGTCGTGTTCTGATATTTGATCGCCGTAAAGGGTTCATGCCGAATACACCGGTACCCGGTGCGATTGTTACGCTTGTGACCACTCAGAAAACCGCTGGTGGCGTTCGGATGATGCCGGTTGCTTTGGCGACCGGATTGGAGAACGGCGAAGAGGAAGCAGGACATTTCGCTTTTCGGATGATCGCTCAGAACCCAGCGGTAAAAACTGTTAAGGTGATGGCCTACAAAATAGACGAAGAATCTGGAAAAATCTCCTACGCTCCTGACCTTGGCGAAGAGGGCGACAAAACCTATCCCACACTGATCAACGTGGATGCATCGCTTCTCCAGACCCTTACGGTGTTGTTCCCATGCAGGTCGCTCTCTCTATTCGAGATCGTGGATAGCCGCTATTTGAGTGCTTTGGACGTGTTGACTCTGTTGGGGCAGGACAACGCTCAACTCCATGAGTATTCGAGCGTTGTAGTGCCTTTCCAGTCGGCGATGGAAGGCGATGTGGTAACCGGTTCTGTCGTGTTCGCCGAACCAGGTACGAAGGTCAAAGTTCTGATGAGCACCAGCCTTTTTGGGGTCAAATACCTTCTCTTGAACTCGCCCGACCGGCTTTTCTCCGATCCGATATCGCCATCTGAAGCCACGCCGGAAGTGACGGAATTGGCGCAGGGCACAGGCTACTCGGTGGATATGGGAATTGTGAAATACCCTGCGTTCCAGGTGGCGCGTGACATGTGGGTTGTTGATGATGTACGGATGAAGACGTTGACGCGCTATGGGGTCATCAACGAGCGGATGAAGGCGCTCCACGACGACGCCCATACAGCTCTGCTCAAAGCATCTGCGCATCTAGAAAGCCAAGAGTACGATCAGTTCATCGCTGAATCCCGAAGGGCTTGGGGCTTGGAAGCCAGAGCCTATCCCGACGTCAAAGGCACCGCTATCGACACCGTTCAAGGCGTGGTTTTCTATTTTGCACTGCTTCTACCGTTCGCCTTTTTTATGGAGCGGCTGATAGTCGGGTCGGTAAATGTAAGATATCAGATCGCTGGTTTTTCTCTGATTTTCTTTGGCATCTTTTTCATACTCCAGTTCGTCCACCCTGCATTCAAGCTCAGCACCTCCCCATATATCGTATTTTTAGGGTTCGTCATTTTTGCACTTGGGCTGATAGTCACCGTCATTGTCGTCGGTAAATTTAATCGTGAGTTGCAGAAACTGAAACGCTCTGCCACCGGGATGCATGAGACCGATGTTGGACGGATGCAGGCTACAGCAGCAGCCATCATGCTAGGGATAAATAACCTGCGCAAACGGCCTTTGCGCTCGGGACTTACGGCTGTGACGCTGGCGCTACTCACATTCAGTGTTTTGTCGTTCACGTCGGTGGTGACTTCACTGGTGTTCTACAAAATACCCAGGGACAACCATCCACCTTACGTCGGTGCGCTTGTGAGGGACAGGAACTGGAGCGGTCTTCAGGAGTCGGCTTACGACTATGTCCGTAGTGCCTTTAAAGATATTCGAACAATCTCGCCCCGTGCGTGGTTTGTCGCTCATTTCAAAGGCGACAAAGGTAATGTCGATTTCCGCAACCCTGTAAACGACAGCACCACATTCGCGTCTGGTCTATTGGGGATGACATCCCAGGAGACGAAAGTAAGTCGCGTTGCCGAGTCGCTTGTTGGGCGAAGCCGCTGGTTTGAGCCTGGCGATCGTCGCGTGGTGATACTGCCTGACCTCATGGCTCGGTTGGCAGGTGTTGACACCTCTGACATCGGCACCGCTGAAATACGAATGCTTGGGGCGACCTGGCGTGTCATCGGGATTTTCGACGCCACCCAGTTCTCGGACGTCCCTGGCATGGACGATGAGATGCTCACCCCTGTCGATCTGGTGAGTGAAGCGCAGCGGATGCAAGAAGCCTCTCAGGAAGACCCGACGCAGGCGGCGACCGCTCCCATACAATCCTTTAGCCACATAGACCCCTCCAATGTCGTCATAGCGCCATACGACGATATTCGTGAACTGGGCGGGACCCTCAACTCAATCGCGATAGCTGGCTTTGATGGGCCTGCGCAGATGCTTGAGGAGATTGAGGAGTTCATGTCCCGCGTCGCGCTGACGGTGTTTGTGGGAACCGACAAAGATGTCAAAGTCTACAGTTCCATCGGGATGACCGGCATCTCTGGGTTGGGCAATCTTGGCGTGCCTATCGTAATCGCAGCGCTCATCGTTCTCAATACGATGCTAGGGGCTGTATACGACAGATTTAGAGAGATCGGTATTTTCGCTACCGTGGGTCTGACTCCAACGCATATTGCGGCGTTGTTTATCGCCGAAGCAGCGGTCTACGCGGTCATTGGGGCGGTTTGGGGCTATCTCATCGGCCAGATATTGGCGATGTTATTGTCAAGCTCTGGAGCACTGACCGGAATATCGCTAAACTACTCGTCACTATCCGCTGTGGCGTCTACCATGATTGTGATGGTCACAGTGCTCTTGTCTGCGCTCTACCCATCAAAGGTGGCCGCGGATTCAGCTGTGCCTGACGTGACGAGGCGATGGGTCTTCCCGCCGGCTGACGGTGACGATTGGCATTTCGATTTTCCATTTACAGTAGGGCAACACGATGTTGTCGGGCTCTATACATATCTGGCGCGGGTCTTGGAGTCCTATGGCGAAGGGTCAGCCGGCGCTTTTGTTACCAGCGGTGTGAGTTTGGAGGCGTTGTCGGTATCAGAGGACGCGGAGAACAAAGATCCTGGATACCGACTGACTTTCCGCACCTGGTTGGCTCCCTACGATCTAGGGATCAGCCAGGACGTTCAGATGGATGCTCTTCCGACGGGTGAAGGGCACATCTACAAGATCGCCGTAACGATTCACCGGTTGTCCGGCGATGTGGCGTCGTGGCAGAGAATCAATCGCGGCTTCATGAACGTTCTGCGGAAAAGATTCCTGGTTTGGCGGACGATCTCCAACGACATCAAACAGAAATATATGGACCTGGGGGAAGATGTGTTCGCAGGTCGTGTGGATCAGCAGGTTCTCGCACAGATTGACCTTGGATAGAGTTCTTTGAGGGCGGCGAGCCCCAAGCGACAATTTTGGCGAAAATATGCAAACGATCATCAGCAGACTATATCAATCTCATCTGTCAAGCCAACCCTGTCATGGCGACATGGCTTGGGCGGCATGACCTGGATCATACTTTGGGAGATCGGTCACAAGAAGCTTTGGATGCTACTATCGCCGAGACCAGGAAATTGGAAACACAGCTTGAATCGGTCACTCCCACAGGCGAAACGGACTCAATTGATCGAAACCTGGTGTTGTGGCGAGCGGTGAGGATTGTTTTGGATGTGAGGTTGCACACTAGAGAGATGGCGTTTGAGGACGCGGTGGAGATGTTGGTGGATGTGGCGAAATTGGAGCGACCGAACGCCCTGGCCGAAATAAAGCGTTACTGCCAGTCGGCTACGCAGCCGATGAGCTACGCGGTCGGCAAGCGCGAAATACAGAGACTCAAAAGCGATTGGAACACCGCCAACCCCAGCGGTAAACTGTCTGATTTCTACAACCAACTACTTTCGTTTGGGACAATACCAGTAGAGTTGCTCCGCCGTGGGATAGGTTTGGCTGACAGCAATTAGGGCCTGATTTGGGTAGGGAAATTACCATAAACAGCGGGCTGCGGATGGTATCCCATCTGCGGTCGTCGAAAAAAATATAGCAGATAAGCGTCGGCGACGTGGGTTGACGAGAGAGTCCGCCACACCGAGTGCGACGAGGAGGAATGCGTGCCGCCGCAGAGCGAAGAACAGGCCGAACTTCAGGCTCAACTGGACGTTGACATCGACGAGCCGTTTCAGGGTGGCTTCAACTGGAACACGGTATGGGCGATGTTTTTCATCGCCATTATCATGCTTCCTGGTGCCATCTACCTGGGACTGGTGGCTGGGCAAAGCATGGGTGGCGCTGCGGAATGGGTGACTATCATCCTGTTCTTGGAGATAAGCCGCCGATCGCTGACCCAGCTAAAACGCCAGGAGATCATCATACTTTACTGGACCGCCGCTGGCCTTGTGATGATGGGCGGCCGTCTGGGAGTGGGTGCCATCCTGTTTGGTGGACCGTTCGGCGGGCTGGTTTGGAATCAGTATTTGACGCAGGCTCCACAGGCCGACGTTATCGCCCAGCACATCCCGTCCTGGTATTCACCAACCCTTGGATCGGACGCGCTCGAAGCGCGGTCGTTCTTGCATCCTGACTGGTTTATTCCCATAGTCGTTACCATCATCCACATCGTTCTGTTTAACATCAACAAGACGGCGATGGGCTATGTCCTGTTCCGCATTACTAACGATATAGAGAGGTTGCCATTTCCGATGGCTCCTGTGCAGTCTGGCGGTGCCACCGCGCTGGCGGAGTCGTCACAGGGGGCTGAAGGATGGCGTTGGCGAGTGTTTAGTATGGGATCGGTAATTGGACTCATATGGGGCGCAATCTATATCGTCATACCGACACTCTCCGAGACATTCCTTACCCAAACTGTTCAGGTGATCCCGATCCCGTGGATCGATTTCACCGTCAACTTAAGGAGCATTCTGCCAGCCTCAATTTTGGGTTTGGCCACCGACCTGGGTGCATTCCTTGTGGGGTTTGTGCTGCCGTTTTGGATTGTGGTTGGGACATTTATCTCTGGCATGGCGACCAACTTCATTGTGAACCCGATTCTGTACAACTACAGCGGTCCAGAGCCTGGCGAGGGGATTCTTCACAGTTGGAAACCCGGGATGTCGCTGATCCCTACCCAGATCAGCAATCAGTTGGATTTCTATCTAAGCCTCTCCATCGGTGTGGCGATTGTCGTGGGCATTATCGGTTTCTGGATGGTGGCAAAGGTGTTAGCCGGTGGCAAACGAGAGCTGCTTAACGCGCCGCAAGATCATGAAAAAGGTTGTGGGCCGGTCGAAGGGAGAGGTGACGTCAAAATCTGGATCGGTATCGCCGTATGGTTTCTTGCGACGACCGCTTCGGTTGTGCTGGTCCGTTATCTGGTACCTGATTTTCAATGGTGGCTCACAGCGCTGTTTGGGTTTGTAGCCAGCCCGGTGCTGTCCTATATCACCGCCCGTCTGATCGGTTTGGCTGGCACGAACCAGGGGATGGCTTTCCCCTATCTGGCGGAGGGGACGTTCTATCTGTCGGGCTATCAAGGCGTGGCGATATGGTTTGCTCCTATACCCTATTTTAACAACGGGGGTATGGCCCAGACATTCCGTGTGCTGGTACTAACGCGAACCAAGTTCAGCAGCTACATCTACATGACCGCTGCCAGTTTGATTATCATGCTGGTGTTCAGCTTCATTTTCTGGACTCTGATATGGAAACTGGCACCGATACCGTCAAACGCATATCCCTATGTGCAGAAGATGTGGCCATATCACGCGACGATGGCATCTTTGTGGGCATCATCGACTCTGCCAGGCGGATCAAACCTGATGGCTGAGGTGATAAACCTCGACTATATCCTCAC
>CAZVGZ010000040.1:0-29652 GCA_964627605.1 uncultured bacterium | reverse complement strand
TCAGTTCTTGAAGTGACGTTTTTCCCAATGTATTTCGATCGGTCAATACGGCTAAGCACTCGATAACTTTAAACGGTATTCTCAGCTCGGGGGTTTTGTACCTATTGTAATGCTATTCGGTGCATTGTGGAACGCGATGATTACATAGTGACTAGGCCTTTCGACTCTATGATTCACGAACTGTCCTTGGCACACATCGATGCAGATAACGGCCATAAATGGCGATATATTACAACAGGTCAGGTATAGCTATGTTGCGATATAGTATTGTTACACAGTGCTATCACTTGTCGCGGCTCTATATTCATTGAATCAGATTCCTTTATTGAGCTCACCCTACTCAACTTTCTGCGCCAAAGACCGCCCCAATTTACAGGTATTGGTAAACGTTCGGGAAAATATCGCATCTTCCAAGCTGCTGAATGGAGATTGTAGAATCGGCTTGTTTTCTGAGTATCTGGGCTTTTCGACCCCAGATATCACTTTCATACTATCGCATCACCAGCACTGCAATTTTTAGAAGGGTACTTAAGTTCAATTTTGGTTCACTTTACGCTCCTGACCAAGAGCGCGATAACACACCCGAAAAATGGTACAGTTTTGGTACACTTTTTGGCAACTAATGACAGTCTTCGACAACAAGTCACAAGAACCTCGATCACCTTATCTTAAAACTGGTATTGTTGTTACGTATCGTCACTCGCTGTGCGTAGTCGCCCTTTATACACGGCCTGTTATCTTCTAATCCGCAGGTCACAGGTTCGAGTCCTGTCGGGCGCGTTTGTCTTCATCTCACTTATGGTGGTTGTATTGCAGTCTGGGTGGGCGTTCTCTCCTTTCTGCTCCACCACATGTTTTGTCTCAGCATCTTTGTCCTCATCACCTGTTTTCTCCCCTGAAACGGCAAGCAGAACGCCAAGACAGTTTACAGGACTATACTTCAATCTTGATGAAGAGGTTTTTGAGTTCTATGGTCCTGTAAAGATGGCTGACAACCCAATGTGGATAAGCGTGACCGACGTTATAAAAAGTAAAGCCGGCAGCACAGATCGAGATGTCGGAGATCGTGGAATAGCCGCTTTACTTCAGGCGTCGGGAAGAAGCATAGAGTTCTAAATTCGTCCAGTCGCCCCGGCCCGCACTGAGGTTTGGATGCTGACGAACGGCAGGAGCGGAGGAAGAAACGCCGTGTACAGAAAGGCATCGCTCTCAACCAGATACTCCCTTGCGTTGGATTACTGACGATCCATGATGACGAGGCCAATCCCCCCTTCAAAGAAGCGCTCGATTTGGCTGTGCTTCTGAAAACCCGCCTGGGAAAGAAGCCCGATGTGCCCCTTATCAGTCTCGGCTGCGTAAGCCAGCACATGCTGGTTCGGCCACTCGATGCCCTCCAGTAGGTCTTCTGCAATGTCGTGTTGGTTGGGATGCAGGCATATATCGAACACGTAAGTCGCCGCGAAGGGACCCCACCTTTTCTCCGAAGCCAGTGTCGCCAGACCTGCGACGTGGCCTTCACGCGTCTCCACCACCAACATCTTCGCATCTTTGTCGTCGGAGTTAGTCTTGATGACGCTCAAGAAACCCGATTCTGATTGGCACACGCCGAAAAGCTCGTGGGCTGCACTCCTGACCAACTGGGGCATCCTCGCCATCGGCAGGTGGGTGAAAACATTCATCGACGGCCACTGCCTCCAATTTACTTCTTCGATATTCAATCCAGCGAGGTCGCCATAGAGGTCTTCGTATAGCTTTTCGATATCCCTGCTCCCACATGGAGACCACCACATTGATCCCGGTCGTTTAGGTACGTCTCGATAGCCATGTCGGTAGTAGATGTGGTATGGCGCCGACTCATAACCGGTACCAAGAAACACGGCGCTGCCGCCTCGCTCAACGAAATCGGCTTTGTGCATCTCCATCAGAGCGTCGCAGATGCCCTTGCGCCGGTGGTTGGGCTTGGTGAAGACGTGGCCCATCAGCCCGATGCCCCGATGCATCTGGGTCATTATGTTGCCCACAAGCTCGTCGTCGATGCTGCCGACACAGAAGCTCGTTTCAAGGCTTTCTATATCCCCGGACATCCAAGCGTCGAGATGGTACTGCCAGATGTCATCCTTATGAACAAGCAGATTCCTGAGACCCGGCGCTTCCTCGTCTTTTGGATCGTCTATCACCCGACAAACCATGGTTTCGCCGTTTTTGAGTCGAATGGTGTTGCTCATATCTCCTCCGAGATTGAAGACCAGCCTGTGTTCATCTGCGAATGCCGCATACTATTCACCGCCCTTGGAGCGTTCAGCTTTTTGCAGAAGATACGTTCTGACGCCCTCATCGTCGACGATGAGGGCGTGCCGATCATTTGCGCTGCCTAGATCGCATAGGTACGATATCGTTTTGGACCCTTCGGCGGAGATGGTTGGCGACAGATTGAGTTTTTGCGCACACTCACGCGTAGAGGTCCAGTGAAAACTCCGGATATACACCCTGATTTAGGACCGAAAGAAAAGTTTGCGCAGAAGTGGGATCTAGGCCGGAGGCAATCGCCTGGCGGGAGCTACCCCCAACACCATACACTCACGATCATCAAAAACTAACTTTCAAAGTGGACCGACTATAGGGGGCAGGTCAATCAGATGCGGGCACTACAGAGTGAGGCCGCGCCCTATCAGGATGCGTCCGGATTGCAGCTCCAGGGGCTTGCATTGTTCTTGGCTGCGGTTACCACCGTGCCATTCTTGTTCCTATATTTCGGCTTTTTTGCGAGTCTTAGCAACGCGATAATGTCAATCCTGGAAGCGGCCGCTTTGCAGATCGTCTCATCAAGCAGTCGACGAGTGGCACTCGCCACAGCCCCCCTTGGCCGCCCGCACGCCATGGTCCGCTAGGCCCGCACCTGATCTCCGTCTAAATCCAGCGCGATTGTTTTCACAGCTTCGTCCGGCAGAACGTTGGGCAGAGCGATGCTTTTGACGCTGTCATCCACAGCAAGCTTTTCGCCGGTGCTGAGGACAAAGGCGCGTTTGATGCTGTTCTTGAGTCCCGTCAGCACCAGATCGCCGCTGGGGCGGTCTTCAAGATGGACATAGAGGCTTGCGCCTTTAGCGGTGCATTTCTGGTCGGCGATAGTGAGGCCGTAGGTCCCGTAGATTGATTCGCCGTTCTTGGACATCCACTCACCGATACCTTCAAGCCGTTCTATTAGATGTGGCGGAATCTCGCCGTCTGGCGTCGGACCGACGTTGAGCAAGAAATTGCCACCACGGCAGGCGACATCAACAAGTGTGCGGATCAGTTCGTCAGCGTCGAGCCAAGGCCCGTCGTCGTGGCGATAGCCCCACGATTTGCCGATGGTCATGCACGCTTCCCACAGGCTACGCGTGGATTCAAAATCGGCCTTTTCGCTGAACTCTGAGGGCTGCTCGCGGGTGAAAAAGTCGGCCAGTGGGGTTTTTCCCCGCTCTTCTGCCCCCAGTCGGTCGTTTATCACAGCACCTGGCTGAAGGCGTCTGATTGTCCTCACCAGCTCCTCAGCATGCCATGTCTGGTGGGGATGATCCCACTCACCGTCAAACCAGACGACGTCTATCGGACCGAAGAGCGTGCAGATCTCCTCGACCTGCCTGTGGGCGAACTCGGTGACGTAAGCGTCCAAGTCATCGTCGTAGAGCGGGTGATACCAGTCCAAGAACGAGTAGTAGAGCCCGACTTTGAGTCCTGCGTCCCTGGCGGCATCTACAATCTGCCGCGCCATATCGCTTTTGGCTGCGGTTTTTTCTGAGGTATAGCTCGAATGTTCGCTCTCATAAATCGAAAAGCCTTCGTGGTGTTTTGAGGTGAACACCACGTACTTCATGCCCGCTTTCTTGGCTATCTGCATCCATCTGGCTGGGTCGAACTTCTGTGGGTCGAATTTTTTAGCATATTCCGAGTACTCATCAACCGAAATGCCCTCTTTCTCCATCGCCCAGGAGACGTAAGGGTGATTGTCGTTCTTGGCGTGAACCGAGTATAGGCCCCAGTGGATAAACAGCCCAAATTTGGCCTCCACAAACCAGTTGCGCCGCGACAGAGCCTCGCCCCGCTCATAGGCTAGAGTGCCTGAGTCCGGGACGGCGGGAGCTTTGAACCACTTCTCAAAAAATGCGCCCATTGATCCGTCATAGGTCGTCCGTTTGAGGTTCGACCATGTATGCTGATCGCCAACTGCGTAGTAAACATGTGTGTCGCCATCAAACTCCACGATCTCAGGGTCGGAGGCGTTGACGCCATCGCCCAAAACGTTAGGAGTTAAAACGGGGTTCATGCTGCTCTGCTCCCACGTTACTAGGTCTTTGGAGCGGGCGATGTAGGTCTCGAAGAACCATCTGGGCTTTCGGTGCTCCAGATACATCTGGTAGTAGTAGCCACTCTCGTAGCGGATACACGGACACGCCGTGTACCGGTCTGTCCCAAAAACAGCTTCGGGCTTCTTGGTCCAGTTTTCAAGGTCGTCGGACAGCGCGTATTTGACCGTGAAAGCCGGGTAGGTTGGATCGTTCGTCTCGTATGCCATCGCAAACCCGTCTGATGATTCGCAGATCGATGTGTTGAAAATGTGTTCTGATCCTTCCTGCTCAATGACTATTTTGGTTTCCCAGTTGACCAGATCGTCGGACCAGAAAAGAGTCACATCGTTCCAGTTGTTGTCTTCATATCTCGATGCGTAGGCATAGAATACCCCATCGCTGACTACCGCTGACCCCAAACCGTAACCCTCGGCGAACCGGGCGAACTCCCTGTCGGTCTCCGCATCTACAAGCCGCAGATAGTATTCGCTCTTGTCACCACCCATTCCCGGCCTGACACACTCCATGTGGCACAGACGCCCTTCCCAATTAAAGGGTGTCAGTTCACAGATATGTGTGTGGACGATCTCGCCGTCGCTCATCATCGGTCGCGGATGTCGAGCCTTCTCGTTCAGAACCGGCTTTGGGGGGGCGAGCAGACCGAACTGATCCGTCGGCCAGAACCCCATCGGGTGTATGCCCTCTGGTGTGTCCTGCTCGTACTGGACGTAGGCCTGCACCGCGCCTTTGCTGGTGTATCCAATCTGGTCAGCAGTCTCAGGCGCTTCGCGAACACCGAAAACTTTGTAACCGATGATAGTCGTGTCTTCTAAATCAACGTGAAAGAATTTGCCGTGGATCACGCTCTGGATGACACCATCAATCGGGGTCCCGTGAGGCTGCGAGAAGTTGAGGGCGGCGAGGCGACAATCCGTAAGTTTTACCCGCGTGTAAGTGCTGAACCCTGGATTGCCCGACTTAAGAGCGCACTGCGGGCTGACAAGGGTGCAGTCCTCAAAAAAGACATCGGGGTTCTCTTGTGGCGTCTCGTTTTCAACTCGAACGTATGCCCCTGCGGTGTCGCCCCACCAGTCCAACGACCAGAGGTTGCACCCCTTGAACACAATCGGTTCGTCAGGGCGTGGGAGAACATGCCCAACGCCGCCACCAAAAGCGCGACCTATCCCGACACAGTCTTCAACGACGATGGAAAACGGCTCAGGAGTGAATGGAAGGTCCCAAAAAAGTCCACCGTCCCCGCCGGTGGCGTATATGTGCCGCAACTGCCACCGGTCCCATGTGACACCAGGAAAATCGGGCGTGCACCTCGGAAAGCCCCACCAGTCCACGCTCTGCATTCCCCTATTTGGGTCGCTGACATCCACCACGGCGTAGCCTGACGCCCCAGAGCCCATGCTCCCGTCATAGTCCACTTCAAGGGAGTTGTAGGAGCCAAGAGCCCCTCGGTGCGCCGGGTGCAGGTTTCCCTCCATGTAGGTGTCAGGGCGGATGACGACCCTGTGCCCACCAAGGTCATCTGGCACTGCCCCAAAAGCCGACTGAATTGTGTTGAACGCTTTGGCCCAAGTCGAGCCGTCTGAGTTGTCACCCAGAGCCGAAACGTAGATAGTCCGACCTTGACGCTGTGGAGTGTGCGACGTCATCTGTGTACCTCAAGATTTTCCGTCTGTGTCGCAAGTGGATCGGTGCGACCGAAAGTAGGCTGGACGATGCGAGCCGAAACCCGTAGGTCCAGTCTGTGGCCCTGTAGCCGCTGTTGGAGTGGAAAACGAACCCGCGATGGTTATCCCACACCGTACTGATCGACGCACTGCGGTAGCCACGCTTTTTGAGTTCAATCAGCTACGGGGTAAAGGGAAGCTCGCGCTTTCTCGATTCGGTGGCATCGATGTTGTGGCGGTAGATGACGTTGTCCGCGAACGTTTCTGGTGTGTTTGGTCTGCTGGAGATCTGGGCTATTAAAACCTCTGCCTCTCGCAACTTCGTGATAATCTCCTCTGCGCGGCAATGCTTCCTCGGCATGGTTCGCCTCCTCTGAAAATGGGTCGAAATATAACATTAACTCCGGACCGATTTCAGGGGGGCAGGTCAACACCCGGGAACAGATTGCGTTGACGAACTGCACAGACCGCGATTTCGGCAGGCGTGCAAACCAGCCATCGGGCAGCGTCTGTTCACCCGAACGCCTTCGTCCACCCCATCCAACCGAAGAACGCGAGCGCTCCAAGCAACACCACGATGGTGGCAGGTTTATTAGTCAACCCGCCCACCCACGCTCGACGACCGTTGAGAATCAGGAGCGCCACCGCCAAAATTGGAATAAACAGAGCCCCGACAACCGCGTAGAGTTTCGCCACCTCTCTAAAGCTCATCCACAAAAACGGCATCGGAACGACGGTCATCGCCAAGAGAAACGCCTTATAGGGCAGCGATTGCATGTCGACGGGGTTGACTCGCAGATCCTCAGTATCTCCGACCTTTGCGACGAACAGCCCCCACACGTCGGCGAACAGGTACGGCACGGCTTGCCACACACCAAGTAGACTGCTGAACATGGCGCCTAACGCGCCTACCAAGAATACCCAACGGCCCGTTAACCCGAGTGTCATTTCGAGGCGGTCGGACAGATCGATGAGCAGGCTGGCTCCACCTCCCTTGATTTCCACAGTGCTTCCGATAATCACCATCGCAATTCCGAATACAGCGGTCATCACATACCCCACCCCTAGATCCAGGCGGCATAACGACAACTCCTCCGCGCCGTCCCGACCTTCCTCTCTTATCCAGTATCCGTAGCACAGCACTGTGACGGTACCGCCAACGCCACCGATGAGCGCTACTGTCCACCCAACCCCGGCCCCACCGGCATCCGGTATGCTGGGTACTAGCAGTCCGCGAAGGATCTCTCCAGTGTCAGGCCACACTAGCACAGCGCACACGGCGACGGTCACGGTCATCAGCCCGATGCAGACGCTCATTATCTTCTCAAACAGCCGGTATCCGCCTATCAAAACCAACGCCAAACCCACACCACTGGCCAGGATCCCAAACACGATCTTCCCGTGGCTTGGGTCTTCAAACACTGGGACGATAGCATGGAGCGCCACACCGCTACCACTCATCAGCGCCAAGCTGACCAGGAAAGACCACAGCAGCAGATACGGCAGGAACAGCCAACCGACGCCACGTCCTAACCTGAGCAACGCGCCTTCGATGACTGTCTGGCCTGTTGCGAGCTGCCAGCGGGCCACGCCTTCGTTAAGGACGAATTTTAGAAACGCCCCCACCAGCACAGCCCACAAGATGGCAGTACCAAGTTGGCTGCCAGCAAAGCTTGCGGTAGCTAGATCACCAGAGCCGACACCAGTGGCCGCCACAAGCAGCCCGGGGCCGACGATCTTGAGCAGGCCGGGTTGGGTTTTTGTTGGTTCGCTCATTTCTTGATTTCCCCCGAATCAACGCGCAACAGTATGGGTGAACTGATCCATACCAAATGCTGTGTAGTCTGCGAGGAACGACATGCCTGTGGAACAAAGGACATACCGCGACGACGTATTTTGCTCACCGCTTTTAAACCACTTGCTAAGCGACTGGCATTTATCAGACAGCTGCAGTGATTGCTGATCAGAGCGAACGGGTGAAGTTCTTGAAAGGGGGTGAATCAAGAGTAAATTACAAATACGACATGCCGATACGCATGTCAAGCTCATCCCTTTTTTCGATTTGGTTATGTTGAGCAAGCGAGAATCTCGGAATTGAGGATAGTACCCGTTAGCAGATTATTTCCCTCCATGCGACCCACCGGACACCTTAATCGGCGTTACCGATATTCACCCCGGACCGGTTTCAGGGAGGCAGGTCAATGTTGGGCGAGAAGCGGCGAGCGAAGTCTACCTCTACCGCATGACTGCAGAAAATAAGACAGTCACTCAGCGGATGCTCCTGATTAGGTGATTTTTGGCTGATTTATTAGCAGCAAATCACGGGGTAGTCTCGCTATCAGACAACCCCACTGTTCTGTCTGAGGGTTGCATTAGAGCCACGATTTCTTCTTCTTGAAAATCCCCGTGTAGCGGTCACCACCACCAACACGAATGGATGCGATTGCGATGCGCATGTACCTGGTTCGGCATGGTCAATCCGAAGGCAACATCTCCCGTCCTGATGCCCCCCACGATCCCGGTTTGACAGAACTAGGCTTGAGCCAGGCGAATCTCGTTCCTTCAGCGCTTAAAGGCGAGCCTTTGTTCGCGCTCTATGCGAGCCCCATGCGGCGGGCGCTCCAAACTGCGGAGCCGATTGGCCGCGCGTTCGACCTGCCGGCCCTGGTTCGACCGAAACTGTGCGAGACATCGAGGCGGGAGTGGAACATGCCTGAACGAGTGGGAAAACGAAAAAAAAGCGGACTGTCGATGAGTGAGGTGAAACAGGATTTCCCTGACGCTGTGACACCTCAAGGCTTGGCGGATGAAGATCCGTGGTGGGAGATGCTCGATGGAGAAGGGCGATCCCAAGCCTACGCCCGCGCCACCGACGCCTTGAACTCGCTTAAAAACGCCCATCCCGGCTCAGACGAGACCATAGTAGTGGTTACCCACGGCGCATTCGGTTCCGTGTTGATGAGCACGGCTCTCAGTTCGCCGCCAACCGACTACAACCGCTACGGCCAGTACAACTGTGGGATCAGCTTCCTGGGAATAACCCCAGAAGACACCCGACTTCGTTATCTGAACTCCGCAGAACACCTACCGCTCGCGCTACGAACGGATCTGACATAGAAGACCGCAGCACTGGAGCGAAAAACGCGTAGCACCTGCCTTCCCGATGGGAAGCTAGCGCGGCTAAGACAGCACCCCGTTTATGTATTCGGCAACGGCTTCACCTAGCAAACTTTTGCCCTCATCTGTGAAGTGCACGCCGTCATCGGAGACGATCCTCTGTGTGCCCGCATCAGTAACGAAGCCATACAGATCGTTCACCTGCACCCCCATCTCCGCCGCGATCTGCGCTGCTGAACTGTTGTAAGCCAACACATCACCACTGCTCATGACAGAATGCCCATGTTCATGGGGTACCCGCTCATCGACAACAGGGGTAGTAGTGGCCCATATCAGCGTAGAATCAGTGTTGTTGAGAATCGTTCGCATTATCGCCCTGACGTTCTCGCCATAGAGTTCGATGGGTATCTGCTGGTTCCCGTCTTCAGGCCGCGCAAGGTCGTGGAGACCTGCGTTTATGTGGACAATATCAGGCGACCTGTCGAGTACCCACGTTCCAATGTTCTCCAGAACAAACCCGCTGTAGCGGCTGTTCGCTACTGGCTGTCGGAGGCTGTACCGGATTTTACATCTGGCACCTTCATCTGGGCAGCTGTGGCAGCACGGCTTTGATTTTTTCAGCGACAGTCTGCCCGAGAAGAGCGCTGCCGTGCTCCGTAAAATGCACGCCATCGTCTGAAAGCATCTCCTCAACACCAGTCTCCATCACAAAACCGTATAGATCGTTCACCACCACACCCACGTCCTGCGCAATCTTTGTGGCAGACTCATTATACATCTGCACATCGGAGTTGGTTCGGTGCTGTCGACCGTACCGCAGAAACAGCCGCTCATCATGTACCGGCGTCGTGGTCGCCCAGATCAGCTTTGCATCAGAGTTGTCCAAAACACCTCGCATGATCGCCAAAACATTCTCTCGGTAAGGCTCGATGGCTATCTGATGGGCGTCGTGTTCCATCCGAGCGAGATCGTGAAGCCCTGCGTTGATGTGAATCACGTCAAGCGATCTATCAATCACCCAGTTCTAGAGATTCTCCAGCACGATTCCGCTATGCCGTCCATTCTCCTCTGGCCACCACACCTGTGCAGTCTCGTATAAAAGTTCCTCCACCGTCTCCTGATAGCCCATTCGGATTGAGTCGCCTACTATTACCACCTCAGCCATTCATCCCTCGTCAGTCTATTTGTGGTCACGCGTCGATTTGCTAACCCAACCGCAAATCGCGGTATTAAGGTTGTTTGCTAATCCAGATCGACCCCATCTCCCAAGCATCAAGGGAGAGTAAATGCGCAGACCCACCGGTCGCCGACAGCGAAAGCCTATCGGATTCGGTGGGCCTTTTTATCACTTTGGCAATACACACATCACCGCCAGCAAACAACTCCAACACTGACTGATCCAAGAACAGGCGTAGTTCCAGCGACTCTTGATCGGGATCGATAACAGCAACGACACCGTTCAGTGTCAGCTGATCGCGCCTGCACTCAATATGGACGGCATTTTCGCCCTCACCAGGAGCGCCAACTGTCATCACCACTGTTTGGGCGCTCTCGAGGTCAACTACCGCCCTGATTTCCGCGCCTGTGGAGAGGTCTTGGTCAACGACATGTGGGCTGTCATCAAGTGTCATCGCGCCAACGCTAACACCAGGTCCTCTCAGCGCTGCAAGCTCAGGCACCGGCTCCTGCAAGAGATCGCCGCCGTCCCCTATCGTCATCAACCTAGGCAGGCTCAAACAGCCGTTCCAACCCATGCCATCCCTAAAACCTTTGACCCACCCCCACATCACATACCTCCCCTGACCGTCCCACATCCCGGTGGGCGCATAGAAATCTTCGCTCTGATCTAGCAGTCCACTGTTCTCCGAGGCGTATGAAGTCGATTCGCGATCAAACTCTCCAATGTGGTATCGGGGTCTACTGCACGGCGCGTAGTAGAGCAGTGTTTTTGCTGCAAAACAGACCAGATTGGGGCACTCGATATTTTTGGCGTCTTCGCTCTTATATAGAAGCCCACGATAGGACCAGTTGGTCAGTTCATCGTTCTTAGCTTCATAGAGCGCCACAACACCGGTATCACCTTCAGGACCGACCAGATGCCCGCTTACTACCATCACCCAATTCCCATCGACCTCCACTACGCACGGGTCGCGCCACTGATATATCTCCTCGCCTGTGTGTATGTCCCTGGTTACTATCGGGTTTTCTGGATGCTTTCGCCAGTTTACCAGACTGTCGTCATCTGCCACCGCGACCCACTGCTGCGATCCGTCGCGAGATGGCATACCTGGTCCAAAACTGGTGTAAAACGCCATCACTTGACCGAGTGGGTTTTTGACAACTCCGCCTGACCATATCTCCGTCTCTCCCACCGACTCGGAGGGCCACATAGCTATCGGCTGGTGCTCCCAGTAGACCAGATCGCGGCTTCTGACATGTCCCCAATGCTTGTTGTCAGAGTCGTCGCCATAGGGGTTGATCTGGTAAAAGAGGTGGTGCCAGCCGCTGTGGTAGATCGGGCCGTTGGGGTCGTTCATCCACTGCCCTGACGAGATCACATGAAACCTTGGCCTATCAGGATCGTCCTTCACCCTTTTTGCAGCTTGGGCTATGGCTTCAGACGCTCGCCGGACCATTTGTTCTCGCTCAGTGTCGGCGGTATGATCGTTCACTCTGATACTCCCATTGCGTGAGCCGCACTCATTACCCACTCCTGGTCCAAGCCGACATGCTTGATCGTTTCGCGGCGATAGGTGTATGTAACGTGCAGCATCCCGTCTGGCGCTTGATCGATAGATGGATAGCTGAAAATTCCCTGGGCGTCCTCAATTACACGCTTGAATGGGAACGTGCGATCGTCATCTTCGGAGATAGCCACAGTCAGATTGATTCGCGAGCTTGGATGATCGTTGTATATCAACGCGATATTGCCGTCAGAGAGGTTGATAGCCTGTGCTGAGCCGTGTAGTTTGCGCACAGGCCACATGTGGAGCTTGCCCACGAGATGGGTCTGGTAGCCATCCTGCGAGACCCCCCAGGCAGAGTCGCCCCTGGCAAATTGGTGCCATAGTTGCCAAAAAAAACACCGTGCGATCCGGGTTTTTGCCCAGTGAGAAACGTCCACCGCGCTGCAACACAGATCGGGCAAGGCGTGTAGGCGCTGGTGAACCTGACACCGGAGTTGGCCAACTCATCTAGGTATGGTGTCTAAAGCACCGGATGTCCGTCGATCCCAAAACAGTCGCCACGCTGCTGGTCGGTCATCAACACCAGTATGTTAGGCCGCGTATCTGGCAAGGCTTTCCTCCAGTCGGTGTGTTTTGTTGGGCACTCCAAACAGGCGTGCGATGGTGCCCGATCAACTCTACTCAGCCACCTCTCCACTCCTGACCCACGCTTCATTGCACATCACGTGCTTGATGGTGTCGCGAAAATATGTGTAGGTGATGTGAATCGTACCGTCATCGGCCTGATCGATGTAGGGATAGTGGTAGTCGCCCCCAACTGGCTGGATTAACCGCTTGACTGGGAACGTGTCTCCCCCATCCTCAGAAATCGCCAAGGTCAGATGATCCCGCGAGTTGGGGCTGTCGTTGTAGACAATGCCGACTTTGCCCCCCAAAAGGTTTATCGCCATCGCCGAGGCGTTGGGGTTCGGAAGGCCGCTAAACCGCACTGGAGACCAGCTCTGGCCGTAATCAGCTGAGCGGCTCTTCAACAGTTTACCGCCGTCTGCCCGCATGTACGCTACCAGGGAGCTATCGGAGCGTTCAATCACGCTCGGCTGAAGGTTGAGCGGGTAGGACACCAGGCTCTGCGAGTGGGTCCATGTGCGCCCCTGATCCGATGAGATTAAGAATTCAGCGGACCATCTAATCTCATTATACAGCGGAAACACGAAATCGCCGTTGCCCAACACAATAGGCCTGTGGCGGGTCATCCAGCCCAACTCCTCGCGCAGTGTAAACTCATCACCCCAGGTATGGCCCTGATCTCTCGATACTCTATAGTGGATTTTGCATGTATCCCAACTGCTATTGCCATACATGGTGACGTAGTAGAGAAAAAGCCTGCCGTCGGGGTGCATAAACCATACCGGGTTGCCTTCTGAAAGGCCGGGATGGTCGATGAGTATTTTTGGCTCGGACCATGTAGTTGATTGGGGAGCCAATCGGCTCACGAAGATCGCCACGTCGCTGCGTTTCTCGCCCTCTCCAGCGTACCACGCCGCAAGCACCTCGCCTGATGGCAGTGCGATGACGGTGGACCCGTGAGCCGAAGGGTGGTCGGGCATTAGCGGTGTAATGAACTTCCCGGAGAAGACAGGCGTAGCCGGTACTTCGTCAATCAGGTCCGATAGAGCCATCTTCGCACCGCATCCGGTCAACGTCAGGTGACCCACAACCGCCGCAGCCATCATTGACGTCAACAACAAATGGCGTATCATCCGGTCATGCACCAAGTTTGTAGACCCTGATCGCGTTATCGCTAAACAGCTTGGCGCACTCGCTGTCAGACGCCCCGTCAAGAATCTCGCACAGAGCGTCAAACCACGCGCGCCATGGCCCGGCGAGGGTCACAACCGGCCAGTCGCCCCCGAATACCACCCTGTCCCACCCAAACGACTCGACAAAATGCTCCACGTAGGACCTTAGGTCGTCAACAGTCCATTTTTCAGGAGCGGCGGTGATGACACCAGACACTTTGCCGACCACATTTGGCATCTCTGCCAAAGATGCTATGTCACTGGCCCAAGGCTCGAACCCGCCACCCTTTATGTCGGGGTTGCCGTGGTGATCGAGGATGAACTGCACATTGGAGCACGAAGCCACCAGTTTTTTGGCGTTGGGCAGATAGCTCGGTGCCAAACAGAGGTCGAAGCTCAGGTTGTAGGATTCTAAAAGCTGCACGCCTCTAACGAAATCGGAGCTGATGCATAGGTCAGGATCAGGCTGCGTGTGAAGCAGCCGCCTAATTCCGGTTACCAACGAGACGTCCGACAATCGATCCAAGACCTCTACCACGCCATCGCCCAACTCCACTGCTGCTCCGGCGACTATTCCGGTAATCCTCGGCTCTCCCTTCGCCAACTCTGCTACCCACTCCGCCTCGGCCAGGTTCTGCTCTGGGAGAGGATCGCACTGGACAAAGACCATGTGCTCTACACTTACACCTTCAGTGGCTTCGTCATAGTCAGACGTGAGGTAGTTGCGGTTGAGAGTGGGATTGCCCTCAAGCCAACCGTATTTGAGGTTGGAGACATCCCACAGATGCACATGAGTATCTACGACGCTCGGTCCAATGGACTCGATTGCGGCCATATATCGCCCCCGCTGGTTTTTTTATGTGTTTTGCCCTTTGTCGCGAATGGTATTAGGCGTCGACAATGCATCCGCGCAAGTACGACGCAAACCGCTCAACATTCGGGATAGGCGGCTCAGACTCCTCGTATTCGATGTTGATATAGCCGTCGTAGGCATTTTCGCGCATGATTCTCACCACCCGCCGGTAGTCAACCAGCTCCCGCTCATCGCCCTGGCGCACGGTCACTTTGGTGTGAGTCGTAGCGGTGTAGGGGGCGCACTGTTCGTACTGCGCATAGACGTCGCCGGTGAAATTCCCGAAATCGAGGTTGATCCGCACCCACGGGTTGTTTTTGAAGGGCTCTATGAGAGCGAGTGTGCCTTTGGCGTCTGCGGTTAGTCCACCATGATTTTCCAGCCCTAAAATCACGCCTTCCTTTTCAGCGAGAACCGCGCACTTAGCAAGGCCGTCAGTTACCCATTTCTCAGCCTCGGACCGCTCCACCTCGTCAGGACACCCACCGGCAAAAACCCTAAGCGCCGACGAGCCAAGCCAAACAGACTTCTCTATCCACTCTTTGACATTGTCGATCTGCGCTTTTCGTTTGTCAGGATCAGCATCGGCGAAATTGCCACCGGTAGCGGTGGCTGAAATGTCGAGCCCACGAACAAACGTCTCGCGTTTGACGTTCACCAGATACTCTTTCGTCGTCTCTGGAAAGTAGTAACTGGTCCACTCGACGCCGTCGAAGTTTAGCTCAGCAGCGAGATCGAGAAACTCAAGCGGCGTCATCTCACCGTTGGTGAGCATATCGCGGTATGAGTAGGCACATGTTCCGAGTTTCATCTGGCTTCCTTTGCAGGCGAAGTCGTTATCTGTGAGAATCCAACTTTTGAGCGCTTTGGTCGCTAAGCTGATCACGCACGCCGATCACCAATAAAATACTGCCCAACTTCTTGCATTGCACCCAGGTACGCGATCTTCACAAACTGATGTAAGAACACCGCACGAGTTTTTTGGCAGATATGAGTGGGCAGATTCATCAAGCGCAACCAGATCTGTCTTCAAGAAATCAGCGAACTTTGACCAAAAATGCGATGTTGCGGCATTCTCGACCTGGGTGTATCATTAGGTAATAAAAATAAGCCCCTTTGTATCGAAAAACGCCGCCCAGCCAGGAGGCACACATGTCCCGTCGACCAACACTGCTCGCTATCGGGTTCGCGCTGGTGGTAGCCCAGAGCGGCGTGTACTTCCTGGAGCTGACCGCCGAAGGCCAGACCCAACGCACGAGAATGACACTGGTGCGGTAGCGAGTCTGGAGTTGACATTTTTCTTATGGGGTGTTGCCATGATGTAGCAGCGTCCCTTTCTCGTGCCTGCAGCCCTCGTACATGCTGCACCGTCCTTTTTTTTCTAGATTCTGGATGCCCCACCGATTTGGAACCGCAGAGGATGGTCAATGGAACGCTTGGCACTCTACCTAGAATCCGTCGATCCTGAGCTAAACCGGATGCGGTGGTATGAGCTGATTGTTTTGCCGCTTTTAGATGGTCGGTCTATGCTGATTCGCCGTTGGGGCAGAATCGGACGTCGCTCTGGCTCATCCCGTGAAGACGCACCCTCATCGCCGGAAAATTGCGCGAAGAAAATCCGTCGCGTTTTGCAGACGCGAGCACGCCACGGCTACCTGCCAGCGATGCCCGAAGCGGTGCAACTCTCTTTCTGGCAACCGCCTCAGACCACCACACTCCACCACCTGCCCAGCGAAACGTCGCCATGGTTTGAATGCTTACCGCCTGCGTGGCGCGAACCGGTGGCATTGTAGACACCGGGTCCGACTACTTACATTGCCGGACGAGGATCATATTCGGTATTCAGATTTCCAGGAGATATACATGTCAAGATCGGTCATGAAGCCGACACTTTGCAGAGCGGTGTATAGCTACTGTTTGCTGACGATGACAGCTATGGCAGCGCCGTTGTTCGGGACTTTCTCAGTGGTGGCGTTTGATTCGGTCACAGACGAAGTCGGCGTGGCGGTGCAGAGCCGAGCTTTCAATGTTGATGCCATCGTGCCTTGGGCTCAAGCTGGCGTTGGGGCCATGGCGAGACAAGCCAGAACCAACCGAGGATTCGAGCCAAGTGGCATCGACCTGCTGCGCCAGGGGCTGGCATCAAACGAGGTGCTCAAAAACCTCCTCGACGGCGATTCGCTGCACACACATCGACAGATAGCAGCGGTGGACGCTCGCGGACAGGCCGCAGCATACACTGGCGAACACTGCTCAGACTGGGCCGGTCACATCGTAAGGCGCTACTACGCGTGTCAGGGCAACATCCCGGCAGAGCAAGCTGTGGTAATGGCGATGGACAGCGCGATGGCGAACACTGATGGAGAGCTCGCCGAACGTATGTTAACGGCGCCTGAGGTCGGTCAAAAAGCAGGTGGCGACCGACGAGGCAAACAGTCCGCAGCGCTCCTGGTCGCCAGGCCGAGCGTGGGACACCCAGAATACCGAACCCGCTATGTTGACGTCCGCGTAGACGATCACCATTCCCCTATCATTGAGATTCGTCGCCTGTACCACATGTGGGAAGCAAGTTCGCTCCTTCAGACGCACGCCCACTACGCCCGGGCCTACGATGCGGCCGGACAACCGGAACTGGCCGAAATGGATCGTGGCAGAATTAGTCAGTCGTTAAGTCTCGCTCTGTCGAACACAACAACAACCGCTGATTCCCTAAATGGATACGCGTGGTACTGTGCCATCAATGACATCTTTCTCGACCAGGCGCTCATCGCCGCCGAACGCGCCGTCAAACTCGAACCCGAGTCCACTGACATAATCGATACCCTTGCAGAAGCTCATTGGCGCATTGGCGACAATACCAAATCCGTAGAAGTCGCAGAGCGTGCCCTGGCCCTAAGCCCTGACGATCCCTATCTAACGCGGCAGTTGGAGAAGTTTCTAAGTCAGCCGCGCCTAGCCAAATAGGGTAGCGTAGGTGAAACAAAAACTCCGCATCCGTGGGCTGGTAAAGACCGCACGATACGTCCAGGACAGAATAGATTCTGGCATCAGCGACGCTGAGATCACCGAGGTGAATCGCTACGTAAAAGCCACCCTTGAGCAGGTGACCGCCATCTGCGCCAAGCACAACACGACGCCTGATAGACTGCCCTCGCCATCGTTCAAGGCTTTCATTTTTCTCAATTCTCTCAACGGCGATACCATCAGTTGGGCGACCAACCGTCCTAACGGTAACAGCAAACGCATCGGCGGCGTCGTGACGACGGCAAAAGCGACTTCAATCGAGTTGACTAGATGCGCGCTCCACAACGGCGATATATCCCAACTCAAAGCGACAGTCGCCCAAGGGCTTAGAGCCATCCAACGCCGATGGGAGAACCAGAGCATAGCTTCAGGCACGCTTCCGCTTCCATCCAGACAGGCATATAGATTTCTACAACTGCTCGCCGACCCGTATAATCTCAACATCACCCTTGATTTCGTAAGACGGTGCGTCGTCCTGCTGCCCAAAGAGATATCCCGTCCGGTCGATGTGACAGTGGCGCTCATGCGCTCGCTCTGGCGACGGCAGACCTGCGCAGACCGGTTGGTGCTCAGGGCCCATATTGGCTTCATCCATGCGCCTGAAAAAGTAATCGAATCCCTTCTGATCGATTCCTGCGGTACCGCCACAAAGGCCAGCCGCGAACTGCTGGAGCGTTATTCCGAGTCGCAAGAGTTCAAGGCTATCGCTGCGTTGGCTGAGGACACGCGGCCATCGGACAGTAGTACAGTCGATGGCCAACACCACAGTTTGGATGAATCGTTCCAGCGGATAAACAGGGCGCATTTCTTGGGAAAGATGGAGAAGCCCAACCTTGAGTGGACAAAAAGAGAGACGATACGGACGTTTGGGCACTACAATGCCGGAACCGACCGCGTCACTGTCTCAATCTCGTTGGACCGCAGCGATGTCCCTCAATATGTGGTCGATCATGTGATGTACCACGAGCTGCTCCACAGACTGCACGGAGCGACATGGAAGAACGGGAGGCGCAACGTCCACACAGCGGCATTCAGGGTTGACGAACGAAAATTCAAACGCCACAGCGACGCCACCGATCATCTGAAAGCGATCGCCCGCAGAGCTAGACGACATTGATTTTTTTTGGGCATTGTAAGGCGCGGAGCGGTGAAGTCGTGCAGGCAGATAGGCCAATAGATGGTGGGCGCAGCAGATAGCTGACACCGACACGTCATAGGGTCAACAGCCAAAGACCCGCTTTGCGTTGAGTCCGAATACCAGCCTCTTGTCATCGTCAGATATCCGCGCTTCGGCAACCCGACCGATCTGCGCCAAACAGTCGACGAAAGGCAGATCCGTGCCGAACAGAACGCGCTCAGCGCCGACAATTCCACATAACTCCTCCAGTTTGCCATAAGGCAGCCAGGACGAGGTGAGGTCTAGAAACAGGTTTTCATGCTCTCGTGCGGCCTCCATCGCCTGATCCATACCGTTGCTGGTGCCTCCTGAATGCCCCAGAATGATCTTTGCACCGGGGAACTCTTTGCCCAAAGCAACGAACATGAGTGGTCCACACTCTCTGCTGCTTTCCCAGGTGTGGATCAGCACCGGGAGGCCGTTCTCGTCTGCGAATCGCCACATCGGAGCATAGTTGGGTCCGTCGGCAGGGTACTCGTGGGTTCCTGGGTGAATTTTTATCCCCACAAACCCTGGTTGCCCACACCATCTCTCAAGCTCACCCAACATCTCTGATTCTAAGTGGCGAGGGCTGACGGTGATGTAACACATGAAGCGTTCTGCGAACCTCGTATGCGCCTCGGCGACCAACTTGTTGGCTAGAGTGGGATCGGGGCCAATGCCGACATGAGGAGCGCAAACGACGTTATCCACCCCTCCTCGATCCATCGCCGCTATCATCCCCACAGGACCAGGGTCTTTCGGGATGTGGAAGTTGTACCACGGACCCATGTGGGTGTGGCAATCGATGACAAGCTCATCCGCCAATCCTAGCCCGCTGCGTACTTTCTGCCAGACATCGCTCACGATCCCACTCCTTTCCACAGAAGCCGCTTAGCGCCCCCGCTGGCGATGAGATCTTTGTCGGCGTCGTCTATATCGCAGTAGAGAATCGGCGCTATCGCCGCAGCGGGGCTACAGTCAGGGAGTGCAGTGCCAAAAATGAGCCGCTCAGCCCCAAAGCGCTCAGTAACGTCCTCAAACAGCATGTAGGTCATCATCACCGAAGTCTCCAGATAGAGCCCTTTGTGAGCATTAAGCATCGGATACATCCACCGTGCATTGCGGTATCCAGCGCGGACGACGACTAAATTCAGGCGGGGGTTGTGAGTCAAAACTCCATCAATCTCATCCCACGAGCTTTCGGCCAACTCTATCAAAACAGGTACGCCTTTCTCAGCCAACGCCCCAAACATTGTCGAACACCACGTCTGCCCCAAACCATAGCCGTGAGACTTTGGAAACAGCCTAACCGCAGCGGCACCACCGTCCGCAAGGTAGCGAATCAACGCATCACCATACGGAAACTCGCCGGTGGCTTCAGGGAGAATGACGAAGCAAGGTTCGAAAATCCTGTTGTCTCGAACGATCTCAACCAGCGCGTCGTTCCCCTCCCGGGGGTCGTACTCTTTGGCCATAGCATGGTACGCCAACGCACGCTCGATCCCGGCGTAATTTAGCGCTAAAGAAACCTCTTCAGTCGTCAGTCGCTGCTCGAGCCTCGGCGCCGTTCTGCGTCCCAGCTCGCAGTTGATGTCATGGAAACTGATTTCAGCCATAATTGGGGCATTCACAAAACAGAAAAGGGGAACCGGCCCACCTATGGACGCCGGCTCCCCAAATTGCCTTCAGAAAAAACTCTAGAGCTCGCTGACTTTGATCCAGCTTCTCTCTTCTGCGGACCGACTAACCGCTTCTAAGACCGCCTGTGTCTTAACGCCATCGGCAAAATCGGGCATCACGTCGTCACCGGAGTCGATAGCTTCCAGCAGGTCTTTGACTTCGTGTGTGAACGTGTGCTCCCAGCCGATGATATGCCCTGACGGCCACCATGCCTCGTTGTAAGGCTGGGAGGCTTCATTGCAGATAACCGTACGAAAACCCTGAAGCCGTTCGTCGTCGTTACAGTTGAAGTACTGAAGCTCGTTCATCCGCTCCAGGTCAAACACTACCGAACCTTTACTGCCGTTGATTTCAAAGCTGTTGTGATTTTTGCGACCACCAGCGAACCGTGTGGCTTCGAACGACCCCAACGCGCCGTTCTCAAATCGCGCCAGGAACAGAGTTGCGTCATCCACAGTCACCTGACCCATTTTGGCGCTTCCGCTGGCCGACAGCCCATCGCTTCCTGCCTCCTCCAATGGCCGCTCTTTGATGAACGTGGCGTCCATGCCCACCACCTCGTCAATCTCGCCTACGAGATGGCGCGCCAGATCGGTGATGTGCGCGTTTAGATCGCCGTGCGGTCCCGATCCGGCTTTGTCCTTTTGCAGTCGCCACACAAGTGGAAAATCAGGGTCCATGATCCAGTCTTGGAGATAGACAGCACGCCAATGATAGATCTCGCCCAAAATCCCCTCGCCGATCATCTGTTTCGCCAGCGCCACAGCTGGTACACGGCGGTAGTTGTAGGCGGTCATCGTGCGAACGCCAGCCTTTTTGGCGGCGTCTGCCATCTCTCTTGCCTCATCAAGGCTGTTCGCCAAAGGTTTTTCACAGATGACATGTTTCCCAGCTTCGCACGCAGCGATTGCGATCTCTTTGTGCGAGTCCCCTGGGGTCGAGACGTCTATCAAGCCGATATCATCGCGAGCAATAAGCGCCTTCCAATCGGTCTCGTACCCCTCCCAACCCATCTCGTCTGCTGCTTCTGATACCGCCGATGCGGTCCTACCGCAGATCGCTTTGAGTACCGGTTTGACAGGCAGGTCAAAAAAGTGACCAACCTGTCGGTACGCGTTTGAGTGGGATTTGCCCATGAACGAATACCCCACCATTCCCACATTGATCGTTTCAGCCATCAAGTGCCTCCTCGCCCAGTCGCAAAAGTAGTCCGACACTGAGAAATGTTAGGTAGTTTCAGTCCCCAGTAGTGAAGTTCGGCTCGAATATGGTTCTTTAATGCGTGTGATGTCAAGCTCGGTGAGTCGTGATCGTATCAAACACACACTCGCTAAGGTCTTTTCCCCTGGTGTTGTTTGTCACGTTGGGCCAAATACGAAATCAAGACCGTTCAATCTGCAGGCATAGAGCCGTCAGCGACAGAATTTTTTTCGGTGATCTGCTTTCTGACCAAAACCACTTAAGCCGATTTGGTGCCACGTATTGCCCTGGATGCGATACTACTGTGAGGCTATCCAGGCCCCACAGCGCCCCGCTCCCGGACCGACAGTTCCTCGCAGGAAACCACCATTCAGCGGCTGCTACCGCTCCCACTTTTCGCCGCGAAGGTCCACATCAAAAATCTTCAGACCCCCTTCGCCCTGCTCGCTCAGAATTTCAAGAACCCCGTCACCGTCCACGTCTGCAAGCTCAATGCGTTGACCGAATTTGGTTGGTGATCCCCAGATAAGATCGTGATACTGGGCGTTGATGACCTCGCCGCTGTTGAATACGATGTCGAGTTTGCCGTCGCCGTCCACATCCCCAACAGCTATGTCCTGGGCGTTCTGATAGCTGGTCTGACTCCTCCACTCCTCAGCGTGGATTCTGCCGTCGTACTGGTACAGGATGCCGCTAGAAATAAACAGAAGCTCCAACGCCTGATCGTCGTCGAGGTTGGCGATGGTCAGCGTTGTTATCGAACTAAAATCGTTCTCTGGCGTTTTCCACAACTGTGCATGGGTTCTTACGTCATACATCGCGATCACCCCCCGCGAGGTGTATGCGATCATTGCCAAGCGACCATTCCCAGCTATGTCGGCAACAAATACGCCGACTATGCGCGCGCCGAGAAACGGGCTCGACCAGCGCTCGACATACCGCTCGCCCCTCCACTCCATCAGGTACATTATCCCGCGATTTGTGCCGTAGATGAACTGGTGCTTAGAGTCGCCATCTACCAACGCCACGGCATCGTATTTGGCGGCAACTCCACGCACCGCCGACACCGGCGCAGGTAGTTGCGCCAGCGAGGATGTAGCCGATGCGACTACTGCGACGCAGATTACACGCACCGCATAACCGGAAACATATCTCATGGTAATCTCCAATAAAAAAACCATTACGGCTAACCGCTTAAAATCATTGATTTTCGGCGTTGTCAACCGTGCGCCTCACAGCATCATAAACCTCAAGAATTGGCACGCCGTTCTCGGCTGCAATCATTGCACAATCGTCGTATTCTGGAGTGACTCTGACTCGACCGTTCCAGTTGGCAACTTTAGTTCTCACCTCACCCCACTCTGTCTGCGCCGCCGAATGGGTGCGCTCTACTACAACCCTGCCCACCTCGGACAGCCTGACCCCTAGAGTAGTTGTCTCTCTGAAAATGGTGTCGATGACCGCATCCTGAGTCTGCTCCCCTACTAGCACTGTCAGCAAAATCCCAGGCCGGGTCTTTTTCATTATCACCGGCGTCAGGAACGCATCTTTAGCCCCAGCATCAAGGAGCGTCTGTATCAGATATCCATACACTTCCGGGTTCATGTCGTCTATGTTGGTCTCTATCAATACAGAGTGGTCGTGCCCAGCGTGGACGAGGGTTTCGCCGATCTCTATTCGCAGAAGGTTCGCGATCTCCGATAGATCCCGCCCCCCGGCCCCATAGCCCACCCTGTCAGGGACGAATGTTGGCGGTCGACTAAACTCGTCACCGATGGTAGTCAAGATCGCAGCACCGGTGGGCGTCACCAGCTCAGCTTCGATGTCGGTATGCTCCACCGGAAAACCTTTTAGAAGCTCAAGTGTCCCTGGGGCTGGCACAGGCATCATCCCGTGGGCTGCGGTGACCGTGCCTCGACCGACACGGAAAGACGAACAGTAGACCCTCTCAATCCCCAACATCTCAAACCCCAAACACGCCCCCACCACATCTACGATGGCATCCACAGCGCCGACCTCGTGAAAATGGACTTTTTCCGGTGTCGTGTCGTGCATCGCCGCTTCAGCTTCAGCCAGACGCGTAAACACCGCTACTGATCGTTCCTTGACCGGTTGCGACAGGTCGCTCTCCCCTATCGCGGTGACGACGTGAGAGAGATGCCTATGGACACCGTCGTCCCCGTCTAACACCACATCGACCTTTGTCCCGGCGATTTGGTGGCGTTTGACCGTCTTTTTCTCCAGCCGCCAACCGGAGACGCCCAGAGTCGCCAACTGCCCTTCCAGATCGCCCAGATCAACCCCGGCGTCAATCAGCGCGCCAAGCGTCATGTCGCCGCTTATTCCCGATCGACAGTCTATATATGCGATCCTCACTCTATTCCCCTTAGAAAAGAACCAGTGATGGCAAAAGGTTTGGTGGTTCACTATCAAAATACTCGCTCACGGGACGAACTGAACACCCCGCCCCCTTTTTTCTATGGCTCACAGCGGTGTGCTTGCGCCGCTTGGCTGCTTAAATTTCAAGATGTTACGCTCTCATCTTCCGGCGACTACCAGATACTTCCATGAGGTTTCATGAGCGCACAGACTTGGCGAAAAGTGGCCGTTATTGCGGCGGTGTTCGGTGCGGTGTATCTCATCTATAGCTATCGCGGCCTTCGGGTAAAGCGCGAAACGCACGGCAGACTCACACACGTGTTGGAATCCACCGACAAGGATCCTCAGGCGAGAATTGACTCGCTTGAGTCGTTTCTTCTGCTGCACGAAGATCCCAGAGCAGCATCGACCGCCTACCGCGCTCTCTTAGGCGCTCATGGAGAGTTGGGCAGCGATTCGGTGGCACTAAAAAACGTCTCAGACCGTTTTCTTGCTGCCGACTCGTCTTCCACCACTCACTACGCTGTTGCCCAGTTATATTCGGCCAGAAACGTCTATCTCTCAGAGGCGCTGATCCACGCCCGTCACGCTCTTGATGGACTCAACTCCTCGTCAATTCCAAAAAATATGAGCGAAGAGGACTGGCAGCGGATGAAAGGCGATATCTCCGGTCAAATGAACCATATGATCGGTAACATTTTTGTTGAAACAGGCCAACCTGACAGCGCGGTAGCAGTGTTGGAGGCGCTTGTGGAAAACAGCCCAGACCGCCCGGCCTACCTGACGGTGCTCTCCAGAGCGCTCGCGATGAGCGGCAACACCTCCAGAGCCATTGAAGGATATCTCCGGGTGGTAGCGCTCAAGCCAGATGATGTCGCTGCCCGCACCGATCTGGAGGCCCTGTTCATACCCGACAGAGGCGATCTGGAATCGTTAGAACAACAGATCACACGACAGAGGGGGACCGAGCGTGCCCGGCGGCGTACGAAGTTTCAGGAGATGCTAATCGACCAAGAGGTAGAACCGTTTGAGATAGCAGACAGCAGCGGTGAGATAACGTCATCGACCGAATTTTTGGGGAAGGTGGTGGTCCTCGACTTTTGGGCTGCGTGGGCTGGGCCGTGTCTTCACGACCTCACCCTGTTTCAACAAGCCCAGAGTCAGCTCTCGCGGCGCAATGACATTGCTATGCTGGCTATCAACGTCGATCAGGACACATCGCAGGCCAGAGCATTTTTGAGAGAAAACGGCCTCACGCTGCCGATCTACTACAAGGGAGAGACCACAACCACTGACTACCACGTTAGTGGAGTTCCGATGCGCGTGATTATCGGACCTGAAGGAAGAATGCGATTCAAACAGGTGGGCTTCGACGGAGTTGGTGACTATGTCGAAGAGTTGACCTGGCAGGTAGACTTAGCGAGCCGCTGACTGAGGAACCTAACACCCTTGGGATGTGTTTTAGCAGCAACACAGGTCTATGTGGGCGATCAGCGCCAGGCTTACGGGCGAATCAGAAAGGAAATCAGATGGACGACATACTTGGCGAGCATGGCGAAAATTTCTCGCTGGTAAAGTGGGAGGTACTGGAAAAAACCGTCGAACACTCAGGCGTTGGCGTCAAACGCGCCAGGTCACGAACCTATTTCACCCGTCGCGCCGAGGTGATCGGTGGATGATTGGTGCAAACATGCGAGGTTCAGCACGGCGGCGGCCCAAGCATTGGCGAATCCGCTGACACCGGCATCGGCCTCACATTCATCCCCGACCCCAACCGCGAGTGGGCACTGCCCGAGCGCGACTGACCCTGGGGCAGATGGATCGCTGTCACGTCAACATGCTCATCAGTGATCGTGCCGATCAGAGCGCAGTTGTTAGATGAAGTAGATGTCGTCATATTTTGACTGCGCGTCAGGCATCACATCCCGCCGCTTGGAAACACCTGGTGACCGACCTTACCGGTGAGGGCAGCCACGACCATCCAGATGCCGACGCTGACAAACTCTCCGAACACGAAGCCAAGCGGAGGCATTTTTCTCAGTGTGTCGACTCCCGCACCGCCGTATCTGAGCGCGAGAGCTCTTAAGTCGCCCAGCTCGGGGCTTGGCCCGAACCTTGTCGGCAAGCGAAGTTCTAGCCCTCTTCTAGTCCAGCGCACCAAGTAATTCCCCCCCCCTTTGGAGAGCCGTTTTGACGACACGTTTTCGCGCCTGGGTACTGGAAAACAACCTCTCGGGAACAGGCGTCCTATTCATTGGCGGCTTGTGCTGTGCAGCGATAGCCAACGGCATTTTCGAACCGACCTTCAACAACTACGTTAGAGACGCTTTTCAACTCACCGCTGACCAAAGAGGCGGCTTGGAGTTCCCACGGGAGCTGCCAGGGTTTGCAGTAGCGGCGATGACTGGGCTGCTGTTTTTCCTGCCAGAGGTGAGGGCATCTGCGATTGCAGTGGCGTGCATCGGTCTGGGGATGGCAGGACTGGCGCTGGCTGGGACATCCTACTCGTTGATGATTATCTGGATGGTGGTCTGGTCGATGGGCAACCATCTTCTTATGCCGATGCACCGGGCGGTCCTGCTGCGGATGGCGAAACCAGGCAAACAAGCCACACTGCTGGGACAGGTTGGCAGCCTCACAACAGCATCTGCGATGGTAGGGGCTGGGATAGTATACTGGCTGTTTCAGAACAGGGATTTCACCAACTACAGAACAGCCTTTTTTATCGGGGGAGCGCTGGCGTTGGTCGGTGTGGTCGTCATAATGCGGATACGTCTAGCGCAAGACGGCCCAGCCCCGAAACGCTCCCGCCTTGTGGTAAAAGCGCGCTACAAAGTCTACTACTTACTTTGCCTTCTGTTCGGCGCGCGAAAACAGGTGTTTATCACATTTGGACCGTGGGTGCTCGTGACCATTTTCAACAAAGGCCCAGCCACATTCGCGGTGTTGGGGTTTGTCGGCGCAGCGATAAGCATCGTGATGCGCCCTTGGCTAGGAGCGCTCATCGACCGCGTCGGCGAAAGATCGGTGCTGATGGTGGATGGGATAGCACTGACATTTGTCTGTCTTGGCTATGGTTTCGGCAACCGGATATCAGATGAGTGGTGGGCAATTGCTGTGGTCTACATCTGCTATGTCGCCGACAACGTACTTTTTGCGGTGGGCATGGCTCGGACGACCTATCTCAACAAAATAGCCGAAGCGCCAGAAGACGTCACAGCATCGTTGGCGCTGGGAACTACTACCGACCACATCGTCTCCATGTCGATCCCCATGTTGGGTGGAGTGACCTGGATGGTGTATGGATTTGAATATGTATTCTTAGGCGCGGCGGTGCTGGCGGTGGGAACCACTATAGCCGCGTCATTCATCCGAGTACCACAGCCAGAAGCGATCTAGTCCACACAGGCTAGCGGCGGCAGAGATCGGCTTGACACATAAAGAACCCCCAAGCGGTAAGGCCGTCAGGGGTTCTTTATGCATGATTTCCGGCCTGTGGAAGCTACTGATGCATCTCAACTATCACCGCTTCAAGAGTGGTGTGTGTCACCCATGTTTTTCACCGAATGTGACTTCGTCGGTGGCATAAACATGGTTGCATTTTATGGCACCTCAACGTCCATCGTGGACTCGTCAGACATGTGAATACGCCCACTTGCCGCTACAAGGAAATGAACCATCTCGTCTGAATGGGAGTGCCAGGTATCCTGCTCCCCTGGTTCAAGGGTCATGCGCACCACGCGCAGCCCGTTGGTGTCAAGAACGGTGCTGTGCTGGTCAGACGATGCCATGACCGCGTCCGGGCTTGGGTCCGCAGGTGCTTCGGTCAACAGGGCCAACGAAAACAATTCTAATCGCACCACACCTTGCCCGCCCACACTCCATCGGCGACATTTAGCCTGCCCAAGTCCGACAATCTGTCATTTTCTACCCAGGATTTATTGACGATGAACAAGAACACCGATGTTAAGAGCGACATGAAAGGTATCTATAAGGGAGAGGCCGCAGAGCGCGACTCTGAGGAATGGCTGGCCGAAGGGGATGCCCGAATACCAGAGTCTAAAGCGTCCCACTATTTCATCGACCGGAAAGTTGGTCAGGCTCTCAGGCTAGCTCCGATAACGCCCGACATGCACGTCGTAGAAATCGGGTGCAGTTTTGGATATATGACGTTCCTGCTGGCGCAGCATGCCAAAAAGGTCACCGCCGTCGATCTGTCCGAAGAGAGTATCGACCTGGCACAGCGACGTGCCCAACACCACGGGATCGACAACATTGAGTGGCAGGTGGGTGACGCCGAAGCCCTGTCCTACGAAGACAACGCATTCGATGCAGCCTACTCATTTTCAACCATCCGGTTCTGCCCCGACCCGCAGGCGGTTATGAACGAGGCGGCTAGGATCGTCAAACCTGGATCGCCAGTGGTTGTGGATTTTCCCAACAAGTACTGCCCGTGGTTTGGCCCTCTCAAAGGCTTGATGGGCATTAAGACGCACGCCCACGACACGCTCTACTCGGTCTCATCAGCTCTAGATCTGATGAAACAGGCTGAGCTCACCGAACTTGAGGTGAGCCAGTTTCTACTTGCCTCCAAAAGGCTGCCCGCATTCGTACTGCCATTCGCCAAAATAGCGGAGACGGTTTTAGAGCCGCTTCCCCTACTGAATAAGCTCACAGCGATAATTATGGCGCGTGGAGTTAAAGTTGCGGCCAGCTAGAATTATCTGGCCACCATATCCCCACCGTGCTGGTTTCTGCATCACGGATGACACTGACGTAGCATCGCTTGATGAAGTCCGAACAGTTTACGACTTCCTGATGGCTATAGGTCTGCGGGCCACCAAAACCGTGTGGGTACACGAGGCAACTGAGCTTTGTGGCATTCCAGGCCTGCCGTCATCAACTCTGCGAGGAGTGACCCTAGAGGACGAAGACTACCTCTCCTACTGCCGCGACCTTCACGAAAACGGCTTCGAAATCGCTCTCCACGGAGCTTCAGCAGGCAACAACACCCGGGAAAACACTGCGGCGGCTTTCGAATTCATGGAAGCCCATTTCGGCGGCTCCGAGACTTTCATCTGCCACTCAAAAAATGCAGAAAACCCCTACTGGGAAGAGTTGACCGCCCCTAACCGCCCGCTTGAGCTGCTACTTAAGACCTACACCAGACACAAAGCATGGGGCCATGTGCCAACCAGTCCATATTTCTGGGGCGACATCTGCCTCAAACACGTAAAACAGATTCGACTGTTCCGCACCCGACGCCCCAACACTCTCAGTGTCAACCCGTCAATGCCCTATTTCCGCGCCGAGACCCCCTATGTCAACTCCTGGTTCGGTGCCACAAAGCGCAGATTCGCTGACTGCACGACCTCCGACGAGTTGAAGCGGCTTGAAACAGAGAACGGGCTGTGTGTCCTCTATCAATATATGCATCGCTATGCGGACCCCGACTTGGGTGGCGGCGTGGATGACTTTAAGAAAAGTGCCGAGCGTCTGATGGGCGAATCTAGGATATGGGTGGACACGACGGCGGTCATCATGGATCGGCTGCGTCAAATTCAGAGCGTGTTTGTGCTCTACCGCGATCGCAAAAGCTGGCTCATAAACGCTGGCGACAACGATGCTGCCGATATCCAGATTCTGCTTCCTCCAGGGGTCCGATTTCTGCTCAGCGGAAACGGCGCTCAAGACGGCTCTACCCTGGTAGTTAAGAGGTTGGCAGCAGGGAGTATTACTGAACT
>CAZVGZ010000039.1:0-29662 GCA_964627605.1 uncultured bacterium | reverse complement strand
CGGACTCAAAATCCGGTGTCCGCGAGGACGTGTGGGTTCGAGTCCCACCTTCGGCATCCAATTGTAAATCAAGGAGCTTGCGAGTATTCGCAGGCTCTTCTCCTTTTGGGCCAAAAAGTCGATTTGGTGCAAATTTGGTGCACTTCGATTCGTCTTAGTGAATCCGCAAAGACATCCGCGAAGGCGATAGGGTCATCATCGAACGCGGTGATGACGTGATCCCTCATGTCGTTGGAGTGATTTTGGAAAAGCGCCCCCAAGACTCTCAACCGTACCTCCGTCAGCTTTTGACATCACAGGCAGAAACGCTTTGGTTACCATAAACACGCCACGCAGATTGGTCGCCATCACCTGGTCCCACACAGCCACATCAAGCCCTTTGACCTCTCCTCCACCAAAAACTCGCAAGCTCCTTTTTTGTTGGCTGAATTGGCGCTTAGCTGGCTCATTGTACACTCACAGTACAGTTGCGATTGGTTCGCCTCCTCTGAAAATCGGTCGAAATATAACATTAACTCCGGACCGGTTTCAGGGGGGCAGGTCAGGGCAGATCAGCATTGCTTGTCGCCGGGAGTGCCGATTGTGCGCCTAACGATGAGCGACGGCCGCGTATATCCGAATGCTGGTCACGATCGCTACAACACCGTTGTCGGTTTGCCGCGCGGAATAGCGGCGGAGTCCATTTACTACGATATAGCATGGTGGGGACCTACAAAACGATTTGTCGCTTTTTGATCCGGCAAAAGGAACGACTCGCTATGTACGCGCCGAGCCATGGATGTCGCACAACAAAAATTGGATGCTCACTTTGATTGACCGCGCCATTGTGATATCTCTATAGCCGTGCGGCCTGCCCCTACGGCGGACTCTATTTCGATAAACCTTCTCAACCTCATTTGAGAGACTGCAGGTTTCGAGAGAGATCAACCACCTAACACGATTTGCATTGCGGGAGATCCTCATGCGCCAAACGACACGCTGGATAGACGGTCGTCCCATATATACCTGTGCTGAGTTGGGACAGGGACGTCGGATCAACGAATGGCTCGTTACCGGTCCATTCACTCCTAACGGCCCTGGGAGATTCTTCCGTGACCGTGCAATCGGCTTACTCGATAGCGTGGATGAGGACTTTCTGGGCGGCGAGAGGACGATTACTCCAAAAGAAGGTATGCGGCATCCGAATCCCACCTCGCCTGGTGCCAGCGCATGGGAGCGCCTAAGTGCGGCCGAAGGGTGCGCACCACCTAGCGCGTTCAACGGAGACGGCGTCGTGTATGCGGCGACCTACATCGATGTTGAGGAAGAGGCGGATATCGCGGTCATCGTAGAGGACGTACCGGGGCCAAATCCACCTCTCGTTCAGGTTCTGCTCGATGGAAAGGAGATCGGTCGACGAGCTGCGCCTGGAGTCGCTCATCTTTTGCCAGGCCAACACTGCCTGATGCTCAAGGTCACCGGCGGAGCGTCTGCTCGGCATCACTGGCATCATGTTGTGAGCGCAGGTGTGGTTCAAATGGTACCGAGTGGTCTCGGAGTCGCACTGATTCGCCCATCGGGATACTGGCGCGGTACAGCCGATGCGCCCACCGTAGAGGTGGACGCCATATTGGTGAATAACGGCGGTGAAGCGGTCATTGTCGATGACATCGCTGCACATCTCGACGACGGGAGCCGGGGTTCCGGCGTAGGCTTTGACGAAATCGCACCGGGCGAGGTTCGAGGTATTCGTCTCGGTGCGCCATTGGCGGAAGTTCCTCCGGGAAGCGAAGCGGTGGTCACAATCGCCAGTACATCTGGCGCGGTCTCTGCATCTGTTACAATACCGCGATTACCGACACACGGCAACTTGCATGTAATGGAGGGCTTCCATTGCGACCCAGTATGGGTTGCAGACCAGCACTGTTACAACCTTGACTCGCTGGAAATAACACGTCAGATGCTTGATGGCTGTATCGGCGACCCCCAGTATCGCGCATTTATCCACGAAATTGATTACGTCAAGCCTTTCGTTGATGAATATCCCGACTACCGTACCGCTGTCTTCGATCTGGTCAGGGAAGGCCGGCTGACGGTTGGCAGTTCGTACAATGAGCCGAACGAGAATAACTGCTCAGGCGAGGCGCTCATACGAAATATCCTGTATGGTCACTGCTTTCATCGCTATTTCCTTGGCGGAGACCCGCGTGTATACCATTCATGGGACGTATTCGGACACACTCCTCAGCTGAGTCAGATCCTGGCGAAATCCGGACACATCGGCGTATTGTGGTGTAAATACATCTTCGGATTCCCACCAATATTCCAGCACATGTCGCTCGATGGCACCTCTCTACCTACTGTGCGCACATCTTACGGGTGGTCCAGTCGCAGCATCGACGACCTACGCACTTCCACGGCGTCGCTCCTGGCGGAAAAACAGTCATTCGGGATGAAGCGTCACTTTGTGTGTGATGCGCACGATTTCTCGGCTCCCAGCGCATGGATGGTCGGCGCCGCCGATGAGATGGCTAAATCGTATCCGAAGATTATAATGTCGGGTCCTGAGGAGTTCGTCGAAACATTGTTGGCCGACGACGCGCCATTGCGACTAACAAGTCGCAACGCCACGCAATACCATATTGGCACGCAAAACTCCCGATCCGAAATGAAGATCGCCAACCGGATGTGCGAGAACGCTCTTACTGAAGCCGAGCGTTGGTGCACGTTCGCGTCGCTCATGGGGGCTGTGTACCCGGATATCCCGCTTGATATGGCGTGGCGACAGGTGATATTCGGACAGCACCACGACGCACTGACGGGCACGCCGTGCGATGCGTCGTACCTCGACACCATGGCCGGTTACAGAGAGGCGCTCGAACTGGGTCATGGGTGCCTTCGTGCGGCAACACAGTTCATCGCCGACGGAGTCGAAACACCGGATGTTGGCGAGCCCGTCGTCGTATTCAACCCGATGAACTGGGACCGTGGTGGTGTATTAATCATCGACAAACCTGCTGACGCCGATAACGTTGAAGCCCACACGTTGAATGGCGATGTATTGAAGAGCGAAATGATCGGCGACAACGTCGAGGTGCTTGTCGATGCGGTACCTAGCGTTGGATATACGACGCTGACGTTGCATGACAGCTCCGATAAGTGCACAGATCTCGAACCCGTCGGTGGAACAGTCCTGCAGAACGAGTACTGGACCATCACGCTTGATCCCGAGCGAGGCGGTGGGATATTGAGCCTAGTTGACCGCGAAACGGGTCGTGAGTTGATCGACCAAAGCAAGGGCGTCGGCAACGACCTGGGTGCGCTGAGGGAGTTAAACAGCCGTTCGGAAGCATCGTGGGAACTCTGGACGCTGGGCGAACGGGTGTGGGCATCAGACAGTAGGGCGGATGTGGAGGTCGAATCATCACCGACGAAACAGGTAGCCACCATCAAGGGTCAACTGGGTAGTCTCTGCACATACGTGCGCACACTCTCGGTGCGTCCTGGTCAGCGCCGCATCGAGGCGAACGTAATGTTGGACGGATATATCCAGGAGGACAACCTGTTCGTGGTCGCCACGCCGCTGGCGCTTAGGGGATCGCTGCCGATCTTTGAAGACCGCTTCGGCACACTTGTCGCTCGACGCGGTAAAACAGCCTTCGATTACCGCACCAAGGGTCCGGTCAGAGAATCGGGCTGCGTTGTGTATCCGGTGTACAACTGGGCAGAAGCCGGATGGTCCGCGCGAGTCGATATTGGCGATGAGACGAGCTTGAATGTCGGACTCGCGGGTCTGATTACTCCGCATGACGATGAGATCGAACAGCGACTCGGACCACTGATGAAATCGCTGGCCGGTGTAGGCGTGACATGTACGCCGTACCACGATGACGACGACGACGTTCGGATATCTGGACTCGATGGCACGCATGGTCCGTTTGGCGCGACTGCGGCGTACGACAATACGCTCAAACCGCGTCTTGAAGATATAGAACTGAGCGCCGAATGGGTGACGATCTCGGTTGCGGGAAACAATACGTATACCGAGGAATTACTAAATCGTCTACCGGGAGCAGTGCGGGATCGTATAGAAGTTGACGAAGCACACCAGGGCTGGTCGGTAGTTGTCGCCGAGGACAGCACTTTGCCCGACGACTGGCCTGCCATGCCGGTGATCGTCATATCAGCCACCTCGTATGACGGACTATCCGATGTGCTTGCCAAAATCGATGGCGACCTGGCGCGCGACGCACGAATCGTGTTACCGGATGGATGCGATTTCCGAGAGAACCCAGGGCCGGTAGACAGTTATGGGTTCGCATATCTCACCTCCGGTACCGGCTCGGTGTCCATGGAGCCGGACGGTACGCTCACTATGTTCCTGACGCATACCTCGAACTGGTCTGCGAGTCATCTCAAGGCAGGTAGATTTGTGCCGGAACACCGCACTATGGTGTTCCAATACGGGCTCTACCCGCATGACGGTTCCTGGCGTGACGGCGACGTCATACGCGCAGGATACGATTTCCTCAATCCGTTGAGCAGCGTAGTCCCGTTCGGCGACGGCGCCGCGTTGCCTCCTTCCCGCAGTTTCGTAACGCTGGATACAGCCGACGCAGTAATTACAGCCATCAAACCGGTTGGCAATCACACAGCTCGGTTCGAAAACACCGCCAGCGATCCACGCAACGGAGTCGTCGTACGGGCATATAATGCTAGTGGTAGGGAATCTTCGGGCAGGTTATCTCTTGGAGATTCGCTCAGCGCGGCATACAACGCGACAATGATGGAGGAAGACATCGAGCGTATAGACATTGCGGATGGCTCGTTGGAATGGGGGTTCGATCCGTTTGCGATCGAAACAGTCCGGCTTGTGCCCGACACGTCCGACTGGTCGTCTTTGGGCAACGTGGAACTCGGTCCACGGACTGCGGCGACTCAACCTATATGGTGCCGTCACTGGAAGCATAATGTCGGCGCCCACCCCACGGGGTACTTGCCTGTCGGCATCTACATCGACGGCGAGTTGCCCATCGAGAAACAAGGTGGTTCACATCCAACCGTCGGTCGGCTACGTGTGTGGATAGTGAATAACTGCACTGACAAGTCGATCACGGGCTCAGCGAAGATCGTCGCACCGCACCGGTGGAGCGCCCTTCCCTCGGATATTCCGTACGATATCCCGCCACGTGGGCATTTGGTGAGGGAGATAACGATGGCCTTCAACACGAATGAACGGACTGGCCTTATCAAGGCGCGCATGGAGCATGCAGGCCAGACGTACCAGGATGTCTTGGAGGTTGGCAGGAGTACCAACGTCGAGCTCAACGATAGAGACTCCACATGGCGAAACACCACAGATATCGTCAAGGAGCGTGAGCCTGAGTGGCGGGTTGTGTTGGATGGCGACGAAATCGTGGCGCATGTTAGCAACCCGTGGTGGGAATCGTTGGATGTGGAACTGGTGCTGTTGACTCCATTGGAAACGTGGGGTGAGTTAGCAGGTGCGCACGGTCTGTGCAATATCGAACCGGCGCATGCGGGCATGACGATCGTTCCGCGCGCCGAGACAACAATGCGGTTCGCCATTTCCAACGCCAACGGCACGAAGTTCTGGGCGTGGGTGAAGCTCACGTGCAACGGCAAAGCGGACTATAAACGAGTCTGCTAATATGGCTGCATGACGAGATGTGCGACGCGAAGGACCGATGTGTAACTCGCAATGCAGGGCTGTTAGGCGAAAACGTACTAGCGTCAGAACGCTTCACAGACGCAAGAAACTGACCGAGAAAGGTGACGATTTCCATGTACCGATACGAACGATTCCTCCCCGCGCTCGCCGCCACAGCGCGTTCGCACTACCCGCGACAAGTACTCGATCCGAGCCGCAGAGACCACGGCGCGTATATCGCGGAGATATACGGATGCCCGGCGGCCGACCACCCGTCCAATGCTGGCATGCTGGCATGTGCCTGCGCCGCCTTCATGGCTGAGGGGTCCGAACTTGAAGGTGACGATGAGCTGTTCGATGCTCTCAAAACAGACAACCGTGTTCAAGCGGTATTTGTCGGTCATGAACATGTAAACGATTACATAGGCTCTCTGGACGGGGTCGATCTGTGCTATGGGCGGGGCACCGGATATGGCGCCTATGGGAAAGACGGTTTTCAGCGCGGTGGTCGGGTCATACGCATATCCCAGGGCGTGCAGGGATATGACAGCTACTGCCGTCTTGCCGATGGTTCAATCGCTGAGCGGCCGGTACACCAGCCAGGATCAAGTGAGTGCACCGAGTGAGAAAGCGGTAAGATCGGTGAGGGTGTCAGGTGGATCGGTACCCCAGTCCACGGTAGGCGTGATTCAGGAGTGGAGTGACGAGAATGTCGCGAAAAGCGTTGCTCTCGTACCAGTCGCGAATCTGCTCATCGTCGTAGTAGTGCACTTCCGGGTATGACAACCTGTCGAACCAGTCGGTCACGATGTCTCTGTAGCTGAAATCCGCGTAATTCATAATGCGCGTAGGGAACATGGCTTTCGCCATCCGCTCAAGGCCCAAAGCCCGCAGTGCGCGGTAGGGTTGTATGAAGAACTCGTCGCACACGCCACCCAGGTGCGAGACCGCTTTGATGACGGGATTCGGTAGGCGGTTCGTCACGAAACGCGCCGCCGCCAACAACCGAATGACCCACTTGCGCTGGCTGCCATATATCATCACGAGTACCGCCCCACCCTCCCTGGCAAGCGGCACGACCGAATCGAATGCCCTGGGTGGGTCTGGCGTGTGGTGAAGAACTCCCAGGCTGAAGATGAAGTCAAATGTTTCAGGCGCGAAAGGAGGAGCGAAAACGTCTGCCTGGACTACGTTCATGTTGGGGATCGTTCGAGAGCGTTCCACGGCGCTGTCAACTGACCAGCTCAGGTCGATTGACACCATCTCGGCACCGTAAGAAGCCGCTTCAGCTGAGTGGCGACCGGCGCCACAACCGATGTCCAGCCCAAGTTTGCCTCCAAAGAATTGTGTTTCTATCGGTTCTATCCAGTAGATGAAGTTGTCTGAATCGTAGGCTTTGAACTCGGTCCACTCGTAGCCGAATCTGTCGATTATCTGCCCTTGAACTCGGTCCTGTTCAGTGCCGCCACCACACTCGTCCAAAAGTGCGGTCCCGAGCCTGTCCCGGTGCTTCGCAAAAAACTCTGGGTATCGCTTTCCGAGACCCTCCCGCTCTCCCGGAGGGAGCATTCTTGGCACGCCGAGTATGACAGGATACTCGTGCAGGCCGTCTGTGTCCCTTAGCACCCCTTCTCCAATCCAGTCCGGCTCCCCAGAGTCATCGTCGGGTTCAGTCTGAAATGTTTCAGGTGTCAGAGTGTCGCCGCACACCGGACATCGAAGCATCTCCACTAATCTCGTTCTCATCGCGCTTGATTCCTTATTTGGTGGTTATTTTCTGAATCTGCGGCCAAGGCGTCGAACCAGGCATCCCGTACGTTGGGCCACTGATACTGGTCCAGCGATTTCTGCGCGCGAGCTGCATGTTGCTTTGCTATCTCCGGGTGTTTGAAGAGGCCACCAAACGTGCCATCCGATACCTTTGTCTTTGTCGATTTTGACTTGCCCAAAGGATTAGGCACCCCGCAGTGCCTACAGCTTGCCGCATCCCTGAGAACAACAAGTCCGCACTCACGACATACAAGAAGCCCGCTGGGTCGATCTACGGGCTTAGATGGACCGCGGTGCGGACACCACGTCGCCTCTGTAGAGATCTTTTTGCCACATTCCTTGCAATTTATTAGTGCCATTTTCCAGTCCTACCCTGCCACCAAAACATTCTAATCATCGAATCAGTGCGACTCTTTCATCAATTCCAGTGACCTGCCCCTCATAGTCGGTCCACTTTGAAAGTTAGTTTTGGGTCATCGTGAGTGTGTAGGGTCGGGGGGAGCTCCCCCCATGCTATTGTCTCTGGCGCTGGCGGTCGGTACAAGTCCCAGATTACCCGGTCCTAGAGGCCGATGCAATGCTACTGTTGAGCGCGACTTCTACAGTACGAGTTCCAAAATTTAGACTTCGCGGTGCTTACTGTTCCGTGCGTCCGCGCGTCGGGTGAGCCAGACTGCCACCTTGGGCGACACCCCGTAGATCGCGTTTAGTCCGACTGCTCCGATTCCGACTAGTATAGCTTTTCGCTTTCTCAAGTACGACGCTCGTATTATCGTCTCGGCGACCGTCTGAGCTGACACCTCCAGAATACCGCCAATCGCTGCGCCGTCATCTAACCGATTGGCGTGGAAAGAGGTTGCTACCGGCCCTGGGTCGATGGTGATTACGTCGATGCCATCGCGGGTGACTGAATGTCGAAGTGAGTCGCTGAAGGCGTGCTGTCCTGATTTTGACGCGCAGTAGAGCTCCCGCCCTGGCAGCGATACGCGACCCAAGATAGACGAGATGTCTATAATCTGCCCTTTGCCCTGCTGGCGCATGTAGGGCAGTGCGGCCTGAGTGCACCAGATTGAACCGAGAAGATTGGTGCCTATTATCTGCCGGACAGTTTGAGGCGTCAGGTCGTCTATTGGTCCAAACGCACCTACTCCGGCGTTGTTTACCAAAATGTCAATTCTGCCGAACTGTTCTATCGCTGCGCCGACCATCCGTTCGGCTTGAACCTGATCTGTAACGTCTGTCGCCACCGTCACGGCGCGACTGCCGTCGGAAGACAGATTGCGCCTCAGTGCGCCAAGTTTTTCAGCAGAGCGAGCGGCCAGTACCAGGCGTGATCCGCGTGCTGCGAACGCGTTGGCGGTAGCTTCACCAATTCCAGAAGACGCACCGGTGACCACTACCACAGCGTCTTTATGATCGAATCGTCGAAACATCGCTATCTTTGTAGCCGCTGTCGAGCAGTTGTGTCAGGCCTACTGCTGTAGTTTCTCAAGCTCGATAGCAGCGGTCAGATCCCCTAATTCTTTTGCGCGTGTCATGTGGAGAATGGCGGCGTCAATGTGGCCCAGGCGCGACTCCGCCAAAGCGAGGTCGTGATGAGAACCAGCGGAATCTGGTGCTCGACGGATGGACTCCAAGAGCGCGTCTCGCGCTTTTGTGTTTATGGCGTCACCATTAGACCCGTCGGTTTCACCCAGGCGTAGTAGCGAGCGGCCTAACAAAAAATAGGTCTCCCCATCTGCCTGCGTCATTCTCACAACCGCTTCCCACTGTTCCGCGGCCTGATCCCACCAGCTCAGCTGTTCGAACAGTTCGGCAAGGCGGCGTCGAATAGCAGCATCGGTGGGCCTCTGTCGTACAGCCGCGGAAAGATGGGCAGCTGAACCTTCCACATCGCCGTGATACAGCAGAGCTTCAGCATACAAACGTTGTGCGTCCGCATGAGTCGAATCGTGGTGTACCGCTTGAGCCAGATATGGCGCAGCGGTCTGCCAATCAGACGCCGATGCCGCGATCCGACCGAGCTGGTAGGGGGCTTCAGTCAGTGTGGAATCGATGGCGATGGCCCGTTCGAACGAATTTTGGGCTTTGCTGATATCAGGTAGAGGGGCTGGCCACGGGGCGGCAATCAGTTCGGCTCTGCCAATCCCCGTCCAGGCGATCGCGTCGGCATCGCTTCCATTTAGAAGCTTTTGGTAGGCCCACATCGCACGCTCCTTGTTGCCTGCGGCAATGTAAGCGTCTCCCAGCCGTGCGTAGAACGACAGTTGAGGTTTTTCTGGCTTTGTATGGACGGTCTGCGTCGGTTCGGTCGGCTGGCGGGGGATGTCTGCGAGATTGAAGCGATAGAGCGCCGCCGGGCGTCCGTTTGTATATACTCCTGCCACGAACACCAAGGTCGCAGGTGCTTTCCTGGGGTCCAACAGACCGCGCAAAGGCGGACGGGTTTGGGCCTCCATGCTTGTCATTAGCAGATATGTTGCCTGTTTCTCTACGGCAAACTCGATCAGTTCGCTGATGCCGCGAACTGTAGGGATCTGCAAAAAGGTTACGTTTTTCTCGTCTAAGCAATACGCGATATGAGGTTTACGGGCGAGAACGATCTCACCAGGGCGGGTTAAGTTGGTTTCTAAAAAACGGTCTGCGACGGCCTTCACTTCGTCGGGGCTGTTCGCCAAATAGTCCTGAGTCCTTGCGATGGTGTTTATGGCAGATAAGAGCAGCAACAATACCAAGGTCGAGCCTCGGACGCTCATCTGGTGTGCACCCAGCTTGAAACCGTCGCTTATCCTGCTCCAGTTAACACCAACTGCGATGACCGTGGCGTAGGCGGCCACAAGAGGCAGTGAGAACCTCTCGCCGTAGAACACCGGCACCAGTATCGCGAAATAGAGCGCTGGAAAGCCACCGGGCCACGATGAAGGCCACCCGATCGAGCGCCAGACTCCCGCTGCCCCAAGCAGGAGCAGCGGCAACCACAGAGGCCAAAGCTCTGACTCCACAGAGAACCCCACGCCCATCAGGGTGACCATATCCTGCCACAGGTGGTCAAACGTGTTTCGCAGGACCATCCAGAAAAATCCAGCGGGGTCGCCACCGATCACGTCGCCAAAGCTGGTGAAAACGCCAGAGAACTGAGCCCAAAACTGATCCCAATAGACTTGGTCACGTCCGTAGAGCTCATAGGCGATGTTTTTGTAGTTCCTGTTGAAAAAAACCCCTTTGCCCTGTTGGTGGGTATACGCTCCCCACATTGTGATTGGTACTGCGGCTGTCGCCAGAAACGCCGACAACCCCTCGACGCGACGCCTTAGCGAGAGAGTGTTCCGGTCCACCAGAAGTAGCACCGGTATCGCGGAAACCAGCAGAAATACACCGTTATACCGCGTCAAATATGCCCAGGCTGCCAACATCCCCGCCCCGGCCAACCATCGTAAATCACCGCGTTTGGCAAGAAGGATCGCCATGACACCGATCGCCATAGCGAAAAAAAACATATCGGTGCCGACTACGAAGGAGTAGCGAACGAAGATCGCGTTTGTTGTGATCACCCCGAGCACGATCCACGCCTCTATCCAACCCAGACCTCGGACCACAAGCCAGACGACAACGCCCAATACCGCCACCGTCGAAAGAAGTGTGAGTATTTTGGCTGCCAAAAAAAGATCGGATTGCAGCAGACCGATTGCGGCCAAAGCTGCGTAGTATCCCGGGCCTTTAAACCCGTTCATCACCGTGAGGTCGCCGTCAAGAAGGCCTTGTGCGGCAGGTAGGAACTGGCGGAAGAAATCCGTCTCGACGCCGTAGCCCCCGACGGTCCAGATTTCGAAAGTGATGTAGCCCATAGAGGCTACATAGGTTATGATCGCCAACGAGATGGTCTTAGGAGAGCGCCACCAGGTGGGTTTTGTAGGCTGGCGTTGGCGCGGTGCAGGCCCGTCTTTCGACTTGCTTCGCCTCTTAGCCACCGGGCTATGTGATGGTGAGGTTTAGCCGGGTCCGAACGGTCATGGGGATCGTTAACATCCCCACCGCCGATACCTGCGGTGTCCGACCGTCTTCTCTGTAGGGGTTGTGGGGCAACACTGGCCACGCGAAACTTGCGCAATCAGGAATGCCATCAATGGACCATCCGCCGCAGCCCAATTTCCCACCCAAGGCTGTTCCGTCCAACCTGACGGGGTACTCGTCAAACTGCCCATCTGATGAGGCTGATTGCCATGCTATCCCCGGTTCAACTATGAGAGGGAGGTGATAGAGAGCTGGCCCTGGGCCGCCTTTGCCTTTGGGCGACCGCGCCGTGACGGTCAATGTGGCGGACTCGTTATCCTTGATTGTGAACCTTATCTGCGCTTCGAACCCATCGCCAAAATCGAGGATTACACGGTCGCCTTTTGTGTCCAGGTCGACTGAACCACTTTTGGCGATAAAGCGACTGGTGTCACCATCGGACCACTCAAACGCTGCGTAAGACGGCTGATCCTTCGAGTTGCCATCGCCGGTAATCAGGCCGGTCTTTTCGTGCCAGATAGAGAGATGGCCGGTGCGATCGAGATGGAAGCGCTGCTCTTCTTTGCTTTTTCCTGCGATTGCACTGTAGGCCCCAAACCACGGCGACCGTTTCCTTATGGCAGTGTCAGCACCTGTCAACCGCCAGGTAACCTTGTCGCGATCAAGCGGCATCGGAGATTCGGGTTGGTCCGTAGCGTAGCGGAAGCTGTCAGCCAAAAAAGAGAGGCCGTGGTAGTTAAAACTCTTGGTCACGTCCTCTTCGAGCATACGCTCGGTGAGCCACCTGGCGTAGCGCCTGCCTTGTGGGGTCGTGGTAAATGCGAGATGTCCCACTGGACACACGCGGGGCTGGTAGTGGACTCGATCGTCCAGCGTTTCAACCCAGGTGCCGTCGGGGTAGGTGCTGTGAAGGTGGAACGAGGTCCCACGCTCCAAACATTTCGTGATCGTTTTGTCGCCGGTGTACTCTCTGCAGAGCGCCATGGCATGCAGAGTTACATGATTGTAGAGCGTCGTAGGGCCCGTATTTTCAACCCAGTAGCCACCCTCTTGCTGGTCTTGGACAATGGTTTTTATTGCTGGTAGCGCGGCTTTGCACCACTCATCAATCTCGTAAAGTTGCCCTGCGCGAAATACCGTCGCTGCTGACCAAGCGTGGAGGTTTGCCACCGAAGGCCTTTTGCGCCTCTTTTCACTCAGTTTTAGCTGCTCTACAAGCCCCTTTACCCCTACCCGGACCCCCTGGTGCCAGAGTGTCATCCGCTTCGGATCCAACGCTGGCTCAATCAAGTACGCCGACTCCATCCAGTTGTGGATGATCCAAGGTGAAATAAGGTGGCCCCAACTCTTTTCGGCGGTTATCATTTCATGGCTGCCGTCGCGCTCCTGGGCTTTCTGTATCCAGTCGCCAACTTTTATCGCCATCTGCTCCAGGGGTTTGCGTCTGGATTCGTCGGTCTCCGGCGCTACCGCCAATAGGGAGATCGGGTAGAGGAAGTTTTGGTTGAGGGTGTTGAACTCTTCGTCACCACGCTCATAGGACCAACCTCCGACTAGCTGGCCTGTAGTGTCATTGTACCCAGCTTCTACCTGGGGCCAATAGCGCTCAAATATCGACAGGTACTGCTCACGCATGCCAGCCATCTTTGGCGGCTCCTTCGGCGGGAGTAAAACAGAATCTATAACAGCAATTCGCGAATGCTAAAGTGGCTGCAGGGTGCTTATAATCGGTGGGAGAGCAACTGCGTCGGGGTGCAGAGGTTGTCATGGCAAAGTGTGGCTCATGTCCCCGGTTCCCGTCCAGATGAGTGCATCCACCTGACCCCGACACTCCAAGATAACATCAATTCCCGACAGGATAAACCCGCAACGAGTTACCTCTAACAATCTGAAAACAGCTTGGGCATGGTGAGGCCTGTGGAACAGGGCCCGGGCCAACTCTCAAAAACCGGTGGTTACGGCCTATGTGATGAGCGGGCTACGGAAACTGTTTCAATTGCCCATCTGGACCCAGGGCCTCGATTCCACCTAAGAGGGCGACTCTTTCGTAGAGGTTCATGATCTGCCTGGCGTCAAGCATTCCGATGATTTGAGAGATGCCTTGCTCTTGGACGACAGGCAGTGTCGGCCTGTCGGTCTTTTCGAACTGCCTCAAAGCGTCTGCAAGCGACTGCTGTGGATATAGCGGAGTGTAAGAAGTCGATGTCAGATCGCTCGCGACCAGCAGCTCTGGAACACCTGCCTCCATCGCTTGTGCGATGTCTGGTAGGCCGATCATTCCCAGCAGTCGGTCGTCGCTATCGGCGACCGGAAAGTCGTAGGAGCGCGCTCGTTTTGCGGTGCGAACCACTTCGCTGACCGGTGTATCTGGTGCGACGCGGACGTAGTTGGTAAACATCGCGTCGCCCACATGCAGGCGGGAGAGCAGGGCGTAGTCGATTCCCCGCCCAACCTGACCGCCACGGCGGGCAAGTTTCATGGTGTATACCGACTCTGGTTCGAATGCCCTTGCGACCAGCGTCGCTATTGTGACGGTGAGCATCAGTGCCAGGATTACAGAGTAGCTCCCGGTCATCTCAAATATCATCAACATCGCGGTGAGGGAGGCATGGGTCGTACCGGCAACCATGCCACCCATACCAACCAACGCGTAGGCTCCAGGTGGGGCCATATCCATGCCTGGGATTAGCCAGGCCATCGCGTGTCCAACCAGCCCACCCGCCGCAGCGCCAAGCACCAGCGACGGAGCAAAAACGCCTCCCGAGCCGCCTGACCCCAAGGTGGACGACGTGGCGAACATCTTTAGCACGAGCAGAAGTAGCAGCCCCTGCACCAACACACCGCCGTTTATCGCTTCGTTTATCGCTGGGTAGCCGCTGCCAAGAACTGATGGGTCCGCCAACCCTATTAGCCCGGTGAGCAGCCCACCCACACCGACTTTGGCCGCTCCAGGAAGCCTGCGCCATCCGTCGAAAGCATCTTCGGCCCAGTAGAGCGTGCGGATGAAACCCACAGCCAGAGCACCGCAGACCACTCCCAGTATTAGGTAGTTCCCCAACTCCCACGGAAGATGAAGAGCGAATGTTTCAGATACCTCCAGCACCGATTCGCTCAGGCCGAACACAGCGCGCAGGTTTTGGGAGACCACCGACGCTATGACCGATGTGATGACCACTGGGCTGAACGTCTGGACGCGCCAATCGCCTAGAATAATCTCTAGTGCGAAAAGCACACCGGCGATCGGGGTATGAAATATGGCGGCTATTCCCCCTGCAGCGCCGCATCCCACCAGCACTTTGGTCAGGTCAGCAGACATTCCGAACAGTTGACCGAAGGCGGATCCCAGCGCTGCACCGATCTGGACAATGGGGCCTTCCTGTCCGGCTGATCCTCCTGATCCAAGTGTTAAGCTGGAGGCGACCGATTTTACGACAACCACCCGTTTGCGTATGTTGCCGCGCCTCGTCGCCACAGCCTCCATGACCTCGGGCACGCCGTGGCCTTTGGCCTCCCGCGCAAAGCGGAATATCAGTAGCCCCGCTAGTAGACCTCCGACTGCCGGCACCAAGATCATACTAATACGAGGCGAGTCGGACAGTGAGTCGAGGTAACTCGCGGTTCCGAAGAAGACGTCGTGGCACCAGTCCAGGAGCGTTGAAAAAGCGACTGAACCGACTCCTGCTCCAACTCCTAGAACCGCCGCCAACCCCAACATGAGGACGCTGCGGTCAACATGATCGCTGATCCAACGAAACTGACGAGCAAAAGAGATGGTCATTGTTGTTCTATTTCCATCGGACCTGGTGGTCCAGGTGATTGCACAGGTTGGAATGTGTTGGTGGGTAAACAGATAATATACGTCAAGCGGACGTGGCGCGAAAGTCATCATAAAAAATTCCAAGACCCGGACACGCGATGGTTGACCTCGCCAACCTGAAGTGCTATCGTCATTCACGGCTCCGGGCACACCAAAAAGGTGTGCCCCAGGAGTCGTTTTTTGCGTTTGGGACCCTTTCAGAACGTCCCACATGACCAGAGGCGAAGGACGATGGCTGTCACGATTGTAATCGGGACCCAATGGGGTGACGAAGGCAAAGCCAAAATTGTGGACTACTACGCCCAAGATGCCGACCTTGTTGTCAGGTTCCAGGGTGGTGCCAACGCGGGGCACACGGTTAAAGTGAACGACGAACAGTTCATTTTTCACCTGGTGCCGTGTGGGGCTATATATCCTGATAAACGCTGCGTCATTGGCAACGGCGTAGTGGTTGATCCGAAGGCCTTGCTTGAGGAGATAGATCAACTGCTAGGGCAGGGGGTCGATGTAATTGATCGGCTCCAAATCAGCGAAAATGCGCATCTGGTGATGCCCTACCACAAGCTGACTGATGGTCTTAGCGAGGCTTCCAGGGGAAGCGGTGCCATCGGCACTACGAAGCGGGGGATCGGCCCATGCTACGTGGACAAAGTTGCACGCACTGAAGCCTTGCGGATGGGCGACCTGCTGGACCCGGCCGATTCTCGTCGGCGCGTAGCGGATGCGGTGGTAGACAAGAACGCTGTATTGACGAAAGTGTTCGGTCACGATCCGATGGACGCAGATGAGATAGCGGACGAATATCTGGCCTACTCCGAACGTTTGGGCGGCTGCATTGTGGATACAGGTATAGTGCTGGCTGACGCGGTCAAAAGCGGCGAATCGGTGCTATTGGAAGGTGCCCAGGGTACTCTTTTGGATGTCGATCACGGCACGTTTCCTTTCGTAACAAGCTCCAACACTACTGCTGGGGGCGCGTGCACCGGCACCGGGATCGGACCGACTCAGATTAGCAAAGTGGTAGGCACCGTTAAAGCGTACACGAGCCGTGTGGGCAACGGGCCGTTTCCCACAGAGTTTGAAACCGAGTTTGGCGATGAGATGCGCAAAGAGTGGGGCGAGTTCGGCGCGAGCACCGGTCGGCCAAGGCGCATCGGTTGGTTCGATGCTGTAATCACCCGGTATTCGGCCAGGGTCAACGGATTGACCGATCTGGCATTGACGTCGATGGATCGGTTGGACATCCTCCCAGAGTTGAAAATCTGCGTGACGTATGAGATTGAAGGGCAAGAAGTAGTCAACTTCCCGACCCGGTTGTCCGTGCTTGAAAAAGCGAAGCCGATCTACGAAACGCTCCCAGGTTGGGAGACTTCGACGCAGGAAGCTCGGGTCTTTGACGATTTGCCAGACAATGCTCAACGTTATCTAAGGCGGATCGAAGAGCTTACCGGGGTGCCAGTCGCCACTGCCGGGGTTGGGCCCAACAGGCACGAGGTGGTGGCCGTCGGAGATTGACGAAGCCTCCAAAATATGAGTAACTTCGTAAGCTGTTCGGGTCCGTAGCTCAGCCTGGTAGAGCACCGGCCTTTTAAGCCGTGGGTCGAAGGTTCAAATCCTTCCGGACTCATCACAAAAGAAGGGCGTTCCACTTCGTGTGGGATGCCCTTCTTTCTGTTGGCTAGCCGAAATCAGATGGCCGTTGGCAACCCGGTTTCGAAACGGACAGTGCCGCTGGCGGTAACGGTAACTCTCGGTGCTAGGTCACCGAAAGCCAACATTAGGTCGGTGCACGGGTTGTTTCGGTTGCTGTGGACCAGGTAGGCGTCGTTAGCCTCGATTGTCACACTGAAACCAGCCGTCGGATGGCGGTTGACTATCGCCGATCTGTCTACGCTGTGACGGGTTTATCCCCCAGAACTCCCTGTAGAACACATGGTCGTATGTGTGACCGCCCACCAGATAGGCCTGAAAACCGTTGTCTCGTCCAGCATCTCTACCGAGTTCTTGCAATGACTTGTTGTTGTCCCCACAATGGGCGAAAACGGTATCGTCAGACCACCAAGGAGCATCTAGGAATTTGAGGCAGATAGCCGCGCCGGCTTTGACCATCGGGGTCGGTCCAAAGTTGGTCAATTGGATGGAAAAGTTGACGCTCTCGTCGCTGCACTCGACTGCCGTCGTCCACTCAACGGCGCTGTCAGCCCGGACACGAATACCAGCAATCTCAAAGTGGTTTTCGTCCACTTTTGGAGCGTTGCCAGGGCCTATGGTCGCTTCGCCGGATATGGACTGTGTTAGCGACGTTTTTCCACCAGACCATCGCCCCACAGGGCAGACAGCCGAGATTCCTGTGTTCGTGCAGATCGCTTCAGGCACCCACAACTGTAGCGCCCCGATGCTATCAAGCCCGGTGTCGATGGCCACTTGACTGGAGTCCAAAACCGGTGTCAGAGTCACTTCGACACCACTATCTCCGGCGGGCTGAGAAGCCCGTAGTCGGCGAACTGTTTTGGTGCTCCGATCTGCGACTCGTAGGTCGCGCAGGCGATCCCTGCTTTTATCGCTTCGTTTTTGCAATAGTGCGAGCCGTAGATGTTGCGAAGGGTGTTGGCGACTTCGATCTCCACCGTGTGAGATCCCGCGCCGATATGGTCGGTGAGGTCGCACGAGTAGGGCGGCCAAAGAACATGATCCACAACTACCCCGTCCACGCGAACTTCAGCGGCTCCTTTGAGACCAGCAATATCCAGCTCGATTAGCCCGCCGTCAGGCAGGTCATCGCCTGACACTTCACAACTGTATGTCACTGTTCCGGTGTAGAAATGAAGCCCGCTATCAGGCCACGATCCGATCCCGACCACTTCGTGATCCGCTGCCAGTATAAACTGAACGTTGTCGTCTGTCCGAGTGCGAAAGCCTCCCATCAAAATCGGTGGTGCAAGATCAGCAGCATCGCCATTAAGGTTTATCGACAGTATGTTTCTGCCCGGTTTGACATGCGCCAGCGGCCAGATGCGGTTGACAGGATCAAACAGCCAGCCTGTGGGCTCATCGGGCAGAGAATCGCCGTTGAGTGTCATCAAAGAACCGTCGCCGACTTCAGAAGCCACACACATTTCTGATCTAACCATGTTGGATTCGGACAGGTCGAAAGTGAAATCGATGGTGAATTCAGCGTCGCCATGATCCGCCACCCACTCTCGCGCCTGCAAAACTGAGATCGGCCCGCTCTGTTCATTTCCTATGCTCACCTGGCAAGCATCCAATAATAACAGGTTGGGATCGTTGCGCTTGCCGCTCCATATAGGTTGAGAGCGCTGGACTTCAGTCGTCGGTGCTGGTAGTTGCCCCGCAGCTTTGGCACCGGGGACCGCCACCAACATCCGGGCTTGTTTGGCTGCCCAATCAAGTTCCAGCCCCAACGTGGTTCCTTCGACACATTCCGCCACAGTCGATGTCTGACCGGTGGAGTGGTCCCACTCTTCGATGCATCCTGTGACGCCGACCTCTGTCTCCAAAACCGCACTGACGCTCTCGCGGCTGACGTTGGCCAGAAACAGTATTTCGTGTCCGTCCCACATCCGCCGGTGCACCTTGATTGACGGCACATCGTCCCCATTGGCGTCTTTTAACGTCACTGTACGACAGCTCAAGTCGGTCAACATCGCCACAGCGTTGGAGTAGTCGAAACGATCAACGCCATTTCCCACCCGTTGGACCTGATCGTTGAAAAATGACACCAACTCGTCCGAAGGCCTTCCATCGAGCAGATGTGGTGCAGAGCCGACCGAGATGATCGAACCGCCGTTGTCGCGGAACTTGTTCAACAGCGCCAACGTGGAGCCGCGCATGTTTACCGAAGGCGGAACTACCACAACTCTGTAAGATGCGTCCCCCACTCTGAAATTCAGATTATCTACCGCTGCGTGTTCGGCCATGATCTCTTCGTCGCCGAACTCAAAATCTATCTGGGCATCCAACAGTGCGATGCTCAGAAGCGCGATATGTTTGTCCACCAGCTCAAACGGCATGTCCGCGTCGAGGAGATAGTTTTGGGCCTTGTTTTCGTCTCTGTAGCGCACCTGCCGAAACGACGCCTGCATGCTCGCTGATGGATGGAGAAGGAGTACATCACACACCCTTACTCCCTGACCGAGCAGCCATCCCGTTCGAGCGGATGTGTCGAAATGTTTTTTTGCGAACTTCCAGTAGGGGTTCTGCCAGCCGATGATCGGTGGATGATCGAGCTTGCGTTTGCCGCGAATGCTGTAGAAGGGGGCGTGTTGGCAGACCAGAGTCACGCCGAGCGCCATCTGGAAATTGTTGACAGACTGGAAATCCTCTGGGAGCATCGCGTTGCCGCCCACCCCGTGACTCTCGCTCAGAAGCCCACCTTTTGATAGCTGATTACAGACCGACGAAGCCTGTTTGAGCATTACCAGATAGAACCCGTAGGACTCCAGTTCGAACCTTTCGCTGTAGAAATCGTTGCCCAATATGTCGATCCCAGGGAGCCCCTGATGCTCGTATAGAGGCATGGTGCTGCCAAGCTCTTTTATCGCCTCTTTGAGAGTCGTCTCAAATACATAGTGGCCGCTGTAGGTTATCCCGTGCTCTTTGCACCATTCGTTGAGCGGAATGCCGAACCCTTCACGGAACAGCTCTGTAGCCAGCGACCAGTAGTCGAATCTGGTGGCTTCGCAACCTTGCGAGTCGAACAACAGGTCCGGCAGCCGGTCGAGAATGGAGTATCCCCGGCGTTCTTCGAAACGTTGGACGAATTTGCCGGTCCAAGGGAGCGATCCGGGCCCACGGGCAAACATCCCGGCTTCGTCCATAAAGATGTGGGTGATAGTTGATCCAAAGTCGTCTTTGTAGCGGCTGTGGTACACCTCGTGGGTCGATTCCAAAAATGCTTGCGCAGCGTCGGGATTCAGATAGTCGATTCCCCCGCTTCGGACCTGCTGAAAAATGAGCACCCGCTTGCCGATGAGCGCGTCGGGATTGTCGAGCTGGACAGGTTCCCACCTTACACGGTCTGGCAGAAGTGTGACGCCTCCGTCGTTGCGTTTCTGAAACCCGTTTAGCGGATCGCTTTTGGTCACGATAAATGACGCGACGAAGTTGCCCTTCAATCCCTTGAGGTCTTCAGGGGAACAGACAACCAGATCGTGCATCTGTAGAGCCTGGGAGCTCAGTTCCGGGTGTTCGCGAGGCACACGTCCTCCGGCGGTACCTGAAGGCCACCCCAGTTCGTCGTAGAGCCATATGATCGCGCCTCTCTCTTTGGCTCGCTCAACAACCGCGTCAATGGCGCTCAACCACCGCTCATCCAGATATTCAGTGGAGTTCAACCCGCTGCGGGCGTGCAGGCAGGCCCCGCCAGTACCGGCGTCTACCAACTGGTCATACTGCCATACCAACCTGTCTTTGTCGAGCGTGTCATTCCAAAACCAGAAGGGTTGTGAGCGGATTGACATCGGTGGATCGGCGAAATGCGACTTTGCTTCGTTGAGTGTCACGTCTGGTCCTTTAGGTTGCGCGGTATGTTGGGTATATGGACTTGCATGAAACAGCGGATCGGCAGGAAAATCTAGTCAAGTATCTTGGTAATCTCAAATAGCCGCTGGCGCTCTCTATCTCACCGCCAGCCCCGCGTTGACCCGCTCCCTTAGCTCGAATAAAAACGTGTAGAAATCGCATTGAGGTTGATGGCCCAACACCCCTTTTGTTTTGGTTAGGTCAGCCGCGTGCGGCCGATCAGAAAACGCGTTGTCGTATATCTCGATCATATCACCATTCCTACGTTTGGCGGTTCTGGCCATCCAGAGATACTGACACCATGAAGTCTGTGTGCCAGACCTTTCTCGGTAAAGCCTCGGCATATCACTCTGTCGCTACCCGGCGAGGTCCGGGCCTTGCCTCAATCAACCGCATGTCTGACACTTTCGGGTGAGGGATTTTGGCCCGTTGGCCTATTTTCGGGTTGCGGTACACCACGATTTGATAGCGTCAGTCGGAGAGGTCCGCGATATGGATCTGTTGCAGCCGCCTACCGGTGAATCAAGCATGTGGAGCACTGTGCTTCACGAATTTGAAGCGGTCGCTGACCGTTTGGGCATGGAAGACAGCACACGGGAGCGGCTCTCCCATCCTCGCCGCGTATTGATAGTGTCGGTACCCACTCGGATGGACGATGGTTCGGTAAAAGCGTTCACCGGCTATCGTGTGCAGTACAGTCTTTCACGCGGTCCGTCAAAAGGAGGCATAAGGTACCACCCGGAGGTGAGCCTCGACGATGTCGTCGCCCTCGCGGCTCTTATGACGTGGAAATGCGCAGTTGTGAATATCCCGTTTAGCGGTGGAAAAGGCGGGATACAGTGCGACCCGCTGAGCATGAGTTTAGGTGAGCAGGAGAGGATGACGCGGCGCTATACAAACGAAATATCCCCGATTTTGGGACCTGACAGAGACATTCCTGCGCCTGATATGGGTACAAACGCCCAGACGATGGCATGGATAATGGATACCTACAGCAGTTTGGTCGGTCATTCCGTCAGAGATGTGGTCACGGGCAAACCGGTGTCGGTGGGTGGCACTTATGGTCGCCGGGATGCAACTGGACTCGGGGTGTTCGTCTGCATCGATGAGCTGATGCGCCGCAAACAGACTCGGTTGGTTGACCAGCGCGTCGCGATACAGGGCTACGGCAACGTCGGCTCCGTTGTCGCCAAATACCTCTGCATGGAAGGATCGCCGGTTGTGGCGATAAGCGACGTGTCAGGGGCGATCCACCACGAGCACGGCTTGGATATCAAAGGCCTTCAGCAGCATGTGTGGTACGATGGTGGTACGATCGCTGAATATGACGCCCCAGGTGTGGAGCATCTTGATGGTGATGAGCTGTTTGGCGTTGACTGCGACATTTTTGTGCCAGCGGCGTTGGGCGGCGTCATAAACTCCACCACCGCACCACAGATTAGGGCTTCAATCATCGCCGAAGGGGCCAACGCTCCGGTCACACCTGAAGCCGACGCTATTTTGGGTGAAAAGGGCGTAACTATTATACCAGACATACTTTGCAATGCTGGCGGTGTCCTTGTCAGCTACCTAGAGTGGGTGCAGGATCGACAGGAGTATTTCTGGTCGGAGGAAGAGGTCATCGATAAACTTCGCCGGACGATGGTCTCCAGTTTTGAGGAGGTATATCAAAGGTCGCAGCGCGATGGCTGTCCCATGCGGACCGCTGCTCTTGCCCTTGGCATCTCCCGCGTGGCTGAAGTTGCTGAAGCCAGAGGCGTATTCCCCTAAAGATCAGATCAACCAATGACCGGCGTGGACCTTCGTGATGCCCTGATTTTGCTACCGACCTCAGAGGGCAAATCCCCTGACGGCGATCCTTCCCGTTCGTGGGGTGAGATCCGCAGTAGCGTCGAGTTCAACTCATTCAATCCGTTGGATAGGCACCGCCTCGCTGCGATCAAGCGGCTGTGGCGGGCCACCAGCGAGATGGGGCTCCGACGTCGTGAAAAACTCCTCGAGTGTAAAGGTCGCCGTCTAGAGCAGGCCGTTGCGCTCAATAAGACTGTCCTGATCAGCCCCACAATGCCCGCATCAGAGCGATATACAGGGGTGATGTTTAGTGCACTGGCGTACCAAGCGCTACCGTCGTCCGCGAAAAAACATTTTGATGAAAACGCTATAATTGTCTGCGGGCTTTTTGGTCTGATGCGCCCGACCGATCTCGTGCCTGATTACAAAGTACCCATCGCCGCCAATATCGGTAGAAGAGTTGGCTCGCTGACGGGATTCTGGCGAAAGCACGCTTCGCCCGCTGTGAAAGCGTTGGCTTCAGGGCGTGTGGTGCTAAATCTGCTTCCAAAGGCGCAGGGAAGGATTTGGGCGGCTGGGGGCTCGTCTGACCGAGAGGTCACGTTCCGATTCGTAAAGATCAAGGACGGGAAAGCCCGAAGTCTCGCCCACGCCTCCAAACATCTTCGCGGGTTACTGATTAGACGCATCTTGGCTGAAGAGGTGACCAGCACTGACGATCTTCAGTCGCTGAACCTTGACGGCTACAGCCTTGATCCTGGCAGAACAGAAGACGACGGACGCCACATATCGCTCACGTTGGTCGCATCGGGCGATCAGTCGTAACCCACGGCAACATCTCTTCGTTTGAATCTCTTTTCCTCCGTGTCTTGGTGATCTTACGTTTCGCCCTCACCCAGGGATTCAGCGGTCTCCAACAGGTCTCGCAACACATGTGAGATTACCGCGTAACTGCGCACAAACCGTACACCAAGCCGCACGCTTGGCGTACCGTTACGTACGCCGCCGCTCTAAAGCTTTGTGTCGCTGTGTGATACTAACCTAATGCAACCGCCCTAGCGCCAACCGTCGTCCCAAAACGGGTAGGCTGTCCGGCGCATCGGAACCAGAGCTGATCGATCATATAAACCCCTTTATGTAAACGGTGTTGGCCCGCCTTCTAGATCGACCTGCGACGTGAGTTGGTACGGCGGTTGCAATATCGCTGGGCGTGGTCGGGCGATGACAGTCTCTCGGCCCACGGACGGCCATCCGAACAGACGACGTTAACTCACTACAGGAGATTGCTACATGTCACGAACAACTTTACTGATGATCGCCGCCACTTGCTGGCTGGCGACAACCACGATCGCATCGGCGCAGGACGAGGAGCCGATTGAAGGCGATGGTACCGAATACGTAGACAACAACGGCGACGGGATCGACGACGGTGCCGCAGTCCGCCACCAGAGGCGTCATCACAGAGCCCACGCCCGAGGGGTCAGGAAAGGTCAGAAACAGGCGCTCATGGCGGGTCTCACCGACGAGCAGAAAGCTGAGATCAAAACAGCCGTGACAGCGCTGAGAGAGAGTGGCGCTGACCGTGAAACAGTCCACACCAAGGTCGGAGAGCTATTGGTGGGGTTCGGCGTCACCTTGCCCGACAACTGGGGCGAACCGCTTGCGCACGACGCTCGTGGACACAGAAGGCAGCCGACGGTTTTCGGCGAGTTGACCGATGAGCAGAAGATCGAAGTCCGTTCGACCATCGACGCCCTCAAAGAGGTTGGTGCCGACCAGGAGGCTATACACGCCGCTGTTGGTACGCTTATCGAAGGGTTCGGCTTCACGTTACCAGAGAATTGGGACGCACCGCGACCGATGGGTGACCGTGGCGGAAGTCTCCTCACTGAAGAGCAGCGCACCGAGATTCACAGCCTGCGGACAACGCTCAAAGAGCAAGGCGCAGACCGCCAGGCTATCCACGAGGCTGTCAAGGCCAAATTCGAAGAGATGGGTGTCGACCCGCCGCCACCGCCACGGCGTCGTCGCCGCCACTTGGACGACACGCCGCAAGGCGGTGCTGATCGGTAGGTCTCCAATGCAGAATGGGGCGCGGTTTTCAAAAGCGCGCCCCAACTTTTCAAACTCGATGACCGGAAACACGGAGTGAACGATCTAACTCCATACGCCATGACCCTGATGGGCGCTGTTCAAACAGACATCAGCGACAGCATTCGTCCCATGATTGGTCGCTACTACACGCACCAGATTCACGAAAGAACAGTCAAAGTCAATACTCAAATTGTAGAGCTCATACCTCCAGGCATTAGCCGTCTTGTTAATGTCATCCGGCGTGACAACGCCATCGCCGCAGTCTGACGCACTTAGATGAATTCGGGAACCGACAAGATGTATCGCGCAATCTGTATATCAGTCATCGCCACGGTTTCGGCCTTTGCATTGGACGGTCGGATCACGACTCAGGCCGGGATCGACACTAACCCCTCTGGATTGGCGAACTCCAGCACTGAAGGCGTTGGTACAACCGCGCTCAGCCTAAAACACGCAGTTGATGCGTACCGCGGAACACTCCTTTGGAACTATCGCCTCGACGCCAACGGCTATGCTCAGAACGGTTCATGGAGTGGTCACACCCACACTCTAGGTGCCCGATACACACGGTCCCTCGCCTCCAGATTGAGCTACTCTGGTCGCGCATACCTCACCTACGATCTCAACACCGGCACCTACGCCGACTACGACAACCAGACACTTGGCCTTGAAGCAAGCGTCCGGTACCCCATCGCCGCATGGCGTCTTGCCGCCCATGTCGGCTTATCCCGCACCACCAACAACCAGAGTGCAGCGCTCTCTAACCGAACCACCGAACTGTCCGGTTCCATCAGCCATACATGGGACACTCGTACCACTCTGCGCATCGAATCTGAGTGGCAAACCCGGTCATACGAATCCCCCGCCCTGGATTGGACACTGAGCGATTATAACTACGATGGTTCATCCCAATGGAGTGTCTGGCTTCGCGCCAGCCAGGGCCTCACCAAGACGGTCGGGACACGGCTCGACCTGTGGCACGACAGAGGCATTGGTGATCCCTGGCGCATCGACCCAATCAGTGACGCGTGGCTGATCGAAGCCGATCCGCTGGCATCCTCCACCGACGGTATATCCACGCAACTGTCCTGGCTTGGGTTCGGTGGCCTGACCTACCGACTTTCCGGCAGGTATCTCTGGCTCGAAAACTCGGCCTCCGAACAGCAATTTGTCGACCCCGATCTCGCCACCGGTCTCGAACCGCGTTCCGATCAAAGAGCCGGTCTGTCTGCGTCAGTCGACGGTCTGATCCCCTGGTGGATGCTAGCAGACAAACCCCTAGGTTGGACCGCCGCAGTCTCCCACAGCCGCCAGACCTCCACCCTTCCCGACTACACCTGGAATCGCACCGCCGCCAACCTCGGCCTCCAATACGCCTGGTAGACACTTCGTGTCTTTTTGGGCACCCTTCGGGTGTTTTTGGGGGTCGTCTTCGCCGACCCTGCCAAATTCGGCTGGCACCCTTTGGGTGCTCTTTAGGTTGTCCACAACTGACATGTTCGATGGTTGTTGGACGGGATGGCCACAGAGGCTCTGAGCTTGGCGCCCTGTGAGGATTCGGCCTGAAAAATCTAGGGGCTAGCTAGGCTGTCAGATGTGGTTCGCAAACCTCGACCCTCCCGCGAAACCTTCTTAATCTGGTATATTCATGGCGTGCTGTAGCGCATCAGGCATTGAGCACATCCACATAAATCTCCTTCTCTTAGACCCGGTTGAACGATGTCTCGTCAAGAACACGACACCATCGTGGTTTTGGATTTTGGGGGGCAGTACGCCCACCTGATCGCAAAACGGATTCGCGGCCTCGAAGTCTATTGCGAGATCCTTCCACCGAGCGCAGGAGTGGCCGACCTGGACAGGGTTAAAGGGATTATTCTTTCAGGTGGTCCATCGTCAGTTTACAGTCCCGATCAACCACCTTACAACTCCAAACTGCTCGACATGGGCATACCCATGCTGGGGCTCTGCTACGGGCACCATATACTGGCCAAACATTTCGGGGGCGGTGTTGCACGGGGTGACGCGCAGGAATATGGAGCTGCAGAGCTGGAAATTACACAGCCTATTGGAGTCCTTGAAGGCCTCAAGACTGTTGAAACGGTGTGGATGAGTCACGGTGACAGTGTGGATTCCGTTCCTGATGGGTTTGAGGCTATCGCAAAAACCAGCGACTGTCCGGTGGCGGCGATGGGCGATCCGCTTCGCGGGATATTCGGTTTGCAGTTTCATCCTGAGGTGACACACACGCCGTCGGGTAACAAGATTCTGGACCAGTTCCTCAACGTGTGCGGTGCCCGGCGGACCTGGACGATGCGGACGTTCGCCCAGGATTCGGTAGCGGCGATACGGGAGCACGTAGGGGACCGCAGAGTCTTTCTGTTTGTTTCAGGTGGCGTGGACTCCACGGTGGCGTTCGTGCTGCTCAACGAGGCAATCGGCAAAGAGAACGTCGTGGGGCTGCACATCGACAACGGGTTTATGCGTCTTGGCGAGTCTGAATTTGTTGACAGGACGCTGCGGGACAACGGCTTCGATAACCTGCACACCATTGACGCCAGTGAGACTTTTCTGGCTGAGTTGGTCGGCGTTATTGACCCGCAGGAGAAGCGCGAGGTCATCGGGCAGGTATTTATGGACGTCCAGTTCGACCAAGCCGGGAGGTTCGGGTTGGATGTCGAGAATTTTGTCGTCGGGTTGGGTACGCTCTATCCCGACATCATCGAATCAGGTGGAAGCGACCATGCGGATGTCATAAAGACACACCACAACCGGGTTGACATTATCCACGATCTGATCGCCGAAGGCAAAGTTGTTGAGCCTTTAGACCAGCTCTATAAAGATGAAGTCCGGCAGGTCGGGCGACAGTTGGGGCTCCCAGAAACTTTGGTCGCGAGGCACCCATTTCCAGGGCCTGGTTTGGCGGTCCGATGCTTGTGCTCATCCGGCCAGAACGCCGCAGTGGATGGTCTAGTAACAGAGCAGGTAGCAGTGGTAGCGAAAACTTTTGGATACGATTCGGCGGTGCTGCCTATTCAAAGTGTTGGTGTGCAAGGTGATGCCAGGACTTACTCCCATCCGGCTGTGCTTGTAGGGCCCCAGGATTGGCAGCAGTTAGAGTTGGCCTCAACCGCGATCACAAACCATGTCGCAGACGTCAATCGTGTGCTCTACCTGCTCGCTCCTGACAGTATGCCGACGCTTGAACCGATTGAGGCCCATCTGACTCGCGAGCGTTTGGATAGGCTGCGCAAAGCTGATGCTCTCACGATGGCGCATCTGGAGGAAGAGAAGTGGATGTCACGCATCTTTCAGATGCCGACGATCTTGGTCCCGCTGTCGTCCAACGGGTCAAACGAGTCCGTTATTTTGCGGCCTCTGGAGTCCGACGATGTGATGACTGCGCGATTTGCCCCGGTACCGAACATAGGTGATCTGGTGAAAGCGATTATGGACGAGAACGGCTCAGCAGCGGTGTTTTTCGACGCGACCCACAAACCGCCTGGAACAATCGAATGGGAGTGAAAGACGTCAGCACCGATTCTCCTGCCGAGTTCTTGATGTGGAGGGCATCCGACCTTTTGCGCCAGGGCAAATGGCTTCATGCGGTTCAGGTATATAGCCAGATACTCGACAGGTTTCCGGAAGTGACCGATGCTGCGGTTCAGCTCGCTTCCATATATGCCCACCACAACCAGCACGATCAGGCTCAGTCAGTGCTTCAAACCGCCCTCGCAGCGCACCCTGACGACCTGTCATTATTGATGCAGCTTGGCAACTTGGCGCTTCAGTCCAATGCGGAGGGCGTCGCTGCGGACTATTTCGGACGGGCAAAGATATTAGACCCTGGGCATAGTGGAATAAGGTTTGGTCTTGGTTTGGCATTTAACCGCATGGGGCGCACGGAAGATGCTGCTGAGGTGCTCGAGGAGCTGTACGCTGAAAGGCCTGACCATCGAGGAGTGAGGGAGGTTTTGGCGGACATCTATGTGTGCGGCGGGCGTGCAGACGAGGCGATGGCACTCCTAATAGAAGCAGAAGCTTTGGATCCTGACAACGCCGGTATCCACCATCTCAAAGGGGTGATTTTCAGCGGTCGCAAGCTGTGGCGTGACGCGATTGTCAGCCTTAGGAGAGCACGAACGCTCCAACCAGGGAGCTTGGATGTAGGTCGGGCGCTGTCAATGGCCCTTCTAAACGGCGGGGCACCCAAGGAGGGGCGAAAAATGTTGGAACAGTTGGCCAGCGCGGTTCCCCTATCGCAGCAGGTGCAACTTGATTTGGCGGTTGCCGAAGCTATCACTGGCGACACCGAAAAAGCGCTCAATCGGATAGACCACCTGGAGAGCGGCGAACCTGGCGACCAACCGACTATATCGCGCATGGTTGAAGTGCGGCGGATCATTGACAAGCTAGCGAAGCAATCAAACGATGGGAGCGGCAATGGAGTCGATCACCAAGATTGAGGTGACAATCACAGGAGAGCTGGCTGAGCTTTACAACTTAATGTTTGAGGCTACCAGCGGGTCCGAGTCTCCATCCCAGATCAACCGCGCCGTCCTCGAGACCGGGTTAGTACACCATGCCACGATGTTGAAAGCGTTGGAGTTGATCGGCGGTGACAGCGCGACAAGGGTTGACCAGATCATCGCTGGAATGTCCGACCAGACTATAATGGCCGATCTATTCAAAATGGCCGCCGACTACTGGCAGGGACAGACCGGTACCGGGACTTTCGAGTTAGAGTAGCTCCACCGACTACGATCTACACCTCGGTCAGAGTGGTGAATGCAGCCAGCCGATGGACGCCGGGAGGCGATGGCGGCTTTCAGCGCCTCGCAGGTCAGTTGCGCATCCAGCCGCCGCGACAGTGCCCAACCGGTCACTTTCCGAGACCAGGCATCCAGCAGCACGGCTAAGAACACTAACTCTGTCGGACCGAGGGGAGCCTGGACCGCTGATCACCGAGGAGTCTTCGCTTCGCGGCTGTT
>CAZVGZ010000038.1:0-31256 GCA_964627605.1 uncultured bacterium | reverse complement strand
CCCGGTTTCTCTGGTTCGATTTTTCGCTGTCAGAATGGGATAAACAGAAGGAGCACCTACTAATGAAAGCGGTCTTGATTGAAGCGGCTGGTGAGCTGGCAATCCGCGACGTACCAATGACACCTCTGGGGGACTACCACGCACGAGTGCGGTTGTTGGTAGGGAGCATCTGCAACAGCACCGACAAAAAACTGCTCGACGGCACATTTTCGGGCTGCGCTAACTTCCCCGGTGTTCTGGGGCATGAGGCTGTGGGGAAGGTTGTTGAGGTTGGGACTAAGGTAAGCAACTACAAGATCGGCGACCTGGTGATCCGCCCCAAAACCTATTTTGAAGAAGGAGTGGACATAAGGGAGTATTTTGGATCGTTTGCAGAGTTAGGTCTGGTGACCGATCAGTGGGCGATTGAAGAGGATGATCCCTCAATAGCCAAAAGCGATTTCCTCCATCCGCAGCAGGTTCTTCCCAAAGGTGTCGATCCGGCGGTGGGAGTATTGGCGATTACCCTTAAAGAGACGCTGAGCTGGACCAGGCGGTTCGGTGTGGATCAGAATACGAGTGTACTGATTTTTGGCACCGGGCCTGTGGGAGTCGCGTTTGTAATGTTTGCCAAGCAGCTTGGGGCGGACAACGTATTTCTGGCAGGTCGTACCCCATCGTCGATTGAGCGTGCCGCTGCGATGTGCCATCCCACTGCGACCATCAACGTAGCTGACGGAGATGTCGCTGAAAAGGCTAAGGAGTTGACTGGTGGTGCTGGTATTGATCGGGTGATCGAAGGCGTAGGAGATACGTCGATCATAGACTTGGGGATAGAGTGTTTGTCGCCTGAAGGGCGTGTAGGGGTCTACGGCGTCCCACCGAGCACCGACCCAGACGCGGTGCACAAGACAGACACGAGGGTCTCCTACATCGCGCCTGACGAGGCCGAGGTCCACGACGAGTTTTTTGATATGGTCAGAAGGGGCGATGTCGATCCCTGGGTGTTCATGTCACACCGTATGGATCACAGAGAGATCGACCGCGGATTTGAGATGTTGGAATCGAGAGAAGCGTTCAAAGTCCTCCTCGACTGGTAGTACGCGCCATCAACTACCACACAGACGCGACGTACGACAGACGTCGTGGGAAGAGGGCATCAAGAAGGACCGTCGCTTCAGCGTCGGCGACACAGTCGGGCCAGGCGTGGCGGATTTCTGCCAAAGACCTATAGCCGAAAAGGAGCTGAAGAAAAGTCAGGTCGGGGAACGCCGCCTGCCCGCTGTCTGGTACCGTGGGCATCCATTTTTCGACTTTCGTGATGCGGCCCCTATCGAACACCAACTTCAGGCCATCGCGATAGAAAGAGATCGTCAAAGAACCTGAATAGTTTGCCGCTGCTGAGTCGGCCAGCCGTTTTTCGAGCGCTGATGTTATGAGAGTAAGGAAACCGGTCAGCTTCGGCACGCGAACATACCATACCCACGGTGCGTGTTTTTGGGGGAATCTATCGGGATACGATGTGAAAATCGGATGGTCCTTTTGCGCTCCTACTATTACTCCACTGCACTGTGCCTGGTCTTTGGCGGCCCACTCATCTCCAATGCGTCTCAAATACCGCAAGACCGATGGCGTCACAGCCAACCACGATACCCCTTTGCGAAGTTCGTAGGTCTCCAACCGTACCAGTCCGCCTGACAGCCCGGTGCCATAGCCGATCATCCCAACAGGCGAGCCATCAGGCGTTTCGACGATACATCGATTCATGCGATGCATCTCGTTGCGCTGATGGATGTCGTAGTGCCAGTATTCGTCATCCCATAAGCACGCCAGCATTGAGCGGCTGCAAAACTCGGAGTACATCTCTTTTAGGAACGGCAGGTCTTGGTCGCTCGCCTCTCTGACTAGGTAAGGCTCTTTTTCGCCGGCTTTCAGTGTCGGGACAAACGATAGCGAGCCAGAGCGCCCATTAAACTGCTCGATAGCCCTATCGTAACCGAACTGGCGGTAGAAATACTGAATACCACCGATTACCTGCACAGGTTCATTGCGCGATTCTGCCCAACTGTGCAGAACGTCAAACTGCAACCGCACCAGACCACGACCTCTGTAATCCTCATGCGTTGCGACTATTTCCGGGCGACCCATTCCAAACTCAATGCCGTCATAGGTCCAGCGTTGAGATATATAGCCGCACGCCGAAACTATCGATCCATCGGCGGTGTTTTCGACGATTGTGAAGTCATTCGCTTTCGTAGTGGGATGGCGGCCACTCATCAGATCGAGCGTCCACGCCATGTTCCCACGTCCGGGCTCGCCAGCCTTATGCCACTTGAACGCCTCGCCAAAAAAGTCCGCCAAAGCGTTTGCGTCCTCTATTCTGGCGTGGCGCAGAACAAGGTTGTCGTCGAGCGTTTTGATTACTTCGGTTTGATCAGTCAATGCGGACTCCAACTTGGGTTTGAATCAATAGCCTAACATACTGGCTGAACATAAGTCTGCGTCTTCGGAAAAAGAACATCCATGAGAACCGCAGCATCGCCTATGGCGTAGCAGTCCGGGATGACGAAATTCAACTCATCAAACGAGCGGTAGCCGAAAAGATTTTTTAAGAAATTGAGGTCCGCGAAAGCTACCTGGCCTCCATCTCCCACTGTGGGCATCCACTGATCGACGTTAGCGAGTCGTCCATCTAGCCACTCAAGTTTCACGCCGTCGCGAAGGCTTGTTCCAATGCTGGACTTACTGCAGCGATAACCATCACCACTAAAGTCCAAGGTGCATGCACATTCTTTACATGGCGCATCGACCACTCTCCGGCGTAGAGACGGGTTCGAACACGTGTCGGTTGAGCTTAATGACGTCACACACCACACAGCAACAGCGCCGTCTGTGGTGTCCAAAACGTTTCACTACGATGGTTGTTGGGCTTAAGTTTATGGTTTCCAGGAGTGGTATTTGCCCAGCCGCCGCCGAAAAAGGAGCAAACATGATCCCAATCGCACTGCAACTCTACTCAATCAGGGACGACTGCGCCAAAGATCTGCCTGGCACCCTCAAAGCCGTCGCCGACATGGGTTACGATGGCGTCGAGTTCGCAGGATATCACGGCGCCACCGCTTCCGAACTCAAAACGATGGTTGATGATCTCGGCCTAAAAGTCTGCGGAACCCACACAGGCATCGACACGCTCATGGGCGACGAGCTCGAAAAGATCATCGAATTTCACAAGACCATCGGCAACAAGTTCCTCATAGTACCTGGACTTCCAGAGGAGTGCCGCGACAGCATCGACGCTTGGAGATCGACCGCCGATGTTTTTAACGAGATAGCAGAGCTGCTGAAGCCCCACGACATGCTCACAGGGTATCACAATCACACTGTCGAATTCCAGGAGATGGACGGCCAGATACCTTGGGATGTCTTTTTCGGCAACACCTCCGCTGAGGTTGTCATGCAGGTTGACACAGGCAACGCATGGCATGGCGGCGCTGACCCGATCCCCTATCTGGAGCGCTACCCCGGCAGAGCGATCACGGTGCATCTCAAGGAGTATGACGAGTCCTACAACTCCGCCCTCATCGGCGACGGCAAAGTCCCGTGGGATGTGGTGTTCGGTATCTGCGAGTCCACCGGCGGCACCGAGTGGTACATCGTTGAGCAGGAGACCTACGCCTACCCACCGCTTGAGTGCGTAGACCGCTGCCTCAAGAATTTGCGGGGCATGGGTAAATAGTTCTGAACCAATTTGGGTCTCCGGCTACCGGTGAAAGAATAACGGTATGGCGTGAAGAACGAATCTATAGAAGTCTTTCAGAAGAAAATTACGTGATAGTCACGGATATTTCCCTCCCCCACCAACTGGGGTGGCAAAAAGCCGAGGTGGACAGTTGCCGGCTGACCTTCGGCGGCACCGTACCTGATTTTCTCGCAGGACCGCGTCAAAAAGTGTTAGAGCGCGCGGCAAATAGCGTCTACGGCGAGTTGCCCCAGAATTACATGCCAGTTCGAATAGCCGTCAGCGAGAAATCCTACCATTCCGCGGTTGAGGGCGCCGTGGACGCATTAGAGCTCCGGAGAGGCTTCTGGAACCTCAGCGTCGATTTGACGAGAGTTAATAGATTGTCATGGCCCAAGCGGCAACCTGTCAACACGATATTGCTAGGCCCTATTCATTCCGTGCATAAGGCCAATGGCGAACTCGCAGACGGGTACTGGAACGAACCCATGTATGTCGGGCCGATGCCGGTCGATCAAAAGTGGAAGGAATGGTCAGCGATACGTGGGTTTGAGTCCAAGGCACGGGGTGAGTTGAGAAATAATCCGCACCGTATTTAAAGAATAGAGGCTTCTATTCGCAGGTACTCAAAAGCTCTTGACTTAGTCGACTATGAAGTGACTGTTCTGAAACTTTAGAGTGTCCTTGAGTTTCTTACAATGACAACGAAAAGGGAATACAGCCTCACAATTCGTCGAGCGGCGTTCGCCTGGTGTGGTGATGAGTTGAATCGTGAAACGCTTGAACACTCGCGGGAGGTACCGAACAACTCAATTCATTTGGACCGTTTCCCCGAGTCAGACGGCGAAACCATCATGTACCAACTGAAACGCCAGGTCGAAATGCTGACATATTTTTTTCTGATGTTCGGTCGTCGTTTTGGTACGCCCGACGATATCCAAGCAGTCCCCGACCTCCCTCAGACAACTGACAAGCTCCGCAAACAAATTGGACTCCGCGAATTTGGGCTGGGGCTGTTATCGGAGTGAAGCCGGGATCTACTTGCCCGCCTCCTCCTCGCACAACTCCCAAAACTCGCACCATTTGCATGGGTTGCGTTTTGGGGCGGCGTTGGGGGCGAGTTCCCATTGGGAGCGTGGCATGGGGATGTTGGTGGCGGCGTCGCGGTCTTTGAGGTAGTTGAGCATTTTTGCGACGGATTCGTGGATGAGTTGGCGGGTGTTGTCGATATCTGCTGATGAGAGGCGCTTTTCGGTTACGCTGCCCTCTTTGAGGTATTCGATGTGGACATGGATGTCGCTACTCGGTACGTGGTGCTTTTCGGCTGCCCACAGACCGTAGACGCTCACCTGATCCATGTGGTGGTCCTGTCGGCGGCCGGTCTTCCAGTCGTGAATGTGGAGAACGCCGTCACTTTGGTAGACGTAATCCGGAATGGCGTAGACTTTCAGGAAGTTGAGCGCGAAGGACTCTGGATCGCCATCTGAGATTGTCTGTACAGGGACTTCGTGCTCTTCCAATACGCCGTCCAGGCGGGGAAGAACACTGTCAATAAAATTGGTCAGACAGCGGATGCTGTCCTCACGTAGCTCAAGGACGGTCTTCTTTTCCTCCTGACCCTCCATACTGCCGTAGTAGTGTTCGTACAGGCAGTAGTATTTCTTGGGACTATCTTTCCAACGCCCGCCGCGGGACTCCTTCCAGCGGCGCTCAAGCAGCGGCTTGGCGACTTTTTCATACGCCTCTTCAGCAGTGGCAGAACGTCCTGCTTGATGCTCTCTGATAAGCCACAGACAAGCGTCTTCGACAGCCTCGCCTTTGAGTGCATACCGGTTGGTCATCTTTCCAAGACGGTAGGCCGTTTGCGAAAGCTGGTCGGCTCGGTGGTCCCATCCGCCCCAGGATGCGTGTTTGGCCCAGTACCGCTTTCGGCGGCACGTCTCAAAATCCCGCATCTGGGAAAACGACCACGAAAAAATATTCTCTAGCGCTGCCAAACTCTTCCAGTCCTTCTTTAATCTGTCGCGTTGATCCAGTTACTTCAGACTGCCTTACAAAGTTACGCGGGGACGCGCTCTATATGGTGCGTCCCCGCGATCTATATAGAGACGTCGTCTTGGTCAGTCTTGTGAGCCGGGGAGCTTCTTTCGGCCTTTGGATAACGCTTTGGGCATCGCCACTGGGGCAACTTCCCGGTTCGTGTCGCCCTCGTCGTCCTGCTTGCGTTTGATTATAAGCTGCTGAATGGACGAAAGGACGTTGAACATTGTCCAGTAGAGTACCAACCCCGACGCCATGTTATTGAAGATCATCAGCATGAACACTGGCATGATGTACATCATCATCTTCTGCCTAGGATCAGCGGTCATCATCTGCTGCTGAATGAACATGCTGCCTGCCATCACGAACGGTAGGATGCTGACGTGCGAGCCGTACATCGGCAACGAAAACGGAAGATGGGCCACGATGTCCGGCGCTGAGAGATCGTCAATCCACCATATAAATTCGGCGTGGCGGAACTCGATATTGCTGTTGAGAACCGCGTAGATGGCGAAAAATATAGGCATCTGGAGGATCATCGGTAGACAGCCTGAGAGCGGGTTGAACCCCTCCTCTTTGTAGAGCTTCATCATCTCCTGATTTAGCTTCTGGCTGTCGTCCGCGTGTTTCTCCTTCAACTCCTGCATTTTCGGCTGGAGCGTCTTCATTTTTGTGCTGGCCTCAAAACTCTTGTGAGTCAGCGGGTAGACTATGATCTTCACCAAGACGCTGAAAACAATAATCACCAGACCGAAGTTGGGCACGACCGCGTGTACGAGTTTGAACATCCACAGGATAGCGAACGAAATTGGGCGAATGATCTGCCATCCCAAGTCAACCGCCTGCGTCAGCGGCTCGGATATTTTTCCCAAAGGTTCGATCGCGATGGGACCCATGTATACCGTGCCAGACAGGCTGCGGTTGCCCACGCCTACCGGCGCAGCGGACCATACAAACCGGCGAGGCACGACCATTCCATCCCACATCATCCCATGGGTTGCGACCTTTAGGTCCCACTGTTCACTGCGCGTACCAGGAACAAAAGCCGAGAGGAAGTAGCGGTTCTTCTGCCCCAACCAGTCCAGGTTGCCCACAGTTGCCAGAGAGTCGCGTTCTTCGCTGTAGTCAAGCGTCTCAAGGTCGCCACCAACCATCATCAAACCTTGGCCAGCCAGCGGTCCGCCCCTGGAAGAGATTACCTGGTTTCCCTGCTCCATGGGGATTCCGCCGTTCCACTGAAACGCCAACCGATCTGTGCCCAGGTCGCCATCCACCGCCACGGCCAAGTCGGCGGTGTAGTTGTCCGAATGAAATGTCCAGGTTTTTGTGATCCTTCGCCCGTCTATCTCCGCAGCGAACGCCAGCGTCAGCGAATTGCCGACCTCAAGCCGATCTGATCCGCCTGCACCGAGCAGCTCGAACGACAGCCCGCTCAGACTTGATTCGCGGCCTTCAGGCCCCACAGCGACATCGACACCGTAGCCTTCGTAGGGGATTAGCTCTACTGGTGGTCCGAAGGTCTCCCCAAGGGCTTTGTCAGGCTTCTGGCTGTAGGTGTTGAGCTGCCACGCCACTAGGTTGGCACCTTTGGTGGATATCTTGGCGGTATAGAGCGAGTCGGTGATCGTGATTATCCTCTCCGCTATCTGCGTCGTCTGTGGCGCAGCCCCTTCAGCTCTGTCAAACTCGCTTGGTTGCCACCTGATGGGATCAGCAGGGGAGATCGTCTGCGGAGTCGGCTCCTGACGTGGTACCGCTCTTGGCGCAGACGATTTTAGGCTATCGGGAAACATCCGCTCGGCGACCTCATTAGTCGTTTGACGTTCCTTCTGTAGCCGATCAGCCCACCACAGCCAGCCGATGAGAACAAAGAAAATCAGCACGTATGCAAGAATTGTGTTGCGGTCCACAGGCTAGTTTCTCACGAATCGGGAAGAATTATGGGACAGGATCGTGACCTCCTAAGTGCCATGGATGGCACTTGGCGACGCGTTTGACCGCCATGAATGATCCTGATATGACGCCGTGTCTCGACACCGCCTCAATGGCGTATTCAGAACATGAGGGGGCGAATCGGCATGAAGGACCCAACAGAGGCGAGAGAGCCAAACGATAGAGCTCAATCGCTACTATCAAGAGTCGCCGGGGAAACCGTGCGAGCGAGGTGATCGCCAAGCTCATGGCGAAGTGCCGAAAAGGTTGCGGTTGGTGCAGGTGGGTTTGCCCAAACCAGTACTTCTCCATCAGGGGCCAGTTCTCTTAGCACCTCTTTGAGTCGCCGCCTTACCAGATTGCGGGTAACCGCCTTGCCACAACTCTTTGGCGTTACTACGATCGACCTGGGCTCACTCGACGGAAGCCGCCATATCCTCATTAGCGACCCCGTTGCCCTGTTGCCGTTGCGTCTGAGAGAGCGGATACGGCGACTGACCTGGTTGATGGGCCTGGTCATCAGGTCGAGAGGCGAGCGCGTCCTTTGGCCCGTCGATTGCGAATAGTGCGGCGACCGTTGGCTGTACTCATCCTATGCCGGAAACCATGGCGACGCTTGCGGCGGATTCGACTGGGCTGATATGTGCGCTTCATCAATCAAGCTCCAAAACGGGTGTTGTCCGTACAAAAGAATGCGCCCGACACCGGTTACCAGATGTCGGACAGATTTTAAGTATAACCTCGCCCTGAGCGCCAGGCAAGTTGCGCCGCCGCCACTGGACACGCTCAAAGACTCTGGTGATTTTGAATTGGTCGGATGCGCAAAATAAATTGCTTGCGCTCTAGAAAAATCACACGCCCATCACTTCGGAGCAACCCGCCATGCCCCAGCGTTTCGGTGAACTATTGGTGGACGAAGGTTATGCGACCGAAGAGCAGATAGTAATTGCCCTGGCATACGAGAGGGACTTGCAGATTTTGGTGGGCCAAATACTGGTGGATATGCACCGCCTTACCCATGGTCAGCAGGACGAGATTGAAGCTGCGATGCAGACGTCCCAATAACAAGGGCAGAGGTTCGGTGCTGTGGCGGTGGGTTTGGCCTATGCCACTGACGCCGACATCGAAGAGGCTCTGGAGTTCCAGCATTCCTACAAAGGCAATCTGGGCGATATTATGATCGCGTTGAAATACATCACTGAGACCCAACGCAGTGAGGTCTTACATCTCCAGAGCCAGGGATACTAGTCCGTCCCTGCTCGAAAGTCACGAGGGCAACTAGCGGGACGCGGTGTGTGCTGAAACTCATCGACCTTCTGGTTCAGTACATGCGATGAGTAGCAAAAATCGGATTGGTGATGTGGGGCCCTGAGTCGAATTGGATGATCTCATTATTCCAAATAAGCCGGTCGTAAGATGACCCCAGTCGCCCAGATCGTCCTCCAAGACGTAAACGGCTAGAACGCTTACATCGCTAAGCAAAGAGATACATGACCCATAAACAGAAACTCGACAACGGTCTGACGGTTTTGGTCCATCCCTTAAATGGAGCGCCAGTGGCGTCTGTGGTCGTGTGGGTGAAGGCTGGCTACCTCAACGAGCCCGACAGCGTAGTGGGCATCAGCCATGTGCTTGAGCACATGTTCTTTAAAGGCACACCGAACCGGCCTGTCGGTGCGATCCAGGATGAGGTGAAATCTTACGGCGGTCTCTGGAATGCTGGCACCATATACGACTACACGACCTACTACATAGTTGTCCCCGCTGGCAAAATCGCGCAGGCTATCGAGATTCAGGCGGACGCTCTCATAAACTCGACATTCCCAGCAGACGAGTTGGCCAAAGAGCAGGAAGTGATTTTCCAGGAGATCCTGCGCAAGCACGACAACCCTGGCTCACTCGTATTCGAATGGTTGATGGAGCTGTCCTTCGACGTACATCGGTTGCGCAGATGGCGCATGGGAACAGCAGAGGAGGTCCAGTCGTTGAGTCGGCAGCAGCTAATTGACTACTACACCGATCTCTACCGCCCAGAAAACATCATCGTCGCAGTCGCTGGCGATGTTGACGTGGATCTGGTATTTAAGAGCGTGTCTGAGCTTTTTGGGGTCATGGACAGGGGTAAACTGAAGAAGGAGCTGTCTCCGGTGGAGCCTGCGCAAACCAAGGGGTTTCGCTACGAGAAGAGAACAGGGGACATCAATCAGACCTATATGGGTTTGGCCTATCGCGTTCCTGGCCTCCTCCATCAAGACCACGCGCCGCTAGAGATGTTGGGCGATGTATTGGGCGACGGCCGCTCGAGTCGGCTATACCAGAACGTGAAGGAACAGAGATCGTTGGTGAACACCATCGGGGCTGGTCAGTTTGCCCTGGCCGATGTGGGCGTTTTTATCGTCGAAGCTGAACTGGAAGCCGCGAACGTCCCAGATGCGCAGTCGGCGATCGCTGATGTCTTGGTTTTAGGTGATGCGATATCCAGAAGCGAGCTCGACAAAGCAAAAACCAGGGCCGAAGCCGCTTTTATTTTCAGCCAGGAGAGTGTCGGCGACCATGCGTCACTTCTGTGCCGGTATGAGTCCTACGGTGATTGGCAGATGGCCAAGGAGTATCTTGAAAATCTCAGGAGTGTGACTCTTGACGATGTGCATCGGGTTGCCAGGAAGTATCTGACGTTGGAACAGGCGGCGATGATCGAGTATCGACCCGATGGAGACGACAACAATCAGGGCGATGGTGTCGCTGAGGTTGAGGCACGGATGACCAGGCCGCCAGGGCGATCTTTCTCGGCTACTGAAGAACCCGCGCGACCAGATGTGAAAACGGGATTGGTCGAGGTCAAAGTCGATTCGGCTGGCGGCGCTGAGATCGAATGCCGGACACTAAGCAACGGCATCCCACTGCTGGTGTTGCCGCGCCACCACCTGCCCATAGTGTCTGTAGCGCTGGCCTATCCAGGTGGCAGAATCCAAGAGACGGTTGAGACCGGCGGCCTGACAGGCCTAACAGTCAAGACAGCACTGAAAGGGACATCGTCGCGAACTGCGCTGGAGATTCAGGAGCAGATAGAGTCGCTGGGCACCGGGATAGAGAGGTGGGCGGGACCTGATGAGGTCGGTTTTGGAATGACTGTCCTCAGTTCGCTTCTTGATGATGCTATCCCGATACTGTCCGACGTGCTGCTCAATCCTGTTTTTCCGCTGGAGGAAGTCGAACAGGAGCGGCGGACGACACTGGCGATGATCGCCAGCAGTCGCGACGACATGCACAGCTATCCCATACGTTTGGCGTTTGGCGCGGCTCACCGTGGTCATCCTTATGAGTTGCCAAGAATGGGCCGCGAGGATTCGGTCGGATCGCTGACTCAGCAGCAGCTGATCAAGCATCACCATCTTCATATCGCCGAGGCGATGCCCACCATCACAGTCGTAGGCGATATTGATGTCGAGCAGGCGTGTCAGGTATTGGACAGGTGGTTGGGTGCCCATCCAGTGAGGAAGACACACCTGCCCCAGTTGCCTCAGGCTGTTGGCGATACCACACCAGAGGTTGAACATCGCCGTAAAGCGCAGACCGCTATGGCTTTGGCTCTGCCTGGAATGAGTGTCACCGACCCCTACTACCATGCGCTTCAAGTGCTCAAAAATATCGCTGGAGGGATGGGCGGGCGACTGTATAAGACGGTGCGCGAGGAGCACCATCTGGCCTACACAGTCCAGGCGCTCATAGACAGCCGAAGATTTGGAGGGGCTGTAGTGACCTATGTCGCCACCTCCCCGGAGAACGAGGGGCCAGCGCGAGATCTTATTCTGGACGTGTGGGAAGAACTGGCGCAGAACGGACCGTCTGATGAGGAGCTCCAGCGCGCTATTCAGTACACAGTTGGGGCGTGTGAGATCGGGCTTCAGAGCTCGTGGCAGCAGGCGAATCTCTATCTGGCTAGCGAACTCAGCGGTCTGGGTCCAGATTTTGTTACGGGTTTCCTCCAGCGGGTCAGAGATGTCAGCATCGACGACGTGTTGGGTGTTGCCAGCGGGGTAGTCGATCGGAACAGACTTGCCCAAGGCATTGTTCGCGGCGAGATCGCGTCGTCAAAAAGAGACGAGCAGTGACGCTAGACGATCTGATTCCTATTGAAGCTGATCCCAAGCCGCTGGCGGTTTTCGCCATGCCCGTTCTGCCTGATATCCCCGATGCGACATACTGGATCATCATATATCGTGCTACTACCGAAGATACTCCGCAGCCATCAGATATTGAGGCGCTGCGCGGTGCGGTGTGGCTCGATATTGAGCAGGCTAAAGCGATGGCGACGGAGCCGCAAGGGATAGGAGAGCTGATTGATCGAGTTGCCGAAATCATATCGACGGCATCCGGCTCGGTACCTGATGAAAAGAAGCTGTATCCCATCGGCACCATATTCGCGTTGGCGGCGATCGGTAGCGCAGAGTGATCGGTGTGACATACAGGGCATTGGAGGCTTAATGGATGCGATTCTGGCTGCGACATGCTTAGCGGCGCTTGTAGTGGCTTTTTTATACACGCTGATGCCTGAGCATTGGGCACCCTATGTCGCGCTTGCACACGCCGGTAAGTGGTCTGGCACCAAGCTCGGTGGAGCGATAGTGTTGGGGATGGCGGCGCATGTTGTCGCGACTCTGATTATGGGTGTGATTGTCTCGATTTTCGGTTTGGCAGTGGTCGCTGTAGCTGGGCGATACGCCGACAGTTTCGCTGGCGTGCTCGTTACGCTGCTGGGCGGTGCGACGGTATGGCGCGAACGCAGCGGAGCGGCTGAGGCGGTGTTGCAGCCGATGGGATATCTTGCGTCGTACCGCCAGGCGCTTAGCGATGGATCATTCGGCAGCGGCAAATCTGGCGTGTTGCCACCGCAAGACCCGTCAGGCTCCCGCCCTCTTTCACGGCACATCGGAAACCTGCTTATGTCACCGGCGGTTGCTATGCTTCCCCTGTTCGTGATGGCGTCGGCCACCGGAGTCAAACCTGGGTTAGGACATGCGCTGCCGGTGGGGATACTATATGTTATCGCCACTGCTTCCGGGCTGTGGGCTGGAGCGAGATGGTTTAGGTCGGATGGAGGACCTATTCCTTTCGATTGGTTGTTTGGAAGCTTTTCGAAAGTCGCTGGGATGGTTATCGTTTTAGTGGGTCTGATCGGAATTACACTGGGAGCTATGTCATGAGCCATATCCGCGCAGTGAGCTTCGACTTCGGAAAAACATTGGCCGACGGTACCAGCAGCGGCACCGCAGGTGCAGCCAAATACCTCAAGGGTTTGGGCCGGGACGTGAGTGACGATGGTTTGGGGAAGGGGGTCGCGGCGGCTGAGGTCTATCTGTCTGAAATGCGGGAGAAACACGGTCTTAGATACCCGAAGGACGAACGAGTCTGGTTCCACTACTGCCGTCACATGGTGGAGGAGGCGCTGGGGGTAGACGACGGTTCTGAGATCGCCGAGGAGATGTGGAAGACCGATTTCCACGAGACTGAGTTGCTTCCAGACGGTCTCGAAGCCGTGGAATCGAGCAATATGCAGGGCTACCTGGTGATGATCATCTCCAACTGGGAAGCGCCGACGCTGCACGACATCTGTGAGCGGCTGGGGATATCAAAGCATGTGGACCTGATACTTCCATCAAGGGATGCCGAATCTGCCAAACCCGATAGCGTCATATTTGAGATGGCGCTCAGCAAGCTGAAAGTTCGCCCCGATGAGACGGTTCATATCGGCGACAGCTTCGGGTGCGATGTTATAGGTGCCCGATCCGCTGGGATGACTCCGATTCACCTCGCCACCGAGGAAGAGACGCCTTCGGACTTCATGGGCATCTCGGTCAACAATATTTTGGACGCTCTTGGTGAAGTGGGCCGAATGACCCAGCGCTAGACGGCACTCGACGCCACAACATTGGGAAATCGGCGCAACGACCGAGCACCCCTCCTGGACATCTGATGCCCCGGCGTAGAACCGTACTCCTCCTCCTGGTAGCGTTTTTGATGGTGGAGGCGTACATCGCCATCACGGCGCTTGGCGATCTTCGGCATCAGATATCGACCTACTGGACTATCCACGGCCTACTTTGGATCGGCTATGCCGGGACGCTATGGGCGATCAAACAGGAATGGTGGGAAGACGGCGCACTAAAAATAGTTCTTCCCACCGCTGTCCTGTTTCGTTTGGTACTCGTTCCTGCAGAACCGTCTCTCTCCGACGACATATATCGGTACATGTGGGACGGGCGCGTCCAGGTATCGGGTATAAACCCGTACTCACAACCTCCGATCTTTCCCGATCTTTCCGCACTCAAAGATCAGTGGCATCCGCTAATCAACAACCCGCACATATCCACCATCTACGGTCCACCTGCCCAGATACTTTTTGCAGTAGTGGACTGTATCTGGCACAGCCCGCAAGCCTTCAAAGCGGCGTTTGTCCTGCTGGATGTAACCACCATTCTCCTGTTGGCTCTGCTTCTCAAAGCCCATGGTCGACCCAAAATGTGGGTGGTCGCATACGCCTGGAATCCGCTTGTAATAGTGGAATCCGCACATTCAGGACATTTGGACGCGCTCCCGGTGATGTTGACGGTGCTGACGGCGTTTCTCTGGGCCAAGAGATGGCCGGTTGCCGCTTGGGGAGCCCTGGCGGTGGCGGCGATGGCGAAGCCGTACGCACTTCTCTTAGCACCGCTGCTTCTCAAAAAGAAGCCGTTGGCTGGCGGTGGAGTATTCATAGCAGTGTCGGTGGGGCTGCTAATTCCCTATCTCGGCGCAGGCGAGCGGTTGGTGGTTGGACTTGGGGCCTACGCCGGGGCATGGCGATTCAACGACAGCCTCTTTGCTATAATAGACGCTGTCATGGACAGTTCACTCCTCAACGCTGGATCGTTGAGTAGCTGGGCGAAGGACTGGTTGGCGGGTTGGGGAGTCTACGGCGATCATGTCGGCGATGGGATGGCAGCGAAGATCGTCGTGGGTGTGTTGCTCATGGCGATTGTCAGTTCGGTCGCTTGGCGCGGCAAGAGGCTTATGTTCCAGTTTCTTGCGATAACCGCAGCATTGCTATTCTTAGCACCCGCGGTGAACCCGTGGTACCTGACGTGGATGGTGCCCTGGCTCTGTTTTCTTCCGGTTCCAGCGCTCATACTCTGGACCGGGTTGGCACCGCTTTCCTACCATGTACTCTCAGGTTGGGCACAGACCGGAGTCTGGTCGGAGTTGGGTATTCTGCGTTGGGTGGAGTATGTCCCCGTATTTGCGGGGCTGGTGTGGCACTTAGCGCTGTGGTGGCGCAGTAAGGAGCGGGTATGAATAACTGGTGGTTTACTATAACATTGGCGATGAGTGCAACAGGCATGGCATCGGGGAGCGGCCTGTTTGAGGGCGCGGTGACTGTGCAGATCACGCCGTTAGAATCAGACGGCCATCTGGTGGTGGTGTTCGATTGGAAACAGATGCGGCGACGGTATAACGAGGTGTACCGCAAGGAGATGCCTTTTAACCATGAGAGTGTGAAAGTCTCGGTGGGCCCGATTGTTTCGTCGTGGATTGATGTGACTACGGACCCCAAGTGGGTGACCCAAACACTCAATGCACCCACCCCGCAATCAGCGTCGTCGCGAAACGCATTTCCGCAGATCGTGGCGTTTGACCAATCTGCCGATTCATTGATTGTGACCGCTCAAGGTGGCGTGGTGGAGCGCACTAGAGGGTCGCATCGCTCTGGTGTTTTGGTGGTCGTGACCGCCACTCAACCGTTAGCGTCTACACACGACTGGAAAGGCTATCCTTACCGGGTAACTGCGCTTCACCTGCGGGTGTGGTGGGAAAAGGGACAGGCTGTAGCCACGCTCGTGGAGCCCAATCGGCTGCCGCCACCTCACGATGGGTGGCCGCTGTGGTGGGGATACACCCAGCGACATGATGAGACCTCTGATGTCACCATCGGCCCTTTTTCAGACTGGCGCGAACGGGCCGATCTGGCGGCTGTTATCTGCGCGCCGCCTCCCTACCCGCTCAAAATCGATCCCAACGACACCACAAAAACATTGGATGACAGAAACGTCGTCTGGTTTGTTCTGCGAAACCCGTTTGACGCCTGGCTCTCAGGCACGTTGGCGTTTGCAGGCGGTGATGTCTGGATCTCATCACCACGAAACGTTTCGTTCACGCTTCAGCCCTACGGCGCAATTCCAGCGGACTTCCGTCTCACACGCAACGACGGAAGTTCCATATTGGACTACCCGCCTCTTGAGCTAAAGGGCACCATCGACGACCGCCCGTTCGCCTACGCCATTGAGCTCGCGCTGCCAGAATAACCTGGCCGGTTTCGGCCCAAAACGAATCTATTCCGGCCCGATGGGCGAGCCGCCTTCGACTATTTTCATCCCATCGGTGAGCCACTCCTTAAGAGGCGTGTCGTCGGTGTAGGAGCGCCACGCGATGTGGCCTTTGGCTTCCCCTAGATCGAGGTCCCAAGTCACCGTCTCCTCGGTGAACCACCCTGCCTCCACGAGAACATTTCCGTCGGGCTCAATGATTTTGGAGTTACCGTGGGACGAGCTTGAGCAGTCGGGGTCGTCCTTGTAGGCCGGAGCGTTCGCCATCACCAGATAGATACCGTTTTCCGTGGCGCGAGAGATCGGCATCGACCTGTACGCCAGAAGCTTGTGCTCGTGGACGATGGACGATTCGCAGTTGGCCATGAAACAGACTTTGGCACCCATGGCAGCTGGCAGACGCACCAGTTCGGGATAGCGGATATCGTGGCAGATCAAGAAACAGCATTGAACCCCGAATATCTCGACAACAGGCAGGAATTTGCCGCCGCGACACCAGGGTTCGCCTGCCAGATGGATTTTTCCGTAGCGGCAGATGATCTCACCGTGCTGGTCGATGACTGTAGAGCTGTTGAACCGCTCGCCATCCTCCAGGTGGGTCGATCCAACGATCGCCGCTATTCCCAGATCAGCACATTTTTTGGCGATCCGCTCTTCGGCACGGTCGATCCTACTCTGGTCGAACGCCGCCTCAAAATCCATATCGAACGTATATCCGAACAGCACCCCTTCGTGATACAGTACCACCTCCACTCCGTCAGCAGCGCACTGCTCCAAATTGGCGATTATCTTGTCTGCGTTGGCCTCGATATCTTGGTGGACTACGAGCTGAGTGGCAGCGACTTTGAGCGTCTCTTTGGGCATGACTTCTCCTGGTCTATAAGAATCAAATTCTGTTGGCGTATAACGCGTTAACTCTAGCGCTTCCTGCTTCACACCCGCTGTCTCTATCAGATTCCGCGCTCAAGCAAGATTGATCCTCTTAGCCCGGCTGGTTTGTTGACGTCCAAAAACATATTGGCAGGTGTGTTCGCCACTTTGATCTGCAGAGTATTAACTTCAGGTTTAAGTAGCTCTTCTAGACCAGTCCAACGGTAGGGCATCCAGGCGCGGACCCCAGCGTCTATGTCGTTGACAACAAGCTCTGCCACATCGTCGCAAACAGAGCACGACAGCGCCAATGGACCATTTTCCATCCACTCCTCGGTGACATCTATTTCGCACGAGTAGCTGCCCACGCCTGAATAGTCCCGGTACCCGGTCTCGGTCCACGATGGCAGCCCCTCAAGCTCAATCGAGGCGTCGGCTCTCTTGAGCCGGATCGGACTCGGATGCGCCCACGGTCGATACACTTCAAAACCTCCGAACAGCCGCGCTGTTGCCCTTACCTGCCGTTGGTCTGGGTCCACCGCGCCCAGCCCGATAAGCCGCATCACCACTCGGTTCAACCCTTCTACGACATAGCTTGATATCTCGGCTTGTTGGTTCATCACATCGTATCTGATAACCGGTTCCCACCGTGTGATAGCCCTGTCGTTGACCCACCAATCGACTTGAGCGGGACTGATGTCAGACTCCCTAACGAGCCACAGCGGCGATGGCACACTTTCAGCATCGAACCGACATACCAGCCACACCTCATCCAGCCCAGAAACATCCGATGGCAGCATCGCCTCAGTTAGCAGGTCCATCGTCGGTCGCCCTGCAAACCCGTGGCGCGACTGCGCTTCTGACGTGACAACGTGCCAGTCCCTTAGTACACCGACATTGTCCGATTCGGTGGAGAACCGCCAGCCGCGCGAAATGTCAGCGAGCGTAGTCCACCGCTTGGGCGAGCTGGTTTTCACCTCTTCGGCTAATGGATTGACGGCTATTGTTGCGCTTCCCCACGGCGGCAGCGACATAGGGATCGGTGCGTTGGTTAGGTAGGTAGACGGCTCACCGTCTTGTATCGTGATTGTAGCCGAACCGTCCAGTTTCACGGTTATCCGACCAGCAAACCGCTTATCGTCATTGTTGACAACAAATATCAGGTGTCTATCGCCTTCTTGCCGGTGCTGAATCAGCAACCTGGAAGGAGGATCGACCTCAATTGGTGGCGGGATTTTGTCTGTGACCGCGTCCACAAGCTCTTCATCGCCCACCAAATGGATTCCATCCAGAACCAACCGCTCGCCATCCAGTGTCAGCAGATCACCGGTCAGTGACCAGACCTGAAACCCGGCTTTGAGGAGTGTCCCAATCACCTCCGCGGCCCCATCGGTGATATACCGAACGCCTGGCAACACCAGACCGCGATAAATCGCATCACCCAACTTGAGCGTTCCATCCTCCACCACCGCCGTCTCCAGCCCCTCCTCATCAATCAGATCGCAATCGATCTGCGATGAGAGCAGACTGTCCAGCGCCCGTCCAAAGCGGTTTACCAAAGCCTCAGCTTCATCGCTGTGGAGAGGTAGCAGTGCCGAGAGTTCCACTTCGGGGTGGAGCATCGCCACTTCGACTTTCGGGGTGCCGCCGGTGAGAAAAGCGCCTATCCGTTCTATGTGTTTTGAAAAATCACCGAAAAACCGCCAGTAGCCAGCTTGAAAAAACTGGGAAGGCGGCGTTCCATATTTCCTTAGGCCGTCAATGCTGTAGTGCTGACCATGGAAAGCCAGAAGGTTGGCCCCAAGCACCATCACCCAGTCGCATGTCCTTTTCATGTCCGCAATCGTCTGCACCCAATCAACAACCGCGAACGCCTCACACAACACATGCTCGCGGCCAGCCTGATGCGCCACCGATCCCGCAAGTTTTGGTCCCATCTGTAGCAGCGGGCGCTGTCTGTCGCCTGTGACGTCTGCTATAAGGTCAAACCCTGGTATCTGCTGCTCCCTTAGCCAACCCATCAGTCCAGGCGTCATGTAGACCTGACCGATCGGGTCCTCCTCAGGACTCGCGTGCCCGGTACTAAGAAGCCTGTTCGTCTCGCACCACCTTCCCACCTGTTTTGAGAAGGCCTCTCGGAACCCTTTCGCAACGGCTCGTCGGTACTGATGCCTGATACGGGGGGTTTTGTCGTCAATGTCCATCGCCATATGCGGCAGGACATCTATAAGCTCCTGGCTCCACATCTGTCTATACAGGTCCGGCAGAGCCGGCGACCACGCGTACACCGGATGCACTTTGGGCTCGTCGGTGAAAATCCCAGGGATATGCCCGCCAAAATGCTCTGCGAATCTTTCTGCATATCTCTCATGTGTCAGCTCGATGAAATAGGCGATGGCTTCAGGGTTCAAGCAGTCAACATATCCGCTTCCCCACCTGCTGCCGAAGTGATGGCGCTCGACAAACATCACAATGCGCCACTCTCCATTTGGAGCCGTCCAGTCGAGTCTTGAGTGGGCGGTTCCAGTGCTTCCCCTCCAGTGTGGATTGCCGTGGTCGCCATAGGGCGGGTAGTAAAGCGTTCGGGAGAGCCTCGGTGGGTTCCAATCAGGTCGCACCCAGCCGCACATCTCGGTCAATCGGACTATCGCGCCGTCCGATCCAACCGCATAGGCACCCACGAGCGGCCCCTGTGCACCATCAAGCAGTATCCGCCTACCACCTTCGGCATCAAGACGGGTCACCTCAAGGCTTCTGGCGACAAACTCAGGGTGATCGAACACCACCTGACCACCTGCGACGCCGCTTGGATAGGGGTCTTCGTCGTACAGCCAGACATCAAGACCGATCTTCTTTCCGTGATCGACGATTGCCCCGACCATCGTCCACCACCGCTCACTGTTATATGGGGTCAGCAGCCCATCCCTGGGATGCATAAACACACCGCCGAACCCTTTTGAGTGCATTTCGTCGAGCTGACGTCTCAACTCGTCGGGGCCAAGATCGTGGTTGAGGAACCAGAAGCTGATGGGCTTGGATGATATTTCGGGCATATCTGTTTCTCCGGCGCGTTCGTGTCGCAGGCTTGCATTAAACAAACTCCACCAAACGCATCTTGCAAACCCGCACGGAGGTGGGTCTCCTCGTTTCGCGCTTGACCTGAGCAGGTCGTGTGCATTACGTTCCGACTCCTAACAGACCACACAGAAAGATCGAATAGGGAGGATGGAAAAATGTCCAGTCAGGACAGCGCAGTCGATCAGCACGCGATGCTGTTTCAAGAAATGGTATTTATGTATCAGATGGGCGCGATGCAGTCATTGGGTAAGATCATGAACCCGATGACCGGCAAAGTCGAGCGAGACCTGAATGCCGCCAAACATGCCATCGACGTTTTGGCGATGCTAGAATCTCGGACGGAAGGCAACCTTACCGAACCTGAAGAGAGGCTGCTAAAGCACAGTCTTACCGAACTGCGCATGAACTATGTCGACGAACAGGCCAACCCGACGCCGCTGCCTGAGGAGGAAGACGAAACCACAGCTGATGAGGAGAACGCTACCGAAGACGACATCGTAGCTGACACTGATGCTGAAACCGACACCGACACACCGCACGCCGAAGAGCCTGAGTAGCATTTGACGGTTTCGGGCATCATCCATTAGGAGGTTGGCGACCGCGCCGGGGGTCGCCACGGAGCGGATATGGACCTAGAGGTCCTGACATTCGGCAATATATTCAAGAGCTATTTCTGGGGCGGTCGAAACCTGGGAAGAGTTCTGGGAAAGAGGCTTCCACCAACCGCTCTGGTTGCTGAATCGTGGGAGATATCCGACAGGGACGAGGCGATGAGTGTGGTTGCCGACGGCGCGTGGGAAGGGCGGACGCTTAGCGATGTGATAGCCTACGATCCACCAGCCCTATTGGGGTCCATCGGTGGCAAAGCCGGTACAAAATTTCCGCTGCTGGTCAAATTCCTAGATGCCCAAAAATCGCTATCTGTTCAAGTTCATCCCGACGACATCGCCGCATCGACCCACTCCCCTGGCGAATCTGGCAAAACCGAGATGTGGTATGTCGTCCAGGCTGAAAGAGACGCCCACGCCATCGCTGGGCTGTCGCCCCATGTCGGCTCCAAATCGCTACGGCGTGCGGTGGATACCGGCAACATTGAGCCTCTCTTGCGTAGGTGGCAGCTATCTACTGGCGATACCGTCCTGATTCCCGCTGGGCGAGTTCATGCGCTGGGTGCCGGGGCGGTTGTGCTTGAGATTCAACAGAACTCCGATGTCACATACCGGCTCCACGACTGGAACCGCGTCGGCCCCGACGGAGCACCCCGCGAACTGCACATCGACAGAGCCATGGACGTCATAGATTTCGACGCACAGCATCCCGCAGTCGTCAAGCCGGTCACCATCAACGAGTCGTGGGGGTGCAGGCGTATCCTGGCGATCACCCCTTTTTTCATCGTCGAATCGTGGAGCGTGCGTCGTCTCGCCCAAGACTACCCCGCAGGTGGTTGTTTTCGAATTGTCGTGGTTATCGACGGCACTGCGGAGCTTTCTTGGGATTCTGGCTCTGGAGTAAAGCGGTTGAAAAGAGGCGATGTCGCCTTAGTGCCCGCAGCGTGTCAATCCTATTCGATCAGGCCCGACGGCATAGCCCATCTCGTCGTATCATGGGTTCCTGATCTACCTGGCGACATCACCGAAAGGCTCGATGGCCACGACATCAACACCCAGTCGCTTCTAACGCTATGCGACAGGCCCGCACGCAGGGAACTGATTTCGCATCTAATATGAGCGCCTCGACCGGGCCCAATATCGGAGAGTTCAACGCGATCTGGGCGCCCTCCAACCAACCAAAACGAAAGGCAGTCAACTTGGCTGTAGAATCCCACAGAAAAGACGGAGCGGCCATCGTCGTCAGGTGCGCGGTAATCACCATCAGCGACACCCGCACCACCGAGACCGACAAAAGTGGCGCACTAATGCTGTCATCCCTAGAAGCCGTCGGGCACCAGATTGTCCACTACGCGATAGTGCCCGACGAACCCAACCTGATCCGCCCGGAAATCGTCGCCCTCGGCGACCGAGATGATTGCGATGCCATCCTGCTAAACGGCGGCACCGGAATCGCCTCCCGCGACCGGACCTACGACGTGGTAGCTGACCTGCTGGAAAAACAGCTTGATGGTTTCGGCGAACTATTCAGGATGCTCAGCTTCGAGGAGATCGTCGCCGCTGCAATGCTCTCACGAGCCGTCGCCGGTGTCTACAAAAACACCTTCATCGTCTCTACCCCCGGTTCAAGCGGTGCCGTACGTCTGGCGATGGACAGACTGATTACCCCCGAACTGGGCCACATCATCCAGCAGATCCGCGCCTAACACTTCAGACACTTCGTGCCTTTTTCTGGCGTGCCGTCTACAGACCCCGACCTGTACAGAATATCCCCAGCATCGGCCAATCTACCTACGTTTCATCGCACCGTCTCGACCGCGCCGCTTACTTACCATCCGACCGTCGCATATTTTTATGGATCAGATTGTTGAAATCAGTCCGATAGAGATCGGACATTAGAAAAAACGCAGCAAGGGAGCTGATCCAGGTGAAAAGAGAGAGTGTGATCGGAGTAATACCCGCCAGATACGGTTCATCCAGACTCCCCGGCAAACCGCTGGCGCAGGTGGCGGGACGACCGCTTATCGAGTGGGTTTGGCAAAACTCCCAAAAATCCTCGGTTGATGATCTCGTGGTAGCCACTGACGATGAGCGGATTGTCGACGCGGTCGAAAAATTCGGCGGGAAAGCTATGATGACATCATCCGATCATCTCACCGGTACAGATAGAGTCGCCGAGGCCGCCAGAAACACCGACAGCGATATCGTGGTCTGCATTCAGGGCGACCAACCCTTCTTGGACCCGGTGATGATCGACGAGACAATCGGCCCGATGCTTGATGATCCGACACTGATGATGGGCACACTCATGCACCTGATCGAGGGTGATGATCTACTTGCGGACACTTCGGTGGTAAAAGCGGTCACCGCGCTTGACGGGACGGCGCTCTACTTTTCCCGGTCGCTGATTCCCCATCCATATGGCGGCCAGCAAATGCCAGTATATGAGCACATTGGTCTCTACTCATATCGGCGCAAATTCCTGGAGAAATTCACCAGGTGGGAGCCGACTCCCCTAGAACTTCAGGAGTCGTTGGAGCAGTTGCGGGCACTGGAGCATGGCGTGCGGATGTCGTGCCCTGAAACGCACTGTGACGACCCGGAGCTTGCTGGAATGAGCATAGACACTTTGGAGGATGTGGCCATCGCTGAGGCCATGCTTCGCGAACGGGGATATCAATGGACAGTTTGCATATGAAGCCTGACAGAAGAGCGGTTAGCGAGCTCGCCAACAGCTTTGATGACGTTCTAAAAGAACGCCTTGACACCGCAGCCACCAAAATCGTCAATGCAAAGGAGCGTGGCGAGAAGGTGGTCGTAGCGACAGGATCAGGGCCAAATCTTCACGAAGGCGCAACCACGTTGATTGCCGAACTGATGCGCGTCGGGATAGTGGACGGAGTGCTCACATCGTCTGCAACGGTCGCACATGAGATGGCCGGTGTGCTCGATCGTGTTAAACATGTCGAAAGCGGCGATGTCGGCCTTGACGTCTCAAAGCTGCCCCGCGACGGCGGAATCGAGTTTACGCTTCTGTCAGATCAGTGGTGGTCCAAGCTAAGAGCCGAAATGGTGCTGGACGAAACGTTCGTAGAGAAGCTTGAATCTGCCGAAGGTTGGACGACGATCAAAGCAGCAGGCAATATGTCCTATCCCATGGGATGGCGCACAGAGAAGTTGGCCTCGGACATAGAGCAACTGGCGTCGGAGATGGGGGTCCTGTTCGAGCATGTCGCTGGTTTGGGTGCCGATTCGAGGACGATGATCGGGCAGGGGGCGTTGCTTGGTGTGCCGGTATTGGTAACCGTCCCGCAGCTCATCGGTGGGGGGCAAGTGGGGCTTTCAATTTCTGATTCGACCCCGCTTAGTCGTCGCAGCCGCTTGATCGCCGATCTCTTGGGAGATGCTGAAGTTATCATCGAATCAGGCCTCGCATTGGCGCAAGAGATACACGATGGGCCGTTTGAAACCTACACCGGGCACGGGATCTGGGCGCAGTGGGACGGGCGTCGTGTATATCGTCTTGAAGGCAAGACGCTGATAAGAATGGATCTGGACCCGTCACTTGAGAGGGCATGGCAGCTAGAGCGCACCGACGCCAAAGTGCAGGAGGCGGCTTCGAAAAGCCTTCCCAAAGCGAAAATGTTTGACATCCCGTTTAGAATGGAGATGTCCGGGTTTGCACGGTTAGAAGGCAGCCTACCGCTCATCGGCGATCTAGGTCGCTTGTGGCCGGTTCTGGCGTTGGATGTGTCGCAAAGATTAGGGGTCGAACTGGAGTTTATGTCCTACGCCCAGGATTCGCCCAATGGCGCTGCAATGCGGGAGTGGATTGTGGAGACAATCGAACCTGTGGACCGCGATCGGATGTTTACACTCGCAGCGACAATAAGGAGTTGACGCCGAAGCCTCCGAGATCGCTAGACAGCGTCATCTCAGCCCAACCAATCTGCGTGTTACCCGCCTTGCCTCGGATGTCTTACCGAGCCACCAAGCCACTACTCATCCACACTGCTCGATTCGTCAACACGCGGATAGACCTCATAGATGACAATGCGCGGGTCGGTGGATGTTTGCTGAGGTGTGTAGACCGGCCTTAACATCGCTCCAAGAGCGTCTGGGACCTTCTCTGGCGTAAGCAAGATTGACAGCGCCGAGAATGTCTTTCGAGGTGGCGGCGGTGATAAAATATCCTCTGACACGACCAGAAACCGCGTCTCTTGCTCCCTGGCCAACACGATCAAGCCAGCTACTGTAGTGGTGTCCTGGGGTAGGTGCCGCAGAACGCAAGGGTCGTCCCGTCTTGAACCGTTTGTTGATAGACGAAATGGCTGATGAGAGCGTCAGCGACGTACGCCAGGCTCACCACCCAGAGCAGCACCGCCAGATACATGATGAACCTCACCGGAGCCGACGAGAAACTGAGAATCGCGTCGGCGGCGAAGCGGAGCATTTTTTGAGTGGGTATTTGGTCTCCCCCGCAAAACGCGGATCGCGATCATACTGGATCACCCACTGCTCAAAACCGACCAGCGCGAAAGTGCCTCTTAAGAACCGGTGGCGCTCCCGAAACCCTTTGGCCGCGCTGTAAACAGCTTGAAAACGGTTTCGCCTTTGCGCTTTCGGCGCTGAGCATGGACTACGTCGTATCCCTCATCAAGTTTTGCGATGAACTCATCAACCAGCTCAGGGGGGTCTTGAAGGTCCGCATCGATGGTGATAACGCAGTCGGTTGACGCAAAATCCAGCGCGCAATAAGAGTCAACTGATGCCCGCGATTGCGTGCTAGATGCAGCACTTTGACCCGGTTGTCAGATTGGGCTAGACCGTCAAGCAGCTCGGGAGTGTTGTCGCTGCTTCCGTCATTAATGAATAGAAAACTGAAATCGTATTTAGGCAACCTCTCGGCGGTGGAAGACAGTCGGCGGTGAAGCTCTGGAATCGTCTCCTCTTCGTTAATAGCACGGGATCACATAGACGACTGTCTGAATCCCCACGTCCACTCCGCCATCCATAACCACCTCCAGGGGCTTGGTCCCACTAATCAGGTATGGGCCCGCTCTTCAACAAATAAAACCAAACGACTGGGCGTTGTTCCCCAAAAGACAACCGACCGCAAAATCTGAATTTGCCGCTCGTGATCATTGATTGGTCCGGTACTGTTCGCCTGCTCCCCACAGTTCACCATCAGCCCATCGAAAGTTCTGATAGGCCGGTATTCGACTAGCTCAACATCTCGAGTACTGTATCCCTCATGGCGAGAAAATTCTCGAGGGGGACGGTGAATTGAAGCTCGGTACTCGAGCCGATCATTATCTGCCCGCCTGAGTCTTGGATCGCTCTATTCACCTCATCCCTTACGTCGGCGGGCGAGCCATATGGGAGTAGCTGGCTAACGTCGATTCCACCTGTAAACACAAGATGCGGAAAGCGGCGGTGAATCTCTTTGATGTCCATCCCTGCGATAGTCTCGATGGGGTTCAGACAGTCGATTCCAGCGTCTACCAGACCTTCCATAATAGGCATCAGGTCGCCATCGGAATGAAAATTGAGTTTGATACCTCTGTAGTGGTAGGCCCCTATTACCCGGGAGAGACGCTCCATATAGTGCTCCTCGAACCACTTAGGACTAAGCAGCGGTCCGCCCTTGTAGGCGACGTCGTCGCCGCTGAACACCGCAACTATCCCATGGTCGTCAGGAAGGTTTTCACACCACTGGACCGACTTGACGGCGTTGCGCTCCAACTGCTCGTAGATCACATCGGGGCAGTCGGACAGATAGTAGCAAAACTGCTCTAGCCCCACCTCCCCGATCACTCCCATCAAGCCCACCGCCGGGCCTCCGCACCACAGGAAAAAATCCTCCCCTAAGCGGGACTGCATCTTGCGGTGGTTTTCTAGGTGTTTTTGCTGCCGCTCGACGTCATCTGAATTCCAGTCCCACGGCGCTTTGAGCGCCTGGCGTTTCTTCTCGGCGTAATCTTCCGACGAGTCGTAATTGACTTTCTCAATCCATGACGTCCATCTGTGTTGCACGTACCGGCGCCCGTCATCAAGAGTGCTCTCCAGCACCTCCGACGGTGTCTTTAGCCCTGGCCTAGTGGTGTCCACCGCCAGGGGAAACGTGCGGTAGATAAGCTCCTCGCCGTTTTCGACGGTAAGAGTCTCACCTGTAAAATGCTCAATGACAGCATCGTTGCGGATAAGCTCGTAGAGCGGAGGCCTGTCAGGGGTTTCGCCCATCAACATCTGTGTGACACGCTCTCGTGAACCGTCCATTTTTCTTCTTCTTTCACGTATTCTCTATCGAGATAAGCGTGCCGGTCTATACATCTATTCCTGCGGCCTACGCCAATGTGCAGTTTACATCGTCCAAGGGATTAGGCGGGCCGCCAACTGCTTGAGCGCTCCGCTCTTGACGACAATCGCCTCTAGGCGAAACGCCGTGGCGTACATATTAAGCAGCGCGAGGCCATCGAGCGTCGCGCGGTATCCCGAAATTCCGGAGATGTCTATATACACTTTTGTAAATGGTCGATTGAGCTCCAGAGCCGCCCTTACGTCAAACGCGTCCAACACCTCAAACCTGATGCCGGGATGTCTCTCTTTGGCTCGGTCAACACAGTCTTGACTGATGTCTGTGGCCACAAGCTCCTTGCACTCGGGCTCGATAAGAACCGAAGTCGTGCCCCATTCGCACCCCACCTCGAGGACGACATCATCTTTGGTAACCCAGTCGCGAATCGAGGCGCGGTACTCTTTGACACCTCGTGTCGCGACATATTTCGTTTTTAGTTTGAGCTGTCTTTCGTTTGCCATATCTCAACTTCGGGCGTGCTTATTAAAAGTCCAACAGCGCACGTCGCCTATACATCCAGGCCGTAGAGACGTGCGGCGTTGTCGTGGAACAGTAGCTGTGCGGTCTTTACCGCTTCATCTTCAGACAGATCGCCGTGCGTGACCTTTTCAGACAGTACTTCACACATCACACGCCTGGCCATCTTGGCGTGGGCATACGAGCCTTCCGGGAAATTATAGTCGCCCCCAAATGCCAGGATTTTGTTAGCGGGAACAGTGTCTAGCAACTCATGCAGTAGCGCTTTAGTCCGCCGTGGCGAGATAATATAGCACCATGCCAAGTCGGGGTAGACGTTGGGGAAAACTTTGGCCGACGTGATGAATTCGCCTGTGTAGGGATAGCCGCCATGAAGAGGGCAGAACTTGGCTGAGGGATACGCGACAAAAAGGTTTGCCAGATGGCTCGGGCGGCTGTTTGCGACAAAGTTGGCGTTGTCGTTTTGGTAGCCGGTGTGTATCTGAATCGGCACCCCCAAATCCATCGCCCGACGGATGATCTGATGCACCATATAGTCCTGAAGCGGCTTTGTCTCCTCAAACCCCAAAGATGTATCCCCAAAAGCCTGCGTGCACCGCAGGAAAAGAGTCTCAGCTTCTGAGCGTGCGACCTGCTCAAATCTCAAAATACGCTTGTACGCCAGAAATATCTTGACGCCTACCATGCCCTGTTTCGACATCAGTTCGAATTTGGTATCCAGCGCGCGTAGGAGATCAGCAAAGTCGTAGGTAGTGACACCGCTGTCCTCTTCTAACCTTTCAATGTCGTTTCTAGAGCGAACTGTCGCGTAGTGATCGAAAACAGGCACCGGGTGGAGGTAGTCGCCGTCACAATGCGTCGGTGAAAAAGGCCATACGATTCTCATAGCCGTTGCGATATTGGAACGCTCACGCAGAAGCGTCTTGAAATATCCAGGTTTGGCGAACGATCCGGCGTTGTCGTTCAAAGTTTGAAGATTCTCTTCGCCTATCTCCGCCCCAAAAAGGTCTTCAGCCATTATCTTTAGCGCCTGCCCATAGCCGGTAAGCCTGATCGCCTCCCAGTAAGGCCCAAATACCGCCCACTGCTCATCCGCGCTCATATTTCCCGATTCGCGCATGGCAAACCGAACGTCCCACGGCATCCCTGCCGACGTCATGTCGCAGTCGCAGTAGTGCAGGAATTTGAAGAAAGTCGCACCATCGCCAACATGATTCTCTTCGGTCAGATAGTGTTCATGGCTGTCTACCAACGAGATATCGTCGATAGCCGCCGCTAGACGACCTTCAAGTTCGCTCACGCTGCGCTTCTCCTATTGGGGGGTTCAAGATGCAAAAAAATCGCGATCGTTCATCAAACTGGGATGCTGCGGTTGCCGCAACGCTAATGCCGGTCCGTCTGATTGACTCGAAATATAGCCGTGTGGGTGGGTATTCGCTAGGTGGCTGAGGGTAGAGAAAGTCAAGCTATCGATCAGGCCACCTGACGACGAATTGCGAAAGTGTGGACATGTAGTCGTCTAGATCAATTACGTAGCCAAACATCGTGGCTGTGTGCCAGTAAGCATACTCCAGCGCTTTCTGGTCGCGGGCGGTGTCGCGAAACTCTACCGCTGTAGTCGCCCCCCTAATCGTCGAACAGCGATAGCCCAACCTGTTCATGTCCACCATCCCGCACGGACTGAACCAGAGGCACCAGTTGAGTGCAAATCCCACGTAGACAAGGTTCCAGATCCCCTCGCGGCGACACAGATGGTTCAGCTCGTGGCTCGTACAAGCAATATGTTCGCCCTCTTTTGGCACTACGTCCTCTGCAAAGTCGAGGTGGGGTGCGCCCTTTCGAATATCCTTGGCGTTCTCGGAGCTCCACATCTGGGAACCGTACCATTCTCTCCAGTTGGGGCCAACTGCACCTTCCTGTTTTGGGGGTTCTGCACCGGCTTCCTCGCGAAGCGCCGAATACTGAGGGAATCTTTCGGGATAGGAGTGGTTTGGGGTCGCTATGTGGATGAGCGGAATCCCCACAGCCCGCGTGGTGTCCATCACCCCTGGAAGCACATTCTGCGTAATAGACATCGCTCGTCCGACGTACTCCACCGCCCGCCACCATCCGGCGACAGGGCTGTCGGCTCCCCATGGGATATTTGGATCGAGCCCGGTGTTCCACACATGCATTACACACAGCGCCGTCTGTTTTTTGGGAAACGGCTCCATCGCCCTCGTCAGGCCGTAGTAGGACTCCCCTGGCACCTCCTTGGTGATGTCGGCGTGGTACTGCCGATTGTAGTTAACCGGCATGTCGATGACATCACCCAAACCAATCTTGGCCATGAGAACCCCTCCTAATCAGCTACCGCGCCTGTCAATCTAGATCGACACCGCTGACAATCCTCAGATACCTCGCAAGCGGCACGGCACAGTCCACCCGCTTCTGGTGCTGGAAAATCATTACCAGGTTGCGCAGCATCCGTGCGACCATATCGGTGGCACTGACCGTCACCATGTCCTCGGCACCGAGTTTCAACCCCATCCTGTCCAGCATTGTTTGGCAATCAGCGGGGGTAACTATTCTTCCGTTTTCATACGGATCAAACAGAATGTTTACATCCTGGGTCCGGTATGCGCAGAGAAAATGGACGCGCATTCCCACGCCCACTATAGGCAGCCCCAATCGATTTCCAACAAGAATCGCCACTGTAGACAGGGTAATCGGGATTCCTGTTTTCCGTTTGAGTACCGCATCGATATAGATATTTTCAGGGGCGTAGTAGTCCTCGCGGTTCCCAACCAAGCCGTTGTCCACAAACAGCGTGTGACACAGCGCTTCCACTCTCTCTTCAGGTGTCATTGCGGGGTGCATGTGGCCCCTGGCCATCTCAGCCAACTCAGCCAATCGGCGCTTCACGCTTCCACGATCCAGGTCATTGAGCGCTGTGGCTGCCACCAGTAGGGCACCCTCTTCAAGAGGTGAATCATATTCAGGATCGTCGCGCTGCCCAGCCCACCGTCTGAACTCCGCAGCGAGACCGGTGAGTCCTGCGAACTCAAGAATCACGCGCATCCTCTGCGCCGCAACTTCTGACGCATGCCTGAGCTCTTGTTCCATAGTTGGCAAAGCGGTCTGACCCAAGACAAGCAGACGCTCGGCGATAGCAGAGGCCACCTCTGGATCGTCGTCATCCAGTAGCCGAATCATCCCTTTGATCTCGGACACCGTAATATCGGTTTGAGCGTCGTTCGGCAATCTATCGGGCATTGGTCCCATATGGGCTTGCGGCGTTGCTAGGTTGGATTGACGGGATGGTACAGAAGCTATTTTGCGCTTGATGTGTGTGCAACCGACCGATCAATACCGTGTCATGGCGGTCGCATGAGTCACACCAATGATACATCCTCGTCGCAAAAGCTGTCGTTGGTGCGTTGATAGCGAATATACCAGAGATAATGACGGCGGCTCAGCTACGATAAACAACAGGATAAATGGGCCTAAGTGGAGCGACACTTGCGCAAATCCGCAGATATGCATATATTTGTGTGACTCGTGTTTTGTGTGACTTGTGTTGAGTGGTGAACACGGCGCTTGGGGAGGGGTAATGATCACTGCCTCGAGTTCGTCATGCGCAATTGTTTGACCCAAGTCACGCGGCGCTGGAAATACGGCCCGCAAGGAGATTTTCGTATGCGACGTTCGCTAATGACGCTTTTCGCGATCGCCACTGGGCTCATCCTGGCGACGAACTCCCAAGCGCAGGCGCCCGACCTGCAGGTTTTTGCAGACCAGTTGGACAACTTTCAAGGCTACCAGGCCCATTTGCG
>CAZVGZ010000037.1:7410-32449 GCA_964627605.1 uncultured bacterium | reverse complement strand
CAATTGACGTCATGCCGCCATCATAGCTGTCGCGCGGAATGATCCAGAGCGGGGGAAGGGACTTATCATGTGCCGACCCAGATTTGATCCGAGCTGCTGCACTGTGTATGGATTCTCGCGCAGTTTTGTACCTTTTGTACCGTGATGCCGCGTATATCGAAATGACAGATATCCGGAGTGGCTGGGTTTTTCACTTCTAAACCTCACTGCCGCTTCGTGGCACACTCATGGCACATTTCGCCACAAATAGCAGCCACAAATGGCAGAACACCACAACACGTCAAGCATCTATAACATATTGTATATACTTGTGTTTCAGTGATGTCACTTGTTGTGGTTCGTTGCCATATATGGGGCTAAACATAACTCTCTGTCATGTGCTCGCAGGTGCAGGGGCATGATAGCGCTGCCTATATTGTCGCTGTCTAGATGATAGATCGCGATTCGTGACCGGCGCACAGTTGTGACGTTAGCAGCAGAAGTGGTATTTTCGCAGTGCGATGATAGACGACATGAAAATCCCCACACCGGGAAGAACGGTTGAGAGCAGTGACCGAACTGACCGGAGAACCGCTCGCATCGGCGTACACGCGGTCGACGGGAGTGATGTTTTTTTAAAAAAGGATGTGGTGGCGATAGAGGAGCCGCTGGAGATCAGAGTCGGCTATGGTTCGACATACGCCCGTCGACATCGCTCGGTCTCTGTGACAATGCGAACGCCAGGGCACGATCAGGATCTGGTGATGGGGTTTTTGTTCACAGAGGGGATCATCGGTGCCGCTGGGGAGGTCACGCAGGTTGAGATCGGAGGCGGAGGTGGCAGCCAGCCAAACATCGCCACCGTAGAACTAAAGCCAGAGGTCGAACTCGACGATGCGAGAGTGCAGCGCAGCTTCATCGCTGCCTCCAGTTGTGGCATCTGCGGCAAAACCACCCTCGCTGGCGTCAAACCCCCTGAAGACGAGCCGCTGGCTCGAGCCACTTCGCTGGTAGAACCAGCCACAATAAAAAAAATGCCGATTGCACTAGCTGAGTCGCAGCCGCTGTTCGGTGCCACAGGTGGGGTGCACGCCGCTGGGCTGTTCTCCGCCGAGGGTGAGATCATAATCGCGGCAGAGGACATCGGCAGGCATAACGCTGTGGACAAGATCGTCGGTTCTCAGCTAAGCTTAGAAGCAATCCCGCTCAGCTACAGAGTCTTGATGGTCAGTGGGCGCACGAGTTTTGAGATCATCCACAAAGCCCGCGCCGCAGGCGTCCCAGTTGTTGCGTCTGTTGGGGCACCGTCGAGTTTGGCTGTTGAGTTGGCTGACGAGTGGGGGATGACGCTGATAGGTTTTGTTACTGGTGACAGGTTTAATATCTATTCGTCCGCCGAACGCGTTGAGGTAAGATAGATAGATGCAGAGAAAAAACGCGAAACAGGAGTCTGTTCTAGAGCTGTTTGAAGAGGAAGGTGGCCTCACAGCTCAAGCGGCTGAGAGCGTATCAAAGAAGACTGGAGTGCCTGAAGCGGACGTTTGGGCAGCGGGTACTTTCTATGGACAACTGCGCTCTGAGGGATCGCGCACCGGAGTTTGTCAGGGGCTGTCGTGCAAGATCGCCGGAGCCGATTCACTCTCTTTGAGCTTCAACCAAAAAGGTGACGAAATAGAAAGCGTAAGCTGCCTTGGACTGTGCGATCAAGCCCCAGCAGCCCACCTGGCTGGTGATCCAAACCACTTACCCACCTCCAGTACCTGGGGTGTAGTGCCCAACAATCCACAGCTTCCAATGAATCTCGCAGGCGATGATAGCCATGCAGGTGAAGCTCTTGAGCGTGCTCGTGAGATGGGTCCCAATGACCTAATCGGCGAACTGGAAAAATCCGGGCTTCAGGGACGCGGTGGTGCGGGTTTTCCCGCCTGTGCCAAATGGCAGGCGGTGATCGATCAACCTGAAACCGAGCGGTATCTGGTTCTAAACGCCGATGAGGGCGAGCCTGGGACGTTCAAAGACCGCGAACTGATGCTCAGGCGACCCAATCTGCTGCTTGAGGGGTTGGCGATAGCTGCTGAGGTAATCGAGACGACGGCGGTGTATCTATACATTCGCGGCGAGTACCAAGCCGCAGCGACGAAGCTGCAATCGGTCATCAGTTCGAATCCGCCGTTCCTAAACGGGCTATCATTGCGCATAGTGCGCGGGCATGGCGCATATATCTGCGGCGAAGAGACGGCTCTGCTCGAATCGCTGGAAGGTAAGCGCGGTATTCCTCGGCTCAAGCCGCCGTACCCAACCGAATCGGGGTTTCGTGGAAAGCCCACGTTGATTCACAATGTAGAGACGATTTCCTGCATCCCGAACATCGTTCTTGGCGGCGGTGCGCAGTTTTATGCCAAAGGGCTCACTGAGGCGGGCACCAAACTCTACTGCGCGTCTGGTCACGTAAAAACCCCAGGCGTGTACGAAATGCCTCTGGGCGTGTGTCTGGATGAGCTTGTTGAAGTAGCTGGCGGATACGACGGCGAGCCGATGGTTTTTAGCCCTGGCGGCGCTTCGTCGGGCTTTTTCCCGATATCAGAGCGACGAAGGCCGCTCGATTACACGAATCTAGCGCAGGCAGGCTCAATGCTTGGCAGCGCTGGCGTAGTTGTTCTCAACAACACAGTGGACATAGCCGAAGCGGCGCTGTGGCAATCGAAGTTTTTCGAGGATGAGAGTTGCGGACAGTGCGCTCCATGCCGCATCGGGACGCGATACCTGTACAGGCAGTTAGACCAGTATCTCTCCACAGGCGATCCGGGCGCGCTGGACCACGTCGACGATGTGGCTTGGGAGATGGAGCAGGCCTCAATATGTGGCTTGGGGATGGCTGCTGCAAAACCACTTGAGAGCGCACGAAACTATTTCCCCAATGCATTCAAACTGCGAAACGCGCAAAAAAGATAGATATATGACGACCCCGTTTGATATAACGATAGATAAACGTCTCTTTGAGACCACACCAGGGGAGACGGTCTTGGATGTCTCCAGGCGTGCTGGGATAGAGATCCCTACTCTGTGCCACGATCCCAGGCTGGAGCCAGCTGGTTCATGCAGGATGTGTCTGGTGGAGATTGAGGGTGAGCGTCGCCTCCAACCTGCGTGCAGTTGGAAAGCCGTTCCAGGTTTGGAGGTCACCACCACGTCCGACCGGATAGAACGACACCGCAAAATGCTTCTTGCTCTCTATCTCTCAGACCACAGAGTCGATGAATCTGGCGCTCCTTTGGCGCGAGGAAGCGGGAGCGATCTCAAGAGTCTTGCCCTTGGTTACGATCTACCGGTGCTAGAGCCCGTGGAATCGCCCAGAGTTGGACGACCGAACGACAGCAACCCCTACATAGACTTTGATCCCGAACTGTGCATCAGCTGTTCGAGATGCACTCGGTATTGCAGCGATGTCGAAGGGGTAAACGCTATCGCCATGGCTGGTCGGGGATCGAATACCACTGTGACCACAGCGGTCGATCGAGGACTTTTGGAAACTACGTGCGAGCTGTGTGGCGGATGTATAGACACATGTCCCACAGGCGCGATGACCGAGAAGAAGACTCCGGCGGGCATGACTGACGAGATGCTTCAAAAAGTCCGAACGACCTGCAACTACTGTGGCGTCGGGTGCCAGATGGACCTCTGTGTTGCTGACAATCACGTCGTTAAGGTGAGCTCCCCACCTGCTGGAGAGACTCTCAACGACGGCAATCTGTGCGTCAAGGGTCGATTCGCTTTTGACTTCATAGACCACGAAGATCGTTTGACCGAACCCATGGTGAGAGGCGATGATGGTCAGCTAAGGCCGGTGACATGGCAACAGGCCATTGAAGCAGCAGCCAAAGGGCTGATGGACGTAAAACGCCGCCACGGTGCCGACGCGTTGGGGGTGATCTCATCAAGCCGCTGCACCTCTGAAGAGAACTACCTGGCCCAAAAACTCGCCAGGGCGGCGTTTGGCACCAACAACTGCCATCAGTGTGCCGCCACTTGACACGCCCCTACCGTCGCCGGTCTGGTGACGACCTTCGGAGCAGGGGCGATGACCAACTCCATTGACGAGATACAAAACGCTGACCTGCTGTTTGTGATCGGCTCCAACACCACCGAAGCCCATCCAATCATCGCGATGCAGATGAAGCGAGCTGTTAGGCGGGGAGCGAGACTTATTGTCGCCGACCCTCGGAAAATATGGCTGACCGAGATAGCCGATCAGCACCTTCAGCTAAGACCCGGCACCGATGTCTGGCTGCTCAACGCTTTGGCGAACGTGATCGTGAATGAAAACCTGGTGGACCATGAGTATATCGACACCCACACGACAGGGTTTGATTCGGTAGTAGATGCAGTCTCCAAGTACACTCCCGAAAGAGCCGAAAAAATCACCGGTGTTGCTGCTGGTGACATCCGAAGTGCGGCGAGAAGCTACTCCACCACACGCAAAGCTGGCATCTACTACACACTTGGCATCACCGAACACACCCACGGCACAGACAACGTCTATGCTCTCTCCAATCTGGTCCTGATGACCGGTCATCTGGGAGTTCGCTCAGCGGGATTGAACCCGCTCAGGGGGCAGAACAATGTTCAGGGGGCAAACGACGCCGGTGCATCGCCGGTCTTTCTGCCGGGTTATCATCGCGTTGATGACGACCGGAGCAGAAAGCGGTTCGAAGAGGCGTGGGGTGTTGATATACCTCACCAGCCAGGTCTCAACTTAAATGAGATGATGCACTCGTTGAAAAACGGGAAGCTTAAAGGGCTGTTCGTCATGGGTGAGGACCTGGTCATCTCAGAACCGAACGCGTCCACCGTCGAAGAAGCGCTTAACAAGTGTGAGTTTCTGGTATGCCAGGACATACTGCCAAACGAGACCATCAGATTCGCCGACGTGATTCTCCCAGCGGCCTGTTTTGCCGAAAAAGACGGCGTATTCACAAATAGCGATCGCCGGGTCCAACGCGTGCGCAAAGCCGTGGAGCCCCCTGGCAACGCAAGGCCGGATTGGCAGATTCTCAGTGATCTGGCCCGCGCTGTGGGCTACCCCATGCCGCACTACGAGCGCCCATCGGACATCTACGCGGAGTATGTCTCGCTGGTGCCCAGGTTTTCAGGGATCTCGCATGAGCGGATCGAGACAGAGGGCGGTTTACAGTGGCCGTGCCCGTTCGACGACCATCCAGGCACCGCGACGCTCCATGTCGATTGCCCTATTGCTGGAACGGCTGTTTTTACACCGGTGGACTACCGGCCCAGCGAGGAGAGCCCTGACAGCGAATATCCATTAGTGCTTTCTACGGGCCGCACGCTGTATCATTACAACTCAGCCACGCAGACAAAAAGGGACTCTGGTACGGTGGATAAAGACGGACGGAATTTTGTTGAGATACATCCAAAAGATGCCAGGCGCTTTGACATTTCCGAATCGCAATCTGTCATCGTCTCCTCGCGGCGCGGTGAAGTAACCGCAGAGGCGAGAATAGGGCGGCGCGTCAGGCCCGGTTGCGTCTGGATGCCGTTTCATTTCTCCGAATCACGGGCGAATCTGCTTACCACCGAAGCTGGCGACAGCGTCACCGGCACGGCAGAATACAAAGTTTGTGCGGTGAGCCTCAAACCGGTATAGGTAGCCAGTTTTGACAGTGATCGACCTGCCGTAACAACACCACGGCTGCACATCAATTCCAACATTCGAGAGACATAGACCGCTGACAGGAGGAACGGTGATCGAAAAAAAACCGAATCTGATCTGGATATTTGGCGATCAGCACCGAGGGCAGGCTCTTGGGTGCAGCGGAGACCCCAACGTCAACACACCAAACATAGATCGTTTGGCCTCTGAAGGGCTCAATTTCCCCAACGCCGTCGCAGGGACGCCGCTCTGCTGCCCATTTCGCGGATCGCTGCTCACTGGGCTATATCCCCATCTATGTGTTCCAGGACATGAGGACGCTCTCCACGAGGATCAGAAGACTGTTGCACATGCGTTTAAGGATTCTGGCTATCTGACAACCTATATCGGCAAATGGCACCTTGATGGCTTCAGGGAGCGGACCGGCGGCAGAGCCGCCATGCACATCGTTCCACCACACAGGCGCGGCGGGTTTGACGAATGGATCGGCTACGAAAACAATAATAGCCAGTGGGACTGTTGGGTCCACGGCGGCGAGGATGGTGGAGCTTTTCACGAGCGTCTGCCAAGCTACGAGACCGACGCGCTTACCGATCTTTTTATCACCTATATCAAACAGCGCGGGCAGGACCCGGAACAGCCGTTTTTCGGCGCGCTGTCAGTGCAGCCGCCACACATCCCCTATGTCGCGCCACCTGAGTGGATGCAGCGCCACACCCCTGGAGGCGTGACTCTTAGAGCAAACGTGCCCAACATTCCCCGCGTTGAGGAGACCGCCCGCCAGAAGCTCGCAGGCTACTACGCCATGATCGAAAACCTCGACTGGAATCTGGGGCGTATTCGCACTGCGCTGGAGGAGGCCGAGATGTCACACGACACCCACATCGTGTTTTTCTCGGATCATGGCGCCATGTTGGGTTCCCACGGACACTGGGGCAAGACAACACCCTATGTGGAGTCGATCAGAATACCGTTCATAGTCGGCGGGCATGTTCCCCGGTACGAGAACTTTGGCGGAAAGTCCAATCAACCTGTAAACCATGTCGATATCGCCCCGACGTCTCTTGGCCTTTGCGGCATCGAACCGCCAGACTGGATGATGGGCACCGACTATTCTGGGTTGCGGGTCAAAGGGCGAGACTCCAGGAAATTTCCGGACTCCGCTTTTCTTCAACTGCCTTCAGGGCCAGGCTATCTTGACTGTGCGACCCACCCGTGGCGCGGGGTGACCACAACCGACGGCTGGAAATACACAGTCACCGAGGGCGGACCATGGACGCTCCACAATCTGAATGAAGACCCTTTTGAACTCGTCAACGGGGCTTTTTCAGGACAGTACCGATCCGAAAAGCGGCAACTCCACGACAGGCTGTCGAGATGGATTGCCGATACTGACGATCAGTTCAGAATGCCGGAAGTCTAGGATTCGCAGATTCTAATAGGGGCGATAGGCTTATGGCCGCGTCGCCATTGGGTTCGGATCGCAGCATCAGGTCTGTTAGGACGGTCTGCTTGGCGCGTGGTCATGCAATCTGGGGTGTGAACTGGAATCAACACCGAGCCAGTCGAGTATCTCCACCAAATTGGTAACTCTGAGCACACCGTCTCGTTCTTTGTGAAGGTCGTCGCGATCGATGAGCACCGGCTGCATTCCAAGTTGCATCGACCCCTCAACGTCTGCTTCCACGCTGTCGCCAACATACATACACGCCTCGGCAGGCTCTCCAGCAAGGCGCACGCCCTCCTGAAAAATGCTGATGTCAGGCTTCTGCGCCCCAAACGTGTCCGACGCAATAGCGAACTTGAGGTGTTTTTGCAGGTCCAGCTCCTCAAGCGCGTCAGGCAGAGCTGGGGCGATGTTGGAGATTACGCCGACGGTATAGCTAGCCCAGTTAAGGCACCGCAGTACAAAATGCGTTTCTGGATAGTTGGCTGGGCGGGAGTAGTAACGGAATCTCGCGGTCATCATCTTCATCATCTCGTCCAGTCTCTCATCTGGCACACCTATCTGACTCAATACTCCGCGGTGATAGGTGTTTCTCCAGAGTCGCCACGATTCCAAATCCCTCGGAGCCTCTGGAAGCTCCTGTTTGGCTGCTTCGCTGGCCTCGTGATAGCCCATGGCGTCGATCGGATATCCAGCGGCGGTGGTCATATGGGCAAAGCCCTGGGCGTAGTTTTCCATGTCGTAGCCCAATGTTCCACCGAAGTCAAACAGGACCGCTTTGATCTGCTCTGGAGGGATCATCGGTTGGTCCGATCTTTGTCTGTCGCGCTGAAAACTATCTTAAACGGCGTCCGCCTAAAATATACACTCAGGTTCGCGAGTTCCACATAGAGAGTCGCCAACTCCGCAGGTTGCACAAGTCCGGCTCCCAAAGCAGATTTACTGTTGTGTTGGGTAGATTGCGCCTAAATGCGCGCAACGGGCAATGAAATGCCACCTGGCCCAACACCTACAGACAAAACAGAGCCCGGTACTCATAGCGCCAGGCCCTGCAACTCTTATGATGTTTATGGCTTTACACCGAGATTAGGCGACCAGCTTCTCGGCTCTGGATGCTTTGATGTATTCCATGCAGAACTCATCGTTGCCCAGAAGCGCGTCGGTGGCGTAGACGAGTGACATCAGTTTTTCGTCCAGCGGATCGACGATCACACCGTCCAAGCCCGCGCCCATCGTAAGCACCATGAAAGCCTGGTTGACTAGCTTGCGGAGGGGGAGGCCGAAACTGACATTGCTGAGTCCGCAGATGGTGTTTATCCCTTCGAACTCTTTTTTGAGTCCGACGATCAGTTCCAGCACAGCCAGACCTGCGTTGGAGTCAGTGCCTATGGGAAAAACAAGAGGATCGGCGTAGATTAGGTCCGGTTCCACACCTGCATCCAAGAGAGCGCCAATCACTACTCGTCCCGCCTCAAGTCTGTCCTCAGCTCCAGCGGCGATACCTTCGTCCCCCATACAGAGCGCCACCACGGCGGCCTTGTGTTCCGCGACGATAGGGAGCAACGATTCGAGTTTGTCTGATTCGGCGGTGATCGAGTTGATCATCGGTGTGCCACGATGGACTTTGAGCGCAGCTTCGATGGCGTCGGGACTTGGGCTGTCGAGAGCGCATGGCAGATCCACCGCAGCCTGTACCGTCTCTACCGTCCACACCAGAGCGTCGGGTTCAGCATTGACCCCGACTGCGCTTGCGTTGCAATCGATGTAGTTGGCGCCGGCCTCGGCCTGTTTGCGTGCTTCGTCCTGGATGAACTCAACATCTCGGCTTTCGACTGCTGGAAGAATCCGTTTGCGGGTGCTGTTGATCCTCTCTGCGACGACAAGCATTTTGTTTCCTTCAGATTGATGTGGACATTGGTCTATGCAGCGGCAGGTTCATCGTCTGCGGTCTCTATTTCGGGCAGATCACCACGGTTTTCCGGTAGAAGATTAGTGCGGGAAAGCAGCTCAGGGATGATCGCTTCCCACCCCACAGTCATCACATGAACGCCGCGAACTCCTGGGACCTCCTTGAGCTCTTCTATTATCTCCACGGTCATCTTGATGCCCTCCTCTTCTATGTCATCCGCCCCACCAAGGCGGGTGATGGATTTTGGAGGAATTCTCATTCCAGGCACCGAATCAGCCATGAACTCCAGCGCTCTGTTGGACTTGACGGGCATAACGCCAGCCAAAATGTGAAGCTTTTCATCAAGGCCGTTGTCGCGCACAACCGACATGAACTCCCTAAAACGGTCCATATCGAAGATGCACTGTGTCTGTATGAAATCCGCGCCTGCTTTTTTCTTCTTCGCCATCTTGAGGACATGTATTGGCAGCGGATCGCCAAACGGGTTGGCTGCGCCGCCCAAGAAGAAATGTGGCGTCCTGATCGGGAATTTGGGAGTGGCCCTGACTTCAACACCCGATGCAAATAGCCCTTCGGTGCGGATGCGGTTGAAAATCTGTATCAACTGCACCGAGTCCACATCGTGTACCGGTTTGGCTTGTGGATGGTCGCCATGAATTATATGGTCGCCTGTAATGGCGAAAATGTTTTGGACCCCCATCGCCAGCACTCCAAGCAAATCGGCCTGCATCGCCAGCCTGTTTCGGTCACGGCAGACCACCTGAAAGACCGGCTCAATTCCCATCTGCGCTAAGTACAGACTGACAGCGATTGATGACATTTTGACATTGGCGGACGCATTGTCTGTAATGTTTACCGCGTCGGCCACAGGTGCAAGAGCGAGCGCCTTTTTAGTCACAGCGGTCAGCGCTGGGACGCGAGGGGGCACTATTTCGGCGGTGACGGCGAACTGTCCGGCGGCAAGTCGTCGCTCTAAAGTGCCGATCTCAGGCAGGGTCTGGTTGTCTGGCATAGCTCACTAACGGATAGAATGGTGGTGTCGGCGGGTGGGTTCAGCGCCCAAGTCCAGCAGGTTTTGGCATCTCGACTTTATCGTCGTTTACGTGGCCATTGGTGCCAACTACTCCGGTTACGAGGTTGACCCAAGAGGATGTACCCCAGAGACGCCAATCGATCGGGGGCTGAATCTCTTCTAGCTTTTCTGTCCAGCCCAACCGACTGTCGCGATGCCAAGCCTTATCCCACACGCACTTCTCGTCGGGGAAGACCTCGCAGCGACCTGCGACAGCGCCGCCGCACGGGCCGTTTCGCATCTGTTTCGGACATTTCATAGGGCAGGTGTAGCCCAGTGGGCGAACGATGCACTGCCCACAGCTTGAGCAATCGAACAGTGGCACTTTTGTGGCCAGTTCGGCGCGGCCCAACCACCGGTGAAGTCTGGATTTCATTTTGCCATAATCGAACATTCACTAACTCCTCTATCGTGGTCGATTGCTAGAGTCCGTTTGGTAATCTATTCAACGTGCAATGTCCGTGTCTCATATCAATATCGGCGATGGACCTATATCTGCATAGACTCTACAAATATTTGCGTTCGGCGTTCTTGAGCGTCTTGTAGAAGCGGCGGGGAGACGGTGATTCCAATAGCTCTGATCGGACGTCATCCTGCGCGACAAGTTTTGCGATGTCGGCCAAAGCCTGGACATGGAGGCCCGATGGATCCACCGGGGACAGAAGCAGAAAAACAAGTCGTACCGGTTCGCCGTCGTCGGCGTCAAAATCTGCTCCCTGCCGACAGAGGCCGCAGCCAGCGATAAGCTCGCTAACCGCCTTGGTTTTGGCGTGGGGCACCGCGATGCCGCCGCCGATAGCGGTTGACATCAGCGCTTCGCGCGCCTTGACATCCGCAAATACCAACGCCGGATCGGGCAATCGGTGAGCGTTGGCGAGGAGAGTCACCATCTCCTCGATCACTTCGTCCTTGGTTCGCGCTGCGATGTCTAGTTTGATGGCCTTGCGTCTGAGAATGCTCGTAATGTTCATAGTTGTGGCGCTCTACCGATCCGAATTGAGTGGATTTGATATTTTGGAATTCGCAGTCATCGCGATCCACTACCATTCCCGCGTTCGCGCCGTTCGAGTTCGGCGGCCTGAGTGTTGAGCCGATCTTCCAATTCGCGTAGCTGAGCCTCTCGTTCTTCTATCAGCTCGATGTCCTGCTCTAAGTTGTCCCAATAGCCTCGTTCAGAGAAATAGCCCCGGAAAAGCCAGTTGGTGCGCATCGCCTCCATGTTTTCAGCGAACTTCTCTGTCGCTATTTCCATATTGCCCATGGAATTGTTAAGAAAGACGTAGACGCTGTCCTCGGTCATCAGCCTCCCGATCGTGCCCTCTCCTCGATCAATTTTGTCCGCCATATTCTGCATCAGCCGCCTTGCTTCCTCTACCGAACGCGCAAGTTCGCTTGATGAGAACGCCACATCCCGAACCGTCTGTTCGGCCTGTGCCAGTAGTGAATCGCTGGCTTGGATCGCGTGGCGGGCGTCAGTATACAGCGCCTCATCATAGACCATCTTGCCCAACGATCCCTCGCCAGCGTTGATTTTGGCTGCTATCTGTCCGGCAGCGTCGCCAAGGTTCTCAAACGACCGACCCACCCGCTCAAAAATCTGTCCAGTACGTTTGATCTGCGCCAAAACTTCGTGTGATTCGCCCTCAAGATTAACCAGGAGGTTGCGGGCGGCTGATCCAGCGTTGCCGAACTGGATGATTGTCTGGTCGAGGGAGGAGTAGAGCGTCGTGTCATTGATGAACCTTCCGAGCGCTCCCTCTCCGGCGTCGGTTTTCACCACGATGGACTGCATGGCTTCGAACGCGCCCTCGGCGTTGCGAATGAGGTCACGCACATCCCTGAGGGTCGTTTTGACCTCCTCAGTCATCGTCACCAACACAATCGGGTCTTCGCCTCGCAGGGTGTCACCGTCTACCACCACCCGTTTGGCTCTGGTGCCTGCTTCGACGATGATGTACCGACCACCGATGAGTCCTTCGGTGTCGATGAGAATGTCAGAGTTTTTGCGGATCAGCTGGCGGGCGTCTGTTTGGAGCCGCAGCGCCACGGTGACCAGACCTTGAGCTGAGTCTGGCAGCGCGATTCGGCTGACGGTGCCCACCGTAATTCCTGCGTACTGCACAAATGCGCCTTGCTGGAGACCGGCGACTGTCTCGAACTGTGCGTATATGGTGAACCGGGACGAGAAAAGCTGTTGGCGGCTGCCAAGGGCGAAGATCGCGGCGATAAACACCAGCATACCTGCTCCAACAAAGATCCCTGTGCGAATCGGCTTGGTCATTGAGCAACACCATCGACAAAAAGGGCCGCGTCTCTGGTAAACTCACCGGCCATGAAAAACCGCACCATCGGATTGTCGCTGGAACCGAACTCGTCCAACGTGCCCTCGGCAATGACTTTACCGTTGTCGAGCATGACCGCTCGGTCTGCTATCAGCTCTGCGCACGGGATGTCGTGGGTGATGGCGATGGCTGTCATCCCTCGTTCATCCTTGAGGCGAGCGATTAGCTGCGCGATCTCGTTGCCGGTGACCGGATCGAGTCCTGTCGTCGGTTCGTCGTATAGCATTAGTTCGGGATCTGTCATAAGAGCACGAGCCAGCGCGATCCTTTTCTGTTGTCCACCAGACAGATCGGACGGAAGTTTGTCCATCGTGTCCGGCAGACCCACCCACGTCAGCCTCTCAGCGATTCTGTCGGCAAGCTCGTCGTCAGATGCGTCCGGGTTGTGCTGAGTTATTGCGAATGACATGTTCTCACCGACGGTCATTGAACTGTAAAGCGCGCCAGCCTGAAAAAGAAAGCCCAGCTTCTGTCTGAGAGCCTGAAGCTCTGAGCCGTTTAGACTCTCCACATCCTGTCCGTCGATTTCGATTCTGCCCCTGTCCGGGGTCAAAAGCCCCACCAAACACTTAATCAGTACGCTTTTACCTGTGCCACTTCGCCCAAGAACCACAAGGGTTTGACCATGTTCGACGGAGACATCCACACCATCCAACACGACCATAGCACCGAACGCTTTGTGTATGTCGGTCATCTCTACATGTGGAGTGGTATCAATCATCGCACATTCACTCAAAAAGCGCCAGTGAGAGTTTCACCAGGACGATGTTAGCCAAGATTACCAGCAGAGAGGATATCACAACCGACGATGTGGCGGATTTACCCACGCCTGCGGTTCCTCCCTCTGCGGTGAAGCCATGAAAACAGCCGACAACACCTATCAAAAATCCAAATATCGCGGTTTTCGCCACACTTGGAAATACGTCGGCAAAGGCTATTATCTCCAAACTGGCGTCAAGATAGAGCCGGAGCGATGTCTCCATGGAAAACGACGCTGCGATATATCCGCCAGTCAGGGCTAAGAAATCGGCGTAGATGGTCAGTATAGGTGCCATCAGCGTGCATGCTATGACCCGCGTCACCACCAGATATTTGATCGGGTCGATCGCAGCGACGTCCATCGCGTCGATCTGCTCGGTGACTTTCATCGACCCAAGCTCAGCGGCAAAACCAGCGCCAATACGACCGGCGACCATGAGCGCTGTGATCACGGGTCCCAACTCTCTCACCACCGAGATAGCGATCATCGGAGGGATGAGCGCTTCGGCTCCGAAACGCGCCAGAGTTGAGCGGGTCTGCATCGCCAACACCACGCCGATGGCTGCACCAGCAACGCCCACCAGTGGGAAGCTGCGAGTGCCCACATCGTCCATCTGGCGGCCAATCTCCCGCCAATGATACGGAGGTTTGTGCGCTGAACGCAGGACTTTGCCGATGAAAAGCGAAAACTCACCGAGCCAGCGAAGTAGTCCTAGCACCGTAATCGACCAATCAGGTTGGCGCGATCAAGAAAGTGATGCGCATTAGGGACGACCGAGATATCTTGCATCTGTTCCCCGACGACGCAGAGATTTCCTCCCAACAATTTGCCGCCTACCTCAACTCACCATTGGCAAGCTGGCGCTGAGTTGCTCATGGTCAACCTGCCGAGGTTCGTGGTTGGCAAATCCAGAAATATCATCGCCGACAAAATCATATCCGTCAGCTTCGATGAGCCGTGCGGTAACGAGATCGCCAGGGAGGTGATGCGATTCGCTGCGCACCAGAACACGACCATCGACTTCAGGGGCATCTGCGGTGCTTCGACCAAAGTAGCCGCCGTCGCAACTGGCATCTATCATCACTTCGACATCGCTGCCTAAACAGCCCATGCCTTGGGAATTCGCTATGTCATCCTGGAGCGCCATTACTAGAGCGCGCCTTTCCTGCTTGACCGCATCTGGCACATCGTCTTCAAACTCTGCGGATCGGGTGGTCTCTTCCTCAGAGTAGGTAAAACAGCCCAAACGGTCAAATCCTATCTCTTCTAAGAACTCCAACAGCTCTTCGAATTTCTCGTCGGTTTCTTGAGGATGCCCGACGATGACCGAAGTACGAAGAGTAATGTCGGGTACGCGTTCGCGGAGGTTGCCAACGGTCTGCGATAGCTTTTTTTTCTTTGTTTTTCGGCGCATCAGCGATAGTAGATCGTCATTGACGTGCTGAATGGGCATGTCCAAATACGGGACAACGCGGTCAAGATAGGCGATCGCATCAATTAGATCGTCAGACACGTTCGCCGGGTGAGCGTAAAAAAGCCTCAACCACATGATCCCATCGACCTCGTTCAGCCGCTCAAGCAGTTTTGGCAGCGATTTACGGTCGTAAATGTCCGCTCCATAGAGTGTCGTGTCCTGCGCCACGAGGTTTAGCTCTTTTACGCCGCCTTGTGCCAGACGCGCTGCCTCTTCTTCAAGAGCTTCCATCGGCACGCTGTTGTGTTTGCCCCTGATAGACGGTATCGCGCAGAAGGAGCAGGTGTGGTCACATCCTTCGGCGATCTTGAGATAGGCCCAGTGGCTTGGGCTTATCAGGTGCCGCCCCTCCCACTCGGTGGTTGTGCCGCGGACCACTCCCAAAGCGTCGTCGCACGCGGCGACTATGCGCTGTTCCTCGCTGAGTGTAACGAACACATCTACCTCGTGCTCAAGCTCGGACTTGAGTTCGTCCAGATATCTCTCGACCAGACATCCTGCTACGACAAGCTTTTTGGGTTCTCCGCCACCGGTGTCCCCGGTAAGTTGGGCAGCTTCTAAGATGGTGTCGATGGACTCGGCCTTGGCTGATTCGATGAAGCCACAGGTGTTGACTATGACCAGGTCCGAGGCCGCTGGGTCTTCAACCAGGTCGTAGCCGTTCGCCGAAAGAGCGCCTAACATCCGCTCTGAGTCAACCTGGTTTTTTGCACAGCCCAGGCTGATGAGGCTCACACGAGGGGCAGATTTCATCGCTCTATATAGTGTTTCATGAGTGGAAGTTGACCAAATATAGACAATAGAGCCCCGCTGGTGCTACTAACGCCGAAGGATAACCTGGGCTGGTCGGGTTCAGCAAAGAAAGCGGGAGGCCTTTTTAATAAGAAGACCTCCCACGAGATAGAGAGAACCTGTTTGATCTAGCCTACTCTGACCAAGGTATCCAGGAGTCCTCGTAGGGGACCGGTTCGGCCTGGCCGCTCTTGGATGATTTTTCTGCCATCTCCATAATCGCGATTGTCCGCCTCGCCTGCTCAGGTTTGACTGAGAGCTCTTCGCCTTTAAGGAGATGTGCTGCGATCTGTTGGTAATACAGATCGTGAGTGCCATCCTTGTAATTGATGATAGCATCGGCTGGGTAGCCACCAATTTCGGAGCTGAGCTTAAATGATCCGCCCTGATCCACCGCCGCTCCTTTGGTTCCCAGTACGAACCATTTTGGCTTGCCAGCACGGGCCATGTGGGACATTGTTACGTCCGCCATCGCGCCATCGTCAAAGCGGATGATCGCCTGGACGTGATCTTCGTTGGTGTTGTCGTCCCAGATTTCTTTGCGGAAAAAGCCTGTGACATTCACCATTTTCCGCTCGCCCATGACCTGCATCAGCCAGTCGAGGAAATGTGCGCCCCAATCGAAAAATGCGCCGCCTGAGACCTCTTTGCTGCCGCGCCACCAGGAGCCGTGACCTGAGTAGCCACCGCTGAACATCTCGATATGGTGCACGTCACCAATCAGGCCGTCCTTGACGATAGAGTTGATGGTCCGAAAATCGCCGTCATGCCTACGGTTGTGATAGACCGTAAGCATGGTGTTGCTTTCCTTCGCTGCTTCGATCATGGATGTGGCTTCGGCGACATTGAGGCACATCGGCTTCTCAAGGATGACATGTTTTCCGGCGTTTAGGCACTTAAGTGCTATGGGTGCATGGAGGTTGTGGGGCAGGATGACAACACAGAGGTCCACCGGCCCGTCTTTTAGCATCTCGTCAACATCGGTATAGGTCTTGATGTGGTCGCCCTGCTGCTCTTTAGCCATCGCAAGCCTGGCTTCATCGACATCGCATACCGCTGTGACTTCCATGCCGTAGATATCGTTGATGTAACCGCTGTGGTGGGCGCCCATGTTGAACGCGCCGCCATAGCCGATCATAGCGCACCGAACCGGCGCTTTGGCTTTAGGTGTGCTTGTCGCCATTTGAGTCCTCGCCTGTTATCTGGGAGGTGGGAGGGTTGAGCCGGCCAACTCTGTGATGGAACGGCCTACGGATCAGTTGTTTCAAAATTAGCATCTGAGGAAGGAAACAGCTACGTGAGCTATCCCTAATGTGGAATCAGCCCCGCGTAAATTGTGGCACGGGGCCGAATATGGGCCGTACTGGAGTTGAACCAGTGACCTCCTGCATGTCAAGCAGGCACTCTAACCAGTCTGAGCTAACGGCCCTAAAAACGCCCTGAGTTGTGACGGATGCGCACGTCAGACCCAGACGTAGAAAAATAGATGAACCGAGACGGGAGGGTCAAGTATTGTCAGCGCACAAAACACTCAACTGGCTTGGGCAATAGTGCCGCCTCTTTGGTTGCATCCACCCAGGCACCAAATCTGTAGCCCTGCGACATCCGACTAAATATCGTCACCGGCAATCGTTGGGATTGGACCTGGCCGGAGACCGGAATTCCACGTCTGTCAATTGTAATGACAATCCTTGGCGGCGTCTGAAAACGCCTGGACGCTTTCGGGGTCACCGTGGAAAAAGTGGTCGGACGGTGCGCAGATGTAGCCGCCGTCGGGGCAGGCTTCGTGGCAGTCCAATACTAAGTCACGGGCGGCTTCTGGAGACCCGTTCTCAAATCCGGCGCTCTGGTCGAATCCGCCTATAAAGAAAAGCTTGTCGCCTACCTGCTTGGTGGCTTTTTCTAAATCGCAATCGCCGCCCATGCCTGGTGGAGTCATAGTCTCCAGACCGTCGGCACCGTTTTGGGCGACCAGATCGAGCGTCTGCATGACTCCACCGCACAGGTGGTAGACTATCTGCGGCCCTTTTTCGTGGATCGCTGCGTGTTGCTTCTGGTCGTAGGGAAGGCAGAACTCTTCGTGCATGTCCGGGCTTATTACGGTATTGGAGCCTGCACCTCCACCACATTCGATGATGTCCACAGGGATATTTCCCGATTTTTCAATTGCTTCTAGCCGCTTGCTCAGTATCACAGAGAGGGCGTGGTGAACCCAGTCAGGCTTGTCTTTAGCGGCCAGGATCACCGGAACAGTGTCCATCAAAATACAGAGGTCCTGCCATGGACTGCCCTGACCGAACCCCCAGGCGCCTCCTCGGACGATGCCCTTTTCGCCAAGACGGTCTTTTGCCTTAACAGCCAGACTCCAGTCGAGTGTTGGTACCGGGGCGTATTTTTCGTGGAGTTCCCAGTCCTGCTCGGACTCAATGGGCGGTTTGGTGATCCAGCCGGTAATAGGGTTGGCCTGGTGGCCGACGGTCAGATCGCCTTCAGGGGTGTGATGGGTAGTCTGCCAGGACCACGTTCCATCGCCGTTGTCTTTATGAGGCGTGCTCTCGCTCTGCCAGTTGGCATTCTGCTGATCGGTGTAGTTGGCGTTTGGGCCGACGTAGATCACAGCGTCCATTCCAAAATGATCATATGCGGCCCACTGATCCATGCCGCCTAAGTAGGTGTTGAGGTAGTAGCCCATCCAGCTATGCACCTGGCATGGCATCCGATCGGCCTTCTCGTTGTGTATTGCGGCAAGAAAGCGGTCGCGGGTGGTCATATCTGTTTCTCCCTTGATATTACACGTAGGCCTTGCCGACGATTGGCGCTGATTGGGCGGAGAACCGCACTACCGAAAACCTACAGTCTGATTGAGTTGGAGGCAAATCCCAGTGGGGTATTTGCCCGGCGGCAGTTCGCTGTGATATTGATTTGAGTATTGACGCCCATCACCAACACCGGAGATCGACCAATGACCATGCCCAAAGTAACGATAGGCGATTTGGAGCTAAGCAGGCTCATTGTCGGCCACAACCCGCCGTGCGGCAACTCTCATGTCAGCGAAAATATGAGCCGGGACATGAGGGAGTATTTCACGGCGGAGAACGTGGTGAAGCTGCTTCACAACTGCGAAGCCCAAGGGATAGATACGTGGCTGGCACGGGGGGACTATCACCATGTGCTTTATTGGTTAGAGCTGTTCCGCCGCGAGGGTGGACAGATGAACTGGATCGCTCAGACAGCATCTGAGATGCACGATGTTTTCCAGAATATCAAGGTAATAGCCGCAGCTGGAGCCAAAGGGATATATCACCATGGCTCGCGTACTGACAGCTTCTGGCTGAACGGCGAAATCGACAAGACCCAGGACTACCTCAAATGTATGCGTGACCAAGGTGTGCTAGTGGGTGTCTGTTCGCATATCCCTGAGGTGTTCGAATATATAGAAGACAACGATTGGGATGTCGATTTCTATATGAACTGCTTCTACAATTTGAGCCAAAGCGGCGCACGGGAGAGCGTTATTGTCTCAGAGGCAGAGCAGGGGCCAGAAGATCATCTGTTCGGCTCGGATCATCCCAAAAGGATGTGCGGTGTCATTCAGCAAACCGAAAAACCTTGCATCGCGTTCAAAATCCTTGGGGCATCCAGACTGTGTGCCACACAAGAGCAGGTGCGAGAGACTTTTCAGTTTACTGTCGACAACATCAAACCCAACGACGCTATCTGTGTTGGGTTTTTCCCAAAATATCTGGACCAGGTCAAGCTCAACGTCGAACATATGCTTGCTGTCAGTGAGACGCTTGAGCTGGTAGCGGCGTGATGTGTCTGCGCAATGCTGAAATGATTGAGCGGATCACCGCCGCACCGGCAAAATACCCGATCCGCTTCGCATTTTTTGGGGGACAGTGGCGCGTCCCCCCAGCCTGCTGGCGATCTGATTTTTGGTGCGCTGTTGAAGCAGATCAGTGACAGCAGACCCGATTTTTTGGCGACTCTCGGTGATTTTGCCGGTCCTAAACGCCAGAAAGACATGAACACTACTTCGACTCAATCAAAGACCTGGGAATCCCGGATATATGCATCATCGGCAATCACGACCGGAACGATCTTGTTGGATGGGATACGTTCGAAAAAATTCACTGGTCTGTCAATTTCTCATTCGACTACGGCAGTACACGGTTTGTGGCGATCAACAATCAGTGGTACACCGGCGGTCTCCGTGAAGAAGACCTACAGTTTTTAGACAACGCGCTTAGCGGCGACGACCATCTTGTGCGGATCGTCCTTAATCATAGCCCGCCGAGTTTTGGCGACCATTTTTCACCGCACACCGACTGGTTTCATCCCGATCGCGATCCCAACCGCGAAACTGAGTTCATGGAGATATATGTTAGCCATTAGACGACAACTAGCTACAACAGGTAGTGAAGTGCACACCTCAAGTTGGACAGATTTGGTATGAGTGGTGCAGGCTGTCCTGAGTTTGTGTGATGTTCTGTCCGAACTGCTCTGGACTTCGATAGCCCAGCACTGAATGCAACCGTTTCCAGTTTTACACGTCCTCGATGAACTCTTTAATCCGCTCTCGGGCCACTTCGTTTGGCAGTCGTCGCTATGGCAATTGGGGTTTGTAGATTGTTGTGGTGTGACGAGTTGAAAGGTGTTTAGTCGTTTAGAAGTGTGCCGTCAATGTGCCACAGCAGCTTCTGGAGGATTAAATCAAAGGTCCAAAATATCGCCTAAGTCTGTTAAAATAAAGGAGTACTCCCGCCAGGAGTCGAACCTGGAACCAACTGATTAAGAAATAGTGATATCGCGCAAAGTCTCCCTGGTCTGCTGCTCGCACGTATTGTGCTATGACTTCCACGAGCATCACGGCATACCGTTCGTGACTACCGGCAGCGGTGGTTGGGGTATCTGCACGCACATGGGGCCAGGTTGCACAATGTCCGATCCAACTAACCGAGGAGTGTTTTATCACTTCGTCGAGGCGGCGATAGAGGAGTCGGAAAATATCTCAGGTCACGTTGTCCGCGCCTGCGAAGGTACTGCGTCTGATCCGGCGTTTGATTGGGAGGTCTAGCTTATAGTCCCAATTCAGGCAGTGGATACAGCGGGCGATTCAGCGGTAATCTAGTTCTCCTCCAGCCCAGCCATCCGCCTAAGTGCTCTTATCACCGCTGAATTGTCATCGCCGCCAAAGCCCTGGGCCACTCCAGAGCGGAGTATCTGGGCATGTAGTGCGCTGACAGGGAGGGGGGTATCGGTGCGTGCGCCCAATTCTAGGATCAGTTCGACGTCTTTTAGGTGCTGTGCAAGCCGGGCTTGAGGGGTGAAGTCGCCGTCGATCATTTTGGGGCCTTTGGCGTCCATGACCCTTGAATAGGCGGCACCCTCAACGAGGACATCAAGCAGTGCCGAGGCGTCCATCCCAGCTTTTTGACCTAGCACCAAACCTTCGGCCAACACCAACCGGTTTAGCCCCAGTACCAGGTTGACCACCAGCTTGGCCTCGGCCCCTTTGCCCTGTTCGCCCATGTGGAACACGCGCCGAGCGAACGTGGAAAAAATATCATCGCAAGTCGAAACGACCGCGCTATCGCCACCGACCATCAGCAGTACATCGCCATCCTCAACCTGCTTGCTCGACCCTAATATGGTGGCGTCCAGGAACCCTATTTCCCTCTCCTGCAACCAGTCGCCCAACGTGACCGACATCACCGGGTCGGCGGTGGTGGTGTCGATGATTATCTCTGGCGGTTCTGTCGCCGCTGCGACACCGCCGTCGCCCTTCACCACCTGGTCCACCACAGACGAATTAGGGAGCGACAGCATCACCCTGTCTACCTGTTCGGCGACGTGCTGTGGTGAACCCGCTGCGACCATACCGTTGTTGACGGACTCTTTGACTTTGGTCTCGTCGATGTCGAAGCCGATCACTTCGAGATCAGCACAGGTGAACCGCTTTACCAGCGCCGACCCTACAAGTCCCAAGCCTATTAGACCCACCATCATGCTGTTCCCTACGATATGAAACCGGCCAAGATGCTTCCCCATCGGCGACTGGGCAGTTCGGTCAAAACGATGGTTTGAGGGAACTCAGGTCTACCACCTGACTCCAGGTATCGCCGCTGGGGTGTGCGATTTGAGCTCTGCCATCGTTCGTTCGGCTTCTGGGTGATCCACGAAAATCTGGTCCAGATGCACTTGTAGCTCTTTTGCGGTTTCAGGATGTTGGTCGAACACGTTAACAAGCTCTTCCGGGTCGCTCTGCCGGTCGTAGAGTTCTGGCCCGCGCATGTTTTCTGGCGGGTCGTTCACCCACGGGGTGACCAAGACCCACTCCTTGGTCCTGATAGCGGCGTGCCAACCGAAGGCGCTTATTACTACATCGCGCACGCCCGCTTTCTGCTCTTGGGTCACCATCGGCCAGAAATCGACACCGTTGCATCTGTCAGGCACGTCTTTGCCCAGGAGGCCCAGAAGCGTTGGCATGAGATCGTGCTGCTGCGCAAAGCCGTCGGTCACCGTGCCAGCGTATGCTTTGTCCGGGTGACGGATGATGAGTGGCGAACGAGTGACCTGGATTCTGCAACGGTCGCCGCCTTTGTGAATCTCAGACTGTTCGCCCATCATACAGCCATGATCCGACGTGAACACGACTATCGTTTCGTCTTTCAGACCAAGCCGATCCAGAGTATCTATCACGCTGCCGCACCACTTGTCAACGTGGCTGCACTCGCCTGCGTACTGTGCTTTTATTCGTGCGAACTCTTCGTCGGTGTGATCGTCAGTCTTGGCACCTGCCCAGATCGGTTCTATTCCGTCATAGTCTGTTGAATACATCTCCAAAAACTCTTGGGGAGCATCCCACGGCTCGTGGGGATCAAAACTCTCGACCCAGAGTATCCACGGTTTTTTGTGGCCGTAGTTTTCGAGCCAGCGGTTCGCTTCCTGCATCACCTGCGCTGCGAAGTGATCGGACTCATCTTTCCAGTGGGCGCGGTTGTTTAGGTACTGGGACATGACAACGCGTTTTTCGGCGTCCGCTGGTATATCGGGGCGTGCGTAGTTGGATGTATCGGCGTCGGCCGTAGGTGTCGGGACGAGCTTGTCGGTCTCCTGACCCCTTATCCACTGCCACGAGTCGAACCCGCGATGGAAGTTTTTGCCGGGTTTCATCAGGTGATATAGGTCGCTCACCAATCCAGTAGTGTAACCGTGCCCACCGAGCCACTCCGCTAGAGTGATGTCCTCCTCGAACAGCGGATGCCATCCTGGGAGCTGAACGCGGTCGCTCTTCTGTGGGATGTAGCGAAACGGGAAGACCGTGCGACCGGTGTAGAACGCTCTGCGTGAGGGGATCGTCGGCAAACCCTCACCGTAGAAATCGTTGAACCTGACACCCTGGCTCGCCAACCGGTCCAGGTTGGGTGTCTTCACCCAATCGTTTCCATAGCAACCCAGATAGTCAGCACGGAATGTGTCAGTGCATAAAACAAGGAGGTTCATTTGGCACCATTTGGGATATCAAGCTTCCGCTCAGCAAGGTAAGAACGCAGCCACGGCGCCACGTACGGCACGGCGGACAGAAAATCTTCCCAAGACTTGCGGCCAAACTCGTGCTGATTTTCGAGCGTGGCCAGTTGACTTTTAAAAACATCTATTTCATTGAGCTCTTTGGACGAGGTCTTTTCCGGGAGAAGGTTCATCAAGGTGAAGGGCCGTCCTCCAGCCATGTCTAGCCCGATCCGCCAGTTCCTTGCCAACTCGTATAGGCCGCCATCTTTTATGCCATCCCAATCAGCGTGGGAGTCTCTCGATTCGTATTTTCCCCAATGTTCGTAGCCCGAGGATTTATGATCATTGGGACTCCGCAGCTTGACTTCAATGAAGAGGAGGCCCGCCGGTCCGGCATCGACAATCACATCGGGCTCCGAGCGGCTGCTGCGGAGTTCGCCTAGAGCGTTTGACACCTCTACAAGTCGGTCGCGAGAGTCCAGCGTTGCGCCGACTTGGGGGAGCGGCACACCCCACAAAAGTATGGTTGGCCTCACACTGCCGGAGAACCCCTTTATCCCAAGATGTCCAAGTGTTTCCGATAGCATGTCGCAGTGTTGTAGATATCGAAAAACGACCCAGGTGACCTGGTCTTCAGAAGTGCTCATTTCAAATTTTCTTCTCTTGTTGGTCCGGTTATGGATGTTAAACGCGTTCGCTAGAACCCATTCATATCCCTCGGATATGTAAGGTGCGATATCCTCTGCGAATGACAGTGGGTTGCGGTCGAAGGTAGTAAGTTTTGACCTATCATCAGTATTTGCGTTAGACCACGCGAGACCGCATGGTGGGCATGCTCGCAAGCAATCCTCAAAGGTGGAAGCGGTACCTACTTCCCCTGATTCTCGTTCGGGTACCGGTTGCTCGCATTTGCTGCAATTAATTGAGGGTAAGCGCGGCATTTGGTCTGCTCCAGCTGACGTGTGGCCGATCCGTGTTAGATATCGAGGTCCTCTTCGCGGCGGTTGGTGGGAATCTGGTCGGTGATGTCGGTGTGCCAGTAGCCCCGTGGGAAGCCGACTGGGGACGAAATGACAAGGACTCAGACGGGTTTTTCTCCAACCGCGACCGACTCGTGTACCGCGCAGAGAGGTATGTGGAGACATGAACCTGCGATCAGGCCGTGCGCCTCGCCGTTCAGTGTGACGTTGAGTTTGCCGTCCAAGATCACATATGCCTGCTCCATATCGTCGTGGAATTCCGGGTCGGTGGAACCTCCAGGTTCGTATTCATAGCAGGAGATCTTCAGGCCGCCCTTGACGCCTGATGGGCACATCTCGCCGATCAATGGAAACAGGGACCCCTTGTGGTGGTTCCTGCCGACAGGGATGCGTGTGACGTTTCTCAAGTTTACCGGCTTTGCCATATTCTGCGTTCTCCTTTTATCCCGATCCTAGACCAAAGATACACCAGCGTCCATCAAAGCGGCCTTGATCGCGGCTTTTTGCGCCGCCGAACTTTGGGGCATTGGTGATCGAGGGATGCCCGCTGGGCGGCCCTGGAGATTGAGGGCGATCTTGACGTTGGCAGGAAGATTGTCGTCCCAGATGGCGTTCCAGATAGCCAGAAGTTTGACATGGAGGTCTTTTGCTGTGGCGTCGTCGCCGCTGGCCACCGCATCCCACAACTCAACACACATCTCTGGCACCGCCGCTAAGATCGCAGCGACCGCGCCGTGGGCACCCATGGAAAATGACGGATACATCAGAGCGTCAACCGCAGAGAGGATCCGACCACGGTCGCCCAATAACACAATAAGGTCGGCCAGAAGCTTGAGGTCGCCAGCGCTCTGTTTTACGCCCACCACGCCAGGGACAGTGTCGATGATATGGGTGAGTAGTTCTGGCGAACAGTAGTTCCACCAGATCACGTTGTAGATGATGATCGGGATGTCCACCGCATCGGCTACGTCTGCAAAATGTTTCGTGGTGGCGTCATCGTTCGGTGAAAATACATAGTGCACCGGGGTTATCTGTAGAGCGGCCACGTTAAGGTCAGCGACAGCTTTAGCGCGTTCAATCGCCTGGCGGGTGCTGTCTACT
>CAZVGZ010000037.1:0-7400 GCA_964627605.1 uncultured bacterium | reverse complement strand
CTGCGATAATGGGTACCTTGCCATCGGTGGCATCGCACACGGTTCCCACGGTCTGCCTGAGTTCTTCTGTGGTCAACGTATGGCCTTCGCCAGTGCTGCCACCGACTGCGATACCGTGAATTTTCGCGTTTTCGACGAGATGTTTGGCTTCGGCCTGGAGCATGCCGAGGTTTACGTCTTCGTTGTCATCAAACGGAGTGGTCATGGGTGGGATGATGCCGTAGAGCGACTGCATAGAGCTTTGGACCTTTCAAAGGGTTGATCGGGTCGGGATCGACGAGCATATGATAACACATGCGGCCGAGGCGGGGAATCGGCTGGCTGCGGATTGGCTGTGGATTTTTTCTGGTGCTATTCGCCAGTTGGCTTGACTTTGGACAGGCTGCCTGCGGTCAGTGGCGCGATCCCAAAATCATTAGCCCTCTGTCGCTGTCGGATTTTTCGCTTTTGGGATGTGAGGCTGCATCGGCCCTGTTTTCTGCGGTGGTGCCCCCGACAGTTACGAAATCGTCGGCGCGGCGGTAGCGGGAGATGAACACAGGACGAGGTGTGTTCGACAGGTTTTCTGGCGAACCATGGATCGTGTTTACATGGAAAAAAATCGCGTCGCCTGCTGTGCCTTCGATCGGTACCGCCTTTTCCCACGGCCAATCCTTTTCGTCGAGGCCCAAGTGTGAAAACGTATCGATGTGGTCGAGTACACCGAGACGATGCGAACCAGGAACGACGTGCAGGGCGCCGTTATTTACCGAGGTGTCGCCTGCGTAGCTCAAGATCGCCATGGGGCCTTGGTATTTGTGTTCGAAGTAGGCGGAGTCTTGATGAAGATGTTTTGCGTGGCCTCCGTGGGGCTCTTTTACCAGAACCTGACCGTTGCCGAAAAGCTCTACATCGAGACCAAGCACGATCTCGGCGATCTGGGCGACGCGAGAGTCTAGCGCCGAACGGAAGAACGCTGCTGATGAGTGGTAGCTTAACGCTACGACCATTAGCTGCTGCTCTCGTCCAAAATGTTCTGGCGCCGGGATAAACAACGTACCGTCCGGCGTCCGCCATCCCTCGACTATTTTTTCGGCTTCACCAAGAGATTCTAACGCCCGCTGGGCAGCTGTCATGATGTCTTGATGCACCGCTCTGGCGTAGGGGGCCATCAGACCTCGAACGACAAGGCAGCCGTGTTCCTGGTAGATCGCCGCTGCTGCTTTTGGATCAAGGCTTTCGGCCTGGATTTCAACCTGCTCTGCTGTCACCGATATTGTCACCTCAACTCCTCACCCGGCTTTTTTTATTGACGGCTACCTCGCAACTGGTCAATCGCCTCTGGGTCATGCGCTGGCGTCGCGCCGTGCTGCGTGGCAACGAAAGCACCCATTGCGTTGGCGCTGATGAGTACCTGTTCTGGATCGTGGTCGGCCAGAAGCCCCGACAGCAGTGCTGCGAGGAACGCGTCTCCCGAACCAACAGTATCGGCAACATCGACGACAAAGCCAGGGTGTTCGACCCACATGTCGCCATGAAGAAGCGCGGCACCGTTCTCGCCCTGAGTGACACACACAGTTTCGCACTCAAATCGCTCTGCCAACGATTCTGCGCCGTCTTGAAGCGGTTCGGGCAGATCAAACCAGTCAATAAGTCTAGAAAGCTCTTCGTCGTTAAGTTTGACGATCTTGGCGCTTTTGAGGGAAAACTCCACGACCTCCCGGATGTCGAACGGCGGACGCAGGTTCACGTCAAAAACGCAGTTGGGGTTCGATGCAGTAAGCAGTTCGATGGTGTGACGCGAGGTCTCACTGCGCTGGGCGAGACTGCCAAACACTACCGCCTGTGCGGCCTCAGCGCATTTTACCAGCGCTTCATCGGCGGTTATCGAGTCCCAGGACGAAGGCTCTACTATCTCGTAGGTAGGCACGCCGTCTAGACCCAACTCCACAATCACAAAACCCGTGGGCAGTTTTTTGTCAATCTGCACCAGGTCGGTGGAGATACCTCGCCTGATAAGACGTCGGGTGATCTCCCTTCCCAACTCATCGTCGCCAAGCCTGCTGGCGAAGGTGACTCTCTCGCCGATCTCATGAAGGTGGCAGGCTACATTGAACGGAGCACCGCCTAAGAAAAGCCCGCCGGGCAGCGCATCCCACAGGACTTCACCAACGCAAAGAAACTGGGGTGTCACGACGCGCCCTCCTTTACGAGTTTCTTGGCGAGCAGGTCGGCGACGACCTCGTAGAGACACGTCGTGTCGGCTAGACGGATATCCGCAAAGCCGATCTGTGTTCGCCGCTGGCCGCTATTTGTGTCCATCGGTTCGTCTACGTCTTGGAAATTCTCCATAAACTCCTCGGTGCCATCAGGGAGTTGTATGCCTGCATTGCGTACTGCAAACCATTGGGCTACGTGAATGGTTGAGTTGCTGGTGTGATCCACTCCCAGCAGGAGAACACGTCCGCCAGCCATTTTGAGTCTGTTGAGCGGGTGCTCTTCATGTGTCTGTCCTGGGCGGTTGTTGTGTCCTAAAAGCAGCGGCTCCGCAAATCTGCCCCATGCTGCAAAAGAGCCAGAGTATTGAGTGCTGCGAATAGTCTCGCTCCGTCGCCAAAAGGTTTCCGGGATCATCCCGGTCCACACAGGCATTTTTCCTGGAGCGACATCATTCTCTGGGATCGGCGGGCCTGCGCGCCTGATACCCACCCAGCTTGAACCCATGGCGTCGGTTTTGTTGAGCGTGATGCCCCAACGCTTGAGGTTTTTGGATTCACCCCATAGCCTGTCTTGCAGTACCTCTTCGCTAGTGAACGGAGTCGCTATACCCGCTTCGTCGGACAACTCCCGAATTGCGATCCACAGGTCGGTCAGTGTGCCAGAATAGATGGGACCGGTACCGCTGCCACCGGTGCCGTGTAGCCCCGACCTCAATGCCAACGCTTCTAAAACGTAAACAACCTGCCCGCTGAAGGTGGGCATCACCAGCGTCCCGGCGTCAGTGATGACAGCTTCGAGTGCGTCGATGACCGTGTCCGCCCCACCATCCACTTTGCCGAAGCTGCTGAGTGAGCTGTGGACCACTACGTTATCCCCGGCGCTCAGCCCCAGACGCTCGAACCCCTGAATCAGATCATCCAGGCCCAGCGCGGGTGCGGATTTCCGGTTGAGTGTTTCGATGGACCGATGGTTTGGCGTGCGTTTTTTGTCGGTCTGATTCCTTGGCATGTCACAGGCCTACAGCGTGACTTCCTCGTATGGTTGCGAGCACGGCTTGCCCTCAAGGAAGAGCACTCTTCCTTGGCGGGGAAGACCGATCATGGAGTATTCGGTGATGGCTTTCTCGGTGACGCCGTGACGACAGATGTCCGGATCGCCGTGGCGCGCTAGGATGTTTTTCATGGCGGCGAGATCGAGCGGATCTGGACTTTGGATGTCCATTTCCAAAGCCGCAGCGCGGGCCAGAGCGTTTTCCTTGTCGCCAGGCTTACGCTGGTCAGCATCGCTCAACTCATCTGATTGGTAGCAGTTGACGCAGTTGATCCCACCTGGGGATGACGGTCGCCTGATCTGGACGACTGGACATGCCGCCTCAAGTGATACGGCTGTTCCTTCTCGGTCTACGCACACGATGCTGTAGCCTTTTCCCCTCAAGGGGGTCGATGTCATCCGCCGGCAGAAGTCGCCAGTGCTACGGCTGTGCATCATCGCCTCATATGCCCACAGACGTATTGGTGGATGTCTGTCGCTTTGCTGAAAAATACTCCCTACCGACGAATGACCGACCGCCACGCCTTCTGCGTTCATACCGTCTGTGGTGGCGATCATACCGCAGAATGTGAAAGTGATCTGCGGCATCCCACGGTTTGGTTTCACGATCCGTGCGCAGACCGGGCGGTGCGGTACCCAGCCGTCGTTGTTCTTGCCCCATGTCGGTCCATCGGGACCGTCGGCAAACACCAGATTGGTGCAGGCGTCATCCACCGAAAGCTTGTCCCGATAGGTTGGCAGGTTGAGGCGAAAAATATCGTCATCAGGGACACCGGCACCGGCTGCTGTACCGCGCATCTCCTCCAAAACCAACGGCAGATGTGTCCGCAGAGCATCCAGAAACAGAGGCAATCGGTCCTGCCATGCATCTTGGGCATTCCGCCTAACGAATATGTCTATATGCTCTCTAATCTCGTCTCGCAACTCTTCGCCTGTGGTAGTGCCCAACTCCCAAGGATCACCCGAACATTCGACGACCTTCATATCTGCTCCTGCAACGGATTTTCCATCGTTCCGGTGAGCGCTGAAACGTTTGCACACCGGACCGCGCCCATCGCCAAGTCGTAAAAAATCATTCGAAAGAGATTTCGATCATCTGATGTCCGTCCACTTTGGGTACTCTAAATGTGACCCGGCTGTCGTCCTGGCCGAAAGGCAAACCCTGATGCTGTGGCACGCAAGAGACGCCTGATACCCGCTTAGAAACCCGTACTGAGACCTGTATATCAAAAATCGGAATCACATCTTCGATAACGTCAAACTGCTGCCCGCGTCGCTCCGGGACGTAGTGAAGCAGGTGGAGGATCTGGCGGCCTTTGTCTGGCTGTTCGTTGAGGGCTGTTAATGTGGTGGACGGTGCCTCAATGGCTATCAGCGGCTCCGGCAGCAGCATCTCAAGAGCGTCCAAGAACAGCCGTTTTACCCACCTGGGGGCGTTGTCGTGATACTGGGTAAATATCGGATGCGCGAAATAGATCGCTCTGCCATTTCTCACTACCGCCGGGCCACCCTTGGCACCTGATGACGGCGTGTGTTTGTGTGAGCAGAAATGCTCGTAGGTGCGGTTGAAATAGGGTGAGGCGGTGCTGGTGAGAACATCTGCCCCGTCGTTTGGTTCGACCTCCAACCCCTGCATATACATCACATGCTCAGTCGATGGAAGAGTTTTTCCCAGATTGGCGTCTGGAACGATGAAATCGGGGCTAAACGGAGCATCGCCCAAAAGTGTCAGACCCATCTCGTCGAGGGCAAAGTTTTTGCGATCGGGATCAAGACCTGAGTGGTAGGACGCGATTAACGCTCCACCGTCTGCCAGATATTTTTTTAGCTTGTCCTTTAGATTGGCTGCCACTGGTATCTCATCAGGGAGCACCAACACCGAGAAACCCGAAAAATCGTGATCCGGGTCGATCATTTCAAACTGATGCGCGCCTTCCTGTAGGATTCGGCACACGCCGAACGCTGGCGGCGTAAGCCCAGAGTGGTGATGTCCATCGGTAAACGCTTCTGGCGTGATTACGCCGATCTCTGTCACCGGCTTGGCGCCTTCACACCACGGCTCTTTGGCTTCGACTTCTGAGTAGACCTCGCCGATGAGCTTGTAGGTCGCCTCACAAATCCTGCCTTCTGGGTGCAACTGGTCACCAACTGAGACCTGAGCGCCGAGTGCCAACATCTGGAAACACTCGAACTGTAGCGCTTCGATGTTTTTGAACGAGTGAAAGTCGCCCCATGAGGTGTGGAACTTGCCTGTCATTCCCAGGCACGGTGCGCCCAAATTGCGAGCGTAGCGGACCGACAGGGGAAAGTGCATATATCCCCATCCGCCGCTAGGGAGTGATTCCAACTCAAAATGCGAGTAGGCATCCGCTGAAGGCTTGGTAATGGGGCCGATGTGTCCGGCGTTGTAAAAAATTGTGGCGTCGGGGCTTAAGTGCCGAACAAACGCAGACATATCGTGCTTGAATTCGTGGATTGTGGTTTCAGCGAATTTTTGGCGGCTACCTGCATCCGACGCATCTATTCCGCTCTGTTGCATCTTGTTACGGCAGTATTTGCAGACGCACTCCCTAACACCGACGATGTCGAAAAACAGACCATCCACCGCCACCGAATCGGCGATGTCCTGAACGTGGGCTTTGAGGAAATCGCGATATGGCGAGTTGACACACAGGCCGCCGTAGAAACCTGGCTCGAACGGAGGCGTCCCTTCCCACTTGCCTTCAGGGGTGATGATCCGCCATTCGGGATGGTTGTTCGCTGTGAACAGGTCCCACTGGACAGTGGTGTAGATCGGCACCCGGATGTCCCTTGAGTGGCACGCCTCAATTTGTTCTGCCAGAAGGTTTGTTTCTAGATGTGGATGTTTACGCTCAGGATGGGCTTTGGTGTCGTAGAAAATCATGCCGTGATGGCCGCGGGCGAAGCAGGTTATTGAGTTAACCCTTGCGGCGTCTAATGTCTCGGCGAACTCGTCTAGGTCAAACTGCGAGCCGATACCAGCGATCAGTTCGCTGGTGTGAAAGTCGAGATGAATCTGTCTGAAACGAAGGCTATCTGCTGGCATTTTTTTGGTTTCCTCTTGGGGTTTTGTTCAGCTATCGCGTGAAATTGGTTATACAGGCGTGTTATGCTGTCCAGTCGAATAAGCTGGTTAGTGTACCGGTGCGTCTGTGGAGGAGTGATTGGTACACCTCTTGGGCGTTGCTGGGCGATACCATGTTACCAAGGTCTTCAGTCACCACCTTGCCCTCTGCGAGCCAGTTGAGTGCTGCTGTCAGGTTTGCTTTGATCGATCCGGTCTTAAACTCGGTTGGCTTGCCTGGCACCTCCCACTCCCAGCCGCTGCGAAGGGTAACGTAGCGGTGGAATATTGCGTGGTGAAGATCGTGAAGTTGGATGTCGTCGCGCTTGGACCATGGAGCGCCGACTGTCACTACTTCGCCGCGTTTTTTCACGGTGCGGCAGCCGTCCAGAACCGCTCGCTCATGGCCGGAGCACTCAACGACCAACTCGATATTCTCACTGTAGTTGGGATCGTCAACTGGTACCTCCGAAAGAACCGGATTGATGTTGGAACGGGTTGCGAGATCGCGCCTTGATTCGTCTGGATCGACACCAGTGACACTGTAACCGCAATTCTTGAATACCTGACACGCCATGTTGCCTACCAAACCAAGCCCGGTCACCAACACCGATCCGGGCGGCCTGGCGGTCGTTGTGACGAGGGTGCTCATGGAAACACCCATCATCCGCCCGAAAACTGCGGTTTCCGGCGGAAGCCCATCTGGAAGCAAGATGGCGTCATCGTGGTGCATACGGTGATACGACTGATGGCCCCGGGAGGCGTAAACCCTGTCCCCAGCTTTCAGAGATCGGACATCGCTGCCTATTTCTGTCAGCTCGATGACCGCCGAATAGCCCAACCCTTGTGGGAACTCCCACGCGCCTGAGTAAGTGCCCAGCTCAGTTCCGGTGCTGATGAGCGAAACCAGCGTCCGTCCGGCTATCTCCTGCGGGCCGAGCGGTCTGATGTCGATTTCCAGCGGAAGCACCTCAACCTGACCTATGGCTGTGGCGACCACCCTTTTTGCATCGCTCAAAGCGCTACCCCCACTTCCTTCGCGACTCCGCGAACAAAGGTCGCAGCT
>CAZVGZ010000036.1:0-33875 GCA_964627605.1 uncultured bacterium | reverse complement strand
CTCACGATGGCCCAATACTAACTTTCAAAGTGGACCGACTATGAGGGGCAGGTCATTTCATGAAATCGCATCAGTTGCCGAGTTATCATCGCCCTGCTGCTCACGCCAAAGCACGGTGGCCGATGTCGTGGCGGAAGTGAGCTTGTTGGCGCTCGAACCAGATTTTGTTGACACCTTCGTAGGCTAAGTCTATCGCGGACGGGATGTCTTCGGCTTTGCTGGTGACGCCCAAGACGCGACCACCGGCGGTGACAAGCTGGCCGTTGGATGTTGTGGTTCCGGCGTGGAAGACGGTTACGCCTTCGATGGCTTCTGCGTCAGGAACACCGTGGATCGGGAGCCCTTTGGGGTAGCTGCCTGGATAGCCTGGGGAGGCCATGACCACGATCACCGATGCACCGTCGTGGAACTCGAGGTTGATCTGTCCCAGAATGCCGTCGATGCAGGCGTCAATTAGCTCCACAAGGTCCGTTTTTAGTAGCGGGAGTGTGACCTGTATCTCCGGGTCGCCGAATCGACAGTTGAACTCCACGACTTTTAGGCCTGCGTCGGTAAACATCAGTCCTGCGTAGAGAACGCCGATGTAGGGCGTTCCCCGTTCGGCCATACCTGTTACCACAGGGCGCATGACGCGCTCCATTATCTCCTCAAGGCGATCAGGCGTGACTACCGGTGCAGGAGCATATGCGCCCATTCCGCCGGTGTTGGGGCCCTGGTCGTTATCGAAAGCGGGTTTGTGGTCTTGTGACGGTGTTAAGGGCACGACGTCCGTTCCGTCGCAGAGACCGAGCACTGAGGCCTCCTCGCCGTCCATGAACTCTTCAAGCACCACTTCCTTGCCAGCATCGCCAAAAACGCGTTCGCGCATAATCTGCTCGACAGCGGTGATCGCCTCGTCGTTGTCGTTGGGCACTATGACGCCTTTGCCCGCAGCGAGACCTGATGCCTTGACCACGACCAGATGTTGCGACGCTTGGATGTAGTCTATCGCCTTACCGGGGTTGGTGAAGACTTCGTATTCGGACGTGGGGATACCTTGATCGCGCATGAAGTTTTTAGAGAAGACTTTGCTTCCCTCAAGCTGTGCTGCTCGTGCTGACGGACCGAAGGCCCTGATGTCAGCGTCGGTCAACATGTCGACGAGGCCGGCGGCGAGCGGGTCTTCTGGGCCGACGATCACCAGGTCGGCTTTCTCCTGCTGCGCCAGGGCAACCTGACCGGAAAGGTCGTCTGAGGCTACATCGCAGAGGGTGGCTAGGTTGGTGAACCCAGCGTTGCCAGGCGCGGCTATCAGGCGGGCGACGTGAGGGCTTTTGGAGAGTGCCAAGGCCAGGGCATGTTCTCGACCGCCGCTACCGACAATCTGGATTGTGCGTCCGTCTGTGGGCATGGTATTCCTTCAATGTGTCAAAAAAAGTGAAAGGGCCACTGTGGTGCGCGTACCACAATGGCCCTCAGGATTCATTACTGCTCAGTTCAGTCTGCTGAATCTGCCGAGTCGCGTTTGGAGCCGCCGTAAACAAGGGCGATGGCCAGTCCGCCGACGGACTGCTCAACAACATGCCAGAGCGCGTCGATTACCAGGATGCCTATCTCGCCGCCAATAGCGCCGGTCCACACGAGGCTGTAGGGGAGAACCCAGATAAGGCCGATCAGCGCGCCGAACCTGATTCCTTCTAGGACAGGCGAGCCGCCTTTGTGACCGATGGGATAGGTGTATGCCATCAGAAGCGACAGGACGACATAGCCAGCGGCGATGAGCGAGAAGCGAACCGTGACCGGACCGCCATCATAGAGCGACAGGGCGACGACCATGTGCCACAGCCCTGAGAGTGCGAACATCGGTACAAATCCGACGATCCACGCCAAAACGAGCTTTCTGACACTCATTGGCGCCCCCCTATGGCTCTAGGTAGGTCTGCGTGCTGGCGGGATGCAGGTGCTCGGTTAGGTATCACGGACCGACTGCCCCCCCTCCGGCACTGAGGCTAATGGTGGCTATTTTTCGCTACTGCCACCAGACCTGGGTGCGCAGGTCCTCTATGCGGCGGGTGACAAACGATCTGACGATATATGCCCTCAAAAGCAGTTTTTCAGGAGCGATGTCGGCTGGCGGTATGTCGGACAGGTGTTTTATGCACTGGTCGAGCGAGGTGAGCGCGCGGTTGCACAGAGCAATGTTGCCGCAGATGACGTCTTCGTCGTAGCCGATCTCGTGGCCTCCGGCGATGTAGTCCGCGACGAGATAGCTCTCCTGGCACAACTGTCGGGAGGTCCGCTGGATCGGCTCTTCGCCTGGTTTTTGGCAGATGGGGGAGACGAACTCGTAGACGAGGTCGCTGAATTCCAAAGCGGCGCGCCAAGCCGGGAGATGGTTCAGCTCTTTCTCCAAAGCGGCTTCGTAGTCTTCGTCAAAGGTCTCAGATAAATCTCCTGACTGGGGCGGGTGCCCAGGGCAGTCGGGACAGGAATCGGCGTCGTCCTCCAGGATTCCGGCCACATCGACGTTCGTTTCCTCTTGAAACTCCCCTGCCTGCATTTCCGCAGCGAAACGCGAGTCTTGGGAAACGAAATACTGTTCCCAATCCTTCTCGTTCCAAAAACGTGTGTCTTCAGGGAACTGTCGCCACATGCGAAAAAACCTCCGTGCCAGACCGAGCGGTGCGGCCTGTAGTGACCTCATCAGTTTTATAGTAACCCAGGGCCGTGGAAGCTGTCAACTACCACGACCCCAGTGAGCGGTTCAACCCTCGACGTCGCGGCGGTCGCCCGGTAACTTTTTGAGGTGATAGTCTGTTCGGATGTTTTGGAGAGTGAGTGCAAAGGAGCGGGGCATGAAAGAGAGTCATCTGCTTGGCAGGATGGAAGAGTACGGAATCGCGGCGGTGGTGCGTGCGCCGTCGGCTGAGGTTGCTGTAAAGGCGGTAGATGCGGTTATAGAAGGCGGCGTAACGGTGGTTGAGATCACGTTTACGGTCCCGAACGCCGCTGATGTGATAAGGACGGTCGCTGGCGGTATTGATGATGACGTCATATTGGGTGCTGGCACTGTCACTGACAAGGGCAAAGCCGAAAGCGCGATAGATGCCGGTGCGCAGTTTGTAGTGGCGCCTAACACCGATCCTGATACGATCACCACGAGCAAAGCGCTTGGCGCGGTCTGTATTCCAGGCGCGCTTACGCCTACGGAGGTGGTCACAGCTATCGAGTGCGGCGCTGATGCGGTGAAGATTTTCCCGGCGTCGGTGTTTGGCCCATCATATCTTACCGCGTTAAGGGGCCCGCTTCCTGGTGTGAAATTTATGCCGACAGGAGGCATATCTTTGGGCAATATGAAAGAGTTCGTCGCCGCTGGAGCGACAATGTTTGGAATTGGTGGAAACCTCGTGTCGTCGAGTTCCCTTAAAAGTGGCGACTACGCACAGATAACCGCCAACGCCAAAGAGTGGATGTCGGCGATGGAGGCGGCCCGTGAGGATCAATAGGCCTCACGGTGGCAGATCAGATCGAACTGTACCGATTCCATAGACGAGAACAGTATTTGCCGTTATTAGGAAAAACCTGGAGAGAAGAAAGATGTCCGATGTCGTTACGTTTGGCGAGGCTATGGTCCGGTTGTCGCCACCAAATTTCCTGCGTCTGGAACAGACTCGCGGCCTTGATGTTCAGGTCGGCGGTGGGGAGTTCAATGTAGCTGTGGGGGTAACCAGGTTCGGGTTGTCGTCAAGCTGGGTGTCCAGGCTGCCTGACAACCCGTTGGGACGGTTGATCGACTCCTACGCAAAACAGTTTGGTGTGGATACCTCTCACGTTGAGTGGGCTGACGATGCGCGCTGCGGCCTGTATTTCCTGGAGTTCGGAGCGGCACCAAGGCCGTCGAGCGTTGTTTATGACAGGGCGGATTCAGCGATAAGCAAGGTGCAGCCAGGGACAATCTATTGGGGAAAAGTGTTTGACGGTGCCAAACTGCTTCACACGAGCGGGATTACCCCGGCTTTAGGGCCCAATGTAGCGGAAACGACCGCTGAGGCGCTCAAGGCAGCCAAATCTGCGGGGGTCAAAGTCACATATGACCTCAACTATCGCGCCAAACTCTGGACTCAGGCCGAGGCTGAGGAGATCCAGTCGCCGATGATGGAGAATGTAGACGTTCTTATCACCACTGAGGAAGACACAGCGCGGGTGTTCGGCATTGAGAAGGATACCTACGACGACGTGGCTGTGGCGCTGGCTGACAAGTTTGGACTTGAAGGCGTGGCGATCACCCTCAGAGACAATCTGTCCGTTTGGAAGAATGGATGGACCGCCATCGCATACAGAGCTAGCGATGGTGAGTTCATTAGGACCAACACCTACGAAATCGAGATCGTGGACAGGGTTGGAGGCGGCGATTCGTTTAGCGCCGGGTTCGTAGCCGGGTATCTGGACGGCGACTGGCAGGCGGGCGTCGATCAGGGTGTGGCGTTCTCCGCGCTCAAACACTCAATGCCTGGCGATGTCAACTGGAGCACCAAAGCCGAAGTGGATCGACTGCTGTCTGGTGGTGGGCTTCGGATTACGAGATGAGCCTTCGCAGCTTTGAGAGTGACGCAAGGTGCATTGAGTTGGGTGCCCCAATCGCCTGAAAGAGGTTCGCATGAAGCAGGCGCTGAATGAAAAGGAAGAACGATTCGTGGGTGACCTGATGGAGTGGGACCGAGATCGCAGCGCGTTTGAACGGATTGTCTATCATATTTTCCTCCTGCTGGTCGGTGCGGTAATTGTCGGGACGATCGTTTTGACAGTGCCGCACCCAAACGATCACACCGTGATTTGGGTGACACTACCCGGTACGTTTGTTGGGCTGTTGTTTGGCGCGGTATATGGACTGGGCGAACGCAGAATAGCCTACCGTCGCACTGTCGCATCGGTATTGCGCAAACTGAGTGCAGATACCTAAACAGATGAATGGTTGGCCCGCTGCTTGGAATTGTCCGAGCCGCCGAGATGTGTCGCACCGCGATCGACAACGAAACTACTTCTGACAACTGGAGCGAACTGATGACAATCTCGATTGTGACTGATGAGTTGGGTCTGGAGCTGGAACCCGCGATTGAGGCGATTAAGTCGTGGGGACTCGATCATGTGGAGCTGAGGGGTGTGGTTGGAGGACGATATCCTGACGGCTTTTTGGAGGGGACAGCGAAACTCGTGAGTGAAAACGGCCTGACAGTGACCGCTCTTTCACCAGGAGTGTTCAAGTGTTTGCCCGAAAAGGATATCATCGCCAAACATCTGGAGAGACTACAGATCGCGGTTTCGGGGGCGCCTATGTTTGGTGCTGATCAGGTGATCGTTTTTAGTGTTGAGAGTCCAGACGGCGATCCGCCGCAACAGATGGTGGTCGACGCATTCAAGCGAGCGTCCGACATCGCCGGTGAGGTCGGGGTCAGGCTGCTAATCGAGAATGAACCTGGTTTTTTTGCCGTCAGTAGCCGTTCACTTGCGGCGTTGATCGAACTCATCGACCGGGATAATGTCGGGGCCAACTGGGATCCGGGCAACGCGTTTGACAACGATTATGAGATTGATATGGGAGCCAAAATCCTGGGCGACAAGATGTGGAACGTCCACGCTAAGGATGTGGTGCACCGCGACGGGGAACGTCTGTTTGATTCTTTGGGATTGGGTGAGATCGACTGGCAGACGCAGTTGCAGTCAATCAAAAACGCTGGTTACGACGGTCCCATATGTGTCGAAACGCACTGCTTGCCAGGCGTTCCAAAATCAAAGGAGAGCCTGGAAAAGCTCAGGCAATGGATGAGCGAACTGCAATGAGCTATTTTCTAGATTAGTCCGTTCATGTAATCGAGTGTCTCTTTGGCGCATCTGTCAAGGTTGGCTTCACCACCTCCGCCAACCAGCGGCGAACACATCTCATATGCCAACCATCCGCTGTAGTTGATCTCTTTCAGAGCGTCTACGAACTTCGCGAAATCAGTTTTGCCCTGACCTGCGGGGACCCCAACCATTTCAAGGCCGGATTCCTCGTAGGTGACTGTCTCAGGGATGTAGCGATAGCGGGTTCTGCGAACAAAGTCGGTTAGATGGCTGTGGGCGATCAGGTCGCCGAATTTGAGCACGGTTTCTCTGATCGGCTCTCCATGATCGACGATCATCGGGGCGTCCAAAACCGCTTTGGCGTTCGTCTCGCCGATGTCTTTCAGTAGGTCTAGCAGGCTGTCCGGATGGCTGGCGATGCACGAATGGTTCTGTATTCCTACAGTGACACCGTAGTCCGCCGCACGCTTGCAGACTTCGGTTAGGCCTGCGACGACTTGGTCCCACTGCTGCCTGAACGGGACGCTCTCATCACTAAAACCGGTGTAGCTTCGGACGACTGGCGCTCCCAGATCGCTTGCTAGCCGCGCTACCGAATCGAAGTAGGTCAGCTCCTTTTCGATGTGCGCCATGTCCCGATGGACCCAACCGCCTGCCCAGTCGTGATAGCTCGCAAGGGCGCACACCTCCATCCCAGCATCTTCGACGGCTCCACGCAGTTTTTCGCGGTCGTCAGAACTCATATCCAGTGGTGATGCGTGGGGACGTTTGGCGGCGAACTCGACGCCTGAATACCCCAACTCTTTTGCTTTTTCCACAAAATCCGGCAGTGGGAGGAGTGCCTGTCCGCCCCAGGTGCCTGAATAGCTCACAGAGTGTAGTGCAAGTCTCACTTCTCTTTCTCCGATGCATCGTCAAGAGGATATGGGTCTGAGTCACAGGCCAATCCAAACACGCGCTAATGCGTGGGTGCCAAGGGCTCTCATCAGTGGTGGCGGGATTTTCATTTGCAGAATGGGCACGGCTGATCGCATCAAGCGCTGCGTCGTCGAGCAGTCGCTCGCACGCCGGAAACAGTTACGCCTACAAACTTCCTGCCTGTGGCGACGGCGTAGTCGATGAAGTCCCGCGCCGAATACTCCGGCGACCGCTCGGTGCCCGCATGAAAATGCAGGTCGATTTCAGAGAGTTGTAGAGTGGTGTGATCCAGGTTCAAAATTTCTCCTACGGTCTTTCTACTTTATTGCCCTCGGCCTAGCCTTCTTCAGCAATGCGGCTAGACTTCGGAAGGGTTGCTGCGTAAATTATAGGGTACACAGCGGAGAATGTCGAGAGCTGCGGAAACGCTGCGTGCAGCCGCCTGTGACCTCCCTCTGCATACCGTATTTGATGACGCCGGTCACTTCCCGCTAGTTTGGAGAGATAACATGATTGAGACACAGCAGCCCGTCGCAAACGTAGTTCTTGACCACTCGGAGACCGCCAAGGTTTTTCAGAAATATCAGGTGGATTTCTGCTGCCACGGAGAGCATTCGATTGAGGTAGCCGCCAAGGAGCGTGGAATTGATGTAGATGAGCTGTTAGAAGCGCTCAACAACGCCACGAATGAACGCGGCGCTCAGAGCCAGGGCGATCCCCGTGAGCTTTCCACAGAGCGGTTGATTGCGCACATCATCTCCACCCATCATGAGTACCTGCGCAGCGCGTTGCCGTTTATCCGTGAGTTGGCTGCAAAAGTCGGTCAGGTCCATGGTGACAAAAACGCCAAACTGAGGGATTTGGATGCTGTGATCTCGGAACTCGCTGACGGGATTGGTCCGCATCTTGAGACAGAGGAAGAGACACTGTTTCCAGCGTTGATGGCAGGTGATGCCGACTCTCCTGTTGTATCCAAGGAGCTAGATGCGATGGTGGAGGATCACTACGTTGTCAAAGGTCTGCTGCAGCGGATTCGTGCCGCCTCTGATGAGTTTACGCTGCCTGATTGGGCCTGCAACACCTACTCAACGCTGTTTAGAGAGCTCGAACATCTTGAGGGCGATATTTTCTCGCATGTGCATCTGGAGAACCACGTCCTCAAACCACGGTTTATAGCAGCCTGAGAACACCGCCGTACTACGTTTTCGAGGGTCGGTCTACGAGATAATCTGCTCGATTATAGTCCGGTTAAAAGTTGTCCGTGTACATGAACGATTGCAAGCCGCCCAACGCCCGCGAACAGTTGGCGTTGGGCGGCTGCTTTTCTGTGCCTCTGCAAGTTTTTGTATTATCGCCGCTTTCTAGATAAAAAGAGGGTCAGCCTACTTGTCTGCGCTGCGGCCTGCCATGAAAACCTGACCGATGTTCGTGGGTTTTTCGCCCATTTATTTGATTGCTGAGTCAAGAACTGTGGATAGGTTTGAGTATTGGGGATGATGGTGCTGTTTGTAGGGGTTGTTGCGGTTAGCGTTGTAGCAGCAGATGAGTGTCCAACGCGGATCGGGGCTGCTGTTGGGTTTGGATCGGTGGAGCAGGTTGCAGTGAAAGAACAGCCCGTCGCCTGGATTCAGTTCGCAATGGACCAGTTTGAGCCGTTTTTCCATCTCGGCCACACGATATGGATCAGCACCGATCTGCGCGCCAGCAGGGCCGTGGTCGATGCACACTAGCAGATGTGAGCCGACGAGCACTTCCAGGCAGCCGTTGCCCGTTTGGATCAATTTTGGCATTTTCATAGGGTGGGGGAGTCGGGGTACTGGCGATCATTGCGCATCTCTTGGACACCTTAGTTCGCGGTTGTGGCTCGACCATTGCCGTTTTCGCCTTAGTCGATGATTCTGCATCAGATAGCGGGTCCATAGACCTATAAAAGGAGAGTGAAATGACCAGCGCGGAGCTAGCTCAGAAGTACGGATTGGTGCGGAATTCAGGTGAAAAGCTGCTTCTGGTGGTATTGGATGGGTTAGGAGGAATGTCTCACCCGATAACGGGTCTGACCGAACTGGAGACGGCTTACACCCCGACCATGGACCTGCTGGCGGCTCAAGGTGCCTGTGGTCTGATTGACCCCATAAAGAGGGGGCTAGTGCCTGGAAGCGGGCTGGCGCATCTCTCGCTTTTCGGCTACGACACCTTCAAGTATCCCATCGGACGCGGATCGATAGCGGCGTACGGCATCGGGTTTGACATGCAGGACTCAGATGTCGCCGTCAGGGTCAATTTCTGCACAGCGGCCGAGGACGGAACGATAACCGATCGACGCGCGGGTCGAATCCCTACCGACACCTGTAGAGCCCTCTGTGAGCGGCTTGATACGATTACACTGTCGGGAAACATCGATGTGTTCGTCAAACCCGTAAGAGAACACAGAGCCGTAGTGATTTTTCGAGGGTCAGGGCTCACAGCAGAAGCCAAAGACACTGATCCCGGTGCAGTTGGTTCCAAGCCGCTTCCTCTGTGGGATGATGCAGGAGGCAGCCGTCCTCCAATCGTCCAGGCTGCTGAGGAGTTTCAAAACAAAGCGTGGCAGATACTAAAAGAACAGAATCCGGCGAATGCGGTGGTTATGCGAGGTTTCGCCACAAAGCCCAAACTTCCGTCAATGAATAACTGCTACGGGCTGAATGCAGCATGCATAGCTGTCTACCCCGATTACAAAGGCATCTGCCGAATGGTGGGGATGGAGATCGTGGATGTCAAAGGAGAGACTATCGCCGATGAGTTCAAGACGCTCGCGGCGGTGTGGAAAGATCACGATTTTGTCTTTCTACATGTCAAGAAGACCGATAGCTACGGCGAAGATGGGGATTTTGACGCTAAAGTTGGTGTGATAGAAGATGCGGACAGGGTGTTGGCGCAAGCGATGGACCTTTCTCCAGACGTGATGGTGGTCACTGGCGACCACTCGACGCCTGCCCAGATGGCATCGCACAGTGCCCATCCCGTACCGATTCTGTATTGGGGACAGTGGGTAAGGCCCGATCTTGTGGAGCATTTTGGGGAGACCGAGTGCGGCGTCGGGAGTCTTGGTCGTTTTGACGGCAGCGCGATGATGTTGGAAGCGCTGGCGTACACCGGGCGTTTGGATAAGTTTGGTGCGTGACAGGCGGGTCAGCGAACCAACGATGCACGTTTGATGTAGATACGACTGTCGAATCTTAGTTCGATGAAATACACCTCACTGGTGATCTGGCGGCCAGATTCGTCTTGACCGCCCCATACGACTGAATGGGTTCCACCCGCTTCTTGATCGCTCAGGAGCCGCTTTACATGTTGGCCCATCGCGTTAGAAACGGTGAGCGATACTACGGTATGGTTGGGGATGCCAAAAACGAGCGTCACGCGTGAATTGAACGAGTTCGGGATGACTCTCAGGACCCCGGCATCTACCTCATCTGACGAGTTCCGTGGGATACCCACACCATCCTCGAACACACTCACGCCTGTGTCTGTGCCTGCCCAGACGCGCCCGTCATTTCCAACTGCAACCGGTTTTACAACGTCGCTGCCAAGCCCGTCGACGGTGGTGAAAGCCCGCCATTGACCGTCGGCGTACCGATCTACGCCGCCACCGATAAACTCACCGTCCTGAAACTGTGGGGAAGTTGCTATCCATACCGCTCTGTCGAGGCCGATGGCGATATCGACCACCGCATCGCCAGGGAGTCAGTCGGAGCGCGCAAAGACTTCCCATCCGCTACGACTCCAACGTCTCAGATGGCCCGCTACTCCCACCGATCCGCCGTTGCCATCCGGTGCCAAGTATGGCCCGATGGATACCCAAATCCCGCCGCTGGAATCGACGATGATCTGTTGCGGAATCAGCCTGCCCACTGGAAAATGCCACGGGTGGTTGTCCCAGCCTGATCTACCCAACTGCCTGATAGCGATGCCGTGGTCGCTGGCGATCCAGATGCGGCCATCCGGCGACTGAGCCGCTGTCTGTATGACGCTACAGCCCAGCCCGTCCATCGATGTGAAGGATTCTGCCAAGGTTCTTTGACGATGACGCCACCGCCTCTGAACGCCCCTCAATCCACGCCGGGCGGAGCGTCATTCAGACCTCGCCTGAAGAGGTCACCACCACCGATGATGGGTCAATTAATTCAGAGCCACCGGTATAGCTAGTCACGTTTCCTGTTCGGCAGTCGCTATCGCAGCGGTATACGACGCCAGGAACGTAATCCTGAGAGCGGTTGCCGATCCAGTAGCTACTCACGACAATCCAAGGCGATCCATCCGATTCAGACTCTATGTCGGTTCGCGCGCCGTCCCAAGGGTTTTCGTTGCTCACCGGTGCGCGTATGTCTGGGTAGGTGACCCAATCGGCCTTGTCCCATTGGTCCATCCCAGTATCGCCTGGACCGACCCAGATCGACCAATCAGGGCTAGCATAGATGCGCTCGCCGTCGATGCCGGTGCGTTTGGGAGATTTCTCTTGGTCGTGCCAGAAGAATATCTGTGGGGGTAAGCGCCCATATCGAGTCGCTTACGACTTCTATATCCTGCACCGCCACCGCGTCAAACGCTGTGCGCCAGCTCTGCGCCAAGGTCTGTGTCGCTGCCCCAAACAGCAGCGCTGTCGCCGCAAACATGCTATGGGAGCAGCGCGTCAATGTTGATTCCGTCTGGGTCTGGCTCGCCATTCTCGGTCCAAACCACTCTCCCAAGGCATGGAACGGTTGAAAGTTGCGTGATGACTTCTGGGTTTGTCTCCTGGGATCGGTCTGTCTCCTGCGAGAAACCGTTGTAGATCACGCCAACAAGATTCAAGCCACGAGACCGAGCGCACTCAATCGTCATTAGTGTGTGGTTGATCGTGCCCAGCCCTGCGCGGGCGACAATTACAACTTGGTACCCAAGTTCTTCGGCGAGGTCTGCGACCATGTAGTCGTCGGTGATGGGTACCATTAGGCCACCGACTCCTTCTACAAGCAGGAAGTCATGGCGTGATGCCAGATTGCGGTGGGCGTCCCTAACCAGATGAAGATCTATGGTGACGCCTGAGTCCATCGCTGCTACGTTCGGGGACAGCGGCGGTTTAAGGCGGATCGGGCAGACCAGATTGTGCGGGTCGTCCACCTCTGCGGCTTCGATGAGTAGCTGGGCGTCTTCTGATATGAGCTCCCCACCTACTGCCACACAGCCTGATGCCACGGGCTTCATCACACCCACATCAACGCTGCGAGCCTTCAGTGCGCGGGCCATCATACAGGCCACAGTGGTCTTTCCCACCTCGGTGTCGGTGCCCGTCACGAACAACCCTTTTGCCATTTCCAAACTCCTTCTATTTAGGTCGTGCAGCTAACAACCCGTGATGCGCTGATCTCAGGCCCCGCAGGAGAACACCGGGATATCTTTGCCGGGTTTTATTGATGCGTCCTGTGACTCGACCATCATCGGGTGCGTTTTGTGGTGCATACCTACAACATCGCCTCTTCGATCCAGAATCGCACAGGTGTTTCGGACCGTACCATCAGGTTCTAAGTAGTGTATGGGGCAGAGGATGTACATCCCATACCGCTTCGCGACTTGGGATAGAGCGTCCGATGTAGGGCCAGGGATCGGTTCAGCAAATTTGGGAGTCTCGTCGGCCCCGCCCATTGAGTGCATGTCGCTGAAAGTCTCGAGCAGGGCAAACATGTCCGACCCTCGCTCGCCGGCCTCAGTGGCGAGGTCTACAGCCACAGTCCGATTCCGCTCGACGGTTGCACGCTGTCCGGTATCAAGAAGCGGGAAACTGGAGGTGCTTATGGTCACTAGACGGCTCATTTATGGCCCCCGATCAGACGTGTATTTGGCATGGATAGCCGACTCAGTTCGCTCGTTCAGCCGCCACGAAGTGCCAACTGCCGTTACTACACAGAGCTACTTGCAGCTGTTGAATACGGCTCATTGAGCGCTGTAAATCAAATATTGTAGACAGTTTCGGCTGTATCATGGACCCTCTCGACTGTGAGGTTGTCAACACGAGTCGCGCCGTTGGCCTCACGGTCGTCAGCCATCGCTGCGGTAGCGAAAGTCACCCTGACAGACATGGGCAGATCTACTGTCAGCGGCTTAGTGGAACCAAACCTGTCCAGGCTCAGCGCTGCTCCCTTCCGCAGTCTTTTGGCGGCTTCTCCAAAAGAGACACAGAGACCACGGTTTTTTGAGACCCCCGTTTTTACCGATGCGGTCGTCACGCCAGGGACAAGATTCTCGGCTTCGTGACAGGCGGCTCTGTCGCCGGAAAGGAAAATCAGCGGGATACCAAAATGCCCAGCGAGCAGTGCCGACTGTCCCATCTCTCCCATCGGCTGCCCGTTGATTCGGTGATCTAGCCACGCAGTCGATGACTGAGTGTGGGGCATGATCGCGTTCTCGGTGCCTGCCATCGAGTGCTGGCCTACCACCGCCAAAGCGTCGAACGAGTCGTCCAGAAATGGGAGCGGACGGGGGCTGGAGCGTCCCAGAATGTATTGGGCCCCGTCTGGCACGATGTCGAGAAGTATGTTGTCGCCGCCACGATGGCCATCCAATACGACGATCTCATCTGCTCCGGCGTCTAAGAAGCCGTGAATGGTTGCGGTAAGATCGTGGGCGAGCATTCGGCAGCCGTAGTCGAACGCTGGGTATTGAGGATCGCACTGCTCCCACATAGTCACGCCGGAGCAACCTTCCATGTCAGTAAGCAGGTAGATTTTCATTGGTTGACCTTCGGTAGCTGGCAAAACTTGGCTAGATCTCTTAGGAAAACTGCTTGGTTGAGACGACCAAGTCAATTGCGATGAACTTCCAAGACCGTTCTGTGTAACGGGTCGATAGCGCCCTGGAGGGGCGTTTCGTGGTCTCTGTTCGAAGTCAGGATGTGGCGGCTTATTTTTTTGGCGGAACTCGTATCAGGCGACGCTTCTGAGCGCTACCCCTACTCTACATCGCTCGGGCTTACCGAGTCCAGGGAAGCCGTTGACGGGATGTGGTGCGGCTTCTTCCGAGCGACCCCGGTGTGGAGGTATGGTTATAACGCCCGCGGTTGGAGTTGGTTAAAGCGCTTGTTTTCGTGGACCAGTATTGGGACCGCTGCGAGGGATTTCAACACGCTTCTGGCTGATCCCCCAAAGTGATAGTGATCGGACCGAGGGAGGGTTGGCGACCTTTCCGCCGCAATCTGCATCCTGGCGAGGGGCAGAACGGCTAATCGACCGGGTCATAGGTGTGTTCTTGCCAAGTCGCTGTCGTCTACAGACCTCCATCGCGATTGAGCACCGGCGCGCTGATATCTTGGATATATACGTCCGCCTCCCTAACCAGAAATGATGAGACGGTTTTCTCGGTCACGGTGGTGGTGATGACGGCAAACTGGGCGTGAGACCAGATGTCCAGTGGGAACGATTACCTACGGTCACCAAGCAAACCCGTTACGCCGCTGCTGACCGATAGAGGGTCGCCTAAATGCCCACTGCTAGTCGATCTTAGGCCCAATGAGCAGAAGGAATTCAGGGTTTTTGGCTTTGCCGCCGAGGAGTGGCGAATCAGTTATGTCGGCCAACGGAAACCCCATCTCTTTGAGTGTTTCGCAGGTCGTTTGGACGACCTCGTCAACAGTTTCCCGCCTAATCTCGCCGCCACGCCGTTGGGATTTGGACGCCTCGTAGTGCGGTTTCAGTAGTGAGATAATCCACCCGTTTGGCGAGATATGTTTCCAGGCAGCCGGGATAATGTGGTGCTGCCTGGTCCAACCGACGTCTACGGCGGCGATATAGACATTTTCGGGCAGCTCTAGGTGGAGCGCGTTGGTTCGCTCCATGACCACCACCCTCTCGTCATTCCTAAGCGTCCACTCGAAGACTCCGTAGCTGGTGTCCACAGAGTAGACCCTCGCCGCACCTGCTTTGAGAAGGCAGTCTGTGAAACCGCCTACGTTGGCTCCCAAGTCAGCGGCGACAACTCCATCCAACGAACCGATAAGGTTGGGTACCCAGTGTTCCAACGCCGCATTGAGCTTGTGGCCACCGCGTCCCACGAACCGCTCGCTCAAGCCGCATCTACCACTGCGAAGCGGAGCTGATCTGACAGCGACTGCGAAAGAGGCACGGTGGTTGAGTCATGCGGTCTAAGAGTGATCGCGGTTGGTTTGGAGCCGTTGGCTATCGCTGACAGTGCGATGTCGATATCCGCTTCCGAGCAGTTTGCCAAAGTGACCAACATGGCATCACGATTTTGGTCAGACACCAGGATCGACACCTGATCAGGTAGGCCGCCGCCTATCTCAATAGCCGGAGTCTCTGCACCGCCGAATCGAACCGACCCCAGCGTAAGCGGCCCCAGAATGGAGTTCACATCGCCCCAGCGGTCGTCGCGTCCATGCCCTGACGCTACGGCGCTGATGGTTCTTGCCGCGCATCCATGCTCCCGTCCGTCCTTGAGGCTGCGCATAGCGGTCTCAAGGCGTGTTGCTGCGGTGCCGAAGGCTTGGGCGGCGTACTGATCGTCACCGGTGATCGCCCATGCTAGCGCCCATGCTGGGGGCGTGGGTTCGCTCGACTCCTCCGGGTAGCCGTCCGACCCCACGGTTCCCATTCGGAACTGGTCCACCCTGTGCCCTGGCCAACCGTCTGGGTTTGGACCTCTGCCCAATGAGTCCCGGTCTCTTAGGTCCAGCAGGTCGATCTCACTGCGACTCTGAAAATCTGAGACCGGTGGCAACTGTTCCATTATGCCTGCGTCCCACTCTTTTTTTCCGCTAATACGCCGGTATTTAGCGAGTGTTGCTGCCGAGAGTCTGTTGCGGGGATCGGCCACGGTTTCGACCAGAGTCGGGATCGTCCGTTCGACCACCTCTCGATACCGCTCATCGCCGGTCACATGGAACAGGTCCAGATAGAGATCCACCGCACCTGACGCCAAAAGAAGCTCAACCCTGGGCTGCAACCCCTTTTCGGCCCTCTCCTTCAAAATATCGTCGTAGAACTCAGGGCGGTCGTGAAATAGGACAACGTTGGGTATAGGGTGGTCGAGGACCTTTTTGGCCCATCTGTCGGCGTAGTCGATGCAGAGGTCGAGATACCGCGACTGCCCGGTGGTCAGGTATGCGACGAAAGCCATCATCGGCAAACGAAAATGGTCTGGCTCTTCATAGTTGAACGGCGGCACATCCGGCAACTCCACTGACCCGATGCGGTAGGAGATAAACCGGTGGTTATTCCAATCGTACCAGTCAGGCACGCCGTCTTCCCAGTTGCCGATGTGGTGGGCGACATCATTGAGCAGTCTTGCGGTTGTTGGATCGTCAGGGACGAGTGTCCTGAAACGGGCGGCAAAATGTGTGAACGGCTCAGGCTGGTGATGGACCTCGCCTTTCTGGTAGTAGCCGTGGAAAAGCTCCTGATCGACATAGTCCGCCAGACCGTCTCGCAACCACGTCATAAACTCCAATATCTTCGCATCGCCGGTGAGCATATGGTACGAGTCCCACGACGTGGTGAATGTTCCTTCGTCGTGAATCCCTTGAAACGGGGTTTGCCACTGATGTTTTATCGATTGATCGGTCCAGGCGCGCATCCCATCAAGCAGACGCCGCTGTGGGGCGCACCAGACTGGAAGGGATGTATTCATTTCTGTCTACTCCAAATTGGGGGCGTACAAAGGCTAGAAAGGAGTATGGGCATGCCCAGTGACCACGCGCAGATTATACGAAAATCGGGAGGCCACGACGCGGTTTGCGCTGCGGGAAACACGAGGATTCTATGGCACGTCTTTTTCGTAGAGCCTTAGAATCGACCAGCCCGCGCCGCCCATCAGAACTATCCCGGCGATCATGAGTACCAGAATCCCCGAACCGGGAATCGAATCAAATTTGACGCTCCGGTTGATGGACACCGATTCGGAGTCCTTCCGCGCTGAAACGGTCACGACTCCAGCATATTTGGGTCGCCAGAGCAGGTATCCGCTGGGGTCGGTGACTCCGACGGTGTCGACGCGCTCGATCTTGCTTCCAGGATAGTATTTCACGCTCACCACGGCACCTCGGACGGGCATTTCTGCGGCGTCCCGGACCGTCACTACGGTGACGGTGTCTCGTGTCGGGAACTCGTCATAAAGCTCTACGGTAAGGCTGGCACTCGCCGCTGAGGAGATGGTCAGCAGACTAAAAAAGGTCCCAAAACCGGTCAGCGGTTTCATACCGAATCCTCCGGGTCATAATCGCTGCGCCAGGTGAAAAGCGCTCCGACACCGACTGTAAACATCATCCAACCTGCGACCGCCGCAACCGGTAGCCAGTCGAGATCACCCAACGCCATTTTCGATCCGTAGATCCCTTTTAACTCGTCAGAAAAACTCCAGAGTAGAACCGCCAGCAGAATAGCAGGTATCGCTATTTTGATGATCCATTCCCAAGCAAGCGGAAGCTCAAACGTCGAATTGCGGTTTATCGCCTCGCGGAGCCGGTGCGCACCGAACATCCATCCAATTATCACACACTCCAGCAAACCCACTAAGAGCAGTCCGTAGTTGAATGCCCAATGGTTCACCAGGTCCAAAATCGAGAGGCCCAGGGTGCCGTTGCCGTCGAGAGTTGGGTCTACGACCTGCGGAAGTGCGAAGCAGAGGCCGCCTAGCAGTCCCATCCCGACAACTAGAAGGAGTGCTGGCTGCCGCCGCCAGCGAAACTTGTCGATCAGCGCCGAGACGAACGCTTCCACTAGAGAGATGCTGGAGGACAGCCCTGCTACAAGAAGCGTGAAAAAGAACAACACTCCAAAAGCGGTTACTAGCGCAGGTAGATTGCCGATCCCCTGTGGCACAACGAAAAACATCATGCTCAAAGTGCTTGCTTTCGGGACTATTGAGAAGACGAAAAGCAGGCTGAATATCGCCAGCCCAGCTAAGAACTCAAAACCACAGTTGAGGAAGCTGACAGTGGAGGCGTTGTGTATCTGATCGCTGTCTTTTGGTAGGTAACTGGCGTAGGCGGTCATCACGCCGAAACCCAGTGTCAGACTGAAAAACATCTGCGAGAACGCGCCACGCCATACCTCCGGCTCCTGAATCACTGTGAAATCGGGCGTGAACAGAAGAAGCACCCCTTGAAGGCCGTTGCCGAGAGTCACACCTCTGACGATGAGGACGATCATAAACACCCACATCATCGGTACAAAAATCTTCACCGCAGCTTCTATAGATTTGGCACCTTTGAGTACGATGATGTAGTTGAGGCCCCAGAGGATGAAAACGTAGATGACCGTGTCCCAAGAGGAGAGCATATCGAAAAAGTAGCCGTAGGGGTTCTCTAGCTCACCAATCGCAGCGAACGCTGGCAGCGCATGGGCGGCCTGCCACAACGCCCCCGATGCCGACCCGATGAGCATCCCAAACACCCACGCCAGTATTGTGACGTAGTACATGCTGATAACAGTGGCGTTCAAGACCGCGCCCCAGCCCACCAGCTCTCCCCACTTGCCGGAAATGCGGAACATCGACTCTGGAAACGCGCGCCCGGTAAACGTTCCCAACCCCAACTCCATCGTCATGATCGGGACGCCTATTAGGAATAGCGCCACCAGATATGGCAGGTAGAACGCACCAGCACCGTATTTATAGGCGTTGGCGCTGAAAAAAACTATGTTCCCAAGGCCGATAGCTGACCCTGACGCTGCCAGGATGAAGCCCAGCTTTGATCCCCAAGCGCCTCGCCTGTACTCTGCCATATAACCCCCAATTTCTTCTGGGGCCGGGTAAGGCCCTCCGCTCTCCAGCCAACCTATCAAGGTCTCAACACGGCCTGGAATCCACTTCTGCAACTCATCCCAATTTACCAAGAAATCTTGAGTGATGGGCACCAGACGATCGAATAGGAATGTCGGTTTAAACGCCAACCGTTTCAGGTGCTGAAGCACCAGTGTATCGCCGCGATCGCTTTTGGCATACGTGTCCTCCAAAAGCGGTGTGACGTGAACACCCATGCTTCCGGCACCCCCAAGGCAAGGCTCCGTGTAACGCTCGGTCTCCGCCGAGAACCAGTCCGCAGATGGGGCAAAAGCGTGTTTTCCTGGTTGGGAGTAAAGAACGGATTTTCCGTCGATGAACTCCAACCCTTTGTCATCCATTCGGTGGTAACCGCCATGCCACGACGCCTCCACTTTCCCGATCGCACCCTCTATATCCAGATAGACCCATGCCGCCTCAAGTTCGTAGAGATGCTGGATGTCCCAGTCCCACCAGATATCTTACTCCACGACAGCATCCACGCCATCAAACTCCAGCGGCGATTCGCCTGAAAGTGTGCGGCGGTAATCAGCGCGAGAGTTGCCAGGCCTGTGGAAGACCGTCACGCCGACCTTCAGAGGTTCAAACGGTTCACACCGATCAAACGCGATGATTGGGGCGACAGACGCTACTAGTGCCAGATCGTTGTCTGTTGCAGTGGCCATCAGTGGCAGCTAGTATACAGAAAACGGTGCGGGGCCTGCAACGCGGTGGGAGGATCAGTTGACCTAATCTGCCCAACCCCTATCTTCAGTTGTGGCTATGTATTGCCAGAGGAGCGGATACACTTGAGCCGAAGAGCATGAGGCAGACATGCTGATTACGTCGATAAAAGAAGGGTTCCAGGAGTTCCTTGATAGAGAGGGACTCAAATTCACCGCTGAGCGGCGGGTGATCCTGGACAACATTTTTGAGGCGCACGAGCATTTTGAGGCCGATGACCTTTGGATTAAGCTCAGGGGTGAGGGCCGTAGAGTCTCCAAAGCGACAATCTATCGCACGCTAACCCTTCTCATTCAAAGCGGTATTATAAGGGAATCGATCACCCCGACAGGCAGTTCTAGTACGCACTATGAGGTGATATGGGGTGTTGACGATCGGCATCACAACCATGTGGTATGCCTCGACTGTGGTGCGATAGTGCCGTTCAGCAGCGATCCCTTGCATTTGGCGCTGAAGGAGATATGTGTACAGGAGGGGTTCGAGCTTGGGGATCAGACGGTCAAACTAAAAGCGCACTGCAAGCAGTTCACCGAAACCGGTGTCTGTCGCCGCTCAGATCATGCCGGTGTTTAGTGTCCACAGGAGCCGCGACACTGCCAAACCGCTGCCGGCGGACCGATGACAGGTGAGAACAGTCCAAAGTCAATCAGTCGCGCTACGATGGCGGACGCGGTGGTAGTCCACAGTTCGCTCTCAAGCATCGGATGGATGGATGGTGGCGCTGAAACGGTAATCGCGGCGGCTTTGGACGTATTGGGCTCCGATGGTCTACTCGTGTTGCCGACATTCAATTTCAGTGTCCACCCCTTCGATGTGGAGCTGACACCCTCGAAGATGGGTGCGATATCTGAGGCCGGGCGGCTTCATAAAGAGGCGATACGAAGCTGGCACCCGTCTCACTCAGTCGCCGCTATCGGTCCAAGGGCGGGGCAACTGGTATGGCGTCACATTGAGAACGGTGCGACCGGTGTGGGTAGTCCGCTTGATAGAGTCGCAAAATGGGGTGGTTGGGTGCTTCTGTTGGGGGTGACGCACACCACAAACACCACAATACATGTTGGCGAGACTTACAGCGATTTTCCAGGGCATACGATCGGCTACAGCCCCATATCGCCCAAAAGCGTGGCGGTGATCACTCCAGGCAGGCATAAAGTCCACGTCACTTTGACCGCCGCGCCTGGATGCAGCCAGAGGTTTGGGGCGATTGATGCGGTTGTGCGGGAACGAGGGCAGATCGTCGATGGTCGGGTTGGCGATGCCAGGTGTCTATTGATGAGGGGTCAGCATATTATCGACGCCGCAATGGACATGATGTCGACGAACCCCAGGGCGTTGATGTGTGCCGACCCTCTGTGTGGCCAGTGCGGCCCGACTGACTTGCAGCTTGCCGAGTGGGATGCTCTTCTGCCCTGAACCCGCATAGCAGTCGAGCGGCTATCTGACCCGCGTCGCTACCCTACACCGGATATCTTTTCTCCACCCCGGACCAGAATACACCAACTTGCCCAAATGGGGCCGCTTACGAAACCCTCCGCTTAGAGAAAGGGGTCGAGCTGCTCCATGGATTTTTTGATGTCCTTGGCTTGTTGTGGACCACTGATCTCCCTCTCGATGGTAACCGGTCCGGCAAAGCCCTTGGCTTTGAGGCGTGGCAGCAGCAGATCGAAACGGACGTCTCCCTCGCCAATGGCTGTCTCCAATCCCAAGAACTCGTCGCGGTTGGGCCAGACGCCGTCTTTTGCGTGCATCCCCCTCACGAGTTCCCCAAAAATCTCCACCGCGTCCAGCGGATTCGACTTGCCGTAGAGAATCAGATTCGCTGGGTCGAGATTGATGAACATGTTTCCGATACCAATGTCCTCGATGGTGCGAAGGAGAGTCGATGCCAACTCCTGGCCGGTCTCAAAGCAGAAAATCTGGTTGTGGTCGGCACAGCGGCGGCCCACCTGTTGCATTATGTCGATGAACCCTGGGTAGATAGGATCGCTTTCGTCGTCAGGTATGAACCCGATGTGACAGGTGATACTGCTGATCCCCATGTCTGCAACCAGATCGCAGAAGTTGAGCGCTGAGGGAAGTCTGGCGTCCCTCAGCTTGGGAGCCACCAGGCCCATTGTCGCAGGACCATCTTTAAGGTCGTATACCTGGCCGTCGAACCCCAAGAAGACGCTGCTGATCTCAACACCAGCGCCGTCAGCGGCTTTTCTGACGGCTTTTGGGTCCATCGTCTTGATCTGCTCGGCTCCTACAGCGACCTGGCAGGTGGGAAGTTCCAATTCCGCCACTCTCGCGAAACTGGCTGGCGGGTCGTCTGAAATACCGACTATGGTACCTAGCTTCATTTTGGCCATTGGCCGCTCCAATCGGGGTCGTGGTAGAAAGTTCGGGGTGTTTTATCAAGGTAGGGCTACAGCAGTTTGCGCACCTCGTCAAGGAACGCCTGCGGCTCTTTGAAGTTCTTGTAGACAGACGCGAAACGTATGTAGGCTACATCATCCAGCGCTGCCAAGCGGCTGCTTACCATCTCGCCTATCTGCTTTGACGAGGCGTCGTTGCTTTGGCCTGCCAGAAGTTCAAGCTCAATCTCGTCACCCATCGCCTCGATCTGTTCTGGGGTGACCGGTCGCTTTGTGCACGCAAGCCTGACGCCGCCAAGAAGTTTTTCGCGGTCGTATGGCTCGCGGCGGTCGTCGGTTTTTACAACTGTGAGGGGTACCTCCTCGACAGTCTCGTATGTTGTAAAACGGCAGTCGCACCGAAGGCACTCCCTGCGGCGGCGGATCGCTTTCCCGTCGTTGCTGGCCCTGGAATCGACTACTCTGTCTTCCTGATTTCCACAAAAAGGACACCGCATGGGAGTTAGGACCTGAGCTTTCTGATGTAGTGGTGAATCTTGTCCATCCGCCGCTCGTGCCTGCCGCCTTCAAATTCGGTTTCGAGCCAGACCGTGACTATGCGGCATACCTGTTCGGCGGTCTGTAGCCTCCCAGCGAAGACTGCGATATTCGTGTTGTTGTGTTGGCGGCTCATGCGAGCTGTGTCTTCGTCAATCAGCATAGCTGCGGCGATCCCATCGACCTTGTTTGCCCCTATCACCATTCCCACGCCAGACCCGCATATAAGAACGCCGCTTGCGCACGTCCCAGTAGCGACCTTCTCAGCCAGCGGAAGGCTGAAGTCAGAGTGGTCGCAGGAGTCCTCGCTGCGGCAACCCATATCATCAATCTCGTGGCCCAGGTCGTTTAGTGCTTCAATGAGAGGTGCCTTGAGCACAAAACCGGCATGATCTGATGCGATGGCGATCATCATGATGTTCCCATCGTTTTGGCAAGTTGAGTGGCGAGATAGTCTTTAGTACGGTAGCCGTAGGCGGCTGGAGGGTCAATTGGCGTCGTGCTAGAACGCTCGGTCTCCAGAGCTCGTTATGTACGCTGAGGTACCGTTTCTGAAGACTGCTGCTTTTTTGGGGGGGGAGCTTGGAGTGAGGTTGTTGGGGTGTGGAGGCGACTCAGTGATGAATGCTCCTGCTGGTCCTACAGCTGTGGGATCGGTGGCGGATTACGCTGTGGGAACGGTGAAGTACGCGTCGAATGCCAAAACGTTTATTGAGCGTACCAGCGAAGAGATGTCTGCACGCTCGGCGGTGTGTACCCACCGAGTTGCCACTTCAAGGTAGCGGCGGCTCATCTCGTTTTCAGAATCGGGCAATGATACGGACTCAAAATCTGTCAGCAGGTTTTTGACTTGCATTGGCTCCTCCTGGTTTCTATATCTGGCGGCGGTGTTACTGTCGCGACTTATCAAATTTAGGATGCAGGGTGCGGCGACTATTTAGGTGGAGACGGAGGCCAGCCGCTCCATACCGGCACGCGATCGGTGAGTGAAATACCCTCTTCGGTGACTTCGCAGCGCATCGCCAACACCTCGACGCCGGACTCTTTCGCATTCTCCAACGCTGCCGAGAATTTGGGATCGCGGGACCCATCCGCCGCAAAAGCGTGGGCGTCGCTGCGTTGTATTACCGCCAACACCGCTGTCCTTACACCGTCCAGCTTCAGCGCGGTAAGCTCCTCGACATGCCTCTTTCCCCTGGCAGTAACCGCATCGGGGAACAGGGCAATACCATTCTCCACCAGTGACGCCGATTTCACCTCAACGAGGCACCGGTCGGCCCCCTCATTCGACATCTCAAAATCGAAACGGCTCTTGCCGACGGTCACTTCACGGCGGACTGTCGCGAGGTGGGCGAACTCTGGTATCGCTCCTCGCTCGAAGGCATCACGCGCCAACCGGTTGGGCACACCGGTGTGGAGGGAGACCAGCGATGATCCGGCGTCCACCAACACGACGCTGAATTCTGTCTTCCTCTTCTCGCCCACAGCAGGCGTGATAGCAACGCGTGCGCCTGGAACGAGAAGCTCTTCTAGGCGGCCTGGGTCAGCAAGGTGGGTCACTGCGAGTTCGCCACCGTCCATCTCAGCGTGTACGAGAAAACGGTTTGGGCGCTCAACGAACCGCGTCCATATCAGAGGTGGCCAGGTTAGAGTCGGCACTACGATGTCACCACGACGGACAGTCCAAAATGCGCTCATTCTTCCGAAACAGAAATCAACGGATAACCGTGCCTCAGCTTACATGTGTCGCTAGGCGTGGTGGCCCGGTGATCAAGACACCGGTATCTCGGTGTCGGGTAACACACGTTGGTCAGGGGACGTCAATAGTAAACCGTAGGCGTGCTGTCGGGCCAACATCAGCTATCTAAATCCGTAGTGACCGTTTGAAGAATTGGCGCTGTTGTATCAGTGCAGAACCACCGTGGGAGTTGACTCTACGCCACCCTTGAATTACCTATTTTTAGTACCGCAAGGCGCACCTCTTTAGCAGCCGCAACTTCCCCAATGGGCTGTGATTGGACCCCCAATGGCCAAGCGCAACTCCCCGGTGATAGGCGTAGACGTAGGCGGCACTAAAATACTTGCGGCTCTGGTCGATGGTGACGGCAATATTGTCAAGACGGCCAAAATCAGCACGGCCAGAGCAGATCGAGACCAGATAGTCGATCAGATAGTTGAAGCGGTCAGGGGCGTCACAAATCAGAAAAGTCGAAAACCCTTAGGTGTTGGTGTTGGGGTTCCCGGTGTCGTGGATACCGCCGAAGGGCATGTGGTGAACACCACCAATCTTCCGCTGGATGATCTTCCCTTGGCGCAGCTCTTAACGAGTAAGCTCGACTGCTTGGTCCGCGTCGGGAACGACGTAAACGTCGGCACATTGGGCGAGAGCCGGTTTGGTGCTGGCAGGGGAGCTGATTCGGTCTTCGGTATATTCGTGGGGACAGGAATTGGCGGCGGCTTCATTCAAAACACCGAGATGTGGGAGGGGCATCACAGGGCCGCAGCCGAGGTTGGGCATATGATTCTCCAAATCGACGGTCCAAAATGTGGGTGCGGCAACTTCGGGTGCATGGAAGCGATGGCCAGCCGCACAGCGATAGAGCGCGACCTCAAGAGCGCATTGGAAAGCGGGCGGAAATCCTCGCTCACAGAGATTTTGGGTGATGATTCGGAGAGAATCAAGAGCGGAGCGCTCAAAAAAGCGCTGCGCCAGGGGGATGATCTGGTTATTGAGGTGCTGGAGAAAGCTTCAGAAGTGTTAGGATATGGCGCTGCGAGCGTCGCGAACCTTGTTGACCCGGAGCGGATAGTGATGGGCGGCGGCGTAATTGAAGCGTGCGGCGATTTCATGATGCCGATCATCAAGAAAACCGCAGCAGACAACACGATGGTGGGTGCTGAAGGCAGCGCGAAAGTGGTCGCGTCCATCTTAGGTGACGACGCCGGGGTGTTGGGCGCTGCGGCGCTGGTGTCTGAGCGACCGGTTCGCCGACGAAAGAAAGTCAACTACCCGACTGTGACACTAATGAAAACTGGAGATGCGGAAGTTAATTCAGAGCAGTACGGTGGTGATCTACTCGTTCAAAGCAACGGCACCGTAAGGCAGCGTAAGAAGAGATACTCCAGGCCAGATCCAGATGTTGTAGGAGAGGCCGAGGTGATTGATCTGTGTAAAGGCGAACCGGACGCTTTGGTTATAGGCACTGGCCACAGATCAACGCTGGGGTTCAGCGATGCGGCTGTCCAACTACTGAAAAAGCGGAGAGTGACGGCAAGCGTAGCTGAAAATGCTGACGCCGTGGAGCAGTTTACCGAAGCATCTGGCCGCAAAGTGCTGTTGCTGCGGTTGGCGGATTGAATAGAAGACCAGCCCAAGTGCGTCCGATGGACAGCAATCGGAAATGTGATGGCGGCTCATCATGGCATCGAATAGCAGCCAAGACACTGCCCAAGAAGTACAGAACGCCCGTGTAGGCAGTCTTTCAATTCATCTGTTCGGTTTGAGCGCTCAGGTCCATCGCCTGCCGCCGACCGGTGTATTGGCGGTTGAGGGGTTGGCTTTGGATCAGCCCGTCGATTCCCACGCGATCACGCCCGCAACCACCGCTTGGGCTCGGGTATTCACCGAGTTGGCGCGGGCTTTGGATGACGCTTTAGAACCGAACTCGATGGTCTTGGGGCTAACGAGTAAGGCGCAGTTGGACATAATCAAGGTTGGATGTTCGCCCCAAGAAGAGCAGATCGCCCAGGAGGCGATAAAGGAGGTTGCGACGGAGTGGGTGAGGAACGCTGGTCGGTTGCTTCAAGTGCGGAGGACCAAAAGGTCAGATAGGCCCAACCGCAGAATTTATCCTGGTGACACTTTGGCGGATGCTGGAAAGATGATGCTCTATCACGAGCTGGTTCATATGTGCCGCCATCAGAGGGCCGCACGATCAGGAGAGGATAGTGAAGGGGTTCATCAGATGCGGATCGGCTCGCGCAAAGTACGCGCGGCTATCAGATCGTTCCGCGCCGCTTATGTTCCTGAAGTAGAAACCGCGCTGCTCACGGAGCTCAAACAGCTTGGTCGAAAGCTGGGGCGGGTTCGCGATGCAGATGTGCTGGGGCTAAGGCTTGGAGGGTATGCTGAGAGGGTGGACGCGGTCGACGACCCCGCCCACGCTGCGCTTCAGGCACTGTTGAAAAGAGAGCGAGGGCCCCACCGCGGGACTTTGGTGCGGGTGCTCAAGGGTGTCCCTTACGCAGATTGGCTTGCAGAGATTGGCCAATTCGTCACGTCGGATGACAGGTCGCTGATATCGCGGCAGGGAGACGCACCGGTTGGTGTCAGGGCGAAGCGGGCTATCGGCCGGTGTCTGAAGCGGGTGATGTCGAGAAGGGATACGCTGAGTCCCACGAGCCCAGATGACGAGCTGCATCAGCTGCGCATCAACTGCAAAAGGCTTAGGTACACGCTGGAACTTTTCAGTGATCTGCTGCCAAATCGTGGATCGCGACTGATTGCTGATACAAAAGGGCTCCAGGATGCTTTGGGAGACTGGAGAGATACCGATGTGCTCAGGACAGACTTGGCAAGTAGGGCGAGCGAGCTTCCTGAGTCTTCGGGATTCATAGACCGAGTGACCGAACTGATCTCAGCCGATCATCACACCGCCACAGCCCAGTTCTGGTTTCTGTGGGGACGATATACGACCAAACAGCACAGGCGCTGGTGCTCGAAGCTTCTAAAAGCTATTGAGGTTTGAGCACCCCAACGGATTCAACTTTAGCCCACGGACCTGCCCATGTCACGACTGCACGAACCACACCCCTATCCAGGCCGACTCATCGTAGTGGAGGGGATCGACGGGTCAGGCAAATCCACACAGGCTGAACTGCTTCAGCAGTGGCTCGCCTCTGAAGGTCTGCCGGTGTTTTGGACCGAGTGGAACTCTTCAGCCCTTGTCAAAAGCACAACGAAAAAAGCAAAAAAACGCAACTCGCTTACCCCGACGACTTTCAGCTTGTTGCATGCTACGGATTTCGCCGATCGCCAGACCTACAATATTATCCCCCCGCTCAAATCTGGAATGTTGGTCATCGCCGACCGATATGTGTACACGGCTTTTGCGCGTGACTGCGTAAGAGGTGTCCACCGGGATTGGGTGCGGCAGGTTTACAGCTTTGCTATCCACCCGGACATATCGTTCTACTTTAGGGTGCCGCTAGATGTGTCGCTGAGCCGCCTACTGTCGGTTCGCCAGAAGCTCAAATTCTACGAGGCGGGAATGGACACCGGTATGAGCAACGACCCGGTTGAGTGTTTCAGGATGTTTCAAGGCGCTGTCCTCGGAGAGTACGACCGTATATCCGATGAGTTCGGCATGGAGGTTGTGGATGCTTCTGCGGCGATCCAGAAGCAGCAAAAACTTGTCAGGCAGATTGTTCAGGACCAGATCGGCGACTACATCAACAACCCACCGGTGAAGGCTGAGCCGATGCCAGGTGTCCTGTGTTAGCAGAAAGGAATGCGTGATGGCCAAAGCGGAATATCTGGGCCGAGGACTGCCATACGTGCCCCTGACTGACATGTCTGGACACCTTATCGTCATCGAAGGCAGCGATGGCGTAGGGAGGTCTACGCAGATCGCGCATCTAAGGCAGTGGCTTGAAGTACAGGGGTTCGGTGTTGTGGAGACCGGTTGGACCCGGTCACAGCTTGTGAGCCGAACCATTGATCTGGCCAAACAGGGCCACGCGATGAACCCATTGACTTTTAACCTCTTGTATGCCACCGACTTTGCTGACCGGCTGGAAAAAGAGATTATACCGTCGCTGAAATCTGGGTTCATCGTACTTGCGGACAGGTACATCTATACAGCAATCGCCCGCGCTGAGGTTCGAGGTGTCGATATGACCTGGATCAGGGATCTCTTCGGATTTGCGATCCAGCCTGATCTGGTCATGTACATGAAAATCGGCGCAGAAGCGCTCGCTCGCCGAGTGATCCGTTCACACGGGCTGGACTACTGGGAAGCCGGTCTCGATCACAGTCCTGGCAGCGACCCTTACGACTCATTCCTCAAATATCAGCGTCGCCTGCTAAGGGAGTTCAACAAGCTGGCTGACGAGTACGGGTTTGAGGTCATCAATGCCGCTAGATCGGTTGGTGCGATTCAACGCGAGCTTCGCAGACGGGTGGCGCAGGTGATCGGCGCAGACCCAGAAGCTGGACCGCCAATACCCAGGTCACACTGACCGTCAAATCTCCACAATAGATGTCGAAGTGCTTTAGCCTATGAGCCGAGATGACAAAGCAATCCTCATTGCGGCTCTCTCTATTGGCGGGATCCACGCGGCGTATGCGGTGGGCGACGCCCCTATGACGAGCAGTTGCGCAGCGCTGGCCAGCGGGTTGCCAGAGTTGTGCCGAAGGGTGAGACGTTTTTCGCATACCCCTATCCACACATCCTGGGGATTGTGCTGTATTCCCATAGATATGTCGAGTGGCCAGCTATCACACCAATGTACGTCTACGAGGAGACAGGAAGCGCTGCTGGATTGGTTGAGCGGGGAATGTACAATGGGGACGCTGTCATAGGGTGGATTGACTCCTCGGATTTCGCAGTGATAGTCGAATCGCAGCGAGAATCGTTCAAAGACAGTCAACCGTGGCGGGCGGTGGTCGCTTCCAGGTTGGATTCATCTTTTCGACGGATAGAGCCGCCTCTGATGAACTCCCCGCTGACCTATCTCTATCGCCGGGAACCAAGAGCAGTGTCGTCTGTATCGCCGTCTCATCGCTGACGCCGCAGTCCACAGAAAACGCTATCAGGCACCGCGTGCAGACAGATCAAGCACCCTCACCAACTGATAGGGACTTCACCACTTTTCTTTGAGAGAGAACTCTATATGGTCTATACTCCCAAACTGCCCACCGGACTGTTGGAGGAGCTGCTTTCTGCGGCGCTGGGAAGAGGCGCAGAGATGGCGGACATCTACGCTGAGCAGTCTGGCTACACCAGCGTTATCAGCGACGACAGGAAGATCAATACAAGCGCCAGGCAAGAGGGTGGCGTTGGAATCCGTGTCGTCAGCAACCAGCACACCTACTACGCTGTCGCCGCGAGTGACAATCCCAAAGAGCTACTGGCGCTCGCGATGCAGGTCGCCGATGCAGCTGAAGCGGGTGATCCGTGTGAATCACCAGTGACGTTAAATGGGCGTCCTTCACCGCTGGGGCCTCAGTTTGTGCGTGAGTTGACAGAGATTGGCGCAGGCGAGCGGCTGGAGACCGTACGAGCGAATGAGGAGCTGGCGTGGTCTGGCGAAGAGCGCGTTAGACAGGTTTCAATACGCTACTCCGATCACCAGAGGGACGTTCAGATCGCATCGTCCCACACTAGCGAAGTTATCGAGCATACTTTAGGGCTGACCGAGTACTCCGCGGCTATCTACGCCGGAGCCGACGGCGATCTACAGATGGGGACATTCGGGCGGGCGGTCTACGGTGGGCCTGAAGAGTTTAAAGGAGATGACTCCTTTGAAGAGGTGACACTGCGCGCCCGACGGAACGCACTCCACGCGCTCGATGCCGACGAAGCGCCACGGGGCGTGATGCCGGTTGTGTTTGAGCCAGGAGAGAACGGTGTGCTATTCCACGAAGCCTGCGGGCACGGCATGGAGGCCGACTTGGTGGAGCGGGGAAGCGCGTTCGCAGGGAAGATGGGCGAACCGGTTGCGAGCGAGCTGGTGACACTCATTGATGACGGCACCATCCCCCACGCTCCAGGGAGCTATGGCGTTGATGACGAGGGGGTCGCAGCCAAGAAAACTACGATGATCAGAGAAGGGGTGCTCGAAAGCTATCTGCACTCCATCGTGACAGCTTCCAGGGAGGGGGTGGAGCCGACTGGCAGCGCGCGCCGACAGGACTACCGATATCCACCTATTCCGCGAATGCGCAACACCTATATAGACCAGGGCGACACCCCGGCGGCTGACATAATAGCTCAGACCGAGCGGGGCCTGTTCGCGCAGGAGATGGGATGGGGAGGTCAGGTGGATGTGGTCACAGGACGGTTCACAACAGGCGTCCAGCTAGCGTGGCTTATTGAAAACGGTAAGCTGGTGAGACCTGTCAAAGGAGCGACGCTAAGCGGAGTGGGGATAGAGACGCTTAAGAACATCGACATGGTAGGCGACGACCTGGACGTGGTTCGTTGTTCGGGGCGGTGCGGCAAAGGACAGGCTGTTCCCATTGGTGTCGGAATGCCCACCGTGCGCGTCAGCGCGCTGCTGGTCGGCGGCTCAGGAGAGGCGGTGCAGCAATGAACGACATGGAATTTGCGAGGACAGTTGTGGACTTGGCCACGCAGGCCAGGGCCGATGTCGCCGAAGTTGCGATTTCCAAAGCCTCAGAAGTGCGGATCGAGGTAAAGGATGGTGCACCGGAGACTGTTACCTCATTCCAGGACAGCGGCTTTGGAGTCAGGGTTCTGGTTGATGGAAAAATGGGGTTCGCCGCGAGCAACAGGTTCGATACCAGCGATGCGAAGAGGGTGGTCGGCGATCTGGTGGGCATGACCAAGCTGCACACCGCCGACGAATTCAATTCCATCCCAACGCCTGGTGCACAGAGTTCGTCCGACGGTGTTGACGAGGTATTCGACGAGGTCGTGCTGTCAACACCGCTGGACAGGAAAGTCCGTCGTGCGGTGGACATCGACATTGCACTGCGCGCAGCCGATGAGAGGATAAGAGGCGCGGCTATTCATGTGTATGGCGACGAGGCTCAGGAGATGGTTCTGGTAAACAGCTTGGGCGTGGAAGGTCTTAGCAGGACAACCTACTCGTACGCTTTTGTCTGGGCGATCGCGCAGGATGGCGATGCCACTGAAACCGGGTCACACGTTGAGGTTAGCAGGACGTACGACGGTCTCGACACGGAGTCGGTGGCGCGGACCGCCGCCGAACACGCGCTCAGGATGTTAGGCGCAGGGACCGGCCATTCAGCCGAGTTGCCGATGATCGTTCCGCCAGAGGTGGGCAGCGAACTGCTCGCCTATCTGGCACAGATGCTTTCAGCAGACGCCGTCCAGAAAGGCAAATCGCTTTTTGCGGGACGTGAGAATACGAAAGTCGCGGCAGATTCGGTGTCGATTGTGGATGATGGGCGGCTTACTGGGGGTCTGGCAACGTCGGCGGTTGACGGCGAAGGGGTGCCAACACAGCGCACACCGCTGATTACCAATGGTGTACTAAGGGGCCTCCTCCACGACTCATACACCGCAAAAAGAGGCGACACCAGATCGACCGGCAACGCTGGACGCGGCGGATATCGCTCGAAACCATCCATCTCCACTACCAACCTTCTGCTCGAACCGTCGTCGTCAACTGTGGAGTCTTTGACTCAGGGGATGGACGAGGGGTTCTATATCACTGAGACGCAGGCGCTGCACGCTGCCATCAACCCAGCGTCAGGTCAATTCTCAATCCCGTGCAAAGGTCTGATGATACGGGGTGGGGATTTGTGCGAGCCGGTGACGAATCTGGCTATCAGCGGCAACCTGTTCGATCTGCTCAAAGATGTGGATATGGTCGCTGATGACCTCACATGGACGGTTACTGGAGGGTTTATCGCCGCTCCGACATTTAGGGTGGGACAGGTGAAGATCGCCAGTGGTGATTGATCAAACAACTTAAATAGAACAGGACCAGACCGACACTGCGTCTATCTGGTCCTGCGACCTCCCCTCAAACATCCTCTATCGCACTATAGTCATTCGTCTCGTTATCTGCCGACTGCCGTCGCCAATCCGATAGAAATAGACACCGCTGGCAACGTCGCGCCCGTCTTGGTCGCACCCGTCTCAACGCGCCGAATGTAGCCCCTCTACCATCATCCCGTCAACCAACGTCCGAACGACCTGCCCGGTAGTATTGAAAACCTCCAACCGTATCCGTTCGGTTGACCCGCCGCCGCCCCATCTGGCGAACGCGACTGTGAGGGTTCGCCCGTTCTGCCATGATTCGATTAGCCCTTCGCCTAGGACTGTAACTGGGGAGTCTGTAGGGAGTTGAGCCACCAATTCACCAACCAAGACACCTTTGGCGTCATCAACTTGAAGCGCCCAGTCGTAGCCGTCTATGAGCCACGACGCGCGCCGCGATGAGACTCCAGAGGACGTTTTGTTGATTCCGCCGAACGGAAACGGCGCGCCGGTTACCACATTTTGAAGAACCCAGGCAGCATCGTAGGTTGATATCAGCCGTTTCGGCTGACATCCGCCACGAGCTGGACGATTATCGGCGTTTCACAAACCACAAACCTCATGATGTACGCTGCGTCTTCGGCGGTGATTGCGCCATCACCGGTGACTTCGCCCAAAATGTGGTGGAACGGGTAGGCATCCATATCCGCTGGTGTACCGTTGTGATCGAGTTTATCTCAATCGTGGGTTATTACCACAAAAATACACACAGACCGAAAAAAAACGGGTCCCTCGCTCCTCATTTGGTACAAACAAAACAGGGCGGCGCAAATGCGCCGCCCTGTTTCACCGTAATTGGGGTCGCTGCTAAACGGTTAGCGAATCAGCAGCATCCGTTTGGTAACTGTGGTCCGTCCCGCTGTGATCTGATAGAAGTAGAGACCGCTGGCCACTGGCCTACCAGCCTCATCAAGGGCGTTCCACACTGCTCTGTGGAAGCCTGCGGGCATCTCGGAGTCAATCAGCGTTCGGACTTCCTGGCCTGCGACGCTGTAGATCACCAAACGCACCTGCTCGTTCTGCGGCAGCGCGAAACCTATCGTCGTCGCCGGGTTGAACGGGTTAGGATTGTTCTGTGACAGTGTGAGTGTGGTAGGCAGCGATATGACGTTCATCGCTATCGCACCCTCGTTGAGCTGTGATGTCTCAATGATCGGTGCGGTTGTCCAACCGACCTGCGGAATGAGCTTGACAAGCTCGGTACCGCCGTCGTTCAGACGGGCGAACGCCACCTGGAGCCTCGAGCCCTGCTGGTTGAAGGCGATGAGACCCTCGCCGCTCACCATCACTGGCGAGTCGGTTGGCAGCGCTAAATTCATGACACCACTTGCGATGCCAGCAGCGCTACCGACTAAGAAAGACCAACCGTCTCTATCAGCCAACCACATCGCTGTGCGTGGGGCTGCAGGTTTGCCGTTCGCAATATCAGGGCCGGCATCCCCCGGACTCGTCGTCCAGAATGGCCAAATTTCGGGGTCTTCAACCGGGAAACGGTGGTCAGTCGACACACGCCTTAATACCCAAGACGCATCTAACCCGGACACTGTGCCGTTTGCGGAGACGTCGGCGCGCCGCTCATTTATGGTCGGAATAAGGTCGACGACATATTGGAGTATGAGGGATGCGTCGCCAGAACTGACGCTTCCGTCGCTCGAAACATCGCCGTAGGCCGTGGCATCAATCAACAGGTTTTGATCCGACACGTTGGTCCACCTTTCGTTGACCGACGTCTCTGGTGACCCGTGCCAGTGCACCGGCACTTCTAACACGGTATCCACGACTGAGGAATCGAGATCAAACGCCAGATGGACGACGGGCTCTCCATACAACGTCAAACTCGGGTTTCCAGGTGTGTTGTCGGTGGCGATGGAAACCTGAATGGTGTCCCCGATGGAACTCCAGGACACCATCATCGCTGTCTCGTCGCCCTCAAAGGCATGAGACTCCACTAGTCCTG
>CAZVGZ010000035.1:23088-35302 GCA_964627605.1 uncultured bacterium | reverse complement strand
GATAGCAAGAAAGAAAGCAGACCAAAAAGGGGCCATCATGCCACGTCGTGCAGCTCAATGCCTGTCCAAGCCCAAATAACACACGTAGACCATATAATAAACGGCCCCGCCATCTGAACTGATATTGCCGCCCAAGCGAGGCCCAATAGCATCGCGACTCCGCCAAGCACACTGACATACATGAGCCCAAACGGTCCGAGAATCAACGCGAGAAGCACTGCTATGCCTACACTTTTGGACTCTATTTTGCCTACTGAGGACGCATTCGTGGCAATGCTTCAGCGCCATCACTCACCGTCCTTGAATGTCTTTTAGTTGTCATAAGGGTCTTTATCGGCATTCGGTTGTGCGCAGCCAGGGCATGTGGTGCTTGAGGTGTTATCAGCATCTGTGCTCATAATTTGATTTATGGGTACCCCACCTCCTACGTCACCAGCACCATCCGAGGTGTCGCGACCAGATCGTTGGCAACAAAGCGCACAAGATACACACCGCTGGTGACGGGGCGACTGGCAGATCCGCTATTCTTCTTCAATCATGTCGACGTTGTTCGCCATTTCGCGATTAGGTGAAAGACGCGGTTTTACGCCGCTGGCTGTCACGAGTTTCCGTACTTTCACCTGTCGACATAGTATGTATGGGAATGGAGGTTTCGTCTGTGGCCCAGTGCTATCGGTGTCGCCGGACTCAGAGCAGGGATCAGCGAAAAGGTACATGCCCTGATATCCATCGGGATGATTCGTGTCATCGACAAACAGACCGTCGATGTTGACCTCCCCAGGCATAGAACACTGGTAGCCGAAATCATGCGTACCATCGTTGTTGACACCGATCATGTGCGGCCAGATCGTGTCTCCGCAGGACGGAATCCAGCGGCAGTTCCGAATGACGAGATCACCATCCCACGTGCTTCCGTAGTCGTCACGGAAGCTCACCAGCGCGTTGCCATACAGCTCGGAGTCCTCGACGCTCAACGCTCCTCGGCCTATGGCATTGAGGCCCATGTACCCGAGGGAACAGCGTCGGATCGTATACGTCCCGGAGACCCCCATATGTGTATCCATTCGGGAGAGGGTACAGCCTTCGAGCAGGATGTTCTTGCAGAGGTTTGAACCGATAACGCCCCATCGTGTCCGGTCGAGGATGCCGTTCATCCGGCAGTTGATCATCTGGAAATTGACGACACGCCCGACGTTGATATCGTAAGACCCCATACTGACCGGTTGGCCCGCCGCGCCAATCGTCGAGTACGTCTTGTGCCCTGTCACGAAGCAGTCACGCAGGGTTATGTTGGCGCACTGGCTGATGTTGAGAAATCCGCTGTAGGGGTGCCCCACGGCCGTTTCACCTGCAACATAGTGTGTCAGACCCTCGACCTCGGTGTTCGATCGGGTGATCACGATATTGCGGGACCAGTAGTTATAGCCGACCTCTTGCTTCATCCGATTGGCGATGGTGGTAAAGATGCCGCCGCGCAGTGTAAGGTGCGCATCGTCAATCGGTCGTGCATCAATGCGCGTGATGGTGCCGTAGTCCCAATCAATGGGGCCTTCCACGGATCCGTCCCGACGGAGTATGAAGCAATCGGACTTGGGCACGCCGTTGTTCCGATTGAGCCCTTTTCGGATGAAGACCCTCTCGGCGTCGTTCTCCACCATGACGTGACAGTCGTGCTCCGGGCGTGCCTCGATCCGATCCTGATCCCGCTTGAGCTGACCGATCTGGAGCTGCTCTGGCTTCTGGAGCGACCTTACCTCAAACAGGGGCTTCTTGTGGTCCTCAGGTTGGGACGAATCGTCGATGGTAAACCGTGAGGTGTTCCAATCCGTATCGGTACCGAGAATGACGGTCAGGGCTTTGCGACCGAGATGGTAGGTCGCGTCGGACTTTGTTCGGACGGGGAGCCCAAGGGAGTTCGCATGTTCATGCGCTGCGCAGATCGCCGGCAGATCATCGTTCACGCCATCGCCAACTGCGCCAAATGCTTCGTACGTGACAAACTCATCCGGAGTACTCATGCATCTCTCCGTGCAGGGGCTGTTGTCCACGTGGAGGCTCCGGTTAACGGGTCATGGATTCCCTCAGAGCCACGCGTCGTATTAGGCATAGTACTTATCGATGGTGGTCTCTACGGTTGCGGCCCACTGCGTCAGGTTCTCTGGGTTGTTGGCGATCGTGCTGATATCCTTCAGCACAAACTCCACAGTTGTGCCATTGGCCTTGCAGGCCTCGCAGTAGCGGGCAATTTCCTGTTCCACCTGTTCTGGTCTGAACTGCGGCATCGCCACAAATGCGGGATTGGGTTTCGCGGCACACACGAAATCACTACCCATATTCTCCGCTGCCAGATGTGGATCAGCCCACGGTGTTACGCCTATCTTCCGCAAGTTCTTGAATCGTTTGCGCAGGATGTCGATCTTGCGATCCATCGCCTCACAGCAGCCGTAGTAAAGCAGACCGCAGTCTTCGAATAGTTCCTGATTGTACGCAAGGTCGAATTCGTCGTGCATCTCGGGGGACACGGAATCGAAGATCTGTGCGGCACAGCGGCCCCAGGTGTCCTTTGGTCGCACGCGACCATCGAAGTCGTCCGCCGGAAGCTCTCGCGAGCATGCTGGAGTGCAGTGCAGCGTATAATGATGTGGATCAAGCAGTCCCTGTTCCTCATACTGCCTGAACTGCGACGCGGCGATATCCGTGAAACGCCGTGCGGTCTTGTGCATGAATTCGGGACGCACGGCCAGGTCCATGAGCAGTGCATCGACACCGCGGTAGACGCTAATGCTGTCCCATATGTTGAATCCCAATGCACCACCGTTGGTCAGTTCCACATCGATGATCCCGTCAAACACCTCTTCGGCCATCGCAAGAGCCTGTTCAGTGGCAACCTGATCATACTCAAGCTGAGGTTCCTGCAACTTGGCAAGATCGTCCTCGGTCTTGAGAAGATCCGTATAGGCATGAGCGGAGATGTATGCGCCTGTGTCACCCTTGATCTGCTTGTCCTGTACATTGAGTCCGATGCCACTCAGCCAGCGAATTTTCTTGCCAACTTTGAAGACAGGTGGTACCACAAGATCGACCTGGAAATGCTCCCACTGATAGAGAGTCTGTCGCAGATGGGTCTCTAGCCAACTCAGTGCAGGTGCACAGGCATTCGTCAACGCTTCATCCCGTATCTCGCCCCACGGAACTTCCGAAATCAGGACAACCGGCCGGACGTCTTCCATCGCGTTGGTCTTGTAATAACGTTCAGTTCGTTCCTGCTGGATATCCGCATGGGCGATTTCGCCGTATCGTTCCGCCAGAATCCGCAGAGTCTGTCTGTCCTTCGCGCTAATCTGCATGACTGACTTCCTTGTTCTTTAGGTCGAACAGCACGTGCTGATGACCGTTCTGCTGCTTTTCCCCTCACAGAATCCCCATCGCCCAGTCCGGCCGCGGGTTCCCGTCCTCGTCGACGATGTCCATGTCGCGGAAGCGATCCCAGAGTCCTTCCTGGCCGTAGATTTCGATGGACTCCTTCACGGTGAACTCATGCCAGTTCGGCCAGTCCTTCGCCACGGCGCTCTCCATCAGCGCGTCGAACAGCGGGTCGCCCTCGAATTGCCCGCGCACGTCCGGGTTCTTGACCGTCGCGCGGTGGATCGGATCGGAGACGATCCCCTTCCACCACGTGATCTCCCGCGTCATGCGCGGCGGGATGAGGTAGGTGTGGTCGAACGACGGATCGCCCATGATGTCCTCGCGGTACGAGCGGAACGTCCGGCGGATGAGGTCCAGCGTCTCGGCCACGCGCTCGGCAAGCTCAGGCGTCTCGGGCGTGAGCTTGTCTGCGGACTCGTACGCCTTCGAGAGGTAGTGGCAGAACCGGTGCGCGTGCAGTATCCAGCCGATGCGTGACTTGGCCACGGGGTCGGTGGAGTTGTCGAACGCGGTATTGATGAGTTCCCACGCCCGGTCGCGGTCCTCAGGCAGCCAATTGACAAGATGCGTGTAGACGCGGAGCAGTCCCTGGAACCACCATCCCTGTCGCTTGCGGTTCTCCCAGACGGTCTCCAGATGATCGTAGAACGCGCGCACGTCGGCGGCGCTCTCGCGGAACATGGCGCGCAACCACGTATCCATGATCTCGTCGGGGTCCAGCGTCGTATCCCACGCGAGTCGCGTCGCCAGGTGGAGCATCGGCGCCATGTGGGCCCACTGCTGGTAGGCTTCGGAGTAGAACGTCTTCACGTTCAGGTCGGGCAGCTTCTTGATCGTCCGCGCGATGATCCCCGGGTAGTAGCGCGGCGTGTGCCAGCCCAGGCCGTAGTAATAGTATACCGCGAGGTTGTTCGAGACTTTCGCCCATTCCTTCAGCAGGTCGATATCGCGCTTCTCGTACTCCGTGTCGAAATACTGGCTCGTGTCCTGGGTGATGTTCACCACGATGTTGTCGAGGATCGGCCCGGTCGTCGGCGGAAGCTCGGTGCTCAGGTACGCATACGTGCTCACCATCTTGCCCGGGTGCGTCTCGGTCACCGCGTTGGCGACCTTGGTTACCCAGCCGTAGTAGCTGTTCGAGTTCATCATCCGGCCGCGGTACTCGAGCATGTCCGCGTCCTTGGCCGCGCAGTCGGGGCACTGGCAGAAGCTCTGGCTGTCGTTCGGGCACAGACTGTAGCACGACTCGTCCGGGTGCTCGTCGAAGAACTCACTCGCAGCCGCGATTGCAAGCTCGAGCACCTCGTCATTCGAGAAGCACGGCCACCACGGGTTGTGGTCGTCGGTGTCCGGGACGTGGCGCTCCCCGTCGATGAACGCGTAATACTCCGGGTGATCGGCGTACTTGCTCTGCGGGATGATCGCATGGAGGTTGTGCCCGGCGCGCGTGCGGAGCCTCATCGGGTCCATGCGATTGCGGCGCTGCCAGACCAGTTCCCGGCTGCTGAAGACTCGGGCGTCGAAGGCAGGGACGACGGTCCGATCCTGTTTGGCGACCTCGATACGGTCCCGTTTCGGGAACTCGTCGAAGAGCCGGTCGTGCATGCCGTAGACGACGCCGAGTTGGTCGCAGAGAACGTCGTAGATGCCGTGGGAAACTCCCGCCGGGTCCATCGCGTTGATGACGAGCCTGTCGCCCAGTGAGACGATGCGATACCCGTTCGGCGGCAGGTCTGTTGGGACCGGCCCGAACTCGCGAGCGAACTTCGTCTCGCCGACGTGTAGCTCAGCACCGGGGGTTCCCGTCGCTGTGACGGAGTCGAGGCCGGTGACTTCGACGAACTCCTTTTCGGTGACGACGGGGAGCAGGCAGCCGGACATCTCGCGGACGGCGTCCACGAGGTCCTGTACGGCGTCCGTAGCCGGCTCGGTTAGGTCGTCCGCCAGGACGACCGTGATGCGGGGAATCGCGTGCTCGGCGATGACATGGTTGGATTGGATCATGGAACTCTCCTGATTTTGCCTGTTACACCGACGTTTGGGGCTGTCGCAAGAGTCCGCGTTCTCGCATTAGTATCCTCGCTTTGGGGAGTAGCTCCGCGATGTGATTGCGACAGCACGCGATGCCGGTCGCGCTGAGGTGGCGGACCGGGCAGGGAAACGGCTCGGTGAGATGGTCGCTGAAGCGAGAGCAGTCCGATGGGAACCTGGAATCGTGGCTCGAATCCGTCATGAATTAATCGATATAACGCTGGAACTGCAACAGTAAGGGACACCGATGGGAACGCTTCTGATATCAATGCTCGTAACGATCCTGGCCGCAGTCGCGCCATCAGACGCGGCAGGCAAAACCCTCATGATCGAACCTGGTGTAGACGTTCTGGTCAAGGTAGGTGCACCCCTCACCGCCGGGGGAAGTGTCCGCGCCGAATGGTGACCAACCACCTTACACTTCCAGCAGCAACAAGTAATACCCCGAAGGCAACTACCACAGTTGAGCCGGTGGGAAGGTCCCAATTCCACGAAGCCCACAGACCCGCAACGCTCGCTATCACAGCCACGCCCCAGCCAGCCAGAAGGCGAGTTGTCACGTTTTCCGAGAATATTTTTGTAATGACCGCAGGTACAATCAGGTAGGAGAAAACCAACAGGACTCCGGCGACCTGGACCGAAATGGTAATCACTATTCCGAAAAGCACATAGAAACCAAAATCCCACCATGCCACATGGGGGATCGTTTGCTCGGCTATGTCCGGCTCCCAGGAGAGCCGTATGAACCGGCGGGCAAGAAACATGTGCGCGGTCCCAAGAAGCAGGTAGGCGCCGCCGACTACCCATGCTTGCCTCCACGACGATACGAGTAGAGAACCTACAAGCGCGTTTTTCATCTGCTCCGCACCGTGCGGTGCGCGGCTGAGGACCAGGATCATGAGGGCGCTTGCCACAGCATAGACGATTCCAACAACCGCTTCTTGCGATACGTGCTGGCGTGCTCTGCCCGCGAGGGCGAAAATGGCAGCACCAAGAATAGTGAATCCAAACGCTCCAGCATGGGGCCATATATCCTCCTGGTGGTGCCCCAGTAGTGTGAAAACGATAGTGCCCAGAGCCGCTAGTTGTGCCAAGGACAAATCCACGAAGATGACCTCGCGCTCAAGGATGTGCAATCCCAAATAGACGTGGATGCTGGCAATGAAAATGCACATCACGAGTGCCGGTCCCAGAAATAGTACCGCTTCACTCATTACTCGCCTTTCCTTACTCGGATTGTGCTGCGACGAATGATCGCACGAGATGGTCTATAAGCTGGTCGTAACTCTCCACGCTGCTCGTACCGCCCACACTGGTTGGCAGCACCAAAACACGTGCGCCTGTACGACGGCCTACCAAGTCGGAGGTTGCTCGACTGAAATAGGGCTCGTGGAAGATGACATGCACGCTGTCACTCTGCATACGCTGTATGAGTCGCGCAAGGTGAGCTGCGGCGGGTGGAATTCCGGGCCGCTCCTCGATAAAGCCGACAGCAACGAGGCCGAACCGGCTAAGGAAGTAGTTGAATGTCCGGTGATAGGAGACGACTTTCGTGCCGCGGTAAGGAGCCATCATCTCAGCCCATTCCCCCAGGGACTTATCCATTCGCTCACCGAATGCCTGAAGGTTTTGCCGATACGAATGTGCTCCTTCCGGGTCGAGGCTTGAGAGCCGATCTGCAATCACACCCGCGATACTTTTGGCGTTTTCGGGATCAAGCCAGTAGTGGGGGTTGCCAAAAGGGTGAACATCCCCATGTGACCGGTCGATCTGGCCTTGAGGGAGGTCGATCGGGATGATTGCCGTGGACGCATCCAGGTAGCCACTTCGCCCTGGATTGATGTCCGGGTTGCGCGAGCCCTGCACGAGCAGCGGAAGCCATCCGACTTCGAGCTCAAGACCAACGGATACCAGTAGGTCGGCACGACTCAGTTTCACCATATAGCTTGGTCGCGCCTGAACGTAGTGTGGATCTTGTGCGCCTTTACAGATCGTTTCCACCCTCACCCGGCTGCCACCGATTGTGCGAGCGATATCCCCGAGGTCAGTAGTCGTGGCGACTACATGGACCGTCGCGTCGGCACCGACCCATAGCAACGTGGTGCCGATGCACACGAACAGGACTGTACGCATGCTCGAGATGTTGAGGAATTTCATGGCGGTTCCCATTTCTTCTCGATTCCGTCGAATCGTCAGTACGAGTGCGATGGATGAGATCCGATAGACACGATGGCCTGCAGGTGCAACTCGTGCACCCTGTCTGACGGGCCATCCTCACTGGTTTCGAACGCGTATTGCAGGCGAAGTGCCGAGAACTCGCTAGGTATTAGTGCTAACAGAGCTTCACCGCGCCACACTCGGCCCGTTTCGCCCTTTGGAATGCCTAGCAATGAGCCACGGCCTTGTACCCACCATCGCTGGGCGAATTGGCAGCGCAGCGCTGTATATAGGCCCCCGGCGTGAGTATCTGTCGGGGCACCGCGTCGGTGGACCGACAGGTATTCCGTCGTCCACTCAAAGCTCGTGTAACGCTCAGCCCCAATGGGCCGCCACTTCAGTCTCAGATCACCGCCGACGATGCTTGTGAGATCGTCGTATCCGTTCCGTCCCCCGGCATAGGTGCCCCCGATTCCCGCCGTCATTGACTCTGTCAGATCGAAAAGTGTCTTGACGTGTCCGAGGTACGCCAGATCCTCATCGCGCCGGGCATCAGGTGCGAGCCCATCGTCTGAGCCGCCCTCCATCGGCAGCCACTCGCCATTGAAAGCTTGCGCATTTACCTCCGCAAAGAAGGGGAGGGGTAGAAGTATGTCGGCCGACACACCTGGGTCACGCAGTCCTTCCGGGCCGAGGAGCACGCGCCACGGAACGGGGGCAGTGAGAAAAGGAAACGCGTGTGTATGGACTAGATTGTGGTGACCCAGGTTGGCGAGCATCTTACCAGCGCGGATGTTTACCCACGGCATGGAGATGGTAGTCAGGTAAGCCTCTTCGAATCCAATCTCTTCGAGGTTGCCAGCCAACGTTACGTCAGCACGGAAATACGGGTCGACGATCGCACCTAACCGAATCTCAACTTCCTGCAAGCTTAGGCCAGATGCTAAGTCTCCAGACCCCTCTTCATGGTCACCTTCTGGCGCGTGCGGACGATTCGTTCCGCCCCCTAAAATGGTTGTGGTGGCACTGATGGAGGGATTGAACGCGTTGCTGAGGCCTCGTGCCGTTGCGATACTAGGCATTGTGGTTTCTCGCAATGGCGGCGAGCCCTTGCCGCTGACACCTTGCAATCGGACCTGTTCTTGGAGCCGGGGTCTTCTTTCGATGAACTCCGCGTTCTCACTGGGGTGATCGTCCTCGGCCGTTGATGGCATCGCATGAGCCGATTGAGCTTCAGCCTCTTGCGCAAGCGACATCCACAATCCAATAGCCAAACACCACGCCAGGCGCATTATCACACACATGGTAACCTCATCTTTCCAAGTATATTTCCTCGTTTACAGTGGCTCCATAGCATCTCACTGAGTCCGCTAGCGGACTCAGTGAGATGCTATGGAGGTGCCTTACAAATTTCACGGCCACCGATGGCCGAAGAAGGAATCGAGTGTGTCGGTGAGCTACACTGGTGGAGAGTTTTTGGGAGCGAACAGATAAAGCGGGAGCACGAAGGGTGATACAGAATCACCGTCTGGCGCGAGGATGGGGGTAGTCGAATGGGCGAACGGTGCAGAGATTGCTTTCGCAAAGGCGAATTTGGGATGCTTGAATAGGAGGAGGCAGTGCTCGTGGTTTACGCTCTCCGAATCGCTCTTGCCCGAGGTGGAGATGTGTTCTGACTTCCCGAGAGTGGGGGCATACTGCGTGGATGGGCCGGTATGTCTGCGTGGATCGGCATGCACCAACTCGTCGTGCTCTTTGCACTTCGCATGGGTCACGAAGATGAGGTGTCCGACGGCGGATATTTGCCCAATGACAGCTAGCACGACAGTAACCCCTGACCACGTCAGGTGTGATCTGCTAATTTGTGTTAAACCGTTCTTCTGCATGATCGCGAGCTCCTCGCTCAGGGCGTGCTTAAATTTTGAGCAACCGAGTCCCTTTGTCAAGTTCTAACTCGGTGCTGTCGACTTGGATGGCTGAATGTCTTACGCGTGCCAACCCCTCATCCCGCTTGTTTCACAAAACAAAAAATACCGGTGTTGGTGCGATAGGACATGGGGTAATCATAACTAGGTTTGCAGGAATCCAGCGGCGCTCACTAGCCACCCCAGGCACTACCCGTAGCACCAAACGCCGACCATCCGCCTACATATAGTGCATCCTCCCGACCTGTCCGCGCATTTCCGCCGATCCAGATATAGGAACCGGGCTCTCGCACCACATCATGATCGCATCGAATCCCCCCAAATCCAAGGCCTTTCCGATGCCCCATTTGCGATTGGGAATCGTCAGATGGCGCCAGGACGAAGAGTCGCAGCAAGCGGGTCATATCAGAGATTATTGACGAGCAACGGATGGTGAATCTGGGCCAAGTTGAGACTCGTGTGTTGTCAGGTGAGACGCGACAGGTGTATATTGGCGTTGGACAGAGGCCCTAGAGGCCTTAGAGGCTATATCGGAGGCCCCTTAGGGCTGGGACACCAGAAAAGGGTGAACTCGAATGATCCGTCTCCCCATCCTCGTGCAGTTCGAGTACCACACCGATGCTGTTGATGCAGCGTGCCTTGCCGAGCACCTCCACTATGCGTTAAACGACGATCCTGCGGTTCCAGGGTTGCGAATTCCAACCTTGTTTATTCCCCAAGATGGCACGGACGATATGCCCAAGCCTCGGATGGCTCCGGAGGCCGACCGCGTCCTTGTTGTCGTCCTAGCCGAAGATCACCTCGCAGCACACGCCCAGCGATCGTCGGCGAGTGGCCGCACGTGGGCGGACTACATCGTCAGGCTGCGCGAGCTCTGTGATCAAAGTGACTCGCACCGATTCATGCCGGTACAGCTCACACAGCACGCATGTTCCATCGATGCACGCTTGGAAGATCTCAACTTCCTCCGAGTGTGGGACATAGATGACGAAAAGAAGCGTTGTCGCGTCGTTGCCAGGCGGATCATTCAATTGCTGCTCCGACGCTTGCAGCCCCATCAGTCGCCTGAGGATGCGCCTCCGCTGACGATCTTTCTGAGCCATACGAAGCCTGGTACAAGTAGTACTCCGCGACGGCGACTCTGTGCAACCAGAAACATACAAAGTAGTAGCCCCAAGCAGCGACGAGATACCTCCCAGCCAAGGGTATATCGACCAGATCATACAAGCTGCGAGCGAACTGGGGTTGCCACAAGAATATTTAGAACATTTGGACAGTCGAAAAGCTGCGCTCTGTAGTTGATTCCGTCAAAGAACTGGGTCGCGGTACGCGACGGTCGCAGCCAAGTAAAACCGCTGATAGAATACCGAAAACGGACTTGATCTATCTATTCGAGAGGATACATCGTGCCATCGTTCGCTCCAGAAAATTCCCATTCCCGACTTCTCGCCGAGACACCACGCAAGTTGGCTTTTGATCCGTCAAAAAATTTCCAGCATTGGCGACAGGAGATGGACAAAAAGCTACACGACTTAGTTGGAATCATGCCCGATCAAGTACCACTCAATATCCGCATCGAGTGGGAAGAGTCGCACGACGAGTTTGATGAGACGAGGTTTCTGTTTACAAGCGAAGAGGATGCAGACGTTCCCTGTCATCTGCTTCTACCCAAAAACGCTCAACAACCGCTTCCTGTGGTGATCTGCCTCCAAGGTCACAGCACAGGTATGCACATCTCTTTGGGAAGACCAAATGAGGAGTACGGCGACGGCCCGATTGAAGGTGACCGCGACTTCGCCATCCAGGCGGTGGCCCAAGGATATGCTGCACTGGTCATGGAGCAGAGATGTTTCGGCGAGCGCAAGCAGGTAGATGAAAAACGCGGGGGCAACCGCTGCCATCATGCAAGCATGACCGCTCTCTTGTTGGGGCGGACGATGGTAGGCGAGCGATGCTGGGACGTTTTTCGGGCGATTGATGTTCTTGAAAATTTCGATGCCGTTGATACCGGCCGGATAGCCTGTATGGGCAACTCTGGCGGCGGGACGATAACTTTCTTTGCAGCATGCCTCGACCAGCGGATATCGGTCGTAATGCCTTCCTGCTACGTCTGCACTTTTAGGGATTCCATCGGCTCGCTTAACCACTGTGCGGATAACTATGTCCCTGGAGTGCTCCAGAACTTCGAGATGGGGGATTTGGCGGGTCTTATAGCACCGAGGCCATTTGTGGTGGTAGCTGGCAGAGACGACCCTATTTTTCCAGTTGCAGCAGTAGAGGAGACTTTTGCGCTGATTGCTGAAGTCTATTCCGCTGCTGGCGCCGCGGACAACTGCCGCCTTATCATCGGCGACGGTGGTCATCGTTTCTACGCTGAACCGGCTTGGCCAGCATTTCGGGAGTTATCTGGCTGGTCGGACTGACAGACGTCAATATTCTTGAGAAACCGTCACCCACTATTCGCGAGATGCCTCAGATGGCGCAGTCCCTAAACCTGATTGGGAACACATTAAAAAAGATCGCCACAGTTTCGGTGCCCACTATTATAATCATCACCGTTCTGCTGGAGTTCGCGTTTCGTTTCGTTATTCCAGCGGCTCAAGTCCCTCGGTATAGATGGATTGAGGACTACAGTATCATGTCGCACGACCCTCTATCACGCCGGGAGGGAGTGT
>CAZVGZ010000035.1:0-23078 GCA_964627605.1 uncultured bacterium | reverse complement strand
ATACTATCGGACCGACGGCCTCTCGTCTCGGTGGATGGCGCATCAACGATGCTGGTTGGAACAGCGCTATCGAGTACCAACCGAAAGAGGAGCGCGACCGCCCGCTAATTGCTATAATCGGCGACTCTTACGTCGAGGCTTTAAGCGTCGAACTTGAAGAGAACATCGGTGCCGCCATCAGCAACATGCAGTCCTCGCACGATGTGTACAGTTTTGGTATTTCTGGTGCTCAGCTGTCTCAGTACTACCAGATGAGCCGCTACGTCCTAGACACATTTTCGCCAGACGTAGTTGTTTTCGTGATGATTCACAACGATTTTATCCCGACAAACATTGAGCTGGGCGTCACAAAAAACTACTGGCAGGTCCGCTGTGATGATGTGGGGGAGTGCAAAGATGTGGAACCAATGCCGAACAGTTCCTCCCTCTTGCGGCGCCTTCTTGGTACGAGCGCATTTGTGCGTTATCTGTGGTTCAATCTTGGGTTGCCCTATGTTTTGCACGATCTCAAGACACCCAAACCCGCCCCGCCACAAACAGAAAGTCACACATCGGGAAAAACCTCTCAAGACACTTTGAAGCAGATCGCTACAGAAACAGCTGTAGTTCACACAATCAAACAGATCGTATCGACATTTGAGGACAGGCCGGTGATTTTCCTAATGGACGCGCCGCGAAGAGATATGTACGCAGGTTCCGACCGAACGCACGGCGTCGGATGGATGAACGATCTTCTGGCTGATATATGCGCCAAGCACGGAGGCACAGTACTGGATCTCACCGCGATTGCGGAGCACGAATATCACGTCAACGGGGTCAGGTTCGATACCGATCTCGACTACCACTGGGGCGCAGTTGGGCACCGAATAGCCGCTGAAGTCGTGGTGCAACACTTAAGGAGCAGCGGAATTCTGTCGCACTGACCATGCCACGACTCAATCCGTCGCTGGGAATGATCGACTTAAAAGGATGATCGACTGCGAGCTCTGAGGCCGGTCAACCGCTAAGTTTCTAAAATCATTGAGAGCGTCGCGTTGTGAAACAAGTGTTTTGCGAAAGAGCATCCCTGTAAAACCCGACCTTCAGCCTGGATTGATGCGTGCGATAGTAGTGGACGATGAACTTCTTTTGCCGATGTTATGGCGGTCTCGCACATTGCCGTAACAACCAGGAGAACAATCGGGTTTTCTAGCACATAAACGGGGGCTTTTGGCGGCACGCGAAGCACGGAGGTCAGAACACATTCAACCGAAGGAAACAATCGGTACTGAATCGAGCACAGTGGTACAGCCGTTGCAAGAACAGAGGGCGGCGTAGGCGACCAATCGCCCACCTTTAGACATATTTTGGGCGAGTGGTGGCAGAGACACGCCGAACAGCAGATCCGCAAACCACCCAGACGTACATCGCTTGGCAGAGTCCCTGATTCTGCCAGACAGAATGTCCCATACCGATCAGTAAGCAGGTTCTAAATGGCAATAATAGTGAGCAAAGAGGATTTGGCGCCAGGTGTGTTTGAGCTGGTGATTGATGCACCCCGCATCGCTCGAAGGCGCAAGCCTGGACAGTTCGTTATCGTCAGGGCATCCGACGTGGGCGAACGTATCCCACTAACGATTGCAGATGCCGACAGGGAGGCGGGTACGATAAATCTGGTCATCCAGGCCGTGGGTCTGTCCACCAAACTTATGTCGACGCTCAAGCCGGGAGACGAACTCCTGGATGTCGCTGGGCCCCGGGGCGCGCAACGGAGATCGAGGCGGTGGGTTCAGTTGTGGGAGTCGGCGGCGGACTTGGGATCGCACCGCTCTACCCCATAATTGAGAGCTACCACAACACCGGCAACACGGTCCTCACAATTCTCGGAGCACGGTCGGAAGCGAACCTGATATACGAAGAGAAGATGAACGTCATCAGCGACAAGCTGCTCATAGCTACTGACGACGGAAGTAAGGGTCGCAAGGGGTTTGTTAGTCAATCACTTGAGGAACTCCTCTCTCAAGGAACGGCCATAGACAGAGTCGTAGCCATCGGCCCGGTTCCGATGATGCAGGCCGTGGTGCAGGTAACAAAAGGTTACGGTATCCCTACCGTCGTTAGCCTCAACCCCGTAATGGTTGACGGCACCGGAATGTGTGGTGGATGTCGGGTGAGCGTCGGTGACGACCAGTTTTTTGCCTGCATCGACGGTCCTGAATTCGACGGACATCAGGTCGATTTCGCAGAACTAGCGAACCGCCAGCGCATGTATCGAGACGATGAAGAGTGTGCGGTCAGGGGAACCGATGTGGAGGTGGAGCTGTGAGTAGAGAGGATAGGCCCAAACGCTCAAGACCTGGAGACGTTCCTCGCAACTCAATGCCAGAAAGACCGGCGAAAGAGCGAACCGCTGATTTCAGTGAAGTCGCGCTGGGTTACTCGGCACAGACGGCTATTTTAGAGGCGTCGCGATGTCTTCAGTGCAAAAAACCGTTGTGCGTCGAAGGGTGCCCTGTCGGAATAGATATTCCCGGATTTATCGCTGATATCGCCAGGGGAAACCCACTTGCAGCGTCGAACACACTTAGGTTAACAACCGACCTTCCAGCGATCTGCGGCAGAGTGTGCCCCCAAGAGTCGCAGTGTGAGCAGCTATGCATTATGGGTCGCAAGTTTGAGCCGGTTGCAATCGGCGCTCTGGAGCGCTTCGCCGCCGACGAGGAGTCACGGTCAGGGTCGTGGAGCATTCAGCCAAGTCGCGCTGGCGACACCAGGGAGATGCTCCACGCCGTTCTTGAAATTGAAGAACCCCGCGAACGATGGGTTGTCTCCCGCCAGCCTGTGATGAACCCCGCATTTGCCATCGCAGAAGCGTTGTGGACTCTATCGGGGAGCAACGATGCGGGTATCATGAACTACTGGTTTCCGAGATTGCCTGAGTTCGCCGGTAAGGGTCCGTTCTATGATGGCGCTTACGGCCATCGCCTTCGAAAGCACTTTGGCGTCGACCAGATCAACCGTGCGTGCGACGTCTTGACTGCTAACCCCAGCAGTCGACAAGTAGTTCTTCAACTTTGGGACGTCGGGACAGATCTGCCCAACGCGGACGGCGTACCACGGAGCCAGGATGTCCCCTGCAATGTGGTTGCGCTGCTGAAGGTTCGAGATGGACGACTTGAGTGGAGCCAAGTCATGCGGAGCAATGACCTTTTCCGCGGGCTGCCGCACGACATCGTCCAGTTCACTATTCTCCAGGAAGTCCTCGCTGGCTGGATCGGTGTTGATGTCGGGCGTTACTTCCATGTGAGTGACAGTCTTCATCTCTACACCGATCAGCTGTCGCAGTTCACATGCACAGACATTGCAGCTCTGTCGCCTAACACCGATTCGCTGATGGTAGATCCAGTGCGGGGCGGGTCGTTGATTTCTGAGCTGTTTACCCGGATGGACATTTTGACGAAAGCCGATCTCAGTGAGGCAGATGTGGCGGAAGCTGATGCCATCGACGATGCGCCAGCCGGGTATAAAAATATGTTGCACCTGCTCGCCGCGGAATCCGCTCGGCGCAGGGGGCAACACGACCATGCGGAGGAGTTGATGAAGCGGTGCACCAACCCGCAGTTGTTCCAGATCTGGACGATGTGGCGGAACCGCACGGGGAATACTACACCCGACGGGTCGCTGAACGCAGACTAGCGAAGCTCATATTCAACAGAGCTGCCCCTTCCGACATGTGGGCTCGAGGAACCGCGAACCCGTTCCCGAGTCTGTTTGGATATGGGAGTGATTCCCCACTTCGGCGGATACCATTGCGGCACGGGATCGGGATTGGGCTCAAACTTCTGTTTGATTCGAGTTCGACCAGAACCACCGAGAACGTCCGGGTGCGCAACGCGGGCGTATTTATCAGTCTCGCAGAAGAGGTTCTGGCAGTCGATCAGCTGCAAGGGCCGGCCCCAGAGTGACTGAAATGCTATGCCAAGCCGGGCGAACTCCGCCTCGGCCCGCTCCGCAGCGGCGCGGATAATATCCTCCTCGCTCAGCCCTGCTACGTCTGCGAAGCATTTGCGGATGCCGTTCTTAGCGCCAGGGCCCGCGACGACGAAGTCCATCTCGGAGAAGTCGATGATCTCGCTGTAGTTCAGGTCGATAGCGAACTGATACGCAAGAAACGGGCCCATAGACCGGTAAGCCTTCAGCGTATCGAACACCGCCTCTAGCGAGCCAGCACGGGCGATCTGCTGGGCCTACAACGCCCAGGCAGAGGTGAGGCAGAGCAAAAAGGGTTTTGGTCAGGCAGTCAAGGCGTTACGGCCAGACGTGACGGAGTGTCAACGAACGCAAAACGGCAAAAGATGTTGGGGTTACCAAGGGTTGGGACTCTGTCAGGGGTAACCTAGATGCACGCGATGCACTGGATAATTCCTACTTGCAACGAAAAAGCGGAAGGTAGGAAGTTGAAAAGGGTGGGGTACTAGTTTGCAACAAGAAACATCGAGTGCATCCAGTGCATCGCGTGCATGGTCGGGATAGTGTGGTTTAGATAGAATAGACGTAACTATTTTTATTGATTGGGTTTATGTGGGGTTTTCGGCATGACATGTTTGGGCACAGCCCTAGTGGTCACGGAAACTGGCGAAAATTCTAGGGCTGACAACGCACACGGTTGAAGGTACACGTTCCTTGGATATATTAGGTATGGGACGCGCAGGCCGAGTGATCCCGATAGGCCTCAGTACAGCAACTATAATCCGTAGGTGTATTTTGCTCTGCAGACCGCGGACGATACAGTCAACACATAGATTCGGACGAAGGTGAGGACAGATATGAGAACGATGCAAGAAGATCAGGGAAGCATACATACCAATGGGGCAGGGATACCTGCCGTAATCTACGTTCGTGTTTCATCACGCGAACAAGAGCGAGAAGGCTACTCCATCAACGCCCAGCTGAAGCTCCTTAGGGAATATGCGGTGGCGAATGGCTTTCAAGTTACAGAAGAGATTGTGGACGTAGAAACCGCAAAACAATCCGGTCGCGTTGGTTTCGAACGGATGGTAGACCTGTTTAGCATACCCACAGCGGGCGATCGCTCGTGCAATGTGTTGTTGGTGGAGAAGACCGATCGCCTCTATCGCAATCTGAAAGATTGGGTGACGATGGACGAACTTGACCTGGATGTCCATTTGGTCAAGGAGAATGTCGTTCTTACACCTGATGCCCGATCAGCTGAGAAGTTTATGCACGGTATCAAGGTGCTGATGGCCAAGAACTACATTGACAACCTTGGTGAGGAAATCAAGAAAGGCATGCAACAGAAGGCCGAACAGGGCTACTTCCCGTCCTTCGCCCCACTTGGCTACAACAATGTCGACGGACCGGACGGCAAGCGGATCATCGAACCTGATCCAGACGCCGCTCCGGTCATCCGGCAGATATACGAGTGGTATGCAACCGGGGACCGTTCGATCAAGGATGTCGCAGGTATGGCTCGCGACGCTGGGCTTGTGTTTCGAAAGAGCGGGCGACCGGTCAATACCAAAACAGTGCACAACATCCTTCACAACCGAACCTACACAGGCGATTTCGACTGGAGCGGCAAAACCTACAAGGGTGTCCACGATCCATTGGTGAGCGTCGAACTTTGGGAGCGGGTACAAGATACACTGACGACTCGCCTAGGAGGGCGGCGCAAAAAGGTCAAGCACGATTTGGCCTACGCAAATATCATTACGTGCGGGCACTGCGGGTGTGCCGTCGTTGGGGAGATCAAGAAACAGAAATATGTCTACTATCGCTGCACCCATTACAAGGGCAAATGCCCTGAGCCGTATGTGCGCGAAGAGGTGCTCGATGGGTGTTTTGCAGAAGCCCTTCAACGCCTGGTATTCGACAATGAAGTCCTTGAATGGATCAGATCGGCGTTGCACGAAAGCCTTGCGGACAAAAAGAAAGAGCACGATGATTCAGTCGCTCGCCTACAGCGACAGTACCAGATATTGCAGGGCAGGTTGGACGGGATGTACGCGGACAAACTTGACGGCGTGATCGACTTGGAATTCTATGAGCGGAAGAAGGCTGAATGGAGTATCGAACAACGCCGCTTACTAGAGTCGATTGAGGCTTATCAGCAGGGCAATGAGGCGTACATGGATGAGGGTGTTCGGGTTCTAGAACTCGCGCAACGTGCTGAAGAACTGTTCTTTACCCAGGCACCGACTGAAAAACGCCGTTTGCTGAGTTGTTTACTCTCGAACTCCACCTGGAAAGATGGGCAGCTTCATGTTGAGTATCGGCAACCATTTGATTTAATAGCAGTTGCGAACTCGGAGACGACTAACGCAAACACCGATTTGGAGGTCCAAATCGGCGAAAATGAAAACTGGCGGAGCGGGAGGGATTCGAACCCTCGATGGGCTTGTGACCCATACTCACTTAGCAGGCGAGCGCCTTCAGCCAGCTCGGCCACCGCTCCGCGCCACAAAAAAGCTACCCTACGATGCGTTAAGTGTCAAGCAAACCCGGTATCTGATTAGGCGATGTGGCCTTTTTCCACCAGGTATTCGGCCACCAGGACCGCTCCCTTGGCAGCACCCATCATCGTATTGTGGCTCAACAGGACAAACTTAATACCACGCTCAAGTGCCTTGTCCTCCCTCAGACGTCCCACGACCGTGGTCATTCCACCCTCCAGTTCACGATCAAGCTTGGGCTGAGGCCGGTATGGGTCGTCCGACACAGTAATAAGCGCCCCAGGGGAACTGGGTAGACCCATTCCCACGAAATCTGTACCAAACTCGGTCATGGCATCTTCGACCGCATCAACACTCGCATCCTTCTCCAGCTCGACGAATACCGATTCGGTGTGGCCGTCGCTCACCCCAACACGCATACAGGTCGATGAGACATCGAACGTCGCAGGGTCGATCGAGCTACCGACCAGTTTTCCCAAAATTTTCTGGGTCTCCCGCTCGACTTTTTCCTCTTCCCCCGGGATGTACGGTATCACATTGTCCATTATATCCAACGCTGAGACCCCAGGGCTCCTACCTGCGCCGGATATCGCCTGGAGTGAGGTCATAAAGACACGGTTGATCCCAAACTCGCGATAGAGCGGAGCCAACGCCATCGCCAAACCGGTGGTGGTGCAGTTGGGTATCGGGGTGACAAACCCTTTCCAGCCTCGGCGCTTCTGCTGCTCTGCTAGGAGCCCTGCATGTTCTAAATTGACGCCTGGAATGAAGATCGGGACGTCGTCTTCGTATCTGAACGCCGACGCTGTGCTCACAACAGGGGTCGTAGGAGCATACTGCTCCTCAAGTTGACGCGCTGCTGACGTCTCAACGCAGTCGAGAATTATGTCGATGTTGCCGACATCTAGTGCCGATCCCAACTGCACGGTCATCTTAGCGAATCGATCTGGAAGCTCTATTCCGGCGTACCACTGCACCTGCCCAGCTTCGGAGGTGATGGCCTGTTTGTACGTCTTGCCAGCGCTGCGCTCTGAGGCTGCGATGGCGGTGACATCAAACCACGTGTGATCGACCAACGCGGCCAATGCCTGTTGCCCGGCAATACCGGTGGCCCCTATTACTGCTACGCGCACCTGATGACTCACTTGCTACTCCGCTCTATTTAGGGGGTTGAAGGTTTCTGTGGAATACCAGTCGTTCGACTGGGCGACCACCTAGGAGGTGATCGTCAATAATCTCGTCTACATCGCTCGGCTTGACGTTGGTGTACCATATCCCATCAGGCTGCACCACCACCACTGGAGCACCTTCGTGATGCTGCGATGAGCATCCTAGTCTGGTCACCATAATCGAAGAAAGATCGTCCGTCGCCACTCGCTCCTTAAACGCAGCAAGCACCTCATGCCCGCCGTGATGACCACAGTGACCTGGTTTGCGATCCCATGTACAGCACAACACATGGTGACGATACTGCTCCATCGGGTCTCCGTCTGGCAGATTGGCAAAGCAGTGTGGTGTCCGCCGAAATGAAAGAGAACAAAAAAAGGTGGTTCTAGCGGCCTTTGGGGTCAACCACCGACGCTGATTGCCACCTGCGTTGCACCTCAATACATTCTGTAGTCACTCGGATTAACATCCCCACCACAGAATTTATACGCCGGAAAGCGGCGGAGAGTTCAATGACAACGCCGCCGAGCGAATCCCCAGACGGTTCCAGTACCAAACAAGAGTTGTTAGAGCCGTCATATAAACGCGGCAGATCAAAAGTCGCTGTGATCCGTACGTCACCTGAGCGCTTACTCGACGACACAGCCGACCTTCTCCATACCGCAGAATACGACCGCATTCTGCCCAAAGACGCCACCACCATCGTCAAAGACAACATCTCGTGGCATCTGCACTATCCGAGCGCCAACACCACACCGTGGCAGCTTGAAGGTATGGTGCGCACCATGCGCCAGGACGGATATGACGATGTCATCGGTGTGCATAACCGCACCGTCGTGACCGACGCGTCGTTGGGGGATGCGAATAACAAATTCCGGGGCGTCTATGAGCGGTATGAGATCCCGACCTACGACAATTTCTCTCCTGATGTCGAGTGGATCGTCTATGAGCCAAAAGGCAAAATGCTGGTTTTGGACAAGATATTCCCTGATGGGATCAGGATACCCAAGATGTTCATCGGCAAGAATATCGTCCACCTTCCGACCGTAAAGACCCATGTATACACGACAACCACCGGTGCGATGAAAAACGCTTTTGGTGGACTGCTTAAAGAGAATCGGCACTACTGTCACTCGGATATACACGCTACGCTGGTCGATCTGCTCCGGATTCAGCAGGAGATACATCCTGGGATTTTTTCGCTCAAAGACGGCACGATCTGCGGCGACGGTGCTGGCCCACGGGCGATGATGCCCTATGTGAAAGACTACATGCTCGCCTCTGATGATTGTGTCGCCATCGACGCTGTGGCTGGAAAGATGATGGGGTTTGATCCGCTGTCCGATCTGGAATACGTCAGACTCGCCCATGAGGAAGGTCTTGGCTGCGGGGATGTAAACGAGATCGAGATAGTGGGAGAGGATATCTCAGACGTCGATTTCGGCTTTGAAGTGAATTACCATTTCGCGAGCAAAGTGGGACGGTCGATCTGGTACGGCCCGCTAAAACCTTTGGAGCGACTCCTGTTCCGCACGCCGCTCGTCAAACTTTTTATAATTGGTTCGGCGCTTTACCACGACCGCTACTGGTACCCCTACGTCGGGATGAAGCGCCGCGCAGAGGTGATGAAATCGCCCTGGGGTCAGCTTTTTGAGCAGTATGACTGATCGCACCCTCAGCGGCAGGTCATGCTTTGAGCGTAACCCCTACCTCCGACAGGGACTTTTGGAGCGCAGGCACGTCAACTGATTGGACATCGCCGTCAAGTGAGACGGCTTGCAAGACAGCTCGTATTCTGTGTCGCTGGATACCCGCCACTGATCGAGCGGGCGGTCTTCCCTCCAGGGTTGGGATATCTCCAGAAGCTCTGCGGAATCGGGGATAGAAACGAGCTCTCCATAGAACTCTCGAGGCAGTCCAGTCCTGCCTGCAACCGCCTCTCACGCGTTGACTCCAGCCATCGTACTTGTGCTGCCCAGCATCTCTTGCGCCTCGACGATAATCACATCAGCACCAGCCTCAGCGGCGCATACGGCCGCGCCGATCCCTCCGCTCCCTCCGCTCCCGCCGCCTACCACGCAGATATCGCACACCTGCAGTGGCAGAGGACTCGCCGGGGAGATCATGCTGTGCCACCGACTTTTCGAGCCCATCTATCACGATGAATCGTCCGGTCCTCACCACGCCATTTGGCTTCGTAGTTGGTCACCACATAGGAAGGGTTGTCTGGGTCAGGAGGAGGCAGCGGGGAGGCTTCTGGGTGAGCGTCTACTACTGGATGTGCCGCTTCGTAGTAGTCTGTGTGGTCGGTGAAAAACAGAAATTCGCCGCCGGGTTTGAGCGTTCCGAAGAGCAGCGCCACAAAATCCTTACTTACGATGCGCCGTTTATGATGCCGTTTCTTGGGCCAGGGGTCGGGGAAATAGATGTGGTAGACCGAGACACTCGCTTTTGGGATGAATGACTGCACTATCTCTTTTGCGTCGGCGCGGATGAGACGCGCGTTGGGTATCCCCCGTTTGGCCAGCCGCTCCCGTGCGACGCCAACACAAGCTCCAGCCCATTCGATCCCTAAATAGTTGCGATCTGGGTGGCGTTGGGCGTTCTCGATAAGAAAGCGGCCTTTGCCAAATCCGATCTCTACCTGGACAGGGTTGGAGTTCTCAAACATCGCTTCCCAGTCGAACGGGCAAGGCGCCCCATCCAACTCAATCTCCAGCGACCTCTCAAACTCCTCGTCCCACCAGATATTTTTTGGACTCTGATATCGCGGCGCCCGAATGGACACAGCTCTCCTCCTTTTCGGCGAATTCGTAGTGTAAAATTACAATCAAATACGCCACGGGACCAACTGTGGTCAGGGTTGGTCGATAGGAGGTGCCGCCAATTCATAGATTATCCGACCTCCCAAAACCCGTCGCAACGAACACAAAAAAGGCCGGAAGCGTTCAGCCTCCGGCCTTTTTTAGACCCGCGATTGAGAATCTAGTTAATCTCAACCTGTTTGGGCTGCGCCTCTTCTGGCTTGGGCACACTCACCTTGAGAACGCCGTCTGCGTAGGCGGCGCTGATGTCGCCGCCGCTGAGGTTTGAGGCCAGACAAAAGCTGCGCTCGAATTTGCCATATGAGCGCTCGCTGCGACGCACGCCCTCGCTGTTGTCGTCATACTCGCTCTTGCGCTCACCTGAGATGGACAGAACATTGTCGGCCACCTCAATCTGAACGTCGTCGCGCCCCACACCAGGAAGCTCTACCATGATCTCGTATGCCGAATCGGACTCGACGACGTCGGTGGCTGGCGAAAAACCCCCGCCTTTGTCATCGCTTTGCGAGCCGAAGAAGTGGCGATACAGATCGTTGCTTGCCCAACCAAATTGGGGCCGTGTGCGGAGTACTGGAAAGTTAGTCATGGTCAATTCTCCTTGGACTTGGTGTGTGTGATATTCAGTTTGAGTCTCGATGTTTTTTTGTAGCGATTGGTGCTCTCAATTAGCAGATCTGGTAACCGGAATTCGGCGAGGAATCATCGTTTCAGGTTTGGGTAGAGTCAGGTGAAGGAGACCATCACCGAGAGTGGCGGATACCTTGTCCACATCCGTCCCATCAGGTAGCCTGAACGACCTTTTTAGCTCACCATAGTGTCCATAGGTAGCCGCAGCGCGGAGGCCCTCTGGCTTCACACGCTCTGCGCCAACCGTGAGAACCCCCTGCTCGACTGTGATCGAAACATCGTCTTTGGGCACCCCTGGCAACTCTAGTGTCAACTCAAACTCTTTGTCCAGCTCGGCCAACTCGGCTTTTGGCATCCCAGCTTGACCGAAGAGTGAGCTACTGCGCCTCTGGCCCGGATGGTACGTCGTGTGGGGCATGTCATGTATCCTTTCTGGGTGAAAGTAGATGGCGTTCTCGTCGTCGGTCTTTTTGTTTGCAACGAGTGTGCCAATCGCTATTGATGATCTGAGAATCGCAGCATAACATACTGTATTTATTGTTGTTATAGAATCCGAAAACACTGCGAACAGCCACAGAAGCAGCGTAGGGGTTGGGGAGCGGCGGGTCGCTATATCTGCCATATTGACGCGACGATGCGCTGAGGGCAGAAGATTGTGCCATTTCGGCAGCTATGAGTGGCGAATCAACCTTCGGGCAGGGAAATATCGTCGCAGCGGATTCGGGAACACGATCTCCAGGCCACCTATCGTCACCACAGTGATACTGGTATCCGACTCGGCGGTGATGCGACCCCACAGGACTGTGCCGTCCTTCAGTTCGACAGTAACCAGATCTCCGGTCGGCTGAGCGGGTGCCACCTCTGCGACGACGGCCAGGAACAGATATAGTAGCGGTCGAAATCGCATGTTCGATTCCGGACGATTGGGAGCGTGCGGTGGCGTCGGATGCGCTGAGGACAACCCGGCTACAGATCGGTGAGTCTTACCAGGTCGAGATGAGAACCCTTCTCAACACCCCCGCTGTTTTCCGGGATCACCAAAAGCGAATCGGCCAGCGCGATTGATCGAAGATCGCCTGAACTGTGGTGATCTACAGGTGTTGCGTGCCAGATGCCATCTTTCCAGCTACTACTCACAGGTTGGTAGGTGCGACGAGGATCGCTGGAACGAAGATCGACATCGATCACCGCAGGCCACATCGGCGGCAGCGGCTCGTGGTGTCCCATCACTTTTCTTAGCAGCGGTCTAACGAACAACCCAAACGCCACCAATCCAGATACAGGGTTACCTGGAAGCCCGAAAACGTACGTATCGCCACACCTGCCGAATACGGTCGGTTTTCCGGGTTTCATGTTTACACGGTCGAACGACATCTCAAATCCGAACTCCAAAAGCACATCCTCGACAATGTCGTGATCGCCCATCGACACGCCGCCTGCGATCACCAAGACGTCAGATTTGAGCCCCTGTTCGATTAATCTGGAAAGCGACTCAAAAGTGTCCGACGCTATCCCCAACTGGGTGACCTCCACCCCTGCCCGTCTGGCCTGTGCAGTCAGGAGTGGTCCATTGCTGTCGCGTATCTGCCCTGGCTTGGGCTGCTGTGATGGATCGACGACCTCATCGCCGGTGCTGAGGACCGCCAAGGTCGGCCTGGGATATACCACCGGGTCGATCACACCAACAGACGTGAGAATACCCGCCTCTGGAGGGCCAACTACCTGTCCCGCACCCAGAACCCGGTCACCTTTGCGCGCGTCCTCACCTTGGGGGCGGATGTTCTGCCCAACCGTGACCGGTGTGGTGAATTCGACAACGGAGCCGTGTTTGGATCGCGTCCGCTCAACCATCACCATCGCATCCGCCCCGGCAGGAGTAGGCGCACCTGTCATCACTTTGGAGGTGTGGCCGGTTGCTACCGCTTTCGTAGGAACCACTCCGGCCTGGACCTCCTCAACAACCGAAAGTAGGACTGGAGCACTCTCGACGGCAGATTGTAGATCGCTGGCGACGACCGCGTAACCATCTACAGCCGCTCGGTCGAACGGCGGCATATCCCTGTCTGAAACCACATCGTCACTCAACACCAGTCCAATGGCGTCGCTCAGCGGCGTTTTGACAGCAGGAGGGCGACGGACGCCCTGAAGCGCCAGTTCTTGAGCCTGTTCAACCGGCAGGAGCGAGGTTTCTGGTCTATCTTTGCGTGCCATATTTCCCAAAAATCGTTTGTGAGATGCTGAGTGGCGATCTTCTGCCCGACTGGCAAAGATGAGGAGGCGAAATCAACCGACATGCGCCACTTTGAACTAAGTTCTGGGGCGCTAGCCCTTGATTCCCGTAAGGGCGATGCCCCTAATAAACGTGCGCTGGGCGGAGAGAAACACTACCAATACCGGCAGGATCGACACCACCGTGGCAGCCATCAATAGGTTGAGGTTGTTCTCGCGAAGCTGGGTATTTAACAGCGCCAACCCCACCTGAAGCGGCTTCATAGCAGTGCTGTTTGTCATAATCAGCGGCCACATGAAATCGTTCCACATCGCTTGAAACGTAAACAGCGTCACCACTGCGATGACCGGTCGGGAGAGCGGCAGGATGACATGCCAGAGTATCCCCAATTTGTTCGATCCATCTATCACTGCCGCTTCTTCTAACTCCTTCGGTATTGTCAAAAAGAACTGCCGCATCAGGAAAATCATTATTATGCTCTCGATGCGCGGGATGATGAGGACTTTGTAGGTGTCCAACCATCCAAGCCATTTCATCAGCACAAAGCCCGGTACAAGCTGGATTTCACCTGGGATCATCATCGTCGCCAGCATCATCATAAAAAAAAGATCGCGGCCCTTGAACTTGAGCCGCGCCAGCGCATAGGCGCACATCGCGCAGATGGTAAGCCTCGCAGCCATCACCACAGCGGTGACGAAGACTGTGTTCAGCAAAAACCTTAGCATGGGGATGGTGGTAAAAACTTTTGCGTAGTTGCCCCACTGGAACTGGCCTGGGATGAGTGATAGCGAGTAGATTTCTTCGACTGGTTTGAGCGAGGTTGAAATCATCCACGCAAACGGGGCGATAACAACGACCACTCCCAAGCCCAACCCAACATGCCAGAACAGTCGGGTAAACAGGGGGGTTGTGCGGGCCATGCAAGGGCCTTGGGGTGTGGCGTTAGACGAAAGGCAGAGCGTAATCTATTGATACCTATCCCCGCTCCCCAAAGTCAAGGAAGCTTCGCTTCTTTTTCTTTTCCCGAAACCTAACCACTCATGTGGTCACTGCAGGCGTCCCGGCTTCGCAAGCAGAGAGTGGTGCTAAGTGGCTGTAGGGGTTTCTAACGGCTGGGGTCAACAGAGCTGACAGGAGACCGAGAATGCGAATACTGGTAACCGGATCATCAGGTCGAGTGGGAAGTGAACTCTGTCCACGTCTGGCTAAATGGTTTGATCTGAAAATGTTGGACATCCGCGCTCCAGCCAATCCGCCTGGAGAATTTATTGAGGGCAGCATAGCCAACTAGCGCGATCTCAAAAAAGCGATGGCAGGAGTTGAGGCTGTGGTACATCTTGTGATGGCGAACGACTTAGCGCCGACGCATATATTTGAGCGCAGTTGTTGGACGCTGCACGTCAAGACCGTGCGCGGCGTTTTGGAGGCCACTGAAGCCGCTGGGATCAACCGGCTGGTCTATACGTCTACACTGTCTCTCTACGATACCGCACCGCAGGATGTGACGAACCCCATCTCCGAAGCCACGCCGCCTAAGATGGACGGCACATACGCTGTAACCAAATACCTGGGGGAGGAGATAGTCAGGCTCTACGCCCACGATCATCCAGTGTCAGCGGTGTCCCTAAGACTCACAGGTCCGATAGGGCAGGACCGGTGGAAGGAACACGCCGAAATAAGAAAAACGCACCCCTGGGTGTTCACGCACATGGACGACGTCGCCGAGGCGTACCGACTAGCTATGACTCATCCCACAGAGACATTTGAGGCGTTCCACATAGCGCCAGATGTCAGCCCTTCGAGGTACGACATCACGAAAGCCAAAGAGGTGTTGAGATATCGAGGGAAGTTCCCACCATCAGTGGCTTGAAAGCAGCCAGTCGAGACCGACTGGTGTGTTGATCCATCTTTTTCGGCGTACGGGTAAGCGATCCTGATTTGCCAGATTCTTTGGGCGACGGTTGTCACTTTGGGCTGATACGGACCCGACACGGTGGATCGCCGACCACTTCAACCGCGTCGGCAACAACCCTCAGGGTCACTGACCCATCAGGGGTGGATACGACCGCTGTGTCAGGGGCTCCAGGTGAATTCAGGAGGTCCATGTGGGGAGACACAAGAAGCTCACCTCGCGACCAGGTTGCCCCCCAAGCCCACGAATCGAACTTGAGCGCGCTTAGTGCGAAAGAGTAGGCTTTTGAGCCGCTCTTTCGTTCCGACATCCCCACCTCTTGGTTGTACTCCTTGAGAAGCTCGATCCACTCCGACGCCTCATCGGGATACCGGTCGGCCAGTGCTGTCAACACGACATACTGAAGGTTGACCCTGTGCTCGAGCCACCCGTTGCCGCGCCTATCGCGAACCAGCTCAGCCATTCGTTTTATAAATCGCCACGACTCCTCTTGCTCGCTCTGGGGGATCTTCTCAGCGCCGGTTTCTAGCAGCTGTACGTGAAGTCGTGCAAGCAGCGAAGGGATGTAGTCGTAATCTTCGCTGCGGCCTACACCGTTAGTACCCGCACCAGCCTGATGCCCAGAGCGATATATGTCCCACTGGTCGTATGAGTCTCTAACTAACGCCAACATTTCGCGGCTGCGAGCGAGGTAAATCCTTTGTGCGGTGGTCTCGTAGAGGGTGAGCATGTCCGCCACCGCCAAGGCGTCGCGGCCAAAATGTCTATGCGGCCGGTTGGTCTTTACGAACGCATACCAGGAGTCGGCTGCAAACTGAGCGACATCGAGCAGATATGGGTCGCTGGTGGTCCAGTATGCGTACGGAAGCTCAATCCACCTGTGATACGGCGGCACGATCCACTGCCAGCTAAAGTAGTTGAGCTCACGCCCACGGTAATTTACATGGTCAATCGCCAGGTCGGCGTGCCAGTAGGCTGGCGGAAGCGACTTACTTAGGTACATGGTGCTGTCCGCCGCCCACCCCAGAAGCGACATACCGGCGGCAAGAGTGCCGTCGTGGTCCTCATTGTGGCGACCATATTCAAACGGGGCTACTTTTGGAGTTTTTAGAAAATAACCGTAACGCGTCCGATCAAGAGCGTTCCTCATCGCCCACCAGACAACCGGAAGCCTGCTTGATGTCGGCAGGTTGCCGGTGATCGCATGCCACCAACCTGGTGCCTGATATCTGGTCACCTGAGCTGGTGCGGCAGATAGACTCAAAGTGAATCTGACACTTCTAGCCGCCCCTTTCGGGATGGTGGCATCGCCAATCTTGGTCACCCAGTAGGTATCGTGACCGCCTTCAGTCGGGGCGTGTTTCTTATGAGTCTCAGGCACCTCGTCCCGCTCAATGAGAAACTTGTCCCGTATCTGCTGATCCTGCCACGGCTGCCAAACAACCACCGAATTTTCGATCTTGAGCGAAGCTGGGAATTCCTCATCGGCAAAATTGGCAGACGAACCCATATTGATGGTCACCGAACCCAAGTCAAATACGGACTGAGAGCCGTCGAGTATGTGATTGACCTCAACCGCTCCTGGAACATCGAACGCGATCACCGGAATGCCAGAGAAATCCCGGCCCATCCCCTCGCGCATATTGTTGACGAAATTGGAGTAGGCCTCTATTACACCGTTGTTGTAGAGAACCAGATATACGCTGCTGTGAATCGTGGTCTCTCCGTTATATATCGGACCTCCGGCACGAACTATGTCGCACACCGGACCCCGACTTATCCAATCGGCCCTGACGAACTGCCACCAGTAGATGCGGTCTTCGTGCCTTGCCCCCAAACGCAGTCCGACCCGTTTCTGCTGATTGGAAAGATCAAGCTGGTACATCTCGTAGTCGGTCTGCTCCAACGGCACATTTCTTAGCGCCCATTGCCAAGGTATGCTGTCGGCAGCGGTATTTCCTTCCAAAAGTCGATAGGAAAAAGACCATCCGGCGTTTTCTGACGGCGACTCCTGACGTCTGGGATCGCTGGCGATGGTGGCGGGCATCTCATCTGCTATCCAGCGTAAAACCATCCGCCTCGGATGGGTTTTCTCGGCATCCCACCATGCCACAGGCTGGCCTTGAACGGTGTGCTCGCCCAGATGCATCGCGCCATGCTCAAGTGCCTGGGTGAAAAAGAGAGGATCATCACGCCCCAAGGGCACGGACGCGACAGCAGCATGCCCTGGGGGGTCGGATGTCCAGCGAATCAGGTTTGGCCACGATGATGAGAACGCACCACGGCTCGGTTTGTCGGCAGACGCGAAGCTGGTAAGCACACCCAAAACGAGCAACACATTTGAGGCTAACATTGGTGCACTAAACCCCCCAAACACCCATTCCAAAAAGGGTCTCCGCCTATTTTTCTACCTTACCAACGTCATCATTCGAGTCTTGGTGACTCTATCAGTTTCAAGACGGATGAGGTATACACCGCTGGCCGCAGGACGCTCCCGATCGTCAAGTCCATCCCAGACTGCGCGGTGGTTGCCAGCAGCCGTTTGGGCGTTGACAATCGACCTAACAGGCCGACCCTGAACGTCGAAAACTTTTAGCCGCACAAAGGTGTCCGAAGGCACTATGTAGTCTAAAGATGCACCAGGGTTGGGCTTAACTGCGATTTCAATCCCGCCGGAGCTTTGGAATTCGGCTCGGCCGTGGTTACAACCGAAACAAACTCGTCTGCCGCTTCGGCCAAAGTGGCGCTTTCTATACCGTGTAATATTTGGCATCTGGATGGGGAACAAAAATCGCGTTGGTCGATGCTTCAGGCGTCATCTGGTACCCCTCAGTGAGTTCAACACCGATGGTCTTTTCTGGTTCCAGAAGCCTGAAAAGTTTCTTTTGTTCCTCCATATCAGGGCAGGCCGGGTAGCCGTAGCTGTACCTGAGACCGCTCTTGGGTGAGATGCCCAGCTCTGCCCTGATCCGCCTGGTGTTGTATTCGGCCAATGCCTCAGCGGCTTGGACCGCCAACCCGTGGAGATACAACGATTTTGAATAGTGTCCCTCGCTGTTTAGAGCTTCGCTCACTACGGCGGATCTCGCGCCGACGGTGACGACCTGAAAGGCGATGACATCTGTAGTGTCAGACTCTGTGCCTTGGAAATAGTCAGCGAGACACAGCCGCTGTTTTCCTGGCTGCCGTGGGAAACCAAGGACGCACTCAACACGTTTTGGATCGTCTGCGGACATCACCTTAAGGGCGTTTGCGTCCGACACGACAGGCCAGTATCCGTATGCAATTTTGGGTTCCAGATGACCCTTTTCTACACACTCTTGCTGCAACTCCAACCGCATCGGATCGAATTTCTTGGCGATGAGGTCATCGTACTCTTCGGTCGAGTCGGCGCGGATACCCCAGTTAAGCCTGTAAAGCCCATTGAGGTCAATCATGTCGAACACTTGAGCGAGGTCGATGTCTTCAGTCACAGTTCTGGCACCCCAGAACGTCGGCGATGGTATTTGGGGCAACTGGGCGACATCAGACCGAGCGACTGCATCTGTCTCTTTTTTCGCCTCTCGCTCACGCTGTGCGATCACGTAGTCGCGTTTCTGGTAGTCCACCGCATCCTGACGAACTTTCATTACCAGAGCGTCGCGTCTGTCAGGCTTGGAGAGCGAATTCATCAACGACAGCCCCTCAAACGCGTCGTTGCAGTAGAAAACTCCGCCGCTATAGGGGTCTTCGTCGTCAGACAGGCTGATTTTTCTGGCGAAATTGCGGTTGATGGCTGCCCCGCCAACCAGAACCGGGATATCCAAGCCCTGTTTGCGCATCTCATCGACAACGTATCCCATCTGCTTTGAGGTGGACACAAGAAGAGCGCTGAGGCCTATGGCTGTCGCGCCAACTTCGACAGCGGTTTCGATGACCGTGCTTACAGCCACCTGTTTGCCCAAATCTACGCACTCAAATCCGTTATTTGACAGAATTGCCCTGACGAGATTCTTGCCTATATCGTGGACATCGCCAAACACTGTCGCCAACACTATCGCGCCCTTGGATATCGCACCGTCTCTGTCCAGATGTGGCTCTACGTGGGCGACGGCTTTTTTCATCACCTGAGCCGACTCCAACACGAACGGCAGGATCAGTTCGCCTGAGCCAAACTTTTCTCCGACTTCTTGCATCGCTGGAAGAAGGACATTGTTTAGCACATCGACTGCGGTATGGCGCTCAAGACACTCGTCGAGAACTGCTTCGATCCCTTCCTGACGACGATTGACGATGCTGTAATGAACAACGTCCTCTGCGGCCATCGAGCTTCGGAAGTCAGCCAGCTCCTCGTCGGTGTCTGTGGCTTTCTCAAAATGCGTAATGAACTGTGCCAGAGCGTCGGCAGAGCGATTGTAGATCAGGTTGTCGGTAGTTTCGCGGTCAACTCGCTCAATAGCCGCGTAAGGCTTTATTTGAGCAGGGTTTACGATAGCCGCATCCAGCCCAGCCTGAATACAGTGATGAAGAAAGACACTGTTGAGCACGCTCCTGGCATACTCCCCAACACCAAAACTGACATTGCTCACGCCCAGTATCGTGAGCACGCCCGGAGTTCGGTTTTGATTCGACCAATCGCCTCAATAGTCTCTTTCGCTGAATCTCTGAGTTCCTGCTGACCCGTTGTTATCGGAAAAGTGAGCGGATCAAACAGAAGAAGGCCCGGTGCTATTTCGTACCGCTCGACAGCTATGTCATGAATACGTTTTGCGACAGCAAGTTTGCGGTCCGAAGTGTGGGCCATCCCCGTCTCGTCGATTGTCAGAGCGACCACCGCCGCACCGTGATCTTTTACCAGCGGCAGAACGACATGCACACACCCACCGTCACCCTCAAGGTTGACTGAGTTGACGATTACGCGACCTGGACACCGCATGAGAGCGTTTTTGATTACATCTGGCTCGGTACTGTCGATCATGATGGGCGTAGGAACGCCGGAGCTAAGAAGTTTGACGACAGTACTCATCTGCTCGGATTCGTCGTCCCGCTCAGTGAGCGCTACACAGACATCGAGCACATGTGCGCCGCTGTCCACCTGATGTCTCGCAATCTCCATAATTGATGCATAGTCATCCGACAGAAGAAGACGCTTCATTTTACGGCTGCCTACCGCGTTTACTCTCTCACCGATTATCAACGGGCGAGGCTCCTGTTGAAGCGCGGTACTAGTCATGCCGCTGGCTAGGTGCAGTCGTGTGTCTCCTGACCTTTGTTTGGGAGAGACGTCGTCGAGCGTCGATACCAAAGCGCGGATATGCGCTGGCGTGGTCCCGCAGCAGCCGCCGACACCGTTGACCCCGTATTCAGCGACGAACTCCCTTAGCGCCAAAGCCATCGGTTCCGCTTCGAGCGGATAGACCGGATTGCCGTCGACGTTGTCGGGCATCCCGGCGTTCGGAATGCAGGTGATTGGAAGGCTGCTTCTCTCTCCCAAGAGCCGGATGGCGTCTTTCATCTGGTCTGGGCCGGTGGAGCAGTTGATGCCCACCACGTCCGCACCCATCGCTTCGATGGTGGTCAAAGCCGCGCTTACATCGGTGCCCAAGAGCATGGTGCCGCTCTGGGGAAGCAGTGTCACCTGAGCTATTACAGGCAGGTCCGTGGATGCGTCGCTACACGCCTCTCGGCACGCCGCGATGGCGGCCCTGGCCTCAAGCATATCCTGCGAGGTCTCTATCTGAAAACAGTTGACCCCGCCGTCGATTAGAGCCAACGCCTGCTCGTGAAACCATCCAAACAGCTGCTCGTAAGAAACGCTTCCCAGTTCCGGGTCGTCGGTGGAAGGCAGAAACCCGGTGGGCCCCATCGAGCCGGAGACAAATGTCGGGAAATCAGGAGAGTACCTGCCTCTGGCAGCATTTCTTGCGATCTCGGCGGCGGTTCTGTTCAGTTCCACCGTCCTGTCACCGATCCCCCACTCTTCCAATCGCGGACGGGTGCTTTGAAAAGTGCAGGTCTCTACGACCTGGCACCCAGCATCAAAAAAGCTTTCGTGTATCTCTTTGATTACTTGGGGCTTGGTGAGGACCAGGTAGTCGTTGGCACCTGGCTTCCCACCGAAGTCGGAGACCGAGAGGTCGTAGTTCTGTATGGAAGTGCCCATCGCGCCGTCGAACACCACGGTCCTTTTTTTGAATTCGTCTAGTATACTGGACATTTTCTATATGCTGTCGTCAAGGGTGGTTGGTGTGTTTTTGCAGGATTGAGGACTCCCCTATCTCCTTAGTAAAAAACAGGCTGGCTCGCCAAACCTTCCGCAGTCGGTGGAGGTGATAGAGGCTTGTCATCACGATTGCGACCAGTCAAGCTGCTCCAAGACCGTGTTCACAACTATCTGAGGCGTTTCGAGCCCAACCATCGCCTACCGTCCCAAACCCACCTCATAACCTCCAAGGGCGTGGTCTACCAGAGAAGCGTTGTACCCCAGATAACCGTTGGAGTATAGGGAGAGAACTGTAAACGGCGCTGCTGACTTTTGGCGTATCTCTTGACCCAGGTCGGCACACAGTTCGCCAGGGATTCCGACTATCGCCAGAGGGCCAAGTCTTAACACCTGTAGCTCCGCTGAGATCGGTTTTTCGCCCATCCTTATCCGCTTGATCTGCTCATACAGAGTCGTCGCCCGGCGGGCGGCATCGGCGTCACCACCATCTGCCAACCGCTTTGATTCCATCCATTCAGCCTCAATCGGCCCAAGATCAGGAAGTTGCCGGCTCGGAAGCTCGACGACTACCGACACCGATTCGACAGTCTCCAAACCGACTGCGTGGTCGCCTGCAAGCAGATCGCAGGCACAGGCTGTCACCGCGTCACCAAGCAGACGATCGTTGACCTCAACATCGGACCAACTGCCTGAGTGCCCGCACACCGGATTTACGTCTCCGCACGCTCCCTGCAGATACATGGAAAAGACCTCACCATCCAGATCGTTTTCGACAGTAGCCATCGCGACACCTGGAAAGTCGGCAGAGACAAGTGGCTGCACCTGCACTGTGACGAGGTGACAAGCGAAACCAAAAACAATCGTTTTCCAGTCGGAGTCCTCACCTTCAAACATTACAACATCAGCGTTTTGATCCAGAAAGCCCGGGGTGGGGCGTAGAACATCTCGTCGGTTGCACGCAAGACCAGCGACTTCGGTGCGCCCCCATGCAATGCGGGCCGGACGGAGATGTCCCGACGCCTCGATAACCGCTTGCGCAATACCATCAAGCCAACTCTCCACCCATTCGCTCATCCCCACCCAATCAGCCACATCGGTTATCCCAGAGGTTTCCGGGGTTGAGTGCGTGTGCGTCGCGGCGACCATGATGTTTTCGGATTTTATTCCGCTACCCACAGCCGCTCTTTGGCGCACCTCGTCGGCTGATCGGCTATTCGAGCCCAACAAACCGTCGGCGACCACGATGGCATCAACGACAACCAGCGCAACCGAACTCTAACCGTCATCGGCGACTACCGTCCTGGCATATAGACGATCGTGTACGCCACCGAACTGCGCCTGACGTGGGACGAATCCCAAGTAGGGCATTGTGATAGGTGGCGTGATATCCACTTTCGCGGTGCCAACTCTTAGACCCATCGCTGCTCCGCTTTTCTTGTCGTCTACCCAGAATCGGATGAAGATGAATGTACACCGGTCGGCGGCAGCAGGATCAAATAGCTTATCCGCCTTAGTTTCGGCGGTTTGATGGGTTTATCTGTATCCAAATAATAACGTGTCACCAAATTCCACTACGTGCCACTTAGTGCTATATTTTTCAACATCTTATACACTTGACAGGGTCGGATTTGCCCCGATATTCTCGTGTTGTCGATCGCGTGGT